>JANQMX010000090.1 GCA_028279885.1 Rhodovibrionaceae bacterium | reverse complement strand
GTCACCCCAAGAAGAGCTCTCTCAACTTGAAACGACGACGCGCCGGATGGGACGATACTTTCCTCCTCAAACTCATGACTCATGTGCGTTAGCCCTGCCTCAAGGGGGGAGGTGTAAGTGACAGCGGAGAAACCGGAATTCCCTCCCCCCAGCGAGGGGGAGGGTCAGGGTGGGGGGGGGTGTCCGCGGAGCGGACAAGAGAAGGCACTTCAGCGCTTAAGCGGACAGCAGTGTTTCAGGATAGAGGATCTTCGCCGCCGGCCCGTCGCCGGTGCGAAGTCAGGCCCAACTCGTCGAACTCGACCTGCTGCCGGCGCTTGTCCTCGAACGCGCGGCGCTCCTCCTGCTGCTCGCTGGCGACCTCGAACTTCTTGAGCTCCTGGAAGGACTGCTGCACCTCGGCGCGCGCCTTGGTCATGGCGCCGTCCAGCGAAGCCAGACGCGCCTCCGCCCGCTTGCGCCGCGTCAGGGCAACATTCAGGAAAGAGGCAAACAACCGGGAGCCCTCCGGTGACTTGGCCGCGTGCTCCTTCTCCTCCTCGATCTGGTCATCGACCTCGGCAATCTGGCGGCGGGTCTTGGCGGCGAGCTCTTCCAGCTCGGCAAGCCGCTTGCGCCGCTGCTCCAGGTCCCAACGGTGGATCTGCACCAGGCGTGCGAGCGCGCTCACCGCCGCCTCCCTTCACCGTTAGGACGCGGCATCGGCCGTCTCCCCGCCGGGCATATTGAGCAGCGTCGCAAGGCGCCCGTAGCTTTCGCTCAGCGCGCTCTGCTCGGCCTTGTCCTGGCTCAGAAAGGCCTCAAGCCCGGCATTGTAGTGGATGGCCTCGTCCACCTTGGCGTCGCTGCCGGCCTTGTAGGCACCGATGCGAATCAGCTCGGCCATGTTCTCGTAGGTCGAAAGCAGTTCCCGGCCGCGCACCAGAAGGCCGTTCTGCCAATCCTCGTTGCAGCCCGGCAGGGTTCGCGAAACGCTCTTCAGGACGTCGATGGCCGGATAGCGCCCGCGCTCGGCAATGCGGCGGTCGAGTACGATATGACCGTCCAGGATGCCGCGCACCGCATCCGCGATCGGCTCGTTCTGATCGTCGCCCTCGACCAGCACGGTGAAGAGCCCGGTGACCGTGCCGCTGCCCTGCACCCCTGGCCCGGCCCGCTCCAGGAGCTTTGGCAGCTCCGAGAAGACCGAGGGGGTGTAGCCCTTGGCGGCCGGCGGCTCGCCGGCTGAGAGGCCGATCTCCCGCAGGGCCATGGCATAGCGGGTCACTGAATCCATCAGGCAGAGGACGTCGCTGCCCTGATCGCGGAAGTACTCGGCCAGAGTCAGGGTCAGCAGCGCGGCCTGCCGTCGCATCAAGGGCGGCTCGTCGGAGGTAGCGACCACCACCACGGAATGGGCAAGGCCCTCCGGCCCCAGCTCGTCGGTGATCCACTCCTGCACCTCGCGGCCGCGCTCGCCGATCAGGCCCACCACGTTAACCTCGGCGCTGGTGTAGCGCGCCAGCATGGAGAGCAGCACCGACTTGCCGACGCCGGAGCCAGCGAAAATACCCATCCGCTGGCCGCGGCAGCAGGTCAGGAAGGCATTAATGGCCCGCACGCCAAGATCGAGCTTCTCTCCCACCCGTTGCCTGGCATGAGCCGGCGGCGCCGGTTGACGCAGGCGGCAACGCTCCGTTCCCCGGGGCAGCGGCCCTTTGCCGTCAAGGGGTTCGCCGAGGGCGTTGACAATACGCCCGAGCCAAGCGCGAGAGGGATGGATGGCCGGTTCCGCCCGTGCCATCTCGACCTTGCTGCCGAGCCCGATGCCGTCGAGCGCACCGAAAGGCTGGAGCAAGGCCTTGCCGCCGCGAAAACCGATCGCCTCGGCCACGATTCGCGCACCGCTGCGGCTTTCCAGGTGGCACCAATCGCCAATCGACAGGGCTTCCTGCAGGCCGGCGACCTCGACCGTCATGCCGAGAATACCGCTTACGCGCCCGTATCGACGATACTCCGCAAGCTCTTCTATTTCTTTGATAACTCCGGCGACCGCTGACGCCATAAACCTTCCTCGTGACCGCCAAGACGCATGCCTACGTTGACCGCCAGTCTCTCGCGATCACTTTAATTGACGGTAAAACTTGCCCCGGCGCGGGCATCCGGTAAGCCTTTCTTAATGTCTGAGCACGAAAATGGTTAATAGCGAGACAAACAAACTTCTGGCCAGGGGACTCCGCCATGCGCGTTCTGCTTGTTGAAGACGATGCCGCCACAGCGCAAAGCATCGAGATGATGCTGCGGTCTGAGAGCTATATCTGCGACACCACCGACATGGGTGAAGACGGCCTCGAGATCGGCAAGCTCTACGACTACGACATTATCGTTCTCGACCTGATGTTGCCGGACATCGACGGCTACGAGGTGCTGCGCCGGCTGCGCGCCGCCCGGGTCAAGACCCCTATCCTCATTCTCTCCGGCCTCACCGGCCTGGATGAAAAGATCAAAGGCCTCGGTTTCGGCGCCGACGACTACCTGACCAAGCCCTTCGACAAGCGCGAGCTGATCGCCCGTATCCAGGCCATCGTGCGCCGCTCCAAGGGCCATTCGGACTCGGTCATTCGCACCGGCAAGCTGACGGTCAATCTCGACGCCCGCACGGTCGAGGTGGACTCCCAGCCCATTCACCTGACCGGCAAGGAATACGGCATCCTTGAGCTGCTGTCCCTGCGCAAGGGCACGACCCTGACGAAGGAGATGTTCCTCAACCATCTCTACGGCGGCATCGACGAGCCCGAGCTGAAGATCATCGACGTCTTCGTCTGCAAGCTGCGCAAGAAGCTTGCGTCCGCCACCGGCGGCCAGAGCTACATCGAGACCGTCTGGGGCCGCGGCTATGTGCTGCGCGACCCGGTCGAGGAAACCCAAGACATGCCGATGACGGCGGCAGCCGGCTGAGTACGTTCCTCCCGTTTAAGGCCAGCCTCCGAAGGCGCCGCGCTTTGCGGCGCCTTTTTCTTTGCACTGCCCGGCGCCCCTCGAAACGGCCGGTTGGAAGCCCCTGCTATGGAACGTCGTCTCCTTTGACCTCGACAAGAGCTTCGTTCAAGTTGGGAAAGGGCTGAAAGTTAAACTATAGGGGAGGGTGTTGTGGTGGCACGCGCGATGCTTATGGCTCTTGTTCTAAGTGGCTTCTCCGTGAATGCGTCGGCAAGTGACGACATCTTGCCATGGTGCGAGAGACAGCACCCTGGCGACTATGAGCTGATCGAGTACTGCTTGGGGAACCAGACTCAGGCCATGCAGAGCATCGACGACCTAATCGATCGCGCGAGCGAGAACGCCCCGATCTGGGAGATACATCAGCGATGCGAGCAGCGGCACAGTGGCGAGCAAGGGACGGACTGGGCGCTATTGCAGTACTGCTTGGAGAATCAGGCGGCCGCCTATGAACGGCTCTATGGTCGATCACCCCTGACTGCCGAGTGAGCCACGCTTCCATTGATTCTGCGGCGCTGCCACAGCCTGCCCGCCCTCATCGCCGAGTCTGAAGGCCAGTGCATCTTTTGCTCTTGGTGAATGGCGTCCCCAACGGGAGTCGAACCCGTGTCTTCAGCGTGAAAGGCTGATGTCCTAGGCCTCTAGACGATAGGGACGGCGTGGATGGGAGCTAATGGATTCCAACCGGAATGACAAGGGGATCCTGCCCTCGTCTCTCCTCTTAAGCACTCTCTAGCGGATGCCGTGCCCGGCCGCATAGTCCTCCGACTGCGGCAGGGCGGCGACAGGCGGGCCAGCGATCTCCCGAATCAGCTTGAGCCGGATGGCCCGGGCGAAGTCGCGGAAGTCCGTCGCGGTCATGATGAAGGCGCCGGTGCCGCCGATCACGTTGCGCAGGTAGTAGTGATCGACGCTCGGATCCTCGTTCAGGATCGTCAGGCCGTTGACGGTGATCCCCGCCGCAACGGCGGCATCCCGCATCGCCGTGGTGCGCAAGCCTTGGTTGGTTCGCCCATCACCTGAAATATCAATAACTTTCCGGAAGCCATCGAATTCATTGAATTCTATCAAGTTGACGCTGAACTCGATGGCGCTGCCGATGGCGGTGCTGCCGCCGCTGATAAAACGCGGCGTCTCATCGAGCAGATCGGCGAAGGCGTCGGCATCCGCCGGCTCCCGCACCAGGTGCCATTCAGTCGCCAAGACCTGCCGCGTGCTGCCCGACCACTGCACCAGGCTGACCGCCACGCCAAAGTCGCCCGCCGCCACGATGGCGCCCTGCACGCCAGGGTCGCGGAAGGCCTGGGCCAAGCCCTGCATCTGCAGGTCGAACTCCCAGGAGGTGACGCTGGAGGAAGAGTCCACGGCCAGCACCAGCTCCAACGCCACGGGCGTCTGTGCCCGGGCCGACGCGGCGCCCCATAAGCCCACCGCCGCCAAAGCCACAAGGGCCAGTGCCTCCAACCTTCTCCACCTCGACAGCGTTCTCAGCACCTGCTCTGGCCCTCACGATCTGCGTTATTTGATCAGAACTAGCCTTCGTCCGGCAAACAGAAAGGCGAATCAATTCCCCGTGTCCAGTCCCCGTCTCCAGGCTGGGCCACCTCAAGAGAGACCGCAGTCCGCCACATCGTCGATCTGCAGCTGCACGGCATCTCCGCCGCGCCAGGCATCGGCCCGCAGCCGCCCGGCGACATGCAGCGGGCGACCGCTGCGCGCCAACAGCCGTTCCCCGAGCGGCGTCTCGAGGGCCCGGAAGGCAATCGCTCGCAGACGGGCACCCGAGTCGTCGCCGAACACGGCGCGGACATGCTGCGTCCCGACGATGTCGGCGGAAAAGGTCTTTACTTGGGCAAAGGCGAAGCGCGGTTCCGGATTGCCGGCACCGAAGGGCGCGACGCTTTCGAGCGCCTGGACGAGATTGCCTTGCGCCGCCGCGAGACTGAGGCAAGCATCGATGGAGAGCGCGGGACGGTAGGCGATCTCCGCCAAGCGGGCCCCGATTCGCGCGCGCAGGACCTGCTCCAGCTCCGCAAGCTTGTCGTCCGCCACGGTCAGGCCCGCCGCCATGGCGTGGCCACCGCCGTTGACCAACAGGCCAGCCTGGCGGGCGGCAATCACCGCCGCACCGAGATCGACCCCGGGCACCGAACGCCCGGACCCTTTGCCCAGACCATCGGCATCCTGCGTCACTACGATGGCCGGCAGGTCATAGCGCTCCTTCAAGCGGCCGGCGACGATGCCGATCACGCCGGGATGCCAGCCCTGCCCGGCGACGAAGATCAGATCGCGCGGCGCGCCGGATTCCTGGTACGCCGCATCGGCCGCTTCCAGCACCTCGGCCTCGATCGCCCGGCGCTCTTGGTTGTAGCCGTCGAGCCGCTCAGCCAGGGCCCGGCAGCGGGCGGGATCGGCCGCGCTCAACAGCTCCGCGCCAAGATGGGACTCGCCAATGCGCCCGCCGGCATTCACCCGCGGACCGAGCAGAAAGCCGAGATGGTAGCCGCCGGGGCGCTCGGCCACGCCGGCAACGTCGCACAGCGCGCGCAGGCCCTCGTTGCGCCGTCCGGCCAGCACCTTGAGGCCCTGCGCGACGAAGGCCCGGTTGAGGCCGGTCAGAGGCACCACGTCGCAGACCGTGCCCAGCGCCACCAGGTCGAGCAGGCCCAGCAGGTCGGGGGCGGCACGGCCTTGGCTCTCGTACCAGCCGGCCTTGCGCAGCGCGCGATTGAGCGCCACCAGAAAGAGATAGGTGACACCGACGGCGGCGAGCTGGCCCAGGCCGCTCTCATCGTCCCAGCGGTTGGGATTGACCACCGCGACCGCCGGCGGCAGGCGGGCTTCGGCCGCGTGGTGGTCAAGGACGATGCTGTCGAGGCCGACCGACTGGGCTTCCTCCAGTGCCTCGTGGGCCGAAACGCCGCAGTCGACGGTGATGACCAGGTTGGCCCCCTCCCCGCGCAGCAGCTTCAGCGCTTCCGCATTGGGGCCGTAGCCTTCCCTCTGCCGATCAGGCACATAGAGCCGGGCCGACACGCCAAGCGCCTCCAGGAAACGCAGCAGCAAGGCGGCTGAGGTGGCGCCGTCCACGTCATAGTCGCCGAAGATGGCAATACGCTCGCCGGCTTCGATGGCCCCTACGACCCGCGCCACCGCCCCATCCATGTCGGTGAGGCTGCTCGGGTCGGGGAGCTGCTCGCGCAAGCGCGGCTCGAGGAAGCCCGGCACGGCCTCGCTGCTCACACCGCGCACCGTCAAGGCGCGCGCCACGGGCTCCGACAGGCCGTGTTGCTGCATCAGGTTGAGAACGGCGCGTTCGTCGGCTTCGCGAAGCAGCCAGCGCTTGCCGCGCGCCGAACGCTCGACGCCTAGGAGGGTGTCCGTCTCGGCCTCAGCCAAGTCTGGCTCCTCTAGCTTTCCACCCAGTCCTTGCGGCGGAAGTTGTGCCGAGCCTCGATGATCCGCACCGTGCCGGTCTTGGAGCGCATGACCATTGATTGCGTTGTGGCGCCGGAACCGAAGCGACGCACCCCGCGCAGCATGGTGCCGTCGGTGACGCCGGTGGCGGCGAACATCACGTTGCCGCGCGCCAGCTCGGTCAGGCCATACTTGCGGTTCAGGTCTTCGATGCCGCAGCGGTGCGCGCGCTCCCGCTCGTCGTCGTTGCGAAACAGCAAGCGTCCCTGGAACTGTCCGCCGATGCAGCGCAGCGCCGCCGCCGCCAACACACCCTCCGGCGCGCCGCCGCTGCCCATGTAGATGTCGACGCCGCTGGTCGGCTGACTGGTGGCGATCACGCCGGAAACATCACCGTCGCCGATCAGCATGATGCGCGCGCCGCTGTCGCGCACCTTGGCAATCAGCTCGGCGTGGCGCGGCCTGTCGAGAATGCAGACCACCAGGTCGTCGATCTCCTCGTCCTTCGCCTTGGCCAGATTGCGCAGGTTCTCCTCCGGCTCGGCATCGAGATCGACGATGCCGTCCGGCAAGCCGCCGCCGACGGCGATCTTCTCCATGTAGACGTCGGGCGCGAAGAGGAAGCCGCCGTCCTCAGCCATGGCAACCACGGCCAGGGCATTCTGCCCGCCCTTTGCGGTGATCGTCGTGCCTTCGAGGGGGTCGAGCGCAATGTCGATCTTCGGGCCGCCGGTGCCGACCTTCTCACCGATGTAGAGCATCGGGGCTTCGTCCCGCTCACCTTCACCGATCACCACCGTCCCGTCGATCGGCAGGTAGTTGAGCGCCCGCCGCATGGCATCGACCGCGGCCTCGTCGGCGGCCTTCTCGTCACCGCGTCCCATCAGGCGGGAAGCTGACAGGGCGGCCGCCTCGGTGACCCGCACCGCATCCAGGGCCAAGTTCCGATCCACGCTAAAGCTCTCCGCCACTCCCAGTTCCTCCCTTGTCTTGCCTTGTCGTTCCCTACGTTGGACCGGCCGTGCCAGTGCCCTCAATCCATACCATCCGGTCCCTAGATCGGCTCTATCCGAATGATCCGCGGCGGTTCGAGGCTCGCCTCGAGCGCGGCGATGCGTTCGAGCGCCCGCTGCATCCGTTCCTCCACCGTCTCATGGGTGGTCAGAACCACCGCGACAGGCTCGCCCGGTGCCCGTCCCCGCTGCAGCATCGCTTCCAGCGAAATGGCTTCGTCGCGCAAGATAGCGGTGACATCGGCCATCACACCGGGCCGGTCGACGACCTGAAGACGGATGTAATAGCAGCCCTCGTGCTGCGCCATGGGCAGCGTCGGCAGCGACTTCAGCCGCGCCTGCGGCATGCCGAAGGCCGGCACCGCATTGCCGCGGGCGATGTCCAGCAGGTCGGCGACGACGGCGGAGGCGGTCGGGCCTGCCCCCGCCCCGCGCCCTTCGATCATGATGCTGTCGACGAAATCGCCGTGGAACAGCACGGCGTTGAAGACGCCCTCGACCTGCGCCAAGGGCGAGCGGGTCGAGACCATGCAGGGATGGACCCTCTGCTCGACGCCCCCGTCGCTGCGCTCGGCAATGCCGAGCAGCTTGATGCGGTAGCCGAGCTCTTCGGCATAGGCGATGTCGCTGGCGGTGATGTTGCGGATTCCCTCCGCATAGACCGCGCCGAAGTCGACCTCGCAGCCGAAGGCCAGGGAGGTCAGGATGGCGAGCTTATGGGCGGCATCGACGCCGTCGACGTCGAAGCTGGGGTCAGCCTCCGCATAGCCCAGCGCCTGCGCCTCGGCGAGCACTTCGTCGAAGTCGCGGCCGCTCTCACGCATGGTACTGAGTATGTAGTTGCAGGTGCCGTTGAGGATGCCGTGCAGGCGATCGATGGCATTGCCCGACAGGCCTTCGCGCAGCGTCTTGAGCGCCGGGATACCGCCGGCCACCGCCGCCTCGAAAGCCAGCACCGCGTCGTGGCTTTCGGCCAGGCTGGCCAGCGCCGTGCCGTGGTGAGCGATCAGCGCCTTGTTGGCCGTGACCACCGGCTTGCCGGCTTCCAAGGCCGCCTCGACGACGGCCTTCGCGACACCGCCTTCCCCGCCGATCAGCTCGATGACGACGTCGACCTCGCTGTCCTGGGCCAAGTCCGTCGCCGAGTCGAACCAGCGGTAACCGTCCAGGGGCACGCCTCGATCGCGCGCGCGGTCCCGGGCGCTGACCGCGACCGGCACGACCTCTCGGCCGCAACGGGTGGCGATCAGACCGCTATGCTGTTGCAGGAGGCTGAGGACGCCGGCCCCGACCGTTCCCAGACCGGCAATACCGACACGCACGGCCGCGCTCATGACCGACCGCTCCCCACGCGAAAGGAGGCTGCCTTGACGTAACCCATCCGACTGTCTTGTGAACCCCTTGTGACTTGGAAAACCCCGCACCTGAAAACGCGATGGGGCGTCTCTCCGACCCCACAAAAATTATGGTCGCTGTCTTGCGCTAAGACTGCAAGAAGATCTCCACCCGCCGATTGCCCGCCTCGCCGGTCGGCATGAACTCGTGAAACAGCTGCTCGCTGTCTCCGCGCCCTTCGGAGATCACCGCATCGGAGCGCACGCCGAAGCCCCGCAGCGCGCGGGCCACCGATTCGGCGCGGCGCTCCGAAAGCCTCAGATTGGTTGCCTCGTGCGCACTGGGATCAAGCTGAGCGGTGCGCTGCGAAGCGTGGCCGACGACGCGTAGAATACCGCCCTGCTGCTGCTGCAGTGCCACGACCTGCCGCAATACCTGGAGGTCGTTTTGGGACAGTGCCGTCGAGTTGTGATTGAAGTAGATCACGCCCAGCAGGACAGGCGGTCCCGGGGGCAAGGGCGGCAAGCTCGGAGGCGGCGGCAGCGCTGGGCTGGGAATGGCGGCGGCTTGCTGCTGGGCTGGCTGCTGCACAGCCGGCGCGGCGCGCGGCGGCTGAGTACTCTGGGATTGAGCCGTCTGGGGTTGAGCACTCTGGGATTGAGCGCTTTGGGGCTGCACCTGCGGCAAGGCTCGCGGCTGCGGAGGCGGTGACGCGGCCTGCGTTTGCGGTACGCTTGGCGCCGCTGCCGGCGCAGCGGTGGTGGCTGGCGCCGCGGTTCGGGCGGCCGCCTGCGAGCCGCCAAGCTGATAGCTTTGCCGGGACGCGGGCTGCGCGCCGCTCTGGCTGTCGATGGAGGCAAAGGGCGGCGGACTAGGTGCCGCTTGCGTGGCCGCCGGCGCGCTCGGGTCGGTCAGGCCCGGCGCCGTGCCGACCAGGCCTTCGCCGGTCAGGGTCTCGTCGGTGTAGCGGGCTTGCGAGCGATCGGCCAAAAGACCCTCCCGCGCCTCCTGGCGGGCCGCCAGGCTGCTGGTTTCCGGGGCTTGGCTTGGAACATCGCCCAGATTGGGTTCTTGACCCTCGGTCGTCGCCGTGGCCACGCGCTGGGGCTCCGGCTCATCCGGGAAGAGGGTTTCGCAGCCGGCGAGGGCCAGGCAAAGGACGGTGGCCGTGACTCCAAGGCGACCCCAACGGGCCGGTTGGGACAAACCGGTAAGCCGTCCGCTCGGCCGGCTCCATAGGTCTCGCAACATGGCTCTCCAGCTTCAGCCGTTCGGCGCTCCATTCGCAGGCGCCAAAGGCGGCAAAAGGGGTGATTTGCCGCCAGAGTCGCTCTGCGCAGGACTCCTAGTTACCTTGCGTCGCTCTATCGGGCAAGGTAACACACCTTCGGTCGACGAGGGCCCTTAGCTTGTCCCGAAAGACGCGCTGCCCTGTGATTTTTTGACGATTATTGGAAAGCCCTGTGATGAGCGAAAAGCCGCAAAACGAGGTGCAGCTGCCGGACCCGCTGGCCATGTCACAGAAGATGGCCGCGATTGCCGAGCGCAGCCGGCAACTGGTGACCGAGTTTCTCGAGCGTCAGGCAACCAATGGCGGTCCGCAGACCATGGACCCGCTCAACATCGGCGCCGCCTTCATGGAAATGACGGCCAAGATGATGGCCAACCCGGCAAAGCTGGTCCAAGCCCAGATGAACCTCTGGCAGGACTACATGCGCCTTTGGCAAACCACGACGCAGCGCATGCTGGGCGCCGAGCAAAGCGATCCGCTGATCGAGCCGGAGCGCGGCGACCGCCGCTTCAAGGACGAAGCCTGGGACGAGAACGCTCTCTTCGACTTCATCAAGCAGTCCTACTTGCTGCAGGCACGCTGGATTCAGGCGCGGGTCGAAGAGGTCGAGGGGCTCGACGACAAGACCGCCCAGAAGGTCGACTTCTATACGCGCCAGTTCGTCGATGCCATGGCGCCGTCCAACTTCCTGATGACCAATCCGGAGGTGCTGCGGGCCACCCTCGAAAGCGGCGGCGAAAACCTGGTCAGCGGCCTCGAGAACATGCTCGACGACCTGGAGCGCGGCAAAGGCAAGCTCGCCATCAAGATGACCGACTACGAGGCCTTCTCGGTCGGTGACAACATCGCCATCACACCGGGCAAGGTCGTCTTCCAGAACGACTTGATGCAGCTCATCCAGTACTCGCCGACGACCGAGAAGGTCTACAAACGCCCGCTGCTGATCATCCCGCCCTGGATCAACAAGTTCTACATTCTCGACCTTCGGGAGAAGAACTCCTTCATCAAGTGGTGCGTCGACCAGGGCTTCACGGTCTTCGTCATCTCCTGGGTCAATCCCGACGGCGAGCTCGCGCACAAGTCCTTCGAAGACTACATGATGGAGGGCCCCTTCGCGGCGATCGACGCGATCGACAAGGCCATCGGGGAAAAGACCGTCAATGTGATCGGCTATTGCCTGGGCGGGACGCTCTTGGCCAGCGCCCTCGCCTATCTCGCCGGCAAGCCGAAAAACAAGAAAGGCCCGGCAGCGAGCCGCATCGCCAGCGCCACCTTCTTCACCGCCATGACCGACTTCGAGGAGGCCGGCGAGCTCTCCGTCTTCATCGACGAGGAGCAGCTGCGCGGACTGGAAGAGGAGATGAGCGAGAAGGGCTATCTCGACGGTGCCGCCATGGCGCAGACCTTCAACATGCTGCGCGCCAACGACCTGATCTGGTCCTTCGTGGTCAACAACTACCTATTGGGCAAGGACCCCTTCCCCTTCGACCTGCTGTACTGGAACTCCGACTCCACGCGGATGCCCGCGACGATGCACAGCTTCTACCTGCGCAAGATGTACCAGGAGAACCTGCTGATCGAGCCGGGCGGCATCAGCCTCAACGGCGTCGCCATCGACCTGGGCAAGATCAAGACACCGGTTTTCATGCTTTCGACGCGGGAAGACCACATTGCGCCCTGGAAATCCACCTATGCGTTGACCCAAGAGGTCGCCGGACCGGTCGAGTTCTGTCTGGCGGCGTCCGGCCATATCGCCGGCGTGGTCAATCCACCGGCCGCTGGCAAGTATTCGCACTGGACCAGCGACAAGATTGCCACGAGCGCCGACGAGTGGCTCGAACAGGCGGAGGAACATGAAGGATCCTGGTGGCCCCATTGGCGCGACTGGTTGGCGCAGTATTCGGGCGCCATGGTCCCGGCACGCCAGCCGGAGGGCGGCAAGCTCCCGGTCATCGAGGACGCCCCCGGCGCCTATGTCAAAGTCAAGGCGAGCGACTGCAACGACGGCAGCGACGCCTAGACCGAGGGCCGTCATATGCCGCTTTCCTTGATACGGAAGGGCACCGCCGTGGCCCTTCTGACGGTGCTTTGGCTCTCGGCGTCGGCATCCGCAACGGCGGAAGGCTCGGCGACCAGCGAACGGGCAGCGCGTTTTTCAGGCTACATTACCCAGGCAGCCAATCTCTGCTTTGCCGTGCCGGCCCTGCGCTGCGTCGAGCATGGCTTCGCCTTTGCCGACCGCAATGCCGACCAGGGTTTGTCGGCCGATGAGCTGACCGAAGTCGACCGGGATGTGCGGGCCTGGTGGGAGGCGTCGCGCGAACGGCTGCCGACGCAGGCCAACCTCGCCATTGGGCTGGGGCTACTGACCACCCAGTACGCCGGTCATGCTTATTTCGTGCGCGCCTGGGACGCCGACGGTGACGGGCTGGTGTCCATCGAAGAGCTGACCGCCGATCTCTCGCTCGACGAGCGCCCCCTGCCCCTCTTGCTGTCGGACGAGGGCGCGGTCGACTGGGTGGCGCTGCGCGGGCGGCTGGGCCAGTACGGCGTCCTGCTGGATCGGCTGCGCGGCGGGTCCTGAAGACTCAACCGGATTTCTGCGCAGTCACAAGCCAGGTTGCGGTTCCCAGCGTGAGGCCGTCGGGCGTCATATAGCTCTGCATCGCCTCACGCATGGCCTCGGCGACACGGGCGCGCAGGGCGTCTTCGGCACCGGTCAGCGCGCGCGACACCGGCGAGTTGTCGACGATCTTGTGCAGCCCCTCTTCGAGACTGTCGCCGAGCACGACGGGCCTATCATGCGGCGCGATGTCGTGATCGGTGAAGCCCCCGGCCGCCAGGATGGACGCCAGGTAGTCGCGGTCGCCGAAGGCGAACGGCCCCGGCGTTCCGGGCGGCGGAATGGGCGGCAGATCGGCGAGGCTTGCCGCCACCGCCATCGGTTCTCTGACCCATTCGTTCTCTGCCAAGGGACGCCAGCAGATGAAGGCCAGCCGCCCGCCCGGCCGCAGGGCGCTTGCCAGATTGGCGAAAGCGCCGTGCGGGTCATTGAAGAACATCACCCCGAAGCGCGAGTGCACCACATCGGCCTCACCCTTCGGAAAGGCATGGCTGGCCGCATCGGCCTGAATGAAGCTGAGCGGCAAAGCCGGTTCCTCGGCGGCTCTCCGCCGGGCTTGCCGCAACATCTGCTCTGAGATGTCGGCGCCGGTCACCTGGCCTTGCGGGCCGACCTGGCGCGCCAATGCCAGGCTGCTGTCGCCACAGCCGCAGCCCACGTCGATCACCCGCTCGCCTGCACGGACCCCGGCCGCCGCCAAAGACAGCGCCCCGAGTGGCGCCAACATGCGGTCCTGCGATTCTTGATGGCGGACCCACTTGTCGCCGGCTTCGCCGTTCCAGTATTCGATCTGATCGGCGTTGTCGCCAGCTGCCGCCGTGCTGTCCGCTGTCATGGCCACCTCCTCGCGCGTCCTGTCCAGCCGAGGGATTGAAACGGAGCTTCCCCTCCGTCAAGCGGCGAGACTAGCGCGGCACCAAATCGTGAAATCCAGCCGGGCAACCGAAGCCAATATTGACAAAGCGGCGCGATAGAATCTCGGCCACCTGGAGATCGCGGAGATCCTGCGCCGGTGCATTGGCGCTTTCTATGACCTTGTTCACGAAGAGAAGGAAGCGCCCGTCGCGATCGCCCTCGTTCTCCGCCAGCGGCACACCGAGCACTTCGCAATCGGCGTGGCCGCCGTTGGCGAAGCCCTGACGCACCAGGACATGCATGGCACAGGGCGTGTCAGCGCAGAGGCAGAAGGCTTGGAGTGCGCTTTTCTGGCGCCCCGGAGGAACGAACTCGAGGTAGGACCGGCCATCCGGATTGAAGCCGAAGCGTTTCTTGATCTCCTCGCCGACGACTCGAAAGACGAGGTCTTCGCGGTCGACCAGGTCATAGAGAATGACGTTGGCCAGATCGCCCTTCAGCATCCAGGAGGGGAAGCTCTCTTTGGTCGGCACGGCGCCGTTCGCCTCGTCGAGGCGTGCGCCATAGACCTCGGCGAGCCGCCGCGCCGTATCGCTGATCAGCAGCACACCGAGCCCCGAGAGGCCGTCGCAGGTCTCCGCCGGCCGCCGGCGCCACCGTATCTTCTCCGAGATGAACAGCGGATTGCCCTCCCCAAGCTCCATAGCTTGGCACAATTGTTACATTTCGTTGAAAAAACGACCATGACGGGAAAGTGTATCGATTTCCCTTACGCTTTCTAGTTATACGCGTATCCCGCAGGATTTTTGGGGTCGAAACAGCGCTGTTGGAGTATAACCGGGAAAATCGCGTCGAGACGTCTGTCAGCGCGTCTCATAGCTGCGGGCAAGGCGCGCGTAGTTGGTCGCCGAATAGGGCATGAAGGCCTTTTCCTCCTCGCTCAGCGGACGCCGGAACTTCGCCGGGCTGCCGGCCCAGAGCTCCCCGCCAGGCACCCGTTTGCCGGGCGTGACCATGGCCCCGGCTGCCACCATGGCGCCTTCTTCGATCACAGCCTCATCCATGACGATGGCGCCCATACCGATGAAGCAGCCACTTTCGAGCCTGCAGGCATGCAAAAGCGCCTTGTGCCCGATGGTGATGTTGTCGCCGATATGCGTCGGCATGCCTCCACCGGTTGCGCGATAATCGTCGCCGGTGCGGTCGTGATTGCAGTGGACGATCGTACCGTCCTGGATGTTCGTGTTCTCGCCGACCCGGATACGATTGACATCGGCCCGCAGCACACAGCCGTACCAGACCGAGGAGCCGGCGCCGATTTCGACATCGCCGATGATCACCGCCGTCTCGGCGATCCAGGCCTCCGGATGGATCTTCGGCATCATCCCGTGATGGGCTCTGATCAGTCCGCTCATACGGTTCCCTCCCCGCTCAAATACCGCCGCCGCTCTATCGTCGTCACGGCTGTCGGACAAGCGCTGTGACAAGAATGGCTGCAACCGACATCGCCGCTCCCTATCTAGTGGCGAGGATTAATAGCCGGTCGCATTCAGGAACGGAAGGTCATGCCGAAGCTTCAGCAGTTCCGTTATCTCGTCGCCATTGCCGAAACCCTGCATTTTCGTCGCGCTGCGGAGAAGGTCCATGTCACCCAGCCGACCTTGAGCAGCCAGCTTCGAGAACTGGAAGACCGATTGGGCGTGCAGCTCGTCGAACGGAGCCGGGCGCGCGTCGCTTTGACGCCGGTCGGCAAGGAGATCGCGACCCGCGCCAAGAAGGTTCTCAACGAGGTGCAGGAGATCGTCGATCTCGCCAAGCACGGACAGGACTTTCTCGGCGGCACGGTGCGCCTGGGCGTGCCGCCCTCACTCGGCCCCTACCTTCTGCCGCATCTGATTCCGGACCTGCACAGCCTCTATCCCCGGCTACGCCTCTACATCCGCGAAGGCGTGCCGCAAACCATCCTGGCGCAGCTTGAGGAAGCGCGGCTCGATCTGCTGTTCTTCCCCTTGCCGATCAAGGGTGCCGAGCTGCGCAGCGTGCCGCTGTTTCGCGAGCCGCTGTGGGTCGTGGTGTCTCAGGACCACCGCCTGGCGGAACAATCCAACATCGAGCGGGCCGATCTCGCCGGCGAGACGGTGCTGGCCCTGGAGCCCGGCCATCGCCTGCACAACCAAGTGCGCGAGATCTGCGAAGAGCACGACGGCAAGATCTCTCTGGAGTACGAAGGCACCAGCCTCGACACCCTGCGCCAGATGATCGGCATGGGCATGGGCATCTCGCTGCTGCCGGCCCTCTACGTGCGCTCAGAAGTGCTGCATGACAGCCAAGTGGTCGCACGTACCTTTCGGGCGCGCGCGCCCTATCGGTCTATCGGTCTTGTCTGGCGCCGCGAAACGGCGCGCGAGGAAGAGTTTCTCGCCCTCGGCAACCTCGTGCGGCGGGTCCTTTCGACCCGCACGCCCGAGGTTCGTGTGGCGAGCTAGGGCGCCAGCGCCGCCGCAGGTGCGGTCCGCGTGGCGGCCAGGGCATGCTCGCGCGCGGTGCGGCTGTTGCGGCGCACCCTGCCTTCGCTGCGCTCTTCCGCCCCAATGGCCGCGATCAGCAGCCGGATCGCCTCGAGCTCGTCCTTGATCAAGAGCTTGCGGCGCTTGAGCCGGCGGAGCAGCGCATCGTCCGGCCGCGGACGTGCCATCTCGCTTTCGATCTTCTCTTCCAGGCTGGTGTGCGTCAGCTCAAGGGCTTCAAAGCGTGCGCGAATACCCATGCTTGCGTACCTCCCATTGATGGCGACCAACTGCGCCCCTTGGTATTTGAGGTGGTCCCCCGCGCTTCTTCCTGCCATTCGAACGCGCTCCCGCCTTTGATTGGAAGCGACTATCACTGCGATTCGCTCGCATTTGGTGGGCCGGGGCCGTTGGCAGGGGCCGGCGCGGCAAGCTACATCTTCCGAGCAAGAAGAAAGGACGATCATGAAGGTCATCTATTCGGAAGAGCATCGCCTGCATTTTCCCCAGGGAGAGGTCTACGGCGGTGAGTTGGTGACGCCCTTCGAGCGACCGTCGCGCGTCGAATACGTGCTGAGGCGTCTGAAGGAGGTGGGGCTGACCGACATTCAACCGCCGAAGCGGCTCGACATGAAGAGCGTGCGCCGCCTGCACGACCCCGGCTTTCTCAAGTTCCTGGAGACCGCCTGGGACGAATGGAAGGCCGCGGGCTTCGGCGGAGAGATCATCGGCATCAGCTTCCCCGCCCGGCGCATGCAGCAAACCCGCCCGCCCCGCGATATCGACGGCAAGGCCGGCTACTACACCTTCGCGGCCGAGACGGCGATCACCGGCGGGACCTGGGCGGCGGCCAAGGCCTCCTGTGCGGTGGCCCAGACGGCACAGAGCTTGATTGCCAAAGGCGATCGGGCCGCCTTTGCGCTCTGCCGCCCGCCCGGACATCATGCCGCCACGGACATGTACGGCGGCTATTGTTTTCTCAACAATGCCGCCGTGGCCGCCCAGTGCTTCCTCGACCAAGGGGCCGAGCGGGTCGCCGTGCTCGACATCGACTTCCACCACGGCAACGGCACCCAGGACATCTTCTACGACCGCGGCGACGTGCTGTTCTGCTCCCTGCACGGCCGCCCGGAGGACGCCTTCCCCTACTTCCTCGGCTACAAGGACGAAACCGGTGCGGGCGCCGGTGAGGGCTGCAACGCCAACTACCCGCTGCCGCCCGGCGCCACCTACGAGGCCTGGGGCAAGGCGCTGGAGCATGCCTGCCGCAAGATCAAGCGCTTCGGTCCGGACGCGCTGGTGGTTTCGCTGGGGGTCGATACCTTCAAGGAAGACCCGATCAGCTTCTTCAAGCTGGAGAGCGAGGACTATCTCGCCTGCGGCGCGCGTATCGCCAAGCTGAAGCTGCCGACCCTCTTCGCCTTCGAGGGCGGCTACGCCATCGAAGCGGTCGGCATCAACACGGTCAATGTGTTACAGGGTTTTCTTGAGGCGTAATACCAAGCTGCGATGAGTGCTGCTCATCGCAGCCTGGTATAAGGTGCACCGGGACGCTGTTCCCGGCGCACCTCGAAAGGCTTACTTCTGCAGCTCGGTCCAGATCGCCGTATAGAGCTTCTGGGCCGACTGAGGGCAGGTCGGAACGAACTGACCGACCGCAGCCAGCTCAGCCGGGATGGCGATCTCCGGCGCGTCCTTCATGTCTGCCGGCATGTACTGCTCGGAGCCGTCGATGCCGTTGGCATAGCGGGCGAAGGCGGAGATCAGTGCCGCGTTCTCCGGCTCCATGATGAAGTTCTGGAAGAGCTTGGCGTTCTCGACATTCTTGGCTTCGGACAGCACGGCCACGCTGTCCATCCAGAGCGGATAGCCTTCCTTGGGATAGCCGTAGACCACGTTCGGGTTGTTCAGCCGCGCACGGAAGGTCGAGCCGTTCCAGTTGACGGAGGCCATGACGTCGGAGTTCGACAGCTTCTCGGTCATGCCGTAGTCCATCGACATCCACTTGGTCTTGGCCTCGAGCAGCGTGTCGCGGACCTTTCTCAGCAGCTCCTTGTCGTCGGTACAGGGCTCGCCGCCGACGTACATGACGGCGAGCGACATGACGTCATGCATTTCCGGGACGACATTCACCTTGCCGTGCAGCTCGGGCGGCGGATCCATGAAGATCGCCGAGGTGTTGACGTCGCCCTGGTAGGCCGAAGTGTTGACCGCAATGCCGGTGGTGCCCCACTGCCAAGGAACGGTGTAATGGCGGCCCGGGTCCCAGTCCACGTCGCGCCAGCGCTCGGCGACATGCTTGAAATTCTCCATCTGGTCCGGCCGCGTCTCGAGAAGGAGCCCCTTCTCGACATAGATCGGCACGTAGCTGGCCGAGGGCACGACGATGTCGAAGCCGTGTCCGCCGGCTTCGATCTTGGTCAGCGCGGTGGTGTTCGAGTCGTAGTCGGTGATCGTGACGTCGATACCGTACTCATTCTCGAACTTCTCGATCAGCTCGGGATTGGTGTAGTTGCCCCAGTTGTAGATGTGTAGTTCGCCCTCCGCGAAAGCGGGGGCGCTCAAGGCCAGCAGGGCTACGGCGGTGAGAGCGCCCTTGTAGCTCGGGTTCATTCGTTGGTCTCCCTGTCGGTGCTATTGCTGCTGTCAGTGGCGGAACGTTAGTGCCTTTTGCGATTGAGCACAAAGAATGCCGTCAGGATCACCACGGTCACCGCCAAGAGCGCCGTGGAGATGGCGTTGACCTCCGGCGAGATCCCCCGGCGCAACTGTCCCAGCATGTAGGTCGGCAGGGTGTCCTGGCCGGCCGACTTGACGAACTCGGTGATCACAACGTCGTCGAGCGAGATGACGAAGGCGAGCATCGCGCCGGCGACGATGCCCGGCATCATCAGCGGCAAGGTCACCTTTCGGAAGGTCTGCCACGGCGAAGCGTAGAGGTCCGCCGCGGCCTGCTCGAGCGTCAGGCTCATACCCTCCAGCCGCGCCCGGATCGGCAGGTAGGCGAAGGGGACACAGAACGCGGAATGGGCGGCGATCAGATAGGCCAACCCCTGATAGCCGGTGGCGACCTTGATCATGGCGAAGAAGATCAGCAGCGCCACGGCGGTGACGATCTCCGGCACCATGAGCGGTTGATTGATCATCATGTAGATCGTCGTGCGGCCGCGATAGCGGCCGGTCCGCGTCGTTCCCAGCGCCGCCATGGTCGCGACGACGGTGGAGATCGCAGAAGCAAAGCTGGCGACGATCAGCGAGCGGACCGTCGCTTCCTGCACCGCCTCGTTCTCCCAGGCGGCGCCGTACCAGCGCAGCGAGAAGCCTTCCCACAACGCAATCGATTCGCCGGCGTTGAAGGAATAGACCACGAGCGTGAAGAGCGGGGCATAGAGCAGCAGGAAGCACAGCAGCGCCATGGCGGTCATGCCCGGCAGATGCTTGACCGAAAAGCCCTTTCTCACCTGCCCGTCAATCATTGGCATCGCTCTTGCTGGCTGAGCGGACGTAATAGGCCAGGGCAATGGCGACGATGACCAGCAAGGTCATCGACAGCGCGGCGCCGAGCGGCCAATTCCGCCCCTGGCCGAACTGCAGCTCGATCAGGTTGCCCAGCATCATGTTCTTGCCGCCGCCCAGCACCCGCGGCGTCACGTAGGCTCCCAGAGAGGGAACGAAGACCAGGATGGTGCCGGCGACGATTCCTGGCTTGACCAGAGGGATGATCACCTTGCGCAGCACCTGCCAGCGGCTGGCGTAGAGATCGTAGCCTGCTTCGACCAGGCGGAAGTCGAGCCGTTCCATGGCCGCATAGAGCGGCAGTACCATCAAAGGCAGATAGACGTAGACCATGCCGATCGTCACGGCCGTGTCTGTGTAGAGGATCTGGATCGGCGAATCGATCAGCCCAAGGGCCTGCAGCAAGGTGTTGAGGATGCCTTCGTTACGGATGACCTCCATGATCGCGAAGGTCCGGATCAGCAGGTTGGTCCAGAACGGGATGGTGATCAGGAAGAGCCACATGGGCCGCTGGCTCGCCGGCCGCGTGGCGATGAAATAGGCGGTCGGGAAGCCGAGCAGGAAGGCCAGCAAGGTGGTCAGCAGCGACAGGCGAACGGAGCGCCAGAGAATCGTCAGATGCGCATCGGCCAAGCTGACCGTGTCGTCGAAGATATCGCGGCTGAACAGCACGTTGAACCAGGCTTCGCCGCTGAACCGCCAGACGACGCCGCTGTACTCACCGGGCTCGAGAAAGGAATAGACGACGACGATCAGCAGCGGGCCGGAGGCTGCCAGCAACAGCAGCAGCAGCGCCGGCGTGCAGAGCAGCAGGTAGTTCCTGACGGTCTGACGTCTTGCCTCGATCTCCAAACCGCTCGGCTGGCGGTTTCCGAGCACGCCGTTCCGCATCAGTCGCGCAAAAGCTGAATGGCGTTGGCGGAAAAGGCGATGCCGAGCTCGTCGCCCACGCGGTAGTCCCCGTTACCCTCGCCCCGGTTGGCCACGCGCACCACGAACTCGCTGCCGTCCGGCAGGCGCACGAAATAGTTGGTGCCGGTGCCGAAGTAGACGACGTTCTCCAGCGTCCCGCTGAGCTGCCCCTCCGCCGGTTGCCGGGTCAGGTCGGCATGCTCCGGGCGCACCGCCAGGCTGACCTGCTTGCGCGGCTGGAAGTCCTCCGGCAGCGGCGTCCGTACGGTCTTCTCTGACGGCAGACGGATGGTCACAGCGTCCGCCTCGACCTGCTGGATCTCCGCGTCGATGAAATTGGTCTCCCCGATGAAGTCGGCCACGAAATGATCGGCGGGATGATCGTAGATCTCCCGCGGCGAGCCGACCTGCAGAATGCGCCCCTGGCTCATCACCGCCAGGCGGTCGGACATGGTCAGCGCCTCTTCCTGATCGTGGGTCACGAAGATGAAGGTGATGCCGGTCTCGTGCTGCAGGCGCTTGAGCTCGATCTGCATCTCCTTGCGCAGCTTGAAATCGAGCGCGGAGAGCGGCTCGTCGAGCAGCAGCACCTTGGGCCGTGGCGCCAGTGCCCGGGCCAGCGCAACCCGCTGCTGCTGGCCGCCGGAGATCTGGCTGGTGCGCCGGTTCTTCAGCTCCTCCATACGCACGAGACGCAGCATGGCATCGACCGTGTCGTCGATCTCGGCCTTGGGACGTCCCAGCATGCTCAAGCCGAAGCCGATGTTCTCGGCGACCGTCATGTGGGGGAAGAGCGCGTAGTTCTGAAAGACCGTGTTGACCGGGCGCTTGTAAGGCGGCAGCGGCGAGATGTCTTCGCCGTAGAGCACGATGTTGCCGCCGGTCGGATGATCGAAGCCGGCGATCAGCCGCAGCAGCGTCGTCTTGCCGCAGCCGGAAGGGCCGAGCAGGGTGAAGAACTCGTTTTCACGGATGGCGATGGACACCGCGTCCAACGCGATGACCGCATCGTTGCCCCCGCCGAAGACTTTGGTCACCCCGCGCGCCTCGACAGCGGTGACGGCGGCCTCCTGCCCGCGGGGCGGGCTTTCTGCCTTATGCGACAGCCCCTCCACGCCCAACCTCGCTCCCTGCCTCTCGTTTTCTTAGTGGCGAAGCATAAGCAGAGCCACGGCCGGCTGCCAATAGGATCTCTTCGGAACAAGAGCCATTCCCGGCACACCTTTGGTCGGCGTCTCACCTCAGGGTGAAAGGAAATGCGCGTGAAGCACGGTAAGCGATAGGCCGACGGCCAAAGCAAGCAGCGTCCGGCCGCTCAGATAGAAGATCATGGCGGTCGCAGCGATGGCGGCAAGACCGAACAGAGTTCCCTTCACAGCCGCCGTGGCCAGGACGGCAGCCAAGGCAGCCCCAGGCAAGCTTTCCAAGACACGCTCGACGGCCCGGTTGCCGGCCAGGCGGGCGCCCAAGAGATAGCCGGCAATGCGGGTGGCATAGGTCACCGCCGCGAGGATCGCGATGCCGAGCAGCGTGACCCAGGTCTCAGGCACGGCGCGGCCGTAGCTGCATCAGCGTGATCGCCGCACTCGCGGCCACGCCGAACAGAATGGCCAGCGAGCTGCCGAGATAAGGTTGAGTCGCCAGCGCCACCCCTGCGGACATGGCCCAAGGCAGCAGTGGCGGCTTGTCGCTCTTCTTCGCCAGCATGACCAACATGATGCCAATGAAAAGCGGGCCGGCCGCGCCAAGACCACTCAAGGTCCTCTCGTCCAGCAAGCCGGGAATGCCAACACCGAGCGCAGTTCCGACGACCCAGCCGGCGTACATGGCGGCCCCGCTGCCGACGAAAAAGGCCAGTCGATGCGGTCCGGCCTTGTCGTTGGTGGTCAGAATCCAGCTGACGTCCGTCAGCAGGAACAGGGGCCCGAAAGGAGGTCGCTTGCCGGGACGCCCCAACACCGTCGGGAGGCTGAGGCCCATCAGAGCGTGGCGGCTGGACACCAACGCCGCCGCCACCGCGATCGCCGAGAAGGACAGCGGTGCAGCCCAGAGCTCCAGCGCAGCGAACTGCGTGGCGCCGGCAAAGACCGTCACGCTCATCAGCAGCGCTTCACCTCCACTGAAGCCGCGGCTGGCAGCGGCAACGCCGAACAGGATGCCGAAAACGACTGCCCCGGCCGCAAGGCTCCGCGTGGCGTTCACGCCGCTCAAGAAAACCGCGGCGGCGGTGGGCCCCATGCTATGGCTACGCGGCGGTTCATCGACTTGTCGAGGCATAGATAACCGTTTAAAAGCATTTTACCGGTTATGCAAGACGACAACACCCTCTACGGCAGGTGGCGCGAGACTCGTCTCGTCGGCGGCCACCCTGCCCTCGATTTCCTGAACAGCGTGTCCGATCGCGTGGCGCGCGCGGAGGCCGTCGACCGCTTGGGCAGTCTCGCCGATCTTGCCGACTGGGCCCGCTCGGCCGGCTTGGCCGTCTCGCCCTCGCTGGCCGCTCAGGTGGCGAAGACGACAGATAAGGGGGATAGCGTTGTCACACGCGCCAGGGCGCTCCGCGAAGCAGCGCATGCGTCCCTGACGGCACGGGTGAGCGGACAGTCCCCGCCGCCCAATGCGCTGGCGCTGATTTCAGACGTCGCCGCTCAAGGTATGGCGAGCGGCAGCCTGCATTGGTCTCAGCCGAACGACACGGCGTCTTTGACCTTGGAGAAACCGGACCCGACCGGGCTGCTCGGCCTCATTGCCTGGCAGATCCTCGATGCGCTCTTCCGACTGCCCGGGGAACGCCTGCGGATTTGCCCGCGTTGCGGCTGGCTTTTCGTCGACAGCACCCGCGGCGGCAGGCGGCGCTGGTGCCAGATGCGAACCTGCGGCAACCGCGAGAAAGCACAGCGGCACCGCCAAGCAAAGAGCCCAGCCTCAGCTCAAACCAAGGGCACGTAGTCGTAGTCGCCGACGCCTTGCAGCACCAAAAAGCGCACACTGTCTTGTCCGCCATTGGCCACCAGATGCGGGCGCCCCACCTCGACCACGAAGCTGTCTCCGGGACTGAGGGAGACGCTTTCTTTTGGGTTCTGCAGGCAGAGCGTCGCCTCCCCCTCCAGCACCAGGAAGGTATCCCGGACATGGCTGTGATAGTGCCAGGGGACCTTTTGGTCGGAGGTCAGGGTGATTTCCTGGATGCGAATGTCCTCGCGCTTCAGATGGGTGGTGCGGTCGGCAACCGGATAAAGATGGCTCGCATCCTTCACCGCCGGCATGGCTTTCTGCATGGCCATGGCTCCTTCTCGAAAGCTACTCAGCACAAGAAAGAGGTGCTCGGTCGGGCCTTCGACCGGCTGCTCTGCCGCCATGGCTGCCGCTCAGCATAGCGGCAGCCGACGGGACCTGAAAGAAACCGAAGAGAGCGCGCTAAACCTGGCGCCACTTGCGCCGGATGGCGACGAAGGCGGCAGCGGCCAAGGCGCTCTTCAGGACCATACCGATCAGGAAGGGAGAGGCGCCGTGCAGCCAAGCGTCCGACCAGCCGATGCTCTGGGCGAGCCAGGAGACGCCGACGGCGATCACCACGAGATGCCCGGCCGCCGCGACCAGGGCGAGGAGCCAGATCGGCCGCACATTGCGGAGCAGACCGGCCAAAACGGCAGCCAGGGGAAACGCGAAGAGATAACCAGCCGTCGGACCGACGAAGTGGATAGAGCCCCCTGCCCCGCCGGCCAGCACGGGCAGTCCCATGGCGCTTTCAAGAAGCCAGGCGACGACCGTCACGCCGCCGAGGCGCCAGCCGAAGAGGAAGCCGATCAGCACCACGCCGAAGGTCTGCATGGTCATGGGCACCGGATACATCGGCACTTCGACCCAGGAACAGAGCGCCAGAAAGGCCGTGCCCAGCAGAACGAGAATGGCCTTTCCGAAGAGACGCAGCGCGATTGGGGCGTTGGGAGCGAAAGGGCCGGTTTCCGGCAGCAGTCCGTTCATATCGAGATACACCTTTGTCGAGTTTCGCGGCCGGAACTGACCATCCAGTAAAGCATAACCATGCGTCCGCGGTGATCAGTTCATAAGTTCGGGTAACTGCTATGCGGGGATTCGCTAGACCGAGTCCAATCCTATCCGGGTCTCCGCCGCCCGCTCCATGTCGGAATCCGTGGGAGCGTGGTCGCTATCCCCTAGACGTGGCCGGGGGCGCTTGGCCAAACTCCCCCTTTCTCGAACGGCGGCCCGGGCAGTGCTGCGGGGCCACAGGCAGGGGGCGGAAGCCATGAAGACACATGCGCGCGTGGTGGTGATCGGGGGCGGCGTCGTCGGCGTCTCGACGCTCTATCACCTGGCCAAGTTCGGCTGGAACGACGTGGTGCTCTGCGAGCGCACGGAGTTGACGGCTGGCTCCACCTGGCATGCCGCCGGCCTCTTGCCGCTGTTCAACATGAGCTACAGCGTGGGGCAGATCCACAAATACTCGGTTCGCTTCTACCAGGAGCTTCAGGAAGAGACCGGGCAGAACGTCGGCTTCGTCCAGTGCGGCAACCTGCGTCTCGCCAACACGAAGGAACGGATGGACGAGTACCGCCACTATGCCGGCACTGCGCGGACCATCGGTATCGACGTGCACTTCCTGAGCCCGCAGGAGGTCGGCGAAATCTGGCCGCTGTGCAACACCGAGGGGCTGGAAGGCGCCATCCTCCATCCCGAGGACGGCTACATCCAGCCCTCCGACCTCACCTTCGCCCTGGCCAAGGGCGCGCGCTCCTACGGCGCTGAGATCTACACCCGCACCAAGGTGACCGCCGTCGAGCGCACCCCGGGCGGCGAGTGGAAGGTGACCACCGACAAGGGCGAGATCACCTGCGAGCACATCGTCTGCGCCACCGGCAACCACGGCCGCGAGACCGGCGAGATGATCGGTATCAACATCCCGACCATCCCGGTCGAGCATCAGTACATCGTCACCGAGCCCCACCCGGCCCTGCAGGAACGCAAGGCCGCCGGCCTGCCGGAGCTGCCCATCCTGCGCGAGTCCGATCACAGCTATTACCTGCGCGAAGAGCGCCAGGGTCTGCTGCTCGGCCCCTACGAGATCGGCGCGCCCGCCTGCTTCCTCGACGGCGTGCCGCACGACTTCGAGAACGACCTCTTTCCCGAGGACCTCGACCGGCTGGAGCCGCACATCGAGGCCTGCATCAACCGGGTGCCGATCTTCGGTGAGCTCGGCGTCAAGCAGGTCTTCAACGGCCCCATCGCCTACACGCCGGACGGCAGCCCCATGGTCGGCCCTGCCGCCGGCGCGAAGAACGTCTGGATCAACGAAGGCCACTCCTTCGGCATCACCGCCGCCGGCGGCGCCGGCTGGCAGCTCGCCCTCTGGATGACCGAGGGCGAACCTTCCATCGACATGCTGGGCGTCGACCCGCGGCGCTTCGGCGAGTACGCCGGCAAGGCTTACCTCAAGACCAAGAATGAGGAGGCCTACGCCAACGTCTTCACCGTGCACTATCACGACGAAGAACGCCCGGCCGCCCGCCCCTTCCGCCGCACCCCCTGCTACGACCGCATGAAGGATCGCGGCGCCGTCTTCGGCCAGCTCTTCGGCTGGGAGCGGCCCAACTGGTTCGCCCCGGACGGCACGGAAGCGAAGGACGTCTGGTCCTTCCGCCGCTCGAACTACTTCGAGCCGGTCGGCCAGGAATGCCGCAACGTCCATGAAAACGCCGGCCTTCTGGACATGAGCGCCTTCGCCAAGTTCCTGGTCTCCGGCCCCGGCGCCGAGGCTTGGCTCGACCGGCTGGTCGCCAATCGTCTGCCCAAGAAGATCGGCCGCATCGGTCTCTGCCATGCGCTGACACCCAAGGGCGGCGTGCGCTCAGAGTTCACCATCATGCGCGATGCGCCGGACCGCTTCTATCTGGTCTCGGCCGGCGCCTGGGAGCTCTTCGACTATGACTTCCTGGAGAAGCGCCTGCCGGCCGACGGCAGTGTGCGGCTCGACCGCATCACCACCCAGCACGGCGTGCTGGTGCTGAGCGGCCCCAAGGCGCGGGATATCCTAAGTCAGGTGACCGACGCCGACCTGTCCACTGCCGGCTTCCCCTGGCTGTCCGGCCGCAAGATCGATGTCGGCTTCGCCCCCTGCCGGGTCATGCGGGTCAACTTCGTCGGCGAGCTGGGCTGGGAGATCCACCATCCCATCGAGATGCAGAACCACATCTTCGACGTCCTGATGGAGGCCGGGAAGCCCCACGGCCTGATGCCCTTCGGCATTCGCGCCATGAACTCGCTCAGGGTCGAGAAGTCCTACCGCCTGATCGGCACGGAGCTTTCGATCGAGTACGCCGCGCTGGAGTCCGGCCTGCAGCGCTTCGTCAACCTCAACAAGGGCGACTTCGTCGGCCGCGACGGCCTCACCCAGTGGCAGGAGCGCGGCTTCAAGAACGCCTTCGTCACCCTCGAGGTCGGTGAGATCGAGGACGCCGACCCCATCGGCAACGAGCCAATCTTCCTGGGCGACGAGCTGATCGGCCGCGCGACCGGCGGCGGCTACGGCTGGCGCCTGGGCAAGAGCCTGGCGCTCGGCTTCGTCCGCCCGGACCTTGCCGAGGAAGGCAACGAGTTCGAGATCGACATCCTCGGCAAGCTGCACCCTGCCCGAATCATCGAGGAAAGCCCCTACGACCCGGAAAATGAGAAGCTGAGGGCCTAGCGAGCTAGAATTAGCCACAACAAGTGTTGCCGGTCTGTTTGGGCGGGCAGTCGACCGTGCCGTAGGAGCAGAAGACGCAGCAGTCGCCGGGTTTGGGCTTGAGCAGCGCGCTGCAGCCTTTGCAGTCGTAGAACCACTGACAGGTGTTGGTTGGCATGGTCTCCGTCTCGGCCTGTCCGCACTTCGGGCAGGTGACGGTGCTCTCGAGAACCAAATCGTTGTTGTGGTCCGCCATGCCGACTGTCGAATCAGTAGGTCGCACGCGGGAGGTAGCGCTCAAAAGGTTCCGTGCTCCAGGAAACGTTCGAGCTGAATCTCACCGGCGTTGCAGGGGGGACGCGGCCTGTCCGCCACGAGCTGGATTGGGTCGTGGAGCGGCACCCGGCCGGCGATCTCCGTCACCAGTTTGCGAAGAATGGCACGCGCGAAGTCGGTGAAGCCATTGGCCACCACCATGAAGGACCCCGGGCCGCCGATGACGCAGTCCTCGTAGTAGAGGTCGAGATCGGGAAAGTTGGGGTATCCGTTGGCCTGCGGGCGGTTGTTGATGATGGGCAAACCATTGATGACGATCCCGGACGCAAGGGCGCGATCGCGCGCCGTGACGACATAGGGGCCGACGTTGTTCGGGCCATCTCCCGAGATGTCGATGATGCGCCGCTGGCTGCGAAATCCGTTGCCCTGGAAGCGTTGGGCGCCGAACTCGATCGCGCCGCTTATGGACGTCCAGTTGACCAGGACGACAGAGGTTTGTTCGATCGCCCTTGCGAAGGCGACGGCGCTGCTCGCATCCGAAATCTCGGTCCAATCGACGCCTGTTCGCTGGTGGTGGTTGCCACCCCACTCGACATAGGTCACGGCGATGCGCCCAAGCGGACCGCGCTCGATCGCGTGAACGACGTCCGGATGGCGCATGGCATGGACGAAACCCAGACGCACGAGCGCCGCTTCGTCCGGGTCCATGCTTCTGGAGACGTCGACGGCCAGGACAAGCTGCAGATCGACCTCACGCTCTGCCGCCGCCCCCTGCTCCGGCGTTGACAGAACGACAGCGATCGCCACCAGACCGAGATAGAGGAGGAGCGGTCGGACTGGTTTGAGCGGCGCGGCAGAGGCCAGCGCTGCCCAAGAGCGCGAGATGACCTGGTGCAAGAGGTGTCGCATGGCTTCACTCGGCCAACATCAAAAGGGATCTGCCCTAACTCGACAAGCTAGTTGGGATCGATCCAAGGGACAGCCCCGACTGAAGCGGGTCATCGTCAATTCTGGAAGGCTTTAGAGCCAGCCGGCGGCATCCAGGAACAGTCGACCTACTCCCCCGCCCGCTCCTGCTTGAGCTCCTGGCGCAGGGCTGACACCTCGCCGCGGAGGGCTCTGATCTCCTGCATCATGGCCTCGCGCTCGTCGTGGGCGTGGTGCTCGGCCTCTTCGGTGGCTTCGCGTAGGCTTGCCTCGTTGATCATCTGCAGCGAGTTGACGATCAGCGCGATGAAGAGGTTCAGGACGGCAAAGCTGGTGACGATGATGAAGGGCACGAAGAAGGCCCAGGCCCAGCCGTAGACCTCCATCACCGGCCGCACGATGCCCATGGACCAGCTCTCCAGGGTCATGATCTGGAACAGCGAGTACATGGAGGCGCCGACGGAGCCGAACCAATCGGGGAACTGGGCGGCGAAGAGCTTGGTCGCCATCACCGCGGCGATATAGAAGACCAGCCCGAGCACGGCGATGATCGCCCCCATGCCGGGCACGGCGGCGAGCAGCGCCTCCACCACCGCCCGCATCTGCGGCACCACGGAGAGCAGGCGCAGCGCCCGCAAAATGCGCAGGGCCCGCAGCACCGAGAAGGCGCCGGAGGCCGGCATCAGCGCGATGCCGACGATGATGAAGTCGAAGACGTTCCAGCCGCTCTTGAAGAAGCGGCCGCCGTGGCCGAAGAGCTTCAGCAGAATCTCGACGACGAAGATCGCGAGCGCGGCCCGGTCGATGCCGTAAAGCACGTCGCCGTAGCCCGCCATGGCCTCGGGCCAGGTCTCCAGCCCCAGGGTCACCGCGTTGATGGCGATGACCACGCTGATGAAGCGGGTGAAGCGGCTGTCGTCGGTCAGGCGCCGGGCCCGGGCGCGTAGACCCGCTAACGGCGAAGCGACGTCGCTGGCAAGATCATCGGTCATACAAACCTGTTATCATGCGTAACCGCTATGACACACGACTTCACACGGCGGCTTGCGCTTCCGCCTCGGCGATGCTGGCGTGGAGATGCTCGACCAAGGCCGGGTCCAGCTTCATCCGGGCCGCCAAGAGACCAAGGTAGCCGCGCTCGGCCGGGCCGCTCGGGTCGATGGCCAGCAGGGAGGCGGCATAGATCTCCGCCGCCTGCTCCGGCGTCTTGGCCTCCGCCGCCACCGCCTCGATGTCGAGGGGCTTGCCCAGCTCCTCCAGCACGAAAGCCTGGTCGTCGCGCTCGAGCGAAAGGCTATTCAGGTGCTCGAAGATGCGGCTCTGCTCCTCCGGCGTGACGTGGCCGTCCGCCTTGGCGGCCGCGATCATGGCCCGCACCAGCGCGCGGCTCAGCGCCTGCTGATCCGCCTCGTTGTCCGGCAGGAAAGCGCTGTCGCCGGGTGGCGGCAACATCGGCTCGGAGCCCATGGCAATCGGCTGCCTGGGTTGCGGCGCCGGAGCCTGGGCCGGTGCAGCCCCTCCGCCCCCGGCCTTCTGGGTCTGCCAATTCTGCCAGGCGCGATAGGCCAAGCCGCCGACCACGGCCGCACCGCCGTAGGTCAGCGCGGTCTTAGCCAGCTTCTTGGGCTTCTTGCCGCCGAGCAGCAGGCCGAGAATGCCGCCCGCCGCGGCCCCTTTGGCGAAGCTGCCCGTATCGCCGATCAGGCCGCCGACCGACAGGCCGCCACCGCCGCCACTGCCCTGTGCAGGCGTGCCCGCATCCCCCGCGCCGGCGGCAGGCTGCTGGCCCAGGAACTGGTCGAGCAGGCGTTTGGCATCGAGCATGGTGCGGGTCTCCGAACAGAGGTTTCAGGGGAAATCTGCGTCGGGCCCTCATGTAGGAAAGCCAGCGCCTTTTTAAAGCGCTGCTTGCACGTCTGGCCCCAGTCCCGCTAGCGGTTTGGCCGCAAACACACCCGATCGACAGGGGACGTACCTGCGGCGCGGTGGTTAATCCGCGATGGGAATCACCCTTTCCCCGCCGAAGGTCAGCGTCACGCTCAGCCCCTCACCCGGTGCGGACGCGACCGCGAAGTTCGCGCCGTAGCTGTTCGCCAGGTCTCGCACGACAGAAAGGCCGAGGCCGCTTCCCGAAGCACTGACATGCCGGCCGCGGCGGCGGGGTACGATCAAGAGCTGCAACTCGTCCTCGGCGACGCCGACCCCATTATCGGCCACAGAGATGGCAAGCTCGCTGCCCATGGCCACCGCGGAGGTCGTCACACAGGCCCCCGGCCCCGCATAATGAATGGAGTTCGTCACCAAATTGCCGACGATCCGCAGGAGCACGGCCGAAGGGACGGCGAGCTTCGGCAGACGGGCGGTGAAGGCGGTCTCAAGCTTGACTCCCGCGCGATAGGCCTGGGCGCTCAGCATCTCGACGATATCGTGCAGGGCCCGCTTGACGTCGACGACCGGCGATACCGCCCGGGCGCCGCCGTCATAGAGCTTGGTGATCTCGCTATCGATCAACTCTCGCCCCTGCTCGCAAGCCTCCAGCATGTGGCTTAAATAGACCTGCTGCTTGACCGTCGTCGGCCCTGCCATGCCCTGACGCAGGAAATCGGCCATTCCCGAAACCGCATTCAAGGGCGCCTTTACGTCGTGAATGATCCCGGCGACCTTGCTTTCCAGGTCTTCGACCCGCCGCATCTCCTGCAACGAGCGGCTGGCGACTTTCCGCTCAAGGCACTCCTCCGTTACGTCGAAATGCATGACCAGCGCGCCGGTATGGTTTGGCGTCGCATGAGGCGATACCACCATGCGGAACCAACGCTTCCGGTCCGGCGCGTGGCAGGGATAGTCGAAGCTGGCACACTTCAGCTTGCCGGAAAGCACGCCCGTGATGGCGGCAACCGCCTCCTTGGCGTAAGGCGTTGCGTTCGCCTGCTCGCCGCCGCAGGCCCAGATGTAGGACGTCCCGACGCCGAAGGCACTGCCGCGATAGCCGTTGGCTCGGGCGAACTGACGCCAGCCTTCGTTGACCGCGACAATAACGCTGTCCGGATCCAAGAGAGCAACGTTGCCGGTCAGGGCTTCGACGATCTCGGATGCAGACGTCGCGCTCTGCCCGGTCTCTGTCGGGTCCAGAGCGTCTGTGTCCGCTTCTTCCTGTTGACTGGAACAAGACGGCGTCGATTCCAGTTCCTGCATCAAGAGTGCGTGTATCCAGCCTCTATTGGTGGTGCCCCACCGATCAGAATCCCGTTCTACAGCATTATAATGGGATTAAAAATAGTCCAATAGTTTAAGAAGACTTTACCATCTAACGGCGACAACTTGCTATTTCCCTCAAACGGGAAACTATTTGCAGAGTTATAACCTGGCTTCTGCGCAAAACAGGCACCTTAATGAGCATCTACTTGCGCCTCACCCGTCTTGCGCGACGGATGAGTGTCTTTCTAGCGCGATGGAACCGGTCCGACGAAACGCCTTTGCGATAAGACCAAACGCATTGCTCCAAGGGGAACGCGGTGCGCATGTGCTGCTAGGCGGTCGGGCGGCCTAGCGTAAAGATCCGTGCGCCATGACTTCACACAGAGCGGGCCAAAGCGGCGGTTCGCCACGCCAAGCAAGCAGCGGAGTTCATTCCATCTGGGCGGGAAAAGCTCTAGACTTGACGATCAGACAAGGACTTGCGAGGTCCGCCATGCCGATCAGCCATAGTGTGGATGAACACCTTGAATTGCTCATCATGCGCTTCTCCGGCGAGATCACCGAAGCCCAAATCTGCGACACCATCGCCAGTATGGCGGCGGAGATGCCTCCGGACGGCAGCTACCGCAGCTTGCTGATCTTCGAGAGATCGGCCGATCTTTCGGCGATCGACAAAGACGTGCTGCAGGCCGTGCAGGACCGTGCGCGCGACACGCTCTATCGCGTTCCGCATCGAAAACGCCGCGGCGGTGCGGCCATGATCGACGGCCCGCTCGACGCCAAGTTCATCTTGCCGCTGTGGAACGCGCTCTGTCACAGCGATGCCGAGATCGACATGCACTTCGACATCTTCACGAACTTGGACTCAGCGCTCGACTGGCTGGACGTTCCTCACGGACAGGGGATTTCACTCGTCCGTGGCACCGAGCAAACCGCGAACGACTGAACGCAGCCTCACCAAAAGGCCGCGACGACAGCGACCATCAAGACGAACAGCGCAATGGCCTGCAGCCGGTAGTCGGCCAGCCGAGACCTGCCGGTAACCCCTTCCGTCAGATCGCTGCAGCGAAAGACCGCCTCGGCGGGCGTCGGCGCAGGGGCGCTTGTGACGGAGAAGACGGCCAACAGCGCCGCCGTCGCCGCGAAAAGCGCCATGGCCATGTAGGTGAAGTGGATATGCGGCAGGCCGAGCCCGGCCCAAACGCCCGTGACTTCCTTGCAAAGATACAGCACCGCCCCCAACCCAAGGCCGCCGATCAAGGCCGGGAAGCCAGCTCCACACGGCAAGCGCTTAATGAAAAGACCGCCGAAATAGACCGAGACGATGGGCGGTACCAAATAGGCCAAGGTGGACTGGAAGTAGGCGAAGAGCGAGCCGAACTCGGCGATCACGGGCGCATAGAGCGCGGCGACGATCATCAGCAGCCCGGTGAAGATCCGGCCGATCAGCAGCAGTTGGCGCCCGGAGGTCTCAGGCCGCTGGCTGCGCACGAAGTCCATGGTCAGGAGCGATGCGGCCGCGTTCATGGCGCTGTCCAGGCTGGACATGATGGCGGCGATCAACGCCGTCAGCACCAGCCCGCGCAGACCGACCGGCAGCAGCTCGAAAGCGAGGACCGGGAAGGCCTGGTCCGGGCTTTCCAGATCGGGATAGAGCGCCAGCGCGATCATGCCGGGCATGACCATCAAGAAGACGTTGGGAAGCTTCAGCAGGCCGCCGAACAGAGCCCCTTTGCGCCCTTCGCTGAGCGAGCCCGCGGCCAGGGCCCGCTGCACAAAGTACTGGTTGAGCGTCCAGTAGTAGAAGCCGAGCAGCAGCACGCCCACGATGCCGGGCCAGGGCAGAAAGGCATCGTCCATGGGCCGGAACAGCTCGGTCTGCTGCGGCTCCAACCGGCTGACCACCGCCTGCCAGCCGCCGGCCGCCTCCAGCCCGAAGACGAGGATGAGGGTGGAGCCGAAGAGGATAAGCACGGCCTGCAGAGCATCGGTGATCACCACGGCGCGCAGGCCGCCGATCAGGGTATAGAGACCGGCCAACAGCGCCAGGAAGGCGCTGGCCGGCCAAAGGCCGATCTCGGGAAACAGCGTGCCGATGACGATACCACCGGCGAAAAGCGCGCCGGCCATATCGATGAACAGCAGAGTCAGAATGGTGAAGCCGGAATAGGCATAGCGCGCTCGGCGGTCGAAGCGGGCCTCGAGATACTCCGGCACCGTAAAAAGCTTCGCCCGCAGGAAGACGGGCAGGATGAACACGGCGAAGACGATGAGCACCAGAGCCGCCGTCCACTCGTAGTGGAAGACGGCAAGGCCGTAGCTGTAGGAAGCCCCGATCAACCCGACAAAGCTGGCCCCCGACATGTTGGAGGCGAAGAAGGAGAAGCCGATCAGGTACCAGGGTAGCGCGCGGCCGGCGAGGAAGTAGTCGGTGGCGTCCCGCTCGCCGCGCCCGGCCCAGACGCCGATGGCGAGCACCAGGGCGAAGTAGACGACGACGACGATCGCATCCAAGACGGCCCAATTGCCCAAACCCAAATCCAAGCCGAATCCCTCGCTGCGCGCTTTTCCGCACGCTAGCCTAAAGCAGAACTGGCTGGGCGAAAGACGCTATTTGCCAGCGAGGGCTGTGAGAGACTAAGCGCTGCTCTGCAGCTTGCGATACAGCTCGGTGCCTTCTTGAGCCAGGCCGTTGGCGTTGCGCACCGCATCGGCAATGGACTCCAGGTTGCTGTCGATCTCGCCGACGGCCGTGGCGGTCGTCTGCATGTTCGCCGTGACCTCTTGCGAGCTCGCCGCCTGCTGCTCGACGGCGCCCGCCACGCTGGCGACACCCGATTCGACCGAGCCGAGCGCCTCTTTGATGCGTCCCAGACTTTCGACGACCTCCCCGGCCACAGACTGCGTGTGCTCGATCTCGGACGAGATCTGCTCCGTCGCCTTGGCGACCTGATTGGCCAAGCCCTTCACTTCGGAGGCGACCACGGCGAAGCCCTTCCCGGCCTCGCCGGCGCGCGCCGACTCGATGGTGGCGTTGAGCGCCAGGAGATTGATCTGCCCGGCGATGTTCTGGATGACCTCGACGATGCTGTTCATCGACTCGGCGGCAGTGGTCAGCTGCTGCGTCGAGCCATCCGCCGTGGCAGTCTCCTCGATCACCCGGTCCACCGCGGTCTTGGAAGACTGGACGCTCTGAGCGATCTCATTGGCCGCGGCTTGAAACTCTTCGGTCGCTGACGCCACGGTTTGTACCGTCGCCGCTGTCTGTTTGGAGGCCGCCGCCGCCGAGCCGGTGCGCTCGTTGGCCTGGCCCACGGAGCTAAGGATGTTCTCCAGCTTCTCATCGACCAGCTTGCCGACCCGCTCCGCCTCTTGCCTTGCGAGGACCTGTTCGGTGATGTCGACCGCAGAGGCCACCACCTTGCAGATCCGTCCGCTGGGATCGGGAATGGGGTTGTAGGTCGCCTGCAGCCAGATCTCCCGACCCCCGTTGCCGATGCGCTTGAACTCGCCGGCTTGATAGTCGCCGGCGCGCAGCGTCTCCCAAAAGGCCGTGTTTTCCTCGCCGGCTAGGGATGCAGGCTCAAGCAGGACGTCATGGCTCTTGCCTTGGATATCCTCCAGCCGATAGCCCATCGCCTCCAAGAAGTTCTCGTTGGCCTCCGCGATGGTGCCATCGAGCGCGAAGGTGACGACGGCTTGCGAGCGCTCGATCGCCTCGACCTGACTGCGGTGATCGGCCCGCTGCATGGCCTCAGCGGTGATGTCGCTGGCGTACTTGACGACCTTGGTGATCGTGCCGGAACGATCGCGCAGGGGGAAGTAGGAGGCCTGGATCCAGATCTCTCGCCCGCCGTTGGCGAGCCGCTTGAACTCGCCCGCGTGGTACTCGCCGCGGCGCATCGTTTCCCAAAACGCCCGATAGTCGTCGGAGGCCTCATAGTCCGGCTCGACGAACATCCTGTGGTGTTGGCCTTGAATCTCCTCCAGGCGATAGCCCATCGCCCCCAGGAAGTTCTCGTTGGCCCAAAGGATGGTGCCGTCCGGCAGGAACTCGATGTGGGCGAGGCTGGTGTCGAACGAGGCCAGAATAGCCTCCTTCTCGTCAGCGCTCATGGTGTCTGCCTTGCCGCCACCGCCAAGCACGCGGCTCCGCAGGAATCTCAACATACTTTCTCTCCCGGCAGATGGCTGTCCCGTCGGATTAGTCGACGGCACGCCACTCTCATTGCCGGGCAAGCTAGGAGCCAAGCCTTAATCTCAACTTAAGTAAGGCTCTATGGTTTGCATCGACAGCAAGAGGGGTATGCTCTTGGCAAGACCCTGTCCCACGACCGACGATGCGGCATGAGCGAGAGACACGAAACCGGTGCCTGCTTCTGTGGTGCCATCGTTGCCGAGATGACTGGCGAGCCCTTCTGGATCTGCTACGACCACGATGACGATTGCCGCCGTGCGATCGGCAGTCCGCTCACCGTCTGGGTCGGATACCGCCCCACCCAGGTGTGCTTCACCCGCGGCGAGCCCAAGCGCTTCTCCCGCACGCCGGGCGTAACGCGGCTGTTCTGCGGCGACTGCGGCAGCGCCGTCGGCTATCGCGACGAGGGCACGCCCGACGAACTCTATCTGGCCATCGGCTTTCTTGACCGCCCGGAGGCCTTCAAGCCCCAGGCCCATGCTTATTGGCGCATGCGCCTGCCCTGGGTTGCCTTCGACGACGATCTCCCGCGCATCGAGGAATACTCCCGCGAACGCGACCCGGCTTACGGCAAACCCAAGGATCGTTAGCGCCCCGGCACCGTGCGCCCGAGCGAGCGAAACCGCACCACGTAGTACGGCGGCTGGGAGGCACTCTCGCCGCCGTTCAGCACGGCCGAGCGGTGCAGCTGATTGACCGTGGCATACATCCAGCGGTGAGGACCGGCGCTGATGCCATCGGGCCAGGACAGCAGGTAGTCGTTCTGCGCGTAGATCCGGTAGGTGCCGTCCGGGCCGGTCACGCCGATGGCGTGGTTCTCCACGTCGGTGATGTAGACGTTGCCATCGCTGTCCATGGAGATGCCGTCGCTCAGCGGCTTGTCGCCAAAGCGCTCGACCTGCGCTGCCAGCTCCTCGGGCGTCAGCTCGGGATTGGCCAGCGCCTTGGCCGGCACCCGCCAGAGGTCGTCGCCGTGCATGGCGCCGTAGTAAACCCACTCATGCTCGTCGTCGATGGTGATGGGGTTGAGGCCGACCCGCGCCGGCACGGCCTCGTCGCCCGCGCCGAGCGTGACCTCCCGCCCATCGATCACCATGGGCAGGTCCTTGGCCTGCACGCTGGGATGCCCCTCCAGCACCCGGCGCGCGAAGCCGGTCTTCAGGTCGACGACGACCAACGCCGGCCCCCTGTCGCCGCCGATGTCGGCGAGGTAAAGCGCCTGATGGGCCGTGTCGACCGCCAGATCGTTGTGGAAGGAGCCGGGGCGCGTCGCCGGTGCCGGAATGTAGATCACCCGCTCCAGGCGCTCGTGGCGCGTGTTCCAGCCCACCACCTTGGGCACCTCGCCGCCGTTGTCGAGCATCCAGACCACGCCAAGTGGGTCGGCGCGTAGGCCGAGCACGGCGTTGAGCCCGATGCCGTCTTCGCCAGGCGCGCGGCTCCACTGCTCTGTCGGGAAGGGCTTGGTGGAGCCGTCGGGCAGCAGCTCCAGAACTCGGTACTCGGGCTCGTAGAACTGGTGGTTGCTGATGACGATGCGGCCTTCCGGCGTCACCGTGATATTGCCGGGGCCTTCCCGCAGGGTGGCGACGATTTCCAGCTCGGGGTCGGGCAGCGGGGGTAGCTCTTCCGCCTTGGCGGCGCTGCTCACGGCAAGCGCGGCGACCAGCATTCCAGCCATCGCGGTAGGGCTTGGCCCTCGTTTCATAATACCCCTTCCTCCCTGCAAGGAACGCGCACCCAAACGCAAGCACTCCTCTAAAGATATCGCGCGGAGGGCCCCCAGCGGCAAGCCGCGCCGCAAATGCGTCGGCCGATGACGCAATGGGCTATGCAATTGATGGCCTAGCGCTTTCATCTTCACAAAGTCATAAGCAACGCTGGGCCTTGCGCGGGTCCCGGAAAGCAAGAACAACCCCAAGCGACGAAAGGCGGGGCGTGATGAAATCCCATGCACAGGTGGTGGTGATCGGCGGCGGCGTGGTCGGCTCGAGCGTGCTCTATCACCTGACCAAGTACGGCTGGAAGGACGTGGTGCTGGTCGAGCGCGACGAGCTGACCAGCGGCTCCACCTGGCATGCCGCCGGCGGCATGCACACCCTCAACCCCGACCCCAACATCTCCAAGCTGCAGGAGTACACCATCCGGCTCTACCGCGAGCTGGAGGAGATCTCCGGCCAGTCCTGCGGCATCCACCTGACCGGCGGTGTCATGATGGCGGAGTCGGAAGCCCGCCTCGACTTCCTCAAGACCGCCGTCGCCAAAGGCAAGGTTCTGGGGCTCCATGCCGAACTCATCACCCCGACCGAGGCCAAGGAGTACTTCCCGCTCTTGGACCCGCAGCACTTCGTCGGTGCCATCTACGACCCCAACGAGGGACACATCGACCCCTCCGGCGTGACCAACGCCTATGCCAAAGCGGCGCGCCTGGGCGGCGGCGAAATCTATCGCTTCACCAAGGTCGAGGAACTGCAGCCGCTGCCAGACGGCACCTGGCGGGTGGTCACCAACAAGGGCGACATCGTCGCCGAGAAGGTGGTCAACGCCGCCGGGCTTTGGGCCCGGGAGGTCGGCAAGATGGCCGGGCTCACCCTCCCGGTCCTGGCCATGGAGCACCACTATCTGCTGACCGAGACCCTGCCGATCTTCGAAGGCAAGGAATACGGCCACTGCATTGATTTCCAAGGCGAAGCCTATCTGCGTCAGGAGGGCAAGTCGCTGCTGATCGGTACCTATGAGCAGAACTGCGTGCCCTGGTCGGTCGACCACACGCCGTGGGACTTCGGCCACGAGCTGCTGCAGCCGGACCTGGAGCGCATCGCCCCCAGCCTCGACATCGCCTACGAGCACTTCCCCATCCTGGCCGAGGCCGGCATCAAGCAAACCATCAACGGCCCCTTCACCTTCACCCCCGATGGCAACCCGCTGGTCGGGCCGGTGCCGGGCCTCAAGAACTACTACTGCGCCTGCGGCGTCATGGCCGGCTTCAGCCAAGGCGGCGGCGTCGGCAAGTCGCTCGCCGAATGGATGATCTACGGCGAGCCGGAGGTCGACATCTTCGCCATGGACGTGGCCCGCTTCGGCGACTATCCGAGCCCGGCCTACACCCGCGAAACGGTGAAGCAGAACTATCAGCGCCGCTTCGCCATCTCCTATCCGAACGAGGAATTGCCCGCGGGCCGGCCTTACGCCACCACCCCCGCCTATCCGATCTGGCAGAGCCAGCGCGCTGTCTTCGGCAATGCCTATCGTATGGAGGCGGTCAACTACTTCGCGCCGGAGGACGACGAACTCTACGAGACGCCGAGCTTCCGCCGTTCCAACGCCTTCGAGGCCGTCGGCGAGGAATGCCGCGCAGTACGCACCGCCGTGGGCATCAACGAGATCCACAACTTCAGCAAGTTCTCCGTCGAGGGCCCCGGCGCCGAGGACTGGCTGAACCGCATCATGTCCGGCCGCATCCCCAAGGTCGGTCGCATTTCCCTGACACCCATGCTGAACCCGAAGGGCCGGCTGATCGGCGACTTCACCATCTCTCGCCTCGGCGAGGAGCGCTTTCAGCTCAACGCCTCCTTCGCCTCCCAGGCCTATCACATGCGCTGGTTCCTCGATCACCTGCCGGACGAAGGGGTGGCGCTCAACAACATCTCCTACGACCGAGTCGGCTTCCAGATCGCCGGACCCAACGCGCGAGAGCTGCTGTCGCGGGTGACCAGCGCCGACGTCTCCAACGAGGCCCTGCCTTTCCTCGGCGTGCGCGAGATGGAGGTCGGCCGTTCGGATGCCATCGTTTGCCGGGTCACTTACACCGGCGACCTGGGCTACGAGATCTACGTGCCCCTGCGCGAGCAGGTCGCGCTCTACGAGGTGCTGAGCGAAGCCGGCCGGGATCTCGGCCTGCGCCCCTTCGGCATGCGGGCGATGATGAGCCTGCGCCTCGAGAAGTCCTTCGGCTCCTGGACCCGCGAGTATCGCCCCGACTACACGCCGGGCGAGACCGGGCTCGACCGCTTCGTCTCCTACAACAAGCCGCACGACTTCATCGGTCGGGAGGCTGTCGCTGCGGAAAAGGCCGCCGGGCCTGAGAAGACGCTATGCACCTTCGTGGTCGAGGCCAACGGTGCCGACGTCTGGGGCGACGAGCCGATCACCAAGGACGGCGAACTGGTCGGCTTCGTCACCTCCGGTGGCTATGCCCACTATGTCGGCAAATCGGTCGCGCTGGGTTTTCTGCCGCCGGAGCTGGTCGGCGAGGAGCAGATCGTGAACATCGAGATCCTGGGCGAACAACGCCGCGCCAATTTGATCGGAGAGCCGCTGCTCGATCCTAAAGGCGAACGCATGCGGGGATAAGCGAACGACGTCGAGGATTCTTTCGTCACGTTCTTCGGGCGTTAACCGGCATAACGGCAGTGTGAGATCCGCAGTTGCCAAGGCTTGCTGCACTGCGGCATGATCCTTGGCCTGGTAGCATTCTGCCGCCCAATTAAAGCCCTGTTAGAGCGATGACGAAGAACCTATTGGAAAGATTGCTGGAAAAGCGCGAATGGCTTCTCGCAGATGGAGCGACGGGCACCAACATGTTCGCCCTCGGCCTGCCCAACGGCGAGGCGCCGGACCTCTGGAATCTGCAAGAGCCCGACAAGGTCCGCCAGCATTACCGCAGCATGATTGAAGCCGGCACGGATATCGTGCTGACCAACACGTTCGGTGGTACCCGCAACCGCCTCAAACTGCATGAGGCGCAGGACCAAGCCTACGAGATCAACAAGCGAGCGGCTGAGCTGCTCAAGGCCGAGATCGCCGCCTCCGGCCGAGAGGTCGTCTGCGCCGGCTCGGTCGGCCCGACCGGCGATCTCATGGTGCCGCTCGGCCCGCTGACGCACGAGGATGCAGTCGACGCTTTTGCCGAGCAGATGCGCGGCCTCAAGGATGGCGGTGCGGACGTCGTCTGGGTCGAGACCATGTCGGCCCCTGAAGAGCTGGCCGCGGCGCTGGAAGCCGCCGACCAGGTCGGCATCAAGGCCTGCTGCACCCTGTCCTTCGACACCAACGGGCGCACCATGATGGGCGTGACGCCGCAAGACCTCGTCGGCCTGGCCCACAAGGCGACCCCGGGCCCCCTCGCCTTCGGCGGCAATTGCGGCACCGGCGCCTCCGACCTCATGGCCGCCATCATCAACATGCGCGACAGCAAAGGCCCGACCGACGTGCTGATCGCCAAGGCCAACTGCGGCATCCCCTCCTACAAGGACGGCAAGATCGTCTACAGCGGCACACCGGAGCTGATGGCCAAGTATGCGATCATGGCGCGCGACGCGGGCGCCCGCATCATCGGCGGCTGCTGCGGCACCACGCCGGCGCACCTCAAGGTCATGCGCCAGGCGCTGGAAGCCAGCGAGCGCGGCGATTGCCCCAATCTGGAGCAGATCGTCGCCGAGCTCGGCCCGCTGACCGGCGTCCTGCCTGGCGGCGACGACGGTGACGCGCCCAAACGCAGCGAGCGGCGCGGCCGGCGGCGGCGGGGAGCTGGAGCCTAAGCTGCGTCCAGCACGGGGCCAATCTCGGCAATCGAGGCAATCACCACGTCGGCCAGGGGCTCGAGCTGATCGCGCGTGCCCGTGCCCGACAGCACCGCGATCTTGAGCCCCGCGCCAGCCTTCGCAGCCATCTCGAGATCATGATAGTTGTCGCCCACCACGGCGATCTCGCCCGGGGCGAACCCGCAGGCGGTGCAGAACGCCAGCGCCTGCCCGGGGCCCGGCTTGCTGCCATGGCCGCTGTCGTAACCTGACAGGAAGGCAACAAGCTCGAGGGCACCGAAACGCTCCAAGGTAAGTTGTGCGGAGAGCGCGCAGTCGCTGGTCGCCACGCCAACGGTCAGGCCGCGGGCCACGAGCGCGTCAAAGAGGCTCGGTAGGTCGGTCAGTGCTTCGGCGTGTGGGACACCCAGCCGGGTGAAGATCTCGTCGAGATGCCGGGTCAGGTGATCCAGCGCCCAACCGTCAATCTCTGCAATCCAAGCCTCGGCCAGATCCCGATTGGTGCCGCCCGCCAGGAGGCTGCCGCCGGCGACCTCGCCAGTCTTCGGGTTGCAACCACCGGCGAGAAGCAGCTTGTCCGCCATGGCTTCGTCGCCGCGACTTGCGAAGAGCGCCGCTTCGCGGAGCGCCGGCGCCCAGGTCCGGGAGAAGTTGATCAGCGTCCCGTCCTTGTCGAAGAGAACGCCGCGAATGGCCTCACCCATGCCGAGCCTCGCTTGCTTCGGGCTCGGCCCGCTTGAGGATGGCCTCGTAGATCTCCGTGTCGCCACAGATACCCACCACCCGGCCCGCCTCGACCAGCAACACCGGCTCCCCGGTTTCTTGCCTGAGCGCGATGATGTCCTGCAGCGAGCTGTTGGCGCTGACTGCCGCCAATCCGGCCGTCTCCAGGCGACGGGCGCCATCGGCGGCGATGATGTAATGCGGAGCGCCCGCCTCGTCGAGCACCAGGCGCCGGCCGTCGCCTGCGTCCAGCAGCACCTCTCGATCCGCATCCCGGGAGGGAGGAACGGGGCGCATGACGGAGCTGCCGCGCAGCACCTTCAGCGGGTTCATATGGGCGACGAAGGCGGCGACGTACTCGTTGATCGGGTTGAGCACGATGGTCTCGGGCGAGCCGCTCTGAACGATCCGCCCCTCCTCCATGATGGCGATCTGATTGCCGAGTTTGAGGGCCTCGTCCAGGTCATGGCTGACGAAGATGATGGTCTTCTTCAGGCTCCGCTGCAGCGCCAAGAGCTCGTCCTGCAGATGCTCCCGGATGAGGGGATCGAGGGCCGAGAAGGGCTCATCCATCAGCAGGATGTCTGCATCGGTCGCGAAGGCACGGGCAAGCCCCACCCGCTGCTGCATGCCGCCTGAGAGCTCGTGCGCGTACTTGTCGGCCCATTGGTCGAGCCCGACCAGCTTGAGCTTCTCATCGACGATGGCGTTGCGCTCAGCCGGCGCCAAGCCGCGCAACTCCAGGCCGAAGCCGACGTTTTCCCGCACGCTGCGCCAAGGCAGCAGCGCGAACTGCTGAAACACCATGGCGATGCGCTTGGTGCGGAGCCGCCGCAGGGTCGCAGCATCGCAGCGCGCCACGTCAACCCGCCCGTTGCCGTCGGCCAGGGTGATGGCACCGCGGGTCACATCGTTGAGGCGGTTGACGGCGCGCAGCAGCGTGGACTTGCCCGAGCCCGAGAGGCCCATCAGCACGCAGATCTCGCCTTCCTTCACCGCCAGGCTGGCATCGGCGGCACCGAGCACCAGCCCGGTCTTGGCCAGGATCTGCGCCCGAGTGGCGCCCTGGTCAAGCAGGCTCAGGGCGCGCTCCGGCTTGTCGCCGAAAACGATGTCGACGGACTCGAAGGCGACGGCGGTCACTTGCTGCCGCCTTCGTCCATGCCGGGGCGCCGGCAGACTCGGTCGAGCAGGATGGCCAGGATGACGATGGCCAGTCCGGCCTCGATGCCCATCTCGATATTCACTTGGTTCAGCGCGCGCACCACCGGCTTGCCGAGGCCGTCGGCGCCGACCAGAGCGGCAATGACCACCATGGAGAGCGACAGCATGATGCACTGCGTGAGGCCAGCCATGATCGTCGGGAAGGCATGGGGGATCTCCACTTTCCAAAGGAGCTGGCGCTTTGTCGCCCCGAAGGCCTCACCGGCTTCGCGCAACTGCTTGGGCACCGAGGAGACTCCGAGGTAGGTCAGGCGGATGGGCGCCGGCAAGGCGAAGATGATGGTGGAGATCAGGCCCGGCACAACGCCAAGTCCGAAGAGCACCAGGGTCGGGATGAGATAGACGAAGGTGGGCAGCGTCTGCATCAGATCGAGGACCGGCCGCAGCGCGGTATAGAGCCACTCCCGGTGCGCGGCCGCGATGCCGACCGGTACGCCGATCAGCATGCAGATGGCCGTCGCGAAGAGCACCAGGGCCAAAGTCTCGACCGCCTCTTCCCAGTAGCCAAGATTGACGATCAAGAGCAGCAGCACGAAGACCGCTGCCGATAGAGCGAAGCGCCGCCTCAGCCAGTAGGCCAGCCCCGCCAAAGCCAGGATGACGACGAGCGGCGGGAAGAAGAGCACGATGTGCACGAGGCCTTCGACCAGGAACTCCAGCACGACGGAGATCAGGTCGAAGAACCAGCCGAAGTACTCAATCAGGAAATCGACGAATGCTTCGCCCCATTCGCCAATCGGCAGCTTGTGGCCTTTCTCGGTGAGCCAGTCGCTGATCGGGTCGCCGAGGTCAGCCATCAGCTAGGGTTCCGGACCTAGAGCCTGAGCCCGGCCTTGACCGCGGCCAAGCCATCCTCCCCGTCAAAGTTGGTAACGCCGGCCAGCCAGCCATCGAGCACGCCGGGGTTTTTCCGCAGCCATTCCGCTGCGGCATCCTGCGGGTCGTCGCCCTCATCCAAGATGGCGGCCATGATCTCGTTCTCCATCTCGAGGGTGAAGACGAGGTTTTCGAGAAACCTGCCGACGTTCGGGCACTCGCCGAGATAGCCGGCCCGGGTGTTGGTATAGACCGTGGCACCGCCGAAGTTCGGGCCGAACCAGTCGTCGCCGCCGGCGAGATAGGCCATCTCGAAGTTGGCGTTCATCGGGTGCGGCTCCCAGCCCAGGAAGACGATGGGTTGATTGCGCTTCACCGAGCGGGCCACCTGGGCCAGCATGCCTTGCTCCGAGGACTCCACCAGCTCGAAGCCTTCCAGCCCGAAAGCGTCTTTCGCGATCATCTCCAGGATCAGGCGGTTGCCGTCGTTGCCGGGCTCGATGCCGTAGATCTCGGCATCGAGTTCGTCCTTGAATTTGACGATATCGGCGAAGCTTTTGAGGCCTGCGTCATAGGTGTATTTCGGGACGGCCAGGGTGTATTTGGCGCCTTCCAGATTCGCCCGAACGATGTCGACCGAGCGCTCTGCCCGGTAAGGTGCGATGTCCGCTTCCATGGTCGGCATCCAGTTGCCTAGGAAGACGTCGATATCGCCGTTCTTGAGGGAGGCATAGGTCACCGGGACCGAGAGCACACTGACGTTGGCGTCGTAGCCGAGCGCCTCCAAGATCACCGAAGCGGTGGCGGTGGTGGCAGTGATGTCGGTCCAGCCGACGTCGGAGAAGTGAACGGTCCGGCAGGCCTCGGACTGGCTGGCCGGGCTCTCGGTCGTCGTCAAGGCGAGCAGGCCAACGGCTGCGGCGAAAACGGTAAAAGCTCGTGTCATAGTGGTCCTCCCTGTTGCCGGCATACTGCGTCGCGGCAGTCTTTCTTGTCCACCGTGTAGCTTGTTGAGCGTGCAGCGTCCTTGGCGCTTGCCAAATCCCGCCGCCTTGCTCTTGATGCGCCCCGCACTTCTTCTGCCGGACATGCACCATGGCTTCATCGGATTACGACTATGTCATCGTCGGCTCTGGCTCGGCCGGGTCGGTTCTGGCCAACCGGCTGAGCGAGGACGGCAGCCTTCGCGTTTTGGTGCTGGAGCAGGGCGGCAGCGACTTCGGGCCGCTCATTCAGATGCCGGCCGCCCTCTCCTATCCCATGAACATGAAGCGCTACGACTGGGGCTATACCTCCGAGCCCGAGCCGCATCTGGGCGGCCGCCGACTGGCCTGCCCGCGCGGCAAGGTGATCGGCGGCTCGTCGTCCATCAACGGCATGGTCTACGTCCGCGGCCACGCCTGCGACTACGACGGCTGGGAGGAGATGGGCGCCACGGGCTGGGGCTACCGCCACGTGCTGCCCTACTTCAAGCGCATGGAGAGCAGCCACGGCGGGCAAGATGGCTGGCGCGGCGGCGACGGGCCACTCCACGTGACCCGCGGCCGACGGGACAATCCGCTGTTCCATGCCTTCGTCGAGGCCGGGCGCCAAGCAGGCTATCAGGTCACCGCCGACTACAATGGGGAGCAGCAGGAAGGCTTCGGGCCGATGGAGATGACCATCTGGCACGGCCGGCGCTGGTCGGCGGCCAACGCCTATCTCAAGCCCGCCCTGCGCAAGCCGAACCTGGCGTTCGAAACCGGCGCTCTCGCCGAGCGCATCCTGTTCGAGGGCAAGCGGGCCAGCGGCGTCCGCTATCGCAAGAACGGTCAGACCCACGAGGCCCGGGTGCGACGGGACGTGATCCTCGCCGCCGGCTCGATCAACTCACCCAAGCTGCTGCTGCTTTCCGGCATCGGTGCGGGCACGCGCCTCGCGGAGGTTGGCGTCAGCCCCTTCCACGAACTGCCCGGCGTCGGCGAGAATCTGCAGGATCACCTGGAGCTCTATATCCAGCAGGAGTGCCTGCAGCCCATCACCCTTTACCGGCACCTCAACCTGGTCTCGAAAGGCCTGATCGGCCTGCAATGGCTGCTGGCCAAGAGCGGGCATGGCGCCACCAATCACTTCGAGTCGGCTGCCTTCATCCGCTCCCGCGCCGGGGTGAAGTATCCCGATATCCAGTATCACTTCCTGCCCGTCGCCATCCGCTACGACGGCAAGGCGCCGGCCGAGTCGCACGGCTTCCAGGCCCACGTGGGACCAATGCGCTCAAGCTCGCGCGGCTGGATCCGGCTGCGCTCCCCCGACCCCGCCGCAGCGCCAGTCATCCAATTCAACTACATGTCGACGCCGGAGGACTGGCGCGACTTCCGCACCTGCATCCGCCTGACGCGGGAAATCTTCCGGCAGGAGGCTTTCAAGCCCTTCGCCGGACGCGAAATCGCTCCCGGGGCCGCCATCGAGAGCGACGATGCGCTGGACGATTTCATCCGCGACGCCGTGGAAAGCGCCTATCACCCCTGCGGCACCTGTCGCATGGGTCGCCCCGACGATCCCATGGCGGTCGTCGACCCGGAGTGCCGGGTCATCGGGCTCGAAGGCCTCAGGGTGATCGATTCCGCCATCATCCCGCAGATCACCAACGGCAACCTCAATGGCCCCTCTCTCATGATCGGCGAAAAAGGCAGCGATCACGTCTTGGGCCGGGAACCACTGCCGGCCTCCAACCAGGCCCCCTGGATCCACCCCGATTGGGAAAACAGCCAACGATAGCGGGCTGGCCGGCAGGTTCTGGCACCCGTAGGCGATCTCCATACCACCTATACTAGCTTTAAGTGTAACTTAAGCTACATACTGCTATGCGGCGCGCGCGCTGGTACGCTAGCATCCAGCGAGCTCGATCGAACGAAAATCGGTCCCCGTTCAAGGCCGGCAACGAGGGGCTCTGCCGATAGGGAGGCAGGATGGCGGACGGTGTGACCTCGGAGCCAGAAAAAAGGCGCTTTCCCAGCGACGTCGTGATCGCTTTGGTCGGCGCGGCAGCGACAACCGCGCTCCTCGTCGTCTTCGATGCTTTCGAAGCGCTGCATAACGCCTCGCGGCATTACGAAGCGTGGGAGCTGGACGAGATTATCGTCGCCATTGCCACGACATCGGTCTGGATGGCTTGGCTGGCCTGGCGGCAATGGAAGCTCGCCCGCAAGCGCCTGCAAGAGCTCCTCTCGACCGAGCGCGCGCTTGTGCGGAGCGACGATAAGCTGGAATTCCTTATCGCGGCGGCACCAGGCACCTTCTACGTGCGCGAGCCGCAGGGCGACGGTCAAATCGTCTATGTCAGCCCACATATCGAGACGCAACTCGGACACGATGCCGAGCGCATCTGCCGGCGACCGCACGCCTGGATGGACCTGGTGCATCCGGACGATCGCAACGTCATTCAGTTTTTGCGCGAGACCACGCTGCGCGACGGCCACGCCAGCGGAGAGTATCGCTTCTGCCACGCTGACGGCCGCTACCGCTGGGTGGAAAACCACACCGTGCTGCTGCGGGACCAGGATGGTGAGCCGGAAGCCGTCATCGGCTATATCCACGATTCGGACGTTCAGAAGACGTTCTCGGAAGAGCTGGCAGATGCGGTAAACGCCCGCACGGCGGAGCTGAGCGCAACCAACCGGGCATTGGAGCAGGAAGTCGCCGAGCGCCAGACCGTCTCAGCCAAGCTCAGGCTGGAGCAGGAGCGCAGCGCCCGGCTCATCGCCAACCTCCCCGGCTATGTCTACGTGCGCAACTGCGACGGCAAGAACAACAACCTGAGGTTCATAAGCGGCGCGGTGAAACGCATCCTCGGCTTCGAGCCGAGCGCGCTGATCGGCAAGAACGCCGTGGACCTCATGGAGTTGGTGCACCCGGACGACCGGCAGACCTTGCAGAAAGCGGGTGAGACGCTGGTGCAGCTCGGCGAAGCCTTCGAATGCGAATACCGCATCCGCACGGCGGACGGGCAGCAACGTTGGCTCTGGGAACGCATGCGCGGCGTGCTGAACACCTCGGGTCGGCTGGAGCGCATCGAAGGCTATGTCGAAGACATAACCGTGCGCAAAGAGATGGACCAAGCCTTGCGCACCAGCCTGGACCGGCTGGATATCGTGACCAACAACCTTCCGTTCCTCGTGGGCTATGCCGACAAGGATGGACGGATGCTGTTCGGCAACAAGATTTGGCAGGAATGGGCGGGCAAGCCGGCCGAAGAGATGGTCGGCAGGCCAATCGCCGAAATCGCGAAGCCGGAGAACTACGCCGAGATTGCCGGAATGGTCGAGGATGCGCTTGCCGGCAAACGCGCCTCCCGCGAAGGCCCCGCCTACCTTGCGAATGGCGACCAGCACATCGTCTATCGCGACTACATTCCCCATTTCTCCAGCGACGGGGAGCCGGACGGCTTCGTGCTCCTTGTCCGAGACGTCACCGAGCAGAAACAGATCGAAGAAGAACGGCGCGTCGACGCAGAGCGGCTCAAGCAGGCCACCGAGGTCGCCGGCCTGGGCTACTACGTCTGGGATGTCCTAGAAGACCGCTGCATCTTCTGCTCCGAGGAACACGCCCGTCTGCATGGGCTTTCGCCCGAGGAGTACATCGCGCGCGCCGCCACCATAGACGAGGAGTTCTGCCTCACCCACCCGGAAGACCGGGCCTTGGTCAAGGAACGCGTGCAGGCCATGCGCAATGGCGAGAAGGTCGCCTTCGAGTACCGTATTCTGCTGGCGGACAAGACGGTGCGTCATGTCAGCGAAATCATCCATCCTGCCTTCGATTCCTCCGGCCGTGTGATCCGGGAGATCGGCACCAGTCGGGACATCACCGACGACAAGCTTGCACAGCAGGCCCGGAGGGAAAGCGAGCGACGGCTGAAATCGGCTGCGCAGATGGCCAAGCTGGGTCACTACGTCTGGGACCTTGTCGAGGACCGCTGCCTCTACTGCTCGGACGAGCTTGCCCGCATGCACGGCATGACCGCCGAAGAGTACGTTGCGGCAAGCATCGGAGCGTCTGCCGATGCCGATCGCTTTGTCCATCCCGAAGACCGTGAGCGCTACAAGGAAGAACTGCGACGGACCAACGAAGAGCAGAGGCCGCTCAACATCGAATACCGGATGATCACCGCGGACGGCGAGGTCCGCCACGTGCGCGAAATCGAACACAACCTCGAGATTGCGAACGGCCGCATCCTGCGCAGCGAGGGGACGGTCCAAGACGTCACCGACGTCAAGCGGGCCGAGGATTCCCTGGCTGAAAGCGAACGACGCCTCAAGACTGCGGCACAGATGGCAAAGCTCGGCTATTTCGTCTGGGATCTGCTGGAGGACCGCTGCATCTATTGCTCGGAGGAACTGGCTCAGATTCACGGACTATCGGTCGACGACTACATGGAGCGTGCGACCGGCGTGGAGGCGGAAGCAAACGACTTCCTTCATCCCGATGACCGGGAGCGCTACCTGGAGGCTTTGCGCGACACCTACAACAAGCAGCAGCCGCTCAACATCGAATACCGCATCATCGCCGCGGACGGTGAAGTGCGGCACGTTCGAGAGATTGAGCACAGCTTCCTCGTCGAAGACGGGATTCCCCTACGCAGCGAAGGCACTGTCCAAGACGTGACCGAGATGCGGCTCGCCGAACAGCAGCTGCAACAGGCCCACAAAATGGAAGCGGTCGGACAGTTGACCGGCGGCCTGGCTCATGACTTCAACAACCTCCTGACCGTCATCCTCGGTAATCTGCAGCTTCTCGAGCGCCGCGTCGCCGATGACGAACGTGCCGTTAAGCGCATCGACACAGCCGTGCATGCCGCGCAGCGCGGCGCGGAGCTCACCAAGAGCTTGCTGGCTTTCTCGCGACAGCAGCGGCTCGAGGATCAGCCAACGAACCTGAGCGAGGCGATTGCGCAGATGAAGCGACTGCTCAAGACCTCCGTCGGCGAGCAGGTCGAGCTCAACTTCGTCCTCGATCCGGAGCTCAGCCTGACCCGGGTCGACCCGGGACAGTTCGAGAATGCTCTGCTCAACCTTCTCCTCAATGCCCGCGATGCCTTGCCTCAGGGCGGACGGATCACCATCGAGACCCAGACCGCGGACCTGGATGCCGAGCACGCCGCCCAGAAGCCGGACTTGCAGCCAGGCCGCTATGTCGTGCTCTCGGTCACCGACAACGGGACCGGTATGTCGCGCGACGTGCAGGATCGGATCTTCGAGCCCTTCTTCACCACGAAGGACGTCGGCCGAGGCAGCGGTCTCGGGCTCAGCATGGTGTTCGGTTTCATGAAGCAGTCTGGCGGCCATGTCACCGTCTACAGCGAAGAGGGCGCAGGCACTTGCTTTAGCCTCTATTTCCGCGCCGACGACAGCGAGTCCGTGGAGGCGCCGCAAGAGCCGGCTGGCGTGTTCTGCCCCCTGGGGCGCGAGACCATCCTGGTGGTCGAAGATCAGGAAGACGTCCGCGAAACCTCGCTTGCCACGCTGTCCGGGCTCGGCTACCGCGTGCTCTCGGCAGAAAACGGCCCCTCCGCGCTGGCGCTCCTGAAGGAGCATCCCGAGATCGATCTCCTGTTCACCGACATCGCCATGCCGGAGGGTATGAACGGTCTGGAGCTCGCCGACAGAGCCGTTCGCGAACACCCGGCGCTTCGCGTTCTCTATACCTCTGGATTTCCGCCGGCCGCCATGTCGCGCACGCGCGATCCCGAACGCGGCAGAAACTGGCTCACCAAACCCTACCTCAACCAAACATTGGCCCAGAAGGTCCGCGAAGTTCTCGACAGGTCGTAACTCGATCAATTCGACGAACGGATTACTTTCTTTTTAGTCTTTGCTCACTAGGTTCAAATTCTTTGGTGCACAAAGGCACCTTTATTGTAATGCCACAAATTAAGAGGGTAAGCGTGGCACGCATACTGGTCATCGATGACAATGAGATGGTCCGCGACATCCTCAGCGATCTGCTGGAGGCGGAAGGCCATGAGGTGCGAACCGCCACGGAAGGACGTGGCGGATTGGCGCTGCTGGCGGATTTCATGGCGGATATCGTCATCACCGACATCCTGATGCCCGGACAGGAAGGCATCGAGACCATCCAAGAGCTGCGGGCAAACAACCCGGACACGAAGATTGTCGCCATCTCGGGAGGGGGCACCCGCTACGGCCTGTCCTTTCTGGATATGGCCGAGAAGCTCGGTGCGCACGCCACCCTCAGCAAGCCGATTGACGCGAAGGAGCTTGCGGCCCTTATCGAGCGGCTGCTGTGCCCAGACGGGTCAGACCATGGCATGGCCGAAGCTCAATCGTCGCGCGCCTCCCGGTAGCCTTCGATCACCCAGTCTACGAGCGGAACCAACGCGAGCGGCGCCACGAAGGCGGCCGCCAGGATGACCGCCATCACGCCCCACCAAATGGAATTGTAAGGCGCGCCATAGAGCAAGAGGACGAGCAGCATGGCGCCGGCACAACCAGCGCCGCCGAGTCCGCACAAAAGGACGGTCAATCGCCGCCGTCCCTCGTTTTGTAGGCCCGCCATCGCCAATCCTCCCATCCCAGTCGGAGGAGTTTAACACAGCTTTATGCGGTTTCGACCAGTGCGGCGAGGGTCTCGACCCGATCGGCCTCATCCGCCGGCTTGTCCCAACGGATGCGCTTGACGCGGGGAAAACGCATGGCGAGGCCGGACTTATGGCGGGTCGAAGGGTGCACCGCATCGAAAGCCACCTCCAAGACGAGCCCGGGCGCCACGGCACGCACCGGACCGAAACGATCGACCGTATTGTCCCGCACCCACTTGTCGAGCTGCCTCAGTTCCTCATCGGTGAAGCCGAAATAAGCCTTGCCGACCGGCACGAGCTCCGCCCCCGCCTCACTGTCGCGCCAAGCGCCGAAGGTGTAGTCGGAGTAGAAGGAACTGCGCTTGCCGTGGCCACGCTGGGCATACATCAGCACCACGTCGAGGGTCAGCGGGTCGCGCTTCCACTTGAACCAGGGACCTTTCGGCCGGCCGGCGACATAGGCGCTGTCGGCCCGCTTCAGCATCAGGCCCTCGATGCCGGCGGTGCGCGCCTCGGCCCGTAACCCCGCCAGGGCCTCGCGGCCGGCGACGGACAGCACCGGCGAAAGGTCGAAGCGCGGCCGCCCTGCCCCATACCAGCTCTCCAGCCGTTGCCGGCGTTCGTCGAGTCGCAGCGGCCGGATATCCTCGCCGCCTTCGAAAAGCATGTCATAGAGCCGCACATGGGCCGGATTGCTGTCGAGCAGCTTGGCAGAGACCGTTTTGCGGCCAAGCCGCTGCTGCAGGTCATTGAAGGGGGCCACCTGCCCGTCGCGCACCACCAGCAGCTCACCGTCGAGCACCGCTTCGAAATCCATCGCCTCGATGATATCGGGAAAGGCGCGGCCAATGTCGTCACCGGTCCGGCTGTAAAGCCGCCGCTCGCCATTGCGCGCGACCAGCTGCACCCGGATGCCATCCCATTTCCACTCGGCCAGGTAAGCCGCAAAGTCGAGGCTCTCGAAGTCCCGGTCTTCCAGCGGGTTGGCCAGCATCATGGGACGGAAGGCGACGCTCTCGTTCGGCTCCGGCCTTTCCCCGCGTCCCTCCAGCCAGTCAAAGAGCGGACCATAGGGCGGCTCCAAGCCATGCCAGATCTCTTCAATTTCGGCCACGTCGACCTGGCCGAATTCGGCCAGCGCGGTCTTGGCCAGACGCGCCGAAACACCGACCCGCAAGCCGCCGGTGATGAGCTTCAAGAGCGCCCAGCGCCCCGTCGCGTCCAAAGCATCGAGCCAGCCGGCCAACAAGCCCGGCACCTCGCTTTTGCCCGCCAGGCGCAGGCGGGTGACCACCTCATCCAAGCTCGGCGGACGGTTCGCGCCGGGACGCGCCGGCCAGATCAACGCGACTGTCTCGGCCAGGTCTCCGACGAAGTCGTAGGACCAGCGGAAGAGCGCCGGGTCGACCCGCTCCTCGACCAGGGCCCTGACCAAGGCCGGCTTGGCGCTTTTGAAGTCGAGCCCACCCGTCAGGCCAGCCAGCCCCCAACCGCGGTGCGGGTCCTCGGCGGTGGCGAAGTAAGCCTGCATGTGGCGCAGCTTGCCATTGCGCGATGGGGTAAAGATCAGGGCATCGAGCAGCGCGGCGAAGTCCTTCATGCCACCTCCTGCTCTTCCTCCCCGCGGCCGATGAGAGAGAGAGCCCGCGCCCGAAAGCCCTGGCCATTGGCCCAATGGACCAGCGCCTCCTCGCTGCCGTGGGTGACCCAGACCTCCGGCGCGCCGACGTCTTCCAAGGTGCGGGTCAGCTCCGGCCAGTCGGCATGGTCCGACATCACCAGCGGCAGCTCGACGCCGCGCTGCTTGGCCCGCTGCCGCACCCGCATCCAGCCGGAGGCCAGCACCACAACGGGATCGCTGAGGCGTCGCGCCCAGCGGTCGGCGATGGCCGAGGGCGGTGCCAGCACGATCTGGCCGACCATCTCCTGCTTAGAGCTGGCCGTCGCCGGCCGCAGTTCTCCAAGCACCACACCAAGCTCCTGATAGAGATCGCACAGGGCCTGCAAGGCGCCGTGAATGTAGAGCGGCCGGTCATAGCCCTCCTCGCGCAGGCGGCAGATGACACGCTGTGCCTTGCCGAGGGCATAGACGCCGACCACATGGGTGCGCTCCGGAAACAGCGCTTGGGACGTCAGCAGCTTGCGGATCTCCTCACCGTCGTCCGGGTGGGTGAAGACCGGCAAGCCGAAGGTCGCTTCGGTGACGAAGACGTCGCAGGGTACCGGCTCGAAGGCCGGACAGGTCGGGTCGCGCCGCCGCTTGTAGTCGCCGGAGATCACCACCCGGCTGCCGCGCCATTCCAACACCGCCTGGGCGCTGCCCAGCACATGGCCGGCCGGCGCGAAGGAGACCTCGACCTCGCCTATCCTCTCACGTTCCCCGTAGCGCAAGGGCTGCAACGAGCCCCCAGCCTGCTCGCGGTAGCGGGCGCGCATGATGGCCAGCGTCTCCGGCGTGGCCAAGACCGCCTGATTGTTGGGGCGGGCATGGTCGGCATGACCGTGGGTTACCACCGCCCGGTCGACCGGACGATGCGGGTCGACGAAAAAGTCGCCAGGCAGGCAGTAGAGGCCCTCGGGCCGCGTCTGCAGCCAGGTCTCGGGATGCGGTGCGCTCATACTGTGGAATATAGGGCGCCGTCACGCTGCGGGGATAGCACTCAGAGGTCGCTTAGCCTTCGGCGGAAACGGAGGTCGCCGGCCCGGTCGATGGCGAAGGCTTCCCAGCCGCGGCGGCGATAGAAGTCCTGCGCGCGCGTGCCGGGCGTGGTGCTGAGAAAAGCGCGCCCAAAGCCGAGCGCCTTGAGGTCGGCGCAGCACTGCTGCAGTAGCGCATCGCCGATACCGCGCCCCTGGGCGTCGTTGTGCACGTAGAGCACATTGATGGTGGCGCTTTGCGGATCGTAGGCGGCAAAACCCTCGACCCGTCCGGCCTCCTCCCAGACCCAGCAACTTCCGGCATCCACCGAGGCGCCGCCGATCTCGAGGAAGCGATGGTAGGACTCGGGCTGCCGGTTTTCGTGCGCCGATTCGCGGATCTCGAAGCAGCGGCGGAGGTCGCTGCGGCAAGCCTTCCGCAGGCCTTGCAGGTCTTCGGCGCTCGTTGCCCCGCTCATACGGCTTCCCGCGCTCATCCGATGTCGGCTACAAGGTGGCAAGATCACCACGCCCGGGCAATGCTTCGCAAGAAGGAGACCAAGAATGAGCGATGCCCCCGCCTTTGCCTTGCATCCAGACCTGGAGCGCGACTGCGTCCCGGTCTGCGATCTCGATCTCTGCCGCGTTCTCCTGATGGATGACGCCAACTATCCCTGGCTGGTGCTGGTGCCCATGCGCAGCGACAAGCGCGACTTCCACGACCTCACGCGCACCGATCAGCAGCTGCTTTGCGACGAGATCACCCGCTGCTCCCTGGCCATGGTCGAGCTCTATGGTCCGGACAAGATGAACGTGGCCGCCCTCGGCAACATGACACCGCAATTGCACGTCCACGTCATTGCCCGCTGGACCACGGACCCCGCCTGGCCCGGGCCGATCTGGGGCAAGGTGCCGCGCGCGGCCTACGAAACCACCGCTTTGGAGACGCGCATCGGCGAGCTGCGCGGCGCGCTGGAAACGGCATGACCCTGTACCTGCGCCTCGGTGCCGAGGTGGCGGCCGCGCTCGAAGAGGGCCGGCCGCTGGTGGCGCTGGAGTCGAGCGTCGTCGCCCATGGCCTGCCGCGCCCGGAGAACCTTTCGGCGGCGGACGCCATGCTGTCGGCCGTACGGCAGGAGGGCGCGGTGCCGGCCATGGTCGCGCTGATCGACGGACACCTCCATGTCGGCCTGAGCGACGAGGAGGTCGCGCGCCTGGCCACGACGGACAAGGTCGCCAAGGTCGGCCGGCGCGACCTGGCGACCACCCTCGCCGCCCGCGCGCTCGGTGCCACCACCGTCTCCGCCACCATGATCGCCGCCCGCCTGGCCGGCATCCGTTTCTTTGCGACCGGCGGCATCGGTGGCGTGCACCGCAACTGGCAGAGCCATCCAGATATCTCTTCCGACCTGGCCGAGTTGGCCCGCACGCCCGTCGCGGTTATCGCCAGCGGCGCCAAGTCCATTCTCGACATTCCGGCCACCCTGGAGGCTCTGGAAAGCCTCGGCATCCCAGTCGTCGGATACCGCACCACCCGCTTCCCAGCCTTCTATGTCGCCGACAGCGGCGTCAGCCTCGACCAGAGTTCGGAAGACAGCGTCAAGCTTGCCCGCATCGCCGCAGCACAGTGGTCGCTGCTGCCCGACGGAGGCCTTCTCATTGCCAATCCGCCGCCGGCCGAAAGCGCACTCGACGCTGCCACGCTGGAGAGCTGGACGGCGCAGGCTCTGCGCGAAGCCGAGGAGAAAGGAGTCACCGGTTCCGCCGTGACGCCTTATCTCCTGGGCAGGCTGCATGACCTGAGTGGCGGCAAGACCCGCGTCTGCAACGTCGCCTTGCTGCTATCGAATGCACGCTTAGCAGCCCAAGTCGCGAAAGAGTTCAATACCTTAGAGCATATTTCCTAGCTGGCGCATGAAGTCAGCCGCCACGGCGATTTGAGGGAAATCAAAACCACCGCGCTACGAGCGTGCTTTCTTCTCGCTGCGGAAACGGGTCTAAGGTGGAGGACAAGGCGATGGACGTCATCGACATGCTCAAAGAGGAGCATCGGGCCATGGCCAAGCTGCTCAAGGCCTTCGAGCGGCAGCTCGATGTTCTCGCCCGCGCGGAGCACCCCGACTACGACGTGATCGACGGGGTGCTACAGTACTGCCGGGACTTTCCCGACCGCTATCACCACCCCAAGGAAGACTTGCTGCTGGAGCGGCTGTTGATGCGCCAGCCGGAGGCCTCGGAGAAGATTGGCGATCTCTACAAGGAGCATGAGGAACTCGCCGAGCTGACCAACCGCCTGGTGCACGGCTTCGACAGCTTGCTCAACGAGGCGGAGATCTCCCGAGAGGGCATCGTCGCCTTGGGACGCGATTTCCTGCAGCACTACTGGGACCACATGCGCAAGGAAGAGGAGGTCTTCCTGCCGCTTGCCCGCGAGGTGCTGTCGGAGTCCGATCTGAGGCAGGTGGACAGCAAGATCGAAAGCTCTCCCGACCCGCTCTTCGGTCCCGAGGTCGACGCGCGCTTCGATAGCCTGCGCGAGCACATTCTCGCCTGGGACCGGGAAGACCGGGAGGCAACCGGCTAGCCGCCTTCCCTCGGTACTGCCGCTGCAGATCGAGCAGCGTCAGGGGCAAGGATGGGCTTCGCGCAAGCTCTCCACGATCAGGTCGAGTGCGGAGTTGCGGCGGAGCTCTTCGTTTTCGTCCAGGTAGGCGATGACGATGTCCCGCTCCTCCTCGTCACTCAAGCCCTCCGGCGGACAGTAGCGCGCAGCGCCTTCCACCCGTGCCAGATGGTCCGACACGCCGGCCACATAGCCAAGGCAGAGCATCCATAGAGGCGTCGCCTGCTCGCTGCGGCACCAGTTGAGCAGGCGATGGCCGGTGATGCTCGGGTCGGCAAGCGCAGGCGCGCCGCCGAGCCAGAGACAACAGGACAGGATCGCCGCCCGGTAGTGCATGGAGATCAGAAGGCCACGCGGTCGCCGCCCTTGAGGTTCAAGAGGGCGCGCGCTTCATCCGGCGTGGCCACCGCAAGCGACAACCCTTCCAGCACCTGGCGGATCTTCGTGACCTGGGCCGCGTTGCTCTCGGCGAGCTGACCCGGCCCGATCCAAAGATTGTCCTCCAGACCGACCCGCACGTTGGCGCCCATCGTCGCCCCCATGGTGGCCAGTGCGATCTGTTGCCGCCCTGCCCCCAGGATAGACCAGTGGTACTGGTCGCCGAACAGGCGGTCGGCCGTGCGCCGCATGTGCATCAGGTCCTCAGGATGCCCGCCGATGCCACCCAAGATGCCGAAGACGCTCTGCACGAAGAGCGGCGGCTCGATCACGCCGCGGTCGAGGAAGTGAGCCAGAGTGTAGAGATGGCCGATGTCGTAGCACTCGCATTCGAAGCGGGTGCCGTTGTCGCGGCAGGCGCTCAAGATGCCCTCGATATCGGCGAAGGTGTTCTTGAACACCATGTCGCGGCTGCCCTCCAGATGGGCGCGCTCCCAGTCGTGCTTGAACTCCTTGAAGCGCCCCAGCATGGGATAGAGCCCGAAGTTCATCGAGCCCATGTTCAAGGAGGCCACCTCGGGCTGAAACGTGACCGCCGGAAGCATGCGTTCGGCCACCGGCATGGTCGGGCCGCCGCCGGTGGTGATGTTCACCACCGCGTTGGTGCTCTGTTTGATGCGGGGGAGAAACTGCTCGTAGACGGCCGGGTCCTGGCTCGGGCGCCCGTCCTCAGGATTGCGCGCATGGAGATGCAGGATGCTGGCACCGGCCTCGGCTGCCGCGATCGCCGCCTCGGCGATCTCGCCCGGCGTGACCGGCAAGTGCGGTGACATCGAGGGCGTGTGAATGGATCCAGTGACGGCGCAGGTGATCACCACCTTGCGGGCTTCTGCCATGACCTCCCCTTTCCAGGCGCTTCGTTGTTTTGCTGACTGGGGCGAGAGCTTATCGGCGCCCGCGCCAAGGGAAAAGCGTCGCTCACCTCATTGCGCCCCATCGCGGCACGCAGGGCTGCCCGGCAGTTGGTTCGCTTGACAAGCGACAAGCGGCCCGCGCTAGGCTCACGAAATTGTTAAGCACTTTACAGATAGCGCTCCAACGACATCCGGAGGCGGTAACGTGAACCCGGACCAGGCCATGCTGGCCCAGGACAATCGGGGCCATTTTCGGCGCTTCTTTCTTGGCCTGCACGGTCCGGACGCGCCGACCATCGAGCGCGCCGAGGGTCTCTACTTCTGGGACAGCCTGGGGCGACGCTACATCGATACGACCTCAGGGCCTGTGACCTGCAACCTGGGCCACGGCAATGCCGCGGTGCTGGATGCCATGACCAAGCAGGCGCAGAAGGCCTGCTTCGCCTGGCCGGTGATGTTCAAGAGCGAGGCCAACCTGGCGCTGAGCGAGAGCCTCTCCCGCCTCGCCGGTCCCGGCTACGATTGCCCCTTCGTGGTCAGCGGCGGCTCGGAGGCGGTGGAAAGCGCGCTCAAGTTCGCCCGGCAGTACGCCATCGCCAAGGGTGAGCCGAGCCGCTGGAAGGTGATCAGCCGCCACCCGGCCTACCACGGCGGCACCCTCGGCGCCGCCGCCGTCTCGGGCGACGAGATCTCGCAGGAGATCTTCGGGCCGATGATGCAGGCCATGCCGAAAGTCCCAGCCCCCTTCACTTATCGTCTCGAGCCCGGCGAGACGCCCGAAGAGCGGGCCCGCAGCACCGCCCAAGCCTTGGCCGAAGAGATCGAGCGTCAAGGACCGGAAACGGTGGCAGCCTTTATCATGGAGCCAATCGGCGGCCTCGCGACCGGCGCCTTGGTCGCTCCAGACCTCTACTACCGACACGTGCGCGAGATCTGCGATCGCTACGGTCTCTTGCTGATCTACGACGAGGTGATGAGCGGCGCGGGCCGCAGCGGCCGCTTCCTGGCGGCCCATCACTGGCCGGATGCCCTTCCCGACCTGGTGGTGCTGGCCAAGGGTGTCGGCGCCGGCTTCACGCCGCTCGGTCTGATGTTGGCCTCATCCGAAATGGTCGATGCCGTCGCTGCCGAGGGCGGTTTCCTGCACGGCCACACCTACAATGCCAATCCCCTGAGCTGCGCCGTTGGCCATGCCGTGCTGCAGGAAACCGAGCGCCTCGACCTGATCGCCAACGCCGAGCGCATGGGCACGCTGCTGATGAGCGAGCTACGCGCCGTCATGGCAGACTCGCCGATCGTCGGCGACGTGCGCGGGCGTGGCCTGCTGCAGGCCATCGAGCTGGTCGCGAACAAGGAAACGAAAGAGTCGATCCCCATGGAGCACAACGCGGTCGGCCAAATCTGCACGCTGGGCATGGAAGAGGGCCTGGCGATCTACTCCCGCGTGCCCAACGGCGGAAAGTTCGGCCAATGGCTGATGATGACGCCGCCGCTGATCGTCAACGAAGAGCAGGTCCAAGAGATCACCACGGGCCTGGCCAAGGTGCTGAGCCGCTGCAGCGACCGGCTTGCACGCGACGGCCTTATCTGATCACCCCTCCTATAGGAGTTCCTAGGTGCACGAACTCAAGCATCCCTATCTGCTTTTTCTCGGTGACGACGAGGACCCGCTGGCCGCCAAGACAGCGACCGGCATCGCCCACTGGCGGCGCGACTGGTGCATTGGCCAGCGACGCCTACCAGGCTGCGGCGCCGACACGGGCCTGCCCGACATGGACTACGCGGCGGCGGCGGCGCAAGGTGCCGGTACGCTGATCATCGGCGTAGCACCGGCCGGCGGCCGCCTGCCCGAGCGCTGGATGGCAGAGATGACGGCGGCGCTCGATGCCGGCCTCGACCTCGCCGCCGGCTTGCACAGCCGCCTCATCGAGAACCCAGCGCTTGCCGAAGCGGCAGAGCAACGCGGCCGCCGTCTGATCGACGTGCGCCACCCCGATGGGCCCATCCCCGTCGGGCGGGGCGACAAGCGCGCCGGCCGCCGGCTTCTGACCGTCGGCACCGACACCTGCGTCGGCAAGATGTTCACCGCCCTTGCCCTGGAAACGGAGATGCGGCAGCGCGGCCACAACGCGGACTTCCGCGCGACGGGACAGACCGGCATCTTCATTGCCGGCAGCGGCATCTGCGTCGATGCGGTGGTGTCTGATTTCGTCTCGGGCGCGGCGGAGCTGCTTTCGCCCGAGGCCGAGCCCGCCCACTGGGACATCGTCGAAGGCCAGGGCTCGCTCTTTCATCCCTCCTATGCCGGGGTCAGCCTCGGCCTGCTGCACGGCTCGCAGCCCGATGCCTTGGTGCTCTGCCATGAGGCCAAGCGGCCGCATATCGACGGCATGGAGAAGTGGCACCTGCCGAGCCTGGAGGACTGCATCGATCTCAACCTGGGAACTGGACGCCTGACCAACCCGGATGTCCGCTTCATCGGCGCCAGCATCAACACCAGCAAGCTGCCGGCGGACGAAGCCGAGCGTTTTTTGGCGGAGACCGCCGAGCAGCTCGCCCTGCCCTGCGTCGACCCGGTGCGCACCGGTGTCGCACCGCTCGTCGATGTGCTCGAGTCCCACTATGCGTGAGGTCAGCGTCCGCGCCGAGCAATGGCCGCTCAAGGAGCCCTTCGTCATCTCCCGCCTGACGCAGGAGACCGGCGACGTCGTGGTGGTGGAGATTGCCGAAAACGGCGCGGTCGGCCGTGGCGAGGGAGAGCGTGGCGAGCTGTTCAATCCGGCGGCGCCCGACACGGTCGAACAAGCCCTGTCGGTGAAGGAGGCGCTGGAAGGCGGCATGGGGCGAAAGGCGTTGCTCGATGCGCTGCCCGCTGGGCCGGCGCGCTCGGCGATCGACTGCGCGCTCTGGGACCTGGAAGCCAAGCTTAGCGGCAAAAGCGCCTGGGAACTGGCAGGGCTGGAGCCGCCCGAGCGGCTGCCGACCGTCTTCACCATCAGCCTCGGGACGCCGGAGGCCATGGCCGCCGCTGCCCGCGACGCCGCGTGGCCCCTGCTCAAGCTGAAGCTCGGCGGTCCGGGGAACCTGGCTCGCGTGGCCGCGGTACGGGAGGCCGTGCCGGAGGCACGGTTGATCGTCGACGCCAACGAGGGCTGGCCGCCCGAGGAGCTGGCGGACAGCGTCGGGCCTCTGGCCGAGATGGGCGTCGAGTTGCTCGAACAACCCTTGAAGCACGGCGACGATGCCTTGCTCGCCGCGTTTCCCCATCCTCTACCTATCGCCGCCGACGAGGGCTTTCGGGATCACACCTCCCTGCCGGCTGTCGAGGGCCGCTACGACTACGTCAACATCAAGCTCGACAAGGCCGGCGGTCTCACCGAGGCCTTGGCCACGGCCCGTGAAGCGCGAGCCAAGGGCCTTGGCATCATGGTCGGCTGCAACGTCGGCACCTCGCTCGCCATGGCGCCCGCCATCCTGGTCGGCAGCCTCGCCAGCTTCGTCGATCTAGACGGCCCCTGGCTCCTGGCAGAGGACAGAGAGCCAGGCTTGACCTACGAACCCGCTGGTATTCTCCCCGCGCCGCAAGCGCTATGGGGATGAGGAAATTGCACAGCTCAGCACTGAACGTCGATCGACTAGTGAAGTCAGCATAATCGGCGCGGACCTAACATCAGCCCACGCGAAAGCGCGACGGACAACATCGAATAGATCTCCCCTTTAGCGCCCGACACAACATCTGTCACACTTTTATACCCATATTAAATAAGTTTTTATCCTGGCCATAACGCTTTTTTGCGCATACCTTTAAGTTCAACCTTACACTGCAACTGAGCTGACAATGGCTACCCCCCAAACAATCAATGATCTTGTTTGCTATATTGAACATCACTCTGGAATGAAAAAACTGGACGACTTTGGCATTCAGCTAAAAAAAACGCCGATGTCACCGGAAACACTAACGATCTTCCTCGCTAGTACTGCCGAATTCTTCAAAGAGATTCCCGTTGGCATCTTAGCTCTGGGACTCCGAGTTGCCGATGATTGGATGATGCACGATCGTTTTGGCGCAGTAACACGAGCAGCATCAGTTCTATATTCTGCTGTTGATGAGTTCGGCCTTCACAAACTCGATAAAGGAATACAGCAATCTCATCATACTTACTTTCTTGAGATGGCCGCCAGTTTTGGTATTCAAAAAAATGATCTTATGCGGAAGGAGTTTATTCTCCCAGAAGCCACCACTATGGCAACATTGACCTCCAGCTATTATAGAAAAAAAAGTATTCCAGAAGGTTTAGGGTTTCATATGGCGTCAGAAGTCACGTCAGATGTTGAATTTAATCTTTGCCTTGAAGGGTTTTGTGCTTTTCCAGATGCTTATGGCTTAAACGGACCTCATGATCCCCGCCTAGAATTCTATCAGATACATACTGAAGTAGAGCCTATGCACGGCTCAACCAGCCGAGATGCAGTATTGGCTTATTGTGAACGAGAGCCTGCAGCCTGGGACGCCATACAGAACGGTGCAAATGCGTTCTTAAACGCGTATGGCAACCTCTTTACCGCGTTAGAGCTAACGTTTAAAATAGAACAATATGGAGAACTAAATATCAGTAATTGAATATCGCTAACTTCCGATGCACCTATCAGGAAATAATGCTTTGAAAACATAAAAAAATCGCAAAAAAAGAGAGGCACGGAAGCGTATGACGATAAAAACACTCATCGTTAAAAACAAATTGTAATGAACGGCGCCATCCGGTCAATGGAGGGTATTCCTCCAACGATACTAGTTATCTGTGCAATCATTTCTATTCAGATTGGATCGGCACTTGCTATCTCGCTGTTTCCGGTATTCGGCCCGCAGGGCATTCTGTTTTTTCGGATGCTAATTGCCGGCGTAGGGTTATGTTTACTTTATAAATCTTTCCTTGGAAGAGCAATTCAGAAAGCGCCCGTCGGAATCATTTTACTGGGCCTCACAATGCTTGCACAAAGCGCCACTTTTTATGAGGCGCTATCTCGAATTCCACTCGGGATTGCTGTTTCAATTGAGTTCTTGGGCCCTCTTGGGCTCGCGCTTGCCACTTCCCGGCGCGCATTAGATGTATTATGTGTCACGTGTGCAGGTGTCGGCATACTTTTGCTGACCCCTTCAATCGGTCAAGACTTAGATCCTATCGGATTACTTTTTGCATTTTTGTCAGCGGCCGGCTGGGTCTGCTTTATCATAACCAGTCGCAGGCTGAGCCGGCAAATTGATAGCGGTGTAGGTTTGGCTCTTGCGATGCTTGTTTCCGCAATAGCTCTATCGCCTATTGCCGGTGTTCAGGCGCTAACAAATCTGGCGAGTAATCTAGAAACAATCATCGCAATTTGCGCCGTCGCTGTGTTTTCTGCCGCCATTCCACTTCTATTCGAGTTTATCGCTCTCCGTTCTATGCCTCCTCGCAAATTTGGAATACTGATATCTTTTGAACCAGTTGTTGCTACTGTCATCGGGATTACCTTTCTTTCTGACGCCATCACATTGCGCTCATGGATAGCCGTAGCACTGATATCTATCGCTTCTCTCGGGATAACGATATTCGACAAGAGGCGCTTAAAAAGAAACAAATCTAAACCTGTTTGAAGCGGCAAATGAGAATCCCCCATGTGACACAGCTTCGCGTCGTAGACTCACACACGGTAGGTGAACCTACGCGAATAATTATAGAAGGTGGACCGGAGTTAGGAAACGGTCCGATTCATTTGCGCGCAAAGCTTTTTCGTGAACAGTTTGACCATTATCGTCGCGCAGTTCTGAGTGAGCCTCGTCGACTTGATGTAATTGTTGGCGGCCTACTCTGCTCACCAAGTTCCCGTACATACACTGCCGGGATCATATTCTTCGATACCGTTGGCTATCTTGATATGTGTATCCATGGTACTGTCGGACTTGTGAAAACTCTCGCATATTTGGGACGGATAGCGCCCGGACAACACTATATTGAAACACCCGCCGGTATTGTAAGAACCGAGTTCACCGAAGACGGTCAAGTTCGTGTATTCAATGTGCCTTGCTACAGATATATAAAACAAATAGAGTTAAATGTGCCAGGTCGAGGACGATTGTTCGGGGATATAGCATGGGGTGGAAATTGGTTCTTATTGGTGGAAGAGCATTCGTTAGAAATTAATATACGCAATATCCACAGCTTGCTAAGCATATCGAGAAGTATAAAAACCACTCTTCAAAAATCTTCCATTCGAGGAATTGGCGGCGCCCCTATTGATTATGTCGCGCTTTTTGGAATGAGCTCGACTGCAAATAGTCGTTCTTTTGTACTGTGCCCTGGAGACGCTTATGATCGATCTCCGTGCGGCACTGCTACTTGCGCGAAGCTGGCTTGTTTAGCTGCCGACAATACTTTTGAGCCAAACATGATTTGGCACCAAGAAGGTGTAACAGGCAGTCGTTTTCAAGCAAGCTACGAGTGGGGCGATTCATCGTCCATCTTACCGACAATAACTAGCTCTGGATACGTTAACGGCGATTCCTTCGTAATCATTGATCCAGAAGATCCGTTTTCTTGGGGAATTCCGAGTTAACACCAAAGATAATTATATAAGGAGAGAGTGTTCTAAATGCCGGAAAAACACATAGTTATAAATGGGGAAAAAATCGCCGTAAGCTGCCAAAACCCAGATCAATTTTCAGGATGTCAAATCTGGCCTTCAATGGGAGAATATCCTGTTTATGATGATTTCCTTTACAAGGAAATGTTAGGTGATGACATCAGAAACACACAATACACTCTAGCCATTCAGAGTGTGGTGAGAGGAAAGACTGTTCTGGAAATTGGCACAGGAAAGGATGCTTTGTGGGCGCGGCAGTGTATTACCGCTGGGGCAAAAAAAGTCTACGCAATTGAGCAATCACGAGAAGCATACATTCAGGCAAGCAAGAAAGTTAAGTCACTCGGCCTGGAAGATAAAATAACGCTGATAAATGATAATTCTAGAAATATAACATTTAAAAACAGATTAGATGTTTGTGTTTCTGAAATTATAGGCAATATCGGAGGCTCTGAAGGTGCAGATTCCCTAATATCTGATGCGAGAAATCGCCTTCTTGTAGACGATCCTGTTATTATTCCAGAGCGTTGTGTCACAAGAGTGGCCGGTATCGAACTGCCAAGTTCTCTCTCTAAACATCCTGGCTTTAGCGTGCAAGCCGTTCCATATGTAGAAAAGATTTTTAATTACATTGGACATCCATTTAACTTGAGAATTTGTCTTAGACACGTAAACAGAAGCAATATCATAACAAATGATGGTATTTTTGAAGATCTCTATTTTTCCAGCGAAAAAGAAAAAGCTGAATCCGTGAAGATAAACTTAGAAGTTCAGAGATCTGGAAAAATTGATGGCCTTCTGATGTGGATAAATTTGTATGTAAATAAAAGCAAATACTTTGTTGACTCCCTAAATACATTTACGAATTGGAGGCCTGTGTTTTTTCCTTTATTCCGTCCAGGATATACTGTTGTTCCAGGCGATTCTATAGAAGCAATTTGTGAGTCGTTCAATTATAGCGATCCGGTGTATCCAGATTATACCGTATTTGGAAACTTATGGCTTATGGACAAGAAAAAGAGTTTTCATTTCTCCTCTCCTTATAGAGATTCACGTGCGTTATTTAGAGGTTTAGAAATATACAAACAGTTGTTTCCGCTCGGTTCTCCGTCTCAAGTTTCCACGGGCCTTTCCGAAACTTAGTTTGAGTGCCAAAAATCCCTTCTGTCTCAGGAGAGATTGAGGCGGTTGATTACAATCGTTTTCCTGTCCCCATACCAGACAGTGCCGAACTCAACCCCAATCTGCTTGAACAGCCCGCCAAGCATAACGAGAAGACCTTGCTGCCGCGGTTTCCCCGTCCGCTACCCATCGTCACTGATGGGATTCTGGGGACCACGGCTTTGGACTGGACGTCGATCGATTAGTGACGTTAGCATAATTGCGGTGGGCTGGGGACTGGCCTGCGCAAAGCACGAAGAACAACAAAGCAATCCGTCGTCGGGAGCCTCGCGCTTCCGGTCAAATGAGCGGACGGAGCGACAGGGGCAGCATGGCCGAAGCGACGGCCCAGCCGATATCTTTCGGCGGCAAGACGAGCGTGCCAAGCAAGGCGTGGCAACTCCTGGCGCCAGCGCTGATCACGCTGTTCTTCCTGCTCGTCATCCCGATGCTCATCATTTTCGTTTATTCGTTTTATCTCTTCGTCGACGTGGGCGTGGACAAGCCGGCCTTTCAGTTCGGCAACTGGATCGAGTTCTTCACCGACGGCTATTACCACGGTGCGATTTGGACGACCTTCCGTATCGCCATTACTGCGACCGTGGTTTGCGCCGTGGTCGGCTACATCCCCGCCTACTTCATCGCCACCACGACCTTCCGCCATAAGTGGCTTTTGATGCTGCTGCTGATCCTGCCTTTCTGGGTCAGCTTCATCATCCGCACCTTTTCCTGGATCCACGTGCTGGGCAACCAAGGCTTCATCAACGCCACCCTGTTGTCGATCGGCATCATCGATGAGCCGATCAAGATGCTCTACACCGAGGGCGCGGTGATCATGGGCATGATCCACTTTCTGCTGCCCTACATGGTGCTCAACATCTACGTCAGCCTGGAGGGTATCGACCGCAACCTGGTCTCGGCCGCCCGCACGCTCGGCGCCACCTCCTGGCAGGCCTTTCGCGAAGTCACCCTGCCGCTGTCCCTGCCCGGCCTCGCCGCCGGCTCGCTGCTCTGCTTCGTGCTCTCGGCCGGCACCTTCGTGACGCCGCAGATCCTCGGCGGACCGCGCGACTTCATGTTCGGCAACCTGATCTTCGATTCACTGATGGACGAGCTCAACTGGCCGATGGGCGCGACGCTGTCCTGCGTCATGCTGATCATGCTCGGCTCCATCGTGCTGATCTACAACCGCATCATGGGCCTCTCGCAGGTCTACAAGTCCTTCCGCTGAGGTCGCCATGGGTAACGCCGGCATCCGCGCCTTCACCACTCTGGTCTACCTCTTCATGTTTGCGCCCATTGCGGTGGTAGTGCTGCTGTCCTTCAACTCGGCACAATTCGGCAGCTTCCCCATCGAAGGCTTCTCCCTGAAATGGTTCGAGGAGCTGTTCAACAACGCGGCCATCGTGCGTGCCTTCCAAACCTCCCTCTGGCTCGCCATCGTCACGGCCATCGTCTCCACCACCTTCGGCATCCTCGCCTCCATCGCGCTGGTGCGCTACGACTTCCCGGGCAAGAGCTGGATCAACACCCTGCTGGTCGCCCCGGTCTTGATTCCCGAGACCGTGCTCGGGGTCGGCCTGCTGCTCTTCATGCTGTGGCTCAGCCAGCCGCGCAGCCTGCCGGTGCTGATGCTGGGCCACATCCTGATCTCGCTGCCCTATGTGGTGTTGGTGGTGCAAGCGCGCCTGGTGGGCATCCGGCGGGTCTACGAGGAAGCGGCGTTGAGCCTCGGCGCCAACCGCATCCAGACCTTCTTCGCCATCACCTTCCCGCTGCTCATGCCGGCCATCTTCGCCGGCCTGCTCTTCGCCTTCACCATCTCCTTCGACAACATCACGGCGACCATCTTCTGGCGCCCGCCGGGCACCGAAACGGTGCCGACGCAGATCTACGGCATGCTGCGTAACTCGATCAGCCCGGAGATCAACGCGCTGGGGACCGTGATGATCGTCATCACCGTGGGCATCCCGCTCCTCGCCGGAGCCCTCGCCCGCTATTTCGCGCGAGCCAAGCCATGATCACGGCCCGCGCCCCCCGCACCCGAAGAACCGGGTGCCAATCAAACCGCCACAGAAGCAGAAAGTGAGGCACAGCATGGCAAAGATGTCAGAGACCAGACGCTACGAACGTCTGCTGGAACGCTTCGGCAACGGCGACCTGCCACGCCGGGATTTCATGAGCCTGCTCGGCTGCGCCGGCCTAGCGGTCGGCGTGAGCGGCACGGTGATGACCCGTTTCGCGCGTCAAGCCCACGCCAACGTCGAGAAGCTGCGCTTCGACGGCTGGGGCGGCATCGTTTCGGAATCGCTGCGCAAGGGCGCCTTCACGCCGTATGAGCAGGCGACCGGCATCACCGTGATCGACGGCACCTTCGGCTCCGAGGAGGAGCACTTCAACAACATCAAGGCCTCCCCGGAAGGCACCTACAACCTGCACCTCTCTTCGGGTGTGACGATCTACAAGACGCTGACCGACGCCGGCTATGGCGCCGTCATCAATGAGGACAACATCCCGAACCTGAAGCTGGTCATGCCGGCCCTGATCGAGCCTTTCCGCGCGATCACGCCGGACGGCCTTTCCGCCGTTCCCTTCGACTACGGGAACACCGGCTTCGCCTACAACACCAAGTACATCTCCAAGGAGGAGGCGGAGGCCGACGGCGCTAACATCATCCTGCGCAAGGACCTCAAGGGTAAGCTCGGCGGCTACGGCAGCTGGCAGGGCCGCATCTGGCATGCCGCGCTGCAGAGCAATCAGAACCCGAACGGCATCGAGGATATGGATGCCGTTTGGGACAAGGTCCGTGAGCACCGCGACCTCATCCTCAAGTACTTCGGCTCCGGCGCCGAGCTGATGGACCTGCTGGCCAAGGAAGAATACCTGGCGTGCGACGCCTGGTCGGGCCGGGTTGCCGGCGTGCAGAAGCAGGGCCACCCGATCGGCTACAGCGAGCCGCCGGGCACCTACTCCTGGATGGAGACTCTCTTCGTCGCCAAGGGCTCGCCCATGCCGGAAGCCGAAGAGCTGCTCAACTACATGCTCGACCCCGAAGTCTCCATCGCGGTCGCCATCGGGCAGAACTATCCGCCCTCGCTCGACCCGACGAAGGTCGACATGCCGCCGGAAGTTCAGGCCCTGCCGGCCTTCGACCCCACCGGCACGCTGGAGAACCTGCTGTTCGCCGATGCCAACTACTGGGCGGAGAACCGCACCGAATGGCAGAGGAAGTGGAACCGCGTCGAGAAAGGCGGTTGAGCCTAAACGTCATGTATGGCCGGGGCGTAAGCGCCCCGGCCTTTCTTCTCTTCCCGGAACAGCAATAGGGCCGATGCAATGGCAGGACCCGCGGGTGCGGTCGAGCTCAGGCGGATCAGCAAGTCTTTCGGCAGCGTGCAGGCCGTCAAGAGCGTCGACCTGACGCTCGATGCCGGCTCCTTCACCACGCTGCTCGGCCCCTCCGGCTGCGGCAAGACGACCATCCTGCGCATGGTTGCCGGGCTGGAGACGCCGAGCGACGGCGAAATCCTCGTCAACGGCAACCGCATCAACGAGGTGCCGATCCACAAGCGCAACATCGGCCTGGTGTTTCAGAACTACGCCCTGTTTCCGCATAAGAGCGTTTTCGACAACGTCGCCTTCGGGCTGAAGTACCGCGACGTGCCGAAGGAGGAGAGCCGCCGCCGCGTGGCGCAGGCGCTCGAACTGGTGCGCCTGCCGGGCATGGAATCCCGCCTGCCCTCCCAGCTTTCCGGCGGTCAGCAGCAGCGCATCGCGCTGGCGCGCGCCGTGGTCATTCAGCCCGACGTTCTGCTGCTCGACGAGCCGCTGTCCGCGCTCGACGCCAACCTACGCGAGGAGATGCGGGTCGAGCTCAAGAAGATTCAGCGTGAGCTCAACATCACCACCCTCTTCGTCACCCACGACCAAGAAGAGGCACTCGCCATGTCCGACACCGTCGTGGTCATGAGCGAAGGCGAGTCCGAGCAGCAAGGCCCGCCGGAAGAAGTCTACAACCGCCCGGCCTCCGCCTTCGTCGCCGACTTCCTCGGCTACTCGAACCTGCTGGAGGCGCGGGTGTTGGCGAGCAACGGTGCAACAACGGCCCTGGAGCTGACCGATGGCGTGAACGTTAATGCCGATAGCGCGAACGGCCACTTCGGGCATGCGCAGGTTAAGCTGGTCATCCGCGCCGAAAAGATCGGCATCGCGTCCGAGTGGGATGGCAGCAACGGCGACAGCATCCTCGACGGCACGGTGGCCGACGTGGACTATCTCGGCGTCACCGCGCGTTACTTCGTTAAGGTCGGCGACCTCCGCCTGCAGGTTATCGGCACCATCGACGAACACCCCTTCCGCGAGGGCGAGGCCGTCAAGCTGCGCATCCGCCCCCGCGACTGCGTGGTGCTCGGCAGCGCCTGAGCGCGATCCGGCGGCCTATGCCCCAAATGGACCTGAGGGCGAGAGATCGGCCCTAGTCGACAGCCGTGGTGTCGAGTTCCGGATAGTGGCGGAATATGCCGAGCTCGTTGAAGGCTATGCGCCGTTCGGATGCGAGATAAGCCGCAATGTTGGGCCGTTTGCGAACGCGATCGCAGAGTGCAAAGAGGTGCGGATAACCGTCGCGCAGCACGGCGAGCGCGTTTGGGAACGCATACTCGACGCCTGTCATCACCTGAAAGAGTGACAAGTCGGCGTATGAGCAGTCGGCACCGACGAGCCAGCGACCGTCGGCGGCCCCGTTCAGCGACAGCACACGCTCGCAGTATCCAAGGAACCTGGGCAGGCGTTCCTCCCGAAACACGGACGTGCGCCGCTGCGCTTCCGCCTTCTGCTCTTCGTAGTACAGCGAGCCCGCGATCGGGTGATGGGTGTCGTGGGTCTCGACCACGAAGTCGGCGATCGAGAGCTGCAGATGGAGCGCCTGCCACCGCGCGTCTCCGTCCGGGGCGAGCCCGTGCCGTTCGCCGAGGTAGGCGCATATGGCTGCGGTCTGGCTGATGTAGAAATCGCCCTGCTGCAGGATCGGCGGCGCAAGGTTCGGTGCGCCGACCTCGTCGCGCTCGAGACACGCCATGAGCGCAGGCACGCCGCCGCCTTCCTCGTCGGGCAGCCTCGCAACGTCCACATAGGGAGCGCCTGCATCTTCGAGCACGAGGCGCACGAACTCGCCGCGCCCTTGGATATCGGGCCAGTAGTACAGGCGGTACTCAGCGTCAGCCATGGACGTCGGTCCCTGAGTGATCATTGAACGCTATGAAGAAAGACAAGTGCTCGACGTGTTCAGGCGTCGAGGGTCATCGAGGCGATGTCATGGGGCATATCTGTCAGACGCTCGTAGCCGTCGGCGGTGATGAGCACCGTGTCGGAGTGCCGAAACCCGCCCTGTCCGCGCCAGTAGATCCCCGGTTCGATGCTGATCACCATGTTCTCGGCGAGAACGTGATCGCTGCCTTCGGCAACCCACGGACCTTCATGCCCGCCCATGCCTATGCCGTGACCCGTACGGTGCAGAAGATTGTCGCCGAAGCCCTCGGCGCGGAGGAACTGCATCACTTGGTGATCTACGTCGTGACAGCTTACGCCCGGGCGTATGGCTGCAAACCCGATGCGTCCAGCCTCGACCATGGTGTTGAACACCTCGATGTCCTGTTTGCGGGGAGGAGACACAAAGAAAGTACGTTCGGTTTCGGCAGAGTATCCGTTCACACGCAGAAAGGAGAGGCCGACATTCGGTCCCTCGGTCAGCGTATCGCCCGGCTCGGGAAACCGGTGGGGCTGCGCGGAATAGGGGGCCGCCCAGATGCCTTGCCAGACGCTTGAGATATAGGGATCCAGGTGTCCTTCATTGCGGGTGATCTCTTCCCTCAGCTGGCCGTTGGCGCGATCGGTCTCGGCAATTGTGCGGCCCATCTTGGCCAATCCCATCGCCAGTTGAAGGCCTCGATCCGAGTACTTTGCCGCCCTCCGAATGGCTGCAATCTCGACCGGGCTTTTGACCATTCGGAGCTCTTCGACGAGAGGCAGGACCTGGGGAGACCAAGCGGACAGCGCCACCAGAAGCTCTCCGGTAATGGCCATCTCGACCCCAACCCTTGCGCCCTGAGGGAGGACGTCCCGAAGGGCATCCAGGTAGCGTCCGCCGGCGGGAGCCGGGAATTCGATGTACTCGACGAGACGATGGGGCACGGCGATGGTCGCCATGTTCTCCGCTTCGAGTCTCGGCGTCAGGAAAACGGGTTTCTCGCCCGGGCGCACGATGATGAAGAACGGGCGTTCAAACGGCTCGTAGCGAAAGCCGGTGAAGTAGTAGATGCTGTCCTTTGTCGAGATCAGGAAAACGTCGAGCCCAGCCTCGGCGATCTTCCGTTCCAACGCTTCAAAACGACTCTGATGTTCTGGCATGCATCTCTCACTTACAATCAGGACAGACGGTTGAGATAGGGAGACAGGACGGTTGGCCTGCCCCCCGCGGTTAGTAACAGTGGCTAGTTTATACTCTGCTCCGTGTCTGAGGAGTCGTTATCGGCCCCGAGCCATTTTTTAGCGAAGGGCCGATTGCTGTTGTTGGTCAGAATGGTCTCAGGCGCCGGTGGCCTGTAGCCAATGGCGCTGTGCGGTCGGCGGCTGTCAGAAAAATCCCGCTGCAGTATGGTGAGCCGGGCCTGGTCTTTTGGCGTGTGGGCAACAAAGGGCATCTCGACATGACCTATATCCTCTATGGGAACCGGCGGTCCGGCTCTCTGGCCGTGGAGATGGCGCTGGCTGAGATTGGTGCAGACTATGAGGTTCGCGAAATTGACTTGGACACCGAGGCCCAGCGCAACGAGGCCTATGCTGAGGTCAATCCGCAGCGCAAGGTCCCCGCTCTCCTAACGCCCTCAGGTGAGACCCTTACGGAGTCGGCTGCTCTTCTCCTGACTCTCGACGATCGCCATCCCGAGGCGGGACTCTTGCCAAAGGGCGCAACGGAAAGAGCCCAAGCGCTGCGTTGGTTGCTGTTCGTTGCGACCGAGATCTACCCGGTCGTGGAGATCAACGATTACCCGGAGCGCTTCTCACCGACCGAGGAGACTGCGATTGGCCTGCGCGACGTCGCTCAGTCCATCTGGCGTAAGCGCTGGTTGCTTGTCGAGAATGAAATCGCCGGGGAGCCTTACCTCTTACGCTCAGGTTTCTGTCTGACCGACCTATACATTGCTGTCGTCAGCCGATGGGCTCAGCAGGATGCGTGGCGACCTGAGAACCTGCCGCGCGTTGAAAGGCTCACGGCGGCTGTTGCGGAAAGGCCGGCGACCGCACCGGTGTGGTCCCGTCATCGGCCCGAGACGACGCCCAATCGCTTTGACTAGATTGTGCGGGCGGCCTGTCGCGAACCGAATTCGACAAGAACCCGACACAACGATAAGCCCGCATTCGGCCAGGTGACTGCAAGGTGCTCCGCTCCGCCTAAGGGCCCTCACGCGCGAAGCCCGGCTAGGTTCTGATAGAGAAACCCAATCTTCCAGACAGTCGTTATCAATTTTAACAATTGGCCGCTGCGGCGTATGTTGCAGCGACTTAATTTTTAGCAGGAGACCGGCGTATGAATGTCGAAGCCAAACTGATCGACATAGACGACTACATCGGCAAGGCGAACGACGGCTCAGCGACGCCGGTCACGGTTGCCTTCGGCGACGGCATCGGCCCCGAGATCATGAAGGCCAGCCTGAAGGTCCTGATCGCGGGCGGCGCCAACATCGCGATCGAACCCATCGAGATCGGCGAGCAGCTCTATCGCTCCGGCAACACCGCCGGGATTGCACCCGAGTCCTGGGACAGCCTGCGCCGCACCAAGGTGTTCTACAAAGCGCCGATCACCACGCCGCAAGGCGGCGGCTACAAGAGCCTAAATGTCACGGTGCGCAAGAGCTTGGGGCTTTTTGCCAACATCCGCCCCTGCGTCTCCTACGATCCCTTCATCGCCACCAAGCACCCGATCATGGACGTGGTGGTGGTGCGCGAGAACGAAGAGGATCTCTACGCCGGCATCGAGCACCGGCAGACCGATGATGTCTATCAGTGCCTGAAGCTGATCTCGCGGCCCGGCAGCGAGAAGATCGTGCGCTACGCCTTCGAGTATGCGCGGGCGCACGGCCGCAAGAAGGTCACCTGCTTCACCAAAGACAACATCATGAAGCTGACCGACGGCCTGTTTCACAAGGTCTTCGACGAGGTCGCTGCGGAGTACCCGGATATCGAGAACGAGCACTGGATCATCGACATCGGCGCCGCCAAGCTGGCCGACACGCCGGAAGCCTTCGATGTCGTCGTCATGCCCAATCTCTACGGCGATGTGCTGAGCGACGTTGCAGCCCAGATCGCGGGCTCCGTCGGCCTCGCACCCTCCGCCAACATCGGCGCGCAATGCGCCATGTTCGAAGCCATTCACGGATCGGCCCCGCGCCGCGCGGGCCAGGATATGGCTAACCCCTCCGGCCTCTTGCTCGCCGGCGTGATGATGATGGCGCACCTCGGCCAGCGCGACGTGGCCGAGCGCGTGCACAACGCTTGGCTCAAGACGATCGAGGACGGCCTGCACACCTACGACATCTACAAGGACGGCGTCTCCAAGGAGAAACTCGGTACGCGCGACTTCGCCGACGCGGTCATCAGCCGCCTGGGCGAGACGCCGCAACGGCTGGCCGCCGCCGTCTACGACCAGAACAGCAAGCCCTTCGCCGTGCCGGAGGCGACCCCGCGTACGCCGGCCAAAAAGGAGCTGGTCGGCATGGACGTCTTCGTCCACTCGACCGCTCCGGTCGAAGAGCTGGCGCGGGAAATGAAGACCGCCGAGAGCGAGTTGGTCGAGCTGGCCATGATCACCAACCGCGGCGTCAAGATCTGGCCCGGCGGATTGCCGGAAACCTTCACCACCGACCACTGGCGCTGCCGCTTCCTGGCTCGGGAAGGCAAGCAGTTCAACAAGGCCATGGTGCTGGACATTTTGCGCCAGCTGACCGGTGCCGGCGTCGATTTCGTCAAGACCGAGCAGCTCTACACCTTCGACGGCGAACCCGGCTACTCGCTGGGTCAGGGACAATAACAGAGGCTATCCCGACAACGGGAGGTTTCAGGGAGGACCGGGAACGAAGAGCGAGCCATCGTTCTTCGCTCCCGCTCTTTTGGCGCTACGAGGCAAGAGGCCGCGCTCACACTAACCTTCGTGCGTGGCCAGCCGCATCATCGACGCCCCTTCGATGCGGTAGTGCCGTTCGTCGCTCACGCTCATGCCCAAGCTCTCATAGAAGTGCTGCGCCGGGTTGCCGGACAGCACCTTGAGCTCCACCCGGCAGCAGCCGCGTGCCTCAGCGAGGGCGCAAACACCGCTCATCAGATGCCGGCCGAGCCGCGCACCGCGCGCCCAGTCGTGGACGAAAAGATTGTCGACATAGAGCGCCGGCCGTCCCTTGTAGGTGGAGTAGATCGGAAAGAAGGTGGCCAGCCCGGCCGTCTGCCCCTTCCATTCGCCGATGAGAACTTCGTAATGAGGCCGGCTGCCGAAGGCGTCACGGCGCACGTCCTCAATCGAGGAAACGAAATGCGCCGCCTCCCCGACCTCGTGAGCCAAGCGCCGGAGGCAGTCGAAGACGAAATCCAGGTCCTGCGGCTCCACTTCCCGCAAACGACTGTTGTGCATCACCCGACGATTTCTCCCAGCGCGACATGCGACGACGGCGACTGGTGTTTCCCTATACGAGCCTTCACGCTAGTCTAGTGCCGTCGCCCGACGTCAGGAAGATCAGGCATGTCAGGCTGCGCAAGGGGGCCAACGACGGGCCGCAGTCCAATGGGAGCGCTCAGCGCCAAGAAAGGGAACGGAGCATGTCCATCGCCGTCATGAAACAAGACAGGTCCCTTCTGGACCCTGGCATGGTCTCTCCCATCCTGAAAGCCGTCGAGGCGCGCTTTGAAGAGCAGATCGCCTTCACCGAGGAGTTGGTGCGCTTTCCTTCCCTGCGGGGACAGGAGCATACGGCGCAGGACTTCGTTCATCGGGAGCTGTCCCAGCGCGGCTATGCCGTCGACCGTTGGGCGATCAACACCGACGATATCGAGGAGCATCCCGGCTTCTCTCCCGTCACGGTGAGCTACGACAACGCGATCAACGTGGTGGCGACCCACCGACCCTCAAAGGAGAACGGCCGCTCGCTCATCCTCAACGGCCATATCGACGTCGTTCCCACCGGCCCCTACGAGCAGTGGAGCCGTCCTCCTTTCGAGCCCTACTGCAGCGGCGACTGGATGTATGGCCGCGGCGCCGGCGACATGAAAGCCGGCATCGCCGCCAACATCTTCGCGCTCGATGCCTTACGCGACCTCGGCTATCGGCCGGCAGCCACCGTCCATGTCCAGTCCGTGACCGAAGAGGAGTGCACAGGCAACGGCGCGCTGGCCTGCCTGCAGCGCGGCTACCAAGCCGATGCCGCCCTCATCACCGAGCCGATGGGCGAGACGCTGGTCCGCGCCAACGTCGGCGTCATCTGGTTCCAGGTCCATGTCCGAGGCACGCCCGTCCACGTGCTGCGTGCCAGCGAAGGCTCCAACGCCATCCTCGCCGCCTACGACCTCATCCAGGCCCTGCGCGGCCTTGAACAGCGCTGGAACGCCAAGCGCAGTGGCCATCGCTATTTCGAGGATCACGAGCACCCCATCAACATCAACGTCGGCAAGATCTCCGGCGGCGACTGGGCCTCCTCCGTGCCGGCCTGGTGCAGCTTCGATGCGCGCGCCTCCCTCTATCCCGGCGAGGACCCGCGGGAGGCGGCGTTGGAGCTGGAGACCTGCCTGCGGGACGTCTGCCGGGACCATCCCTTTCTGGCCAACAATCCGCCCGAGATCGTGTACAACGGCTTCTTCGCGCGCGGCTATGTGCTCGAAGAGGGCGGCGAAGCCGAAAAAACCTTGGCACGCGCTCACGCGACAAGCTGCAAGCGCAGCCTGGAGTCCAAGGTCTCCCCAGCCTATCTCGACGGCCGCGTCTTCGTGCTCTACGGCGACATGCCCTGCCTCGTCTACGGCCCTCACTCGGAGAATATCCACGGCTTTGACGAGCGGGTCAGCCTCGACTCGGTACGCCGCGTGACCGGCTCCATCGCGCTGTTTATCGCCGAGTGGTGCGGGCTGGAGAAGATCGCCTGACGAGAAGACCCGGCCTTACCAACCCCAGGTGCCGGGTCCGCCCTTGAAGGGGCCGACGATGCGGGACGTTACCCAGCCGCCGTAGAAGTCGCCCTCCTGCGCGGTCACCCGCTCGTCCCCGACATAGCAGGCATCGACCCGCGACGCGTAGAACGCCAAGGCGTCCTTGATCGCGGCAAAAACGACGGTCGGGTCGGGATAGCTCCAAGCCGCCCGCTCTGAGAGACGCGCGCCATGCCGAAGGGTCCAATAGCTGGCCGCGCCCTTGAATTCGCAGAGCGAACTGCCCGCTGCCGGCTCGAGTAGATCGAAGCGGACATCCGCTTGCGGAATATAATAGACCGGGGGATGACTGGTCTCGAGAACACGATAGCCGCGTGTGCTATCGGCGACGGTCACACCGTCGAAGACCACTCGCAGCCGGTTTTCCACCTGCTCGAGACGCGGCGGCCTTGGATAATCCCAAACGGACTCCTGCCCAGGCTGAGGCGCGATGCGGTCTTTCGGAGTCATCGCTACACAGTCGGCACGGCGGAGCCGGCAACCACCAGACAAAGAAATGCAATCGCCGTCAGGCGCCAGCGGAGTGCCGGATACCAGCGCGGCGCCAGCCCTCCTCTGCTCATAATGAGGTCCACCGCCAGCACCATCAAAAAGCTGGATGCCAGCAGCCAGAGGCCGGACTGCTCCGGCAGCATCAAGGCCAGCCAGCCGAAGAGCGACGGAAGGATGCTGACGGTCAGTCGCAAAGCCTCGCGCGGCTTGGCAGCGGCGCCGCCGAAACCGGCAATCCCAAGGCCCCAAATGATGCCGCCCAGGAAAGAGAGAATGACAGCCCCGTAGGCCCGCAAAGCCTCAATTGCAATGGAGGCGTCCACAGCTCCGGCAAAGTGCGCCGCAGCCGCCAGACCCACGAAGGGAATGAGTCCGCCAGCCCCGAGCAGCGCTGCCGCCGTCGGAATCTCTGAGCTCTCCTCCGCACCGTCCCTGCCGTATGACATGGCCATCCCCACTACCCCTTCGTTCGCAAGCTTGAACGTCCCCCATCGAGCGACAGAACCTGCCCCGTCATCCAGCCGGCATCATCGGACAAGAGGAAGTCGGCAAGCGCCGCCGCATCCTCGGGCTGCCCCAATCTCGGCAAGGGATGCATCTGCGCGATGCCCTTTGCCATGGCCTCGTTAGCCAGAAGCGGCTTCGCCATCTGCGTGTCCGTCAAGCTCAGCGCTATGCAGTTCACTCGAACCTTCGGCGCCAACTCAGCAGCCAACGAACGAGTCAGGGACTCGACGCCCCCTTTTGCCGCCGCAATGACGCTATGGTTGGCAAATCCCTGACCGGCCGCCACCGAGGAAAACAGCACCACAGCTCCGCCCGCTTTGGTCAGCGCCGGCGCGGCCGCCTTCACGGCGCGCGCCGCGCCCACAACATTCAGGCTATAGCTCTTAAGAAAGTCTTCCTCTGTCGCCCGTTTCAGCGGTTTCAGGTCGATAGAACCGATGCAATACGCCAAACCAGCCAAGGCGCCCATCGTCCCCGCCTCTTCGGCGACGGCCTCGATATCGTTGGACACGAGGGCATCGGCTGCCCGCGCCGTCACACCCGCGCGGCCACCAAGGGCGGCCAGCCGGGTCTCGTCGCGCCCGGTGGCGACGACAGACTGTCCCCTTACCAGGCAGCGCTCGGTCAAAGCGAGACCGATACCGCCCGTTGCACCATAAATAAGAACCAGCCCGGTCATGGCTTACTTCCGTTAACCCTCTCGTTGATCGCGTCCCCGCTAGAGCTAAGACGGAGCACGGTTAAGGAAAGGGTCCCGCCGTTAAGGAATCTTGGCGCGCGAGCACGCCAGGAGCTTGGCTCCAACCAGGACCGAGCAATGCGTAGGAACGATTAACACCCCCTCAAATATCACGGACTATGCTCCTGCTGTGACAAAAAGGGTTCAACCGTGACCTCAGGCCCCAACAGCCAACGGGTGCAATCCGATTCCGCGCTGCCAGCGGAGCCGGTGACCCAGGAGACGAAAACGCTCGATCGGGAGAGCAACGAGCGCCTGCGCGACTTTGCCGAGGCCGCCTCTGACTGGTTCTGGGAAATGGGGCCGGATCTTCGCCTGACCTATCTGTCCGAGCGCATTCGCGACGTTCTCGGCCTGGGCCCCGAGCATTTTCTCGGCAAGCGGCGGGAAGACTACCTGGATGGGACCTCCGATCTGGAGGCGTTTCGCGCCCATCTCGACGACCTCTACAATCGCAGGCCGTTCCGCAACTTCGTGTTTCCCATCGAAAAGCCGGGCGCTGAATGTCCTCTGATCGTGCAGATCAACGGCAAGCCGTTCTACGACGCAGACGGCAGCTTTGCTGGATACCGGGGAACGGGCACCGACCTGACCTCATTGGTTAGGAGCGAGCGCAAGCTGGAGCGCACCTCGGCGCTTTTGCGCACCACGCTCGAGCACATGAACCACGGCATCAGTGTCACCGACGCCGACCTGAACCTGGTGCTGTGGAACGACGACTTCGTCGACCTTCTGGAGTTTCCCAAGGACTTCGTCGGCCCTCACGGCCGGCCGTTTGCGGACTTTATCCGCTACAACGCCGAGCGCGGCGAATACGGCCCCGGCGACATCGAGGAACAGGTCCGCGAGCGGGTCGAATTGGCGAAGCGCTTCGAGCCGCACTGCTTTCAGCGCACCCGGCCGGACGGCGTCGTGCTGGAGATCGTCGGCGTACCGCTCCCTGCCGGCGGCTTCGTCACGACCTACACGGACGTGACCGAGCGCGCGCAACACCAGGCCAAGCTCAAAGAGCAGGCAGACAAGATGGCCGAGCTGGTCGAGGACCTGCAACGCTCCAATTCCGAGCTGGAGCAGTTCGCCTACGTGGCCTCGCACGACCTGCAAGAGCCCTTGCGGATGGTGGCGAGCTACTGCCAGCTGCTGCAACGCCGCTACCACGACACGCTGGACCAGGACGCCAACGAGTTCATCGGCTTCGCGGTCGACGGTGCCGAGCGCATGCAGCAGCTCATCAATGCGCTGCTCAGCTACTCGCGCGTCGGCCGAAGCGATCGGCCCAGGCGCTGCGTCAGTCTGCAGGACGCCGCCGAGATGACCTGCCGTGACCTGCAGAAGGCCATCGAGGACGCCGGCGCCACGGTGGACATCGATGGCTTGCCGAATGTCTGCGGCGACGGCGTCGAGCTCCGTCAGCTGCTGCAAAACCTGATCGCGAACGCCATCAAGTTCCGCGCCGATGCCCCGCCCGAGGTTCGCCTGACGGCGACGCGCGACGGCAGCGACTGGACAATCGCCGTCGCCGACAACGGCATCGGAATCGAGCCGGAATACGCCGAGCGGATCTTCCTCATCTTTCAGCGCCTGCACGCGCGCGACGCCTATCCCGGCACCGGGATCGGACTATCGGTCTGCAAGAAGATCGTCGAGCGCCACGGCGGCCAACTCAGGGTGGAGTCCGACGGCAAGAGCGGCAGCACCTTTCTTTTCAACCTTCCCGCAAGCGACAAGGCAGCATCATGAGCGTCGTCGAAATCCTGATGGTCGAAGACAATCCCGCCGACGCCCGGCTGACCGAGGAGGCGCTCAAGGAAGGGCTGCTCTGCAACCGTCTGCATCTGGCCAGAGACGGGGTCGAGGCCATGAAATTTCTCCGCCGCGAGGAGCCTTTCCGCGATGCGCCGCGGCCCGATGTCGTACTGCTGGACCTCAACCTGCCGCGGAAGGACGGCCGCGAGGTGCTGGCCGAGATCAAGACGGATCCGAGCCTCAAAAACATTCCCGTCGTCGTGCTCACCACCTCCGAGGCCGAGCAGGACATCGTCAAGAGCTATGCCCTGCACGCCAATTGCTACGTGACCAAGCCTGTCGACCTCCAGCGCTTCATCGAGATCGTGCGTCAGATCGAGACCTTCTGGCTCCAGATCGTGAAGCTGCCGCAGTCGGACGCGGCTGTTTAACAGCCGATCGCTTGGGGGACGAAGATCAGAGGTGGTGCAGGAAGGGCAAGGCAGCATGATCGAAGAGGCCAGCACCGACGCCAAAGTGCTCGTTGTCGAGGACAACCCGGGCGATGCGCGACTCACCCGAGAATTGCTGATCGACGCCGGCTGGTCCAATGACACCATCGCCGAGGCCGGGACGCTGGCGGATGCCTGCCAGATACTTACCCGTGAGGGCGCTGACGTGGTGCTTCTCGATCTCTCGCTTCCCGATGCCAGCGACCTCAAAGGGCTGACGGCCCTGCAGCAGGTGCAGCCGACCATCCCAATCGTCGTCTTGAGCGGCCATGACGATGAGATGCACGCGCTGGCCGCAGTGCAGCAAGGCGCACAGGACTATCTGGTCAAAACCGACATCACCGTCGACACCGTGCGCCGCGCCGTGCACTACGCCATCGAGCGCAAACGCCTGACCCACAGCTTGCTCGAGGCCAAGGTGAATGCCGAGCTGGCCTCCCGCGCGAAGTCGGAGTTCCTGGCGAACATGAGCCATGAGCTCAGGACGCCGCTCAACGCCATCATCGGCTTTGCCGAGGTCCTAGAAGGTCAATCCAAGGGAGAGCTTGGCCATCCGAGCTACGTCGACTACGTCCGCGACATCCATGAGAGCGGCCGGCACCTCTTGGCCGTAATCAACTCCATCCTCGATGTCGCCAAGGTGGAAGCCGGCCATATGGAACTGACGGAAGAACCCGTTGAGCTTCCATCCGTCATCGCCAGCGTCCTTCGGTTGCTGCGCAACGAAGCCGCCCAGGCGGAGGTCGAGCTCGAGTGCGACCTGCCCGATGCGCTGCCAGCCATCTACGCCGACAGGCGGCTGCTGCGGCAGATCTTCTTCAATCTGCTGTCCAATGCCATCAAGTTCAGCCGCGTGGGTGGCAAGGTCATCGTCGCGGCAGAGGTGCTCCCCACCGGCGAGATCGTCGGCCGTGTCGAGGACAACGGCATCGGCATCGCGCCGGAACAGCTGGAGCATATCACCCAGCCCTTCGTCCAGGCCCAGAGCACCTTTACGCGCAGTTACCAGGGCACCGGGCTCGGCCTTTCCATCGTCAAGTCCTTCGCCGAGCTTCACGGCGGTCGGCTCGACATCGCCTCGGTCCACGGCAAGGGCACGACGGTCAGCGTCACCCTCCCGGCCAACCGTCTGTTGCACGAAGAAGGCGGCACAGCCTCCCAGCAAGCGGCTGCACACTAGAGTCCGCCGTTCCCTTCGCCCCCCTCAGCGCGACGGGCGCCAGGGCGACACGGGATGCCGCAAGCGCTGGCGCTCCCGGTGAACGATATAGAGACCTGAACCGGCGACGACGGCGGCGCCAACGATGGTCCAAAAGTCAGGCACCTCAGCGAAGATGAAATAGCCGAACAGCGAGGCCCAGAGCAGGCTGGTGTAGGCGAAGGGTGAGACCAAAGCTGCGTCCGCCACGGTGAACGCCCTGATGAAGGTGAAATGGCCTAGGCAACCGAAGAGGCCCATCCCCATCAGGCCCAACCAACCGACCAGGTCCGGCGTCTCCCATCCCAAGGGCAACGCCAGAGTCGAGATCACCGCGCCGACCAGCGCCGTGTAGGCGAGCGTCGTCAGCGAGCCCTCGCTGCGCGACAGCATGCGCGTGGTAATCTGATAGGCGGCGTGGCTGAAGGCGGCGGCCAAGGGGAAAAGCACCGCCCAGCTCAAGCTCTCGCTGCCGGGCCGGATGATGATCAATGCGCCGATGAAGCCGACAATGACCGACGCGATGCGGCGCCAGCCAACCACCTCCCCCAACAGCGGCACGGCCAGCAAGGTGGTCACCAGGGGCGCCACGTACATGATCGCGGTAATCTCCGCCAAGCCGAGGTAAGCGAGGCCGGTGAAAAACAGGAAGTTGGTGGCCAGCATGAAGCAGGAGCGCGTCAGCTGCAGACCCAGGCGATTGGAGCGCAGCGTCGCCAGAAGGCGATGATTCAGGTACAGGCCGAGAAAGAGCGCGTGAAAGAAGAAGCGCCCCCAGGTGATCTGGTTGGTCGGGTAGCTTTCCGACAGCCACTTGGCGATGACGTCCATCACCATGAAGAGCGCAGCCGTCAGCAGCATCCAAAGGATGCCTTTGACCGCATCCGGGAGCCCGCCCTCCCTCGACGATACCTCGGTCGTCACGACGATTCCATGTTCCGCAGGCGCCCCCGAGGCCGCGATCCGAGCGGCTGGCGCTGTCGACCGCCATCAGATATCAAGCCTGCTCGTCTCACCAATGCGGATAGAAAGGGGCAGAGATGCGATTCGTGGCGCTCCCGAACGGTATGGAGGCGCCGGCTCTCGGGCTCGGCACCTGGCGCATGGGTGAGCGTGCCGGCCAGCGCAGCCAGGAGGTCAAGGCGCTGCAGCACGGCATCGATCTCGGACTTACCCTGGTTGACACGGCCGAGATGTACGGTGAAGGCGGCGCGGAAGAGGTTGTCGGCGAGGCTATCGCCGGGCGCCGCGACGGGCTGTTTCTCGTCAGCAAGGTCTATCCCCACAACGCCTCTCGACGGCAGGGCTAACGCACATGAGTCATGAGTTTGAGGAGGAAAGTATCGTCCCATCCGGCGCGTCGTCGTTTCAAGTTGAGAGAGCTCTTCTTGGGGTGAC
>JANQMX010000085.1 GCA_028279885.1 Rhodovibrionaceae bacterium | reverse complement strand
CGTGTAACCTCCACCATGGACGGTCCCCTCTGTTTGAGTTGTCGATAAACTCACTCTGGCACATCCGATGCCGTCGGGGGCCGTCCACAACAACATTTCACGGCCTGTGCCTGGCGTAGACATGGGCCCTGGGCCTTCGCCAAGGCTCCGGCCCACAGGCGGCTCGCGGCCTTCGCGAACGCGAAGCCCTTGGCCGGGGTGACAGGCTGTGCGGGCGTCGATTGGCGGTGTCCTGAGCCCTCGCCAAGGGCCAAAGGGCGGGCAGATTGGGGCTCCCTAGGGCGTTCGCCGGGACACATTTCTGCCTCAATTCCGGCTCAGCCCAACCACAATCAAAATCAACTATAGTTAACAGGGAGACTTCCCCTCTCTGTTAGAGGCATACCAGTCGGCCTCACCAAGCCCCCCATCACGACTGGTAGGCGGCCGCCGGTTCCGACCCCCGGCGGTCGCCACTTTTTTGGCCGGGCTTTCGGGTGGCTCCGGCCTTTGCTATAGCCAGCGATCTTTCGAAGTCTGGGTTGGGCTCCATCAGGAACATGGGACATTTCAAAGCCGAAGGCCTGGCCTGCCTGCGCGGCGGACGGCCCGTGTTCGCCGATCTCTCTTTCGAATTGCCGCCGGGGGAGATCCTGCTGCTGGTCGGCCCCAACGGCAGCGGCAAGTCGAGCCTGCTGCGCGTCCTCGCCGGACTGCTGCGGCCGGCCTTGGGGCAGCTCACCTGGGATGGCGAGCCGGTGCAGCGCGATCTCGTGGCGCATTTCGAGCGTCTCCACTACGTCGGCCACCAGACCAGCCTCAAGCCGCGATTGACGGTGCGGGAGAACCTCGCCTTCTGGGGCGAGCTGCGCGGCGGCACGAAAGAGGGTGCCGTGGAGAAGGCGTTGGAGCGCCTGGCGCTCGAACGCTTGGCTCCGCAGCCCGCCGAGGTGCTTTCTTCGGGGCAGCGCCGGCGCCTAGCCCTGGCGCGGCTTCTCGTCGCATCCGCGCCGCTCTGGCTGCTCGACGAGCCGACGGTCGGCCTGGACGACGCCAACATCGCCCGCCTGCGCAGCGTGATCGAAGAGCATCGCGCCGGCGGCGGCGCGGCCGTCATCGCCACCCACCTGGACCTCGGCCTGAACCACGAACAGCCGCTCTCGCTGGGCGACTTCGCGCCCTCGGCCGAGATGGCGGAGGCAATCTGGTGAACACCTTCCTGGCGGTGCTGCGGCGCGACCTGCGTCTGGCGCTCAGGCGCAGCGGCGATCTGGCGACCGTCGTGCTGTTCTTCATCCTCACCGCCTCGCTCTTTCCCTTCGGCGTCGGGCCGGACCCGAACCTCCTGGCGCGCATGGCCCCCGGAATCGTCTGGGTGACCGCGCTTTTGGCCGTGTTGCTGTCGTTGGAGCGTATTTTTCTGGCCGACTACGAGGACGGCTCCCTGGAGCTGCTGCGCATCTCCCCGGTGTCGCTGGAGCTGGTGGTCCTGGCCAAGATCACCGCCCACTGGCTGACCACCGGGCTGCCGCTGACCACCGCGGCCCCCATTCTCGCCATCCTCTTCAACCTGCCCTCGGAGGCGCTGCCGACCCTCTTGCTGACGCTCCTGATTGGTACGCCGACCCTCAGCCTGGTCGGCGCTGTCGGGGCGGCGCTGACCTTGGGTGCGCGGCGCGGCGGCGTACTCATTCCGCTCCTGGTCCTGCCGCTCAACGTGCCGGTGCTGATCTTCGGCACCGGGGCGGTGGATGCCGCCATCAGCGGCTTTCCGGCGCAGGCCAACCTGGCCTTGTTGGGGGCTGTCGGCGCCCTCATGTTGTTTGTTGGCCCGGTCGCGGCAGCGGCGGCCGTTCGGCAGGCTGTCGAGTAGCGAGCCAAGTGCCGATTCAAGCGCTCCTCTGTCGCCAACAGGACGCAGGAGCCGCGATATCGGTGCATGGTGAATGTGCGGCACTCGCGCGCAGGCGCCTGCCTTGGCATGTAACTCTAGTAACTCTAAAGTTGGGTACTAGGCCTTTGATAAAGCGGATTTGAGCGAGATCATTTGAGGGCAGGCGCCGATCTGGTTAGATCCGTATGAACACGCAGAGGCCAAGAGAAGTAATAGAAGAGCCGACAGGGTGAGCGAAACGACCTCCACCGCGCCGCAGGCGATCGCGCCGAAGCGCTCGTTCCATTACTTCGCCAATCCGGCGCGCTTCGTACGCGTTGCCGATGCGGTGTATCCCTGGTGCTTCTACGCGGCGCTGATCTGCCTCGGCGTCGGCTTCTACACGGCGCTCTTCGTGGCACCCGCCGACTATCAGCAGGGCGAGACCGTGCGCATCATGTACGTGCACGTCCCGGCCGCCTGGATGGCGATGTTCATCTACGCCAACATGGCCCTGGCCAGCGCCTCGCTGCTGATCTGGCGCCATCCGCTCGCCGGCGCCTTCGCCAAGGCCGCCGCCCCGATCGGCGCCGCCTTCACCTTCCTCGCACTCTTTACCGGCGCCTTCTGGGGCAAGCCCATGTGGGGCGCCTGGTGGGTCTGGGACGCGCGCCTGACCTCGGTGCTGATCCTCTTCTTCATCTATCTCGGCCACATCGCCCTGGTCGACGCTTTCGACAACCCGGACCGGGGGCAGAAGGCTGCCGCCGTGCTCTGTCTGGTGGGCGCCGTCAACCTACCGATCATCAAGTTCTCGGTCGACTGGTGGAACACGCTGCATCAGCCGGCCAGCATCACCAAGCTCGGCACGCCGAGCATTCATAGCAGCATGCTGTGGCCGCTTCTGATCATGGCCATCGGCTACATGCTGTTCTTCGCCTGCCTGGCGATCATCCGAACCAAGAGCGAACTGCTCGCTGCCAAACAGCGCAGCCTGAGCTTGCGCGCGCTCCACGCGGGCGGAGGGGATTAGGGCCATGCAGGCGATACAGGACTATCTTGCCATGGGCGGCTATGCCGCCTTCGTCTGGCCTTGCTTCGCGGCGACGCTGATCGTGATGATCGGGCTGTACGTCGCTTCGAAACAACGCCTTACCAAGCTGCAGTCAGAGGTGGCCGCGCTCGAGGCGCTGGACAGCCCGAGACAGGCTAGGCGGCGTTCATCCTCCGAGGAGACTCGCTGATGTCGGGTATCGCGAGCCGCAAGAAGCGGCGGCTCTACATCGTCTGTCTGGGGTTGCTGTGTCTCGGCGTCGCGACCTCCCTGGTCCTGACCGCCTTCGAGGACAGCATCGTCTTCTTCTATTCGCCGACCGACATTGCCGAGAAGGGCCTGGAGGCCGACCGCTACGTGCGGATTGGCGGCTTGGTGGAAGAGGGCAGCGTCGAACGCCATCCCGGCAACCGCATCGAGTTCGTCGTCACCGATTTCAGCAACCGTATCCCGGTAACCTACAGCGGCATTCTGCCCGACCTCTTCCGCGAGGGGCAGGGCGTCGTCGCCGAGGGCAAGCTGGACGGCGACCAGATCTTCGTCGCCCAGGAGATCCTGGCCAAGCACGACGAGAACTACATGCCGAAGGAAGTCGCCGAGGCCTTGCAAAAGTCGGGACAGTGGAAACCGGAAAGCGGGGAAGCGCCCCCGCGATGATGCCGGCCCCCGCAATCCCCGTTCCCCTGTGATGGAGAGGTGATCCGGTGATCGTCGAGATCGGCCATTTCGCACTGGTGCTGGCCTTGGTTGCCGCCTGCGTGCAAGGCAGCGTTCCTCTGGTCGGCGCCCAGCGCAACCGGGCGGACTGGATGGCCATTGGCACTCCCTCCGCGCTGCTGCAGTTCATCTTCCTTGCCGTCAGCTTCGCCTGCCTGACCTACGCCTACGTGGTCAGCGACTTCTCGGTGGTGAACGTGATGGCCAACTCCCACTCGCAGAAGCCGCTGCTCTACAAGGTCACCGGCGTGTGGGGGAACCACGAAGGCTCCATGCTGCTGTGGGTGCTGATCCTGGCGCTGTTCGGCGCCTTGGTCGCGCTCTTCGGCGGCAATCTGCCGGCGGGGCTCAAGGCGCGCGTGATCTCCGTGCAGGGCTGGATCGGCATCGCTTTCCTCGCCTTCACCCTGTTCACCTCCAATCCCTTCGAGCGCATCTTCCCGCCGCCGCTCGACGGCAACGATCTCAACCCGCTGCTGCAGGACCCTGGGCTCGCCTTCCACCCGCCCATGCTCTACGTCGGCTACGTCGGCTTCTCCATGGCCTTCTCCTTCGCCGTGGCTGCCCTGATCGAGGGTCGTATCGATGCCGCCTGGGCCCGCTGGGTGCGCCCCTGGACCCTGGTCGCCTGGGTCTTCCTGACCGGCGGCATCGCGCTGGGCAGCTGGTGGGCCTACTACGAGCTCGGCTGGGGTGGCTGGTGGTTCTGGGACCCGGTCGAGAACGTCTCCTTCATGCCCTGGCTGTTGGGTACGGCGCTGCTCCACTCGGCGATCGTGGTGGAAAAGCGCGAGGCGCTGAAGATCTGGACGGTGCTGCTCGCCATCCTGACCTTCTCGCTCAGCCTGCTCGGCACCTTCATCGTGCGTTCGGGTCTCCTGACCTCGGTGCATGCCTTCGCCACCGATCCGGAGCGCGGCGTCTTCATCCTGATCATTCTGCTGATCACCATCGGCGGCTCGCTGGCGCTCTTTGCCATTCGCGCACCCCAGATGAGATCCGGGGGCATCTTCGCGCCGATCAGCCGCGAGGGCGGCCTGGTGCTCAACAACCTGCTGCTGGCCACCGCCACGGCCACGGTGTTCCTCGGCACGCTCTATCCGCTCTTCGTCGAGGCCTTGGACGGCAGCCGGCTGACCGTCGGCCCGCCCTTCTTCGACGCCACCTTCGTGCCCATCATGCTGCCGCTGATTGCAGCCTGTGCCGTCGGCCCGCTCTTGGCCTGGAAGCGCGCCGATCTGGCCGGGGCGCTCGGGCGGCTGAAGTTCGCTGCCGGCGCCGGCATCCTGGTGCTGCTCGCCACCCTGATGTTCGCGGACGACGGCCCGTGGCTTGCCATTCCGGCCATGGGGCTCGCCGCCTGGCTGTTCGTCGGTGCCGCCAGCGAGTGGGCCGAGCGGGTCAAGCTGTTCCGCGCGCCCTTCGCCGAAACGCGGCGGCGCGCCGCGCACCTGCCGCGCTCCGCCTATGGCATGACGATCGCGCATATGGGCCTGGCCATCGTCATGGCCGGCATCATCGGCGCCAGCGCCTGGAAGCAGGAAGAGATCCTGGTCATGCAGAACGGCGAGAGCATCGTCTTCGCCGGCTATGACGTGACCTTCTTGGAGATGCGGCGCATCCAAGGGCCGAACTACGTCGCCGAGCGGGCCAGCATCCGGGTGGAGCAGGACGGCGAGCAGATTGCTGTGCTGACGCCGGAGAAGCGTTTCTATCCGGTGCAAGGCATGCCCACGACCGAAGCCGCCATCCACACCACCTGGCTGTCCGACATCTACATCGCCCTCGGCGATGAGGGTGAGACCAACGCCGGTGAGGCGGGCTGGGTCGTGCGCCTCTACTACGAGCCGCTGGTACCCTGGCTCTGGGTTGGCTCCCTGGTCATGATGATCGGCGGGGTGGTGTCGCTGAGCGACCGGCGCCTGCGCGTCGGTGCGCCGCAGCCCAAGCCGGCGAAGGCGCCGTCGGGCCAGGCCGTGCCGGCGGAATAGAGGTTACCATGCGTCAGCGCCTGCTCGTCTACCTGCCGCTCCTGGCCTTCATGGTCCTGGCCGGCTACTTCCTCTGGGGCCTCAATCCGGACCGCAATCCCAGCATCGTGCCGTCGGTGCTGATCGATAAGCCGGTGCCGGAGACCAGCCTGCCGGCCCTTGCTGGGCTGCTGCAGCCCGGCATCGAGCCGGCCAGCTTCACCATCGGCGAGCCCGTGGTGGTCAACTTCTTCGCCTCCTGGTGCATTCCCTGCCGCGCCGAGCATCCGCTGATCGCGCGTCTGGCGGAGCAGGAGGGCCTCACCGTCTACGGCGTCAACTACAAGGACAAGCCGGACGCGGCCTTCGCCTGGCTGGAGGACCTCGGCAACCCCTATCATGCGGTGGGCGCCGACGGGAGCGGCCGCACCGGCATCGACTGGGGGCTGACCGGCGTGCCGGAGACCTTCATCATCGATGGCGAAGGCGTCATCCGCTACCGCCATGTCGGCCCCATCGACACGACGATCTTGGAAGAGCGCATCCTGCCTTTCGTGGAGACCTTGCGGTGAGGACGCTGTTTGCCGCGCTGGCCTGCTGGCTGCTGGTGGTCCCGGCGGCGCTTGCCGTGCAACCCGACGAGATTTTGGCCGACCCGGCCCTGGAGGAGCGCGCCCGCGATCTGTCCAAGGAGCTGCGCTGCGTGGTCTGCCAGAACGAGGCGATCGACACCTCCAACGCCGGCATGGCGCGCGACATGCGCGTCCTGCTGCGCGAGCGTCTCGTCGCCGGCGACAGCGATGACGACGTGCGCGACTTCTTCGTCGCCCGCTACGGCGACTACGTCCTGATGAACCCGCCGATCAAGGCATCGACCTATGTTCTCTGGTTCGGGCCGGCGGTCGTGCTGCTGCTTGCCGCCGCCTTCGTCTGGCGCGCGGCCCGCCGGCGCAAAGCGACCGTGACCCCGGCCGCCGCCTTGTCGTCGGAAGAGCAGGCACGCCTCGACCGTTTGCTGAGCGACCGAGACGGCACATGAACACCCTCTTCACGGGCCTGGCGACCGCCATGGTGGTGTTCGCCATCGGCTTTATGCTGTGGCCGCTCCTGCGGGCCAAAGCGACGGCGGCGGCGGCCTCGCGCAGCGACCACGACGTCAGCGTCTACAAGGACCAGCTCGCCGAGATTACGCGCGACCGCCAACGCGGTGTGATCACCGAATCCGAAGCCAAGGAAGCTGAGCGCGAGGTCCAGCGCCGCCTGCTGGCCGCGGCGGAGGAGGCGGAGCGCACCGTGGCGCCGACCGCACGGCGCGAGTGGATCACGCCGGTCGCCGTTGCCGTGGTAACGCCGGCTGCCGCCGTCGGCCTCTATCTCTGGCTCGGCAGTCCCGGCGCGCCGGACATGCCGCTGGCCCAGCGCGCGCAGGAGATGCAGCAGGTCCAGCACATGGAAGCGGCTGTGCTGCAGCTCGCCCAGCGCCTCTCCAACGATCCCTCGGACCTGGAGGGTTGGGCCATGCTCGGCCGCGGCTACATGGCCATGAACCGCTATGCCGACGCGGCTAACGCCTTCCGCCAAGCCAAAGAGCGCGGGCTCGACAGCGCCGAGGTCAATGCGTCCCTCGGCGAGGCCCTGACCGCCGACAACGGCGGCGTGGTCACGGCCTCGGCTCGTACGGCTTTCGAGCAGGCCCTGCAGCAGGCGCCGCGCGAGCCCCGTTCCCGCTATTACCTCGCCTTGGCGAGCTATCAGGCCGGTGACCCGGAGGGGGCGTTCCAAGGGTGGCAGGCGCTGCTGCGCGAGAGCGCTGAAGACGCCCCCTGGGTGCCGCTGCTGCGGCAGAACCTCACCGAGCTTGCGACCGAGCTCGAAATGCCCGCCGGCAGCCTGGATCTCTCGGCGGCCGCGCCAAGAGCAGCTTCGGGGCCGAGCCAGGAGCAGGTCGAAGCCATCGCGAACATGACTCCCGAAGAGCAGACGGCGATGATCGAGGGCATGGTCGAAGGCTTGGCCGCCCGGCTGGAGGCGGAGCCGGACAACCTGGAAGGCTGGCTGCGGCTCGCTCAGTCCTATCTGGTGCTTGGCCGGGAGCCGGAGGCCTTGGGTGCTCTGCGCCGCGCCGCGCCGCTGGTCGAGACCTTGCCGGCCGGCGACGAGCGGCGGCGCATGGTCACCGAAGGCATCGCCCGCCTGGAGGCGGCCGCCGGCCAGCAGTGACCCTTCGGGCCTTTGCTTAGGGTTTGCCGCAAGCCGGGTATGGTTCTAGGCTCTTTCCCTCGTAAGTGGGAAAGGCGGTCGAATGGCGGAATCGGCGGCGGGCCAAGCGGCAGAAAAGACGACGCTTCGGGTCGAGGACATCCACAAGAGCTTCGGCTCCCTCGAGGTGCTCAAGGGCCTGTCGCTGGATGCCGGCGACGGCGATGTGATCGCCCTGATCGGCTCCAGCGGCTCCGGCAAGAGCACTTTCCTGCGCTGCATCAATCTTCTCGAGATCCCCGACGCGGGCCGCGTCTACCTACGCGGCGAGCTGATCGAGATGACCAAGACCAAGCAGGGTGAAACCCGGCCGGCCGACCGCAAGCAGGTCGACCGCATCCGCTCGCGCCTCGGCATGGTGTTCCAGAGTTTCAACCTTTGGAGCCATATGACCATCCTGCAGAACGTCATGGAGGGGCCGGTGCACGTGCTTGCGCGGTCCAAGCCCGAAGCCAAGGATCAAGCCATGGCGCTGCTCGACAAGGTCGGCATCGCCGACAAGGCGGGGGCCTATCCGAGCCATCTCTCCGGCGGGCAGCAGCAGCGCGCGGCCATCGCCCGCGCCCTGGCCATGGACCCGGACGTGATGCTGTTCGACGAGCCGACCTCGGCGCTCGACCCGGAGCTGGTGGGCGAGGTGCTGCGGGTCATGCGCCAGCTTGCCGAGGAGGGGCGCACCATGATCGTGGTCACCCACGAGATGGGCTTTGCCCGCGACGTCGCCTCCCACGTCATCTTTCTGCACGAGGGCCGCGTCGAGGAAGAGGGGGCACCGGACGCCATGTTCGGCAACGCCCAGTCGCCGCGCTTCCGGCAGTTCCTGGCAACGACACGCAACTGACATCAAGGGTCTGGATCGAGCCCGCCCACTGGGCATAGTCTTCGGATGTTTCCACGTAAAAGTGCCGGGAATGCCGCGACAAGCGCAGCCGGCCAAAAACGACAGGGAGTTGCAGTGATGAGATTGGCTAAACTGACCCTTGCGGTTGCCGCCGCGGCGCTGGCCATGGCGATCTCGCTGGCACAGGCGGCCGAGCCGTTGCGCATCGGTGTGGAGGGCGCTTATCCGCCGTTCTCCTGGAAGGAAGCGGACGGCACCCTGAAGGGCTTCGATATCGATATCGCGATGGCGCTCTGCAACCGCATGGGCCGCGAATGCGAGCTGGTCGAGCAGGACTGGGACGGCATCATCCCGGCGCTCTTGGCGCGCAAGTACGACGCGATCATCGCCTCCATGTCGATCACGGAAGAGCGCAAGAAGCGGGTCGACTTCACCAAGAAGTACTATAACACCCCGGCGCGCTTCGTGGCGGCCGCGGACACCGGCATGGAGCCCACGCCGGAAGGCATGAAGGGCAAGACGGTCGGTACCCAGCGCGGCACCATCCATCAGTGCTATATGGAGAAGGTCTTCCCGGACACTGAGCTTCGGCTCTATGCGACCCAGGAGGAGGTCTTCCTCGATCTCAACGCCGGCCGCATCGACGCCTCCATCTCCGACTCGATTCAGGCCAAAGAGGGCTTTCTCGCGACCGAGGACGGCGAGGGCTACGACTTTCTTGGCGGCGTGCAGTATCTGCGCGAGTGCCATGGCGACGGTGCCGGGATCGCCGTGCGCAAGGGCGAAGATGAGCTACGCGAGGCTCTGACCCAGGCGATCCAGGAGATCCGCGCCGACGGCACCTATCAGCAGATCAACGATCGCTACTTCGACTTCGACGTCTACGGTGCGACCGAGTAAGACGAAAACGCGCGGGCAGGGGTGCATGGGCGCCCCTGCCTTTGCGTCCGGCCCGCTGCGGCTTTCAGGCCCGAGACGGGCCTAGCCGCATGGACGTCGTCCTCGAATATCGTGACCCTATTCTTAGAGGGGCTGGCGTCACCATCTTAGTGGCGCTCTGCTCGGTGATCCTGGCGGTGGGGTTCGGGCTATTGGGCGCCTGGGGCAAGCTCTCTGGCTCGCCCATCGCCCGTCGCGTCTGCGGCAGCTACACCACCCTGGTGCGCGGCGTGCCCGACCTGGTGCTGATGCTGCTGCTGTTCTACGGCGGCCAGCAGGTGCTCAACGATCTTGGGGCCGCCACCGGCTGGTGGAGCTACCTCGAGATCAACCAGTTCGTCGCCGGGGTCTGCACCATCGGCTTCATCTTCGGCGCCTACATGACGGAGACCTTCCGGGGCGCTTATCTCGCCATTCCGCGCGGCCAGATCGAGGCGGGTATCGCCTGCGGCATGAGCCGCGGCAAGCTCTTCAGGCGCATCCTCTGGCCGCAGCTCGCCCGCTACGCTCTGCCCAGCTTCGGCAACAACTGGCTGGTGCTGCTCAAGACCACCGCCTTGGTCTCGGTGCTCGGGCTCAACGAGCTGGTGCGCGAGTCCTTCGTCGCCGGGCGCTCGACCCGGCAGCTCTTCACCTTCTTCTTCGTCGCCCTCATCATCTATCTCATTCTCACCGCCATATCGGACGTTGGATTGCGCTGGCTCGAGCGGCGCTACAGCGTCGGCGTAAGGCGGAGCTGAGCCATGGCAGAAGAGCGCGCGCCGAGCCTCCTGGAGAGCATCACCGAGTTCAGCGAGAACGCCTCGCCGCTCGACTTCATGGTCATCTTGGAGCATTGGGATCTCTTTGCCGAGGGGCTGTGGATGACCACCAACCTGGTGGTTCTGGCGCTCTTGATCGGCGGCTGTCTGTCGATCCCGTTGGCCGTGGCCCGGGCCAACCGAACGCCCATCCTCAACCAGATCATCTGGGGTTATGTCTACGTCTTCCGTGGCACGCCGCTTCTGGTGCAGCTCTATCTGATCTACTACGGCCTCGGGCAGTTCGAAGCGGTGCGGGACAGCATCCTCTGGCCCGTCCTGCGCGATCCCTGGTGGTGTGCGCTGATCGCCTTCACCCTCAACACCGCCGCCTACACCACAGAGATTTTCCGCGGCAGCATCGAGGCGGTGCCCTTCGGCGAAGTGGAGGCGGCCAAGGCCTGCGGTATGCCGCGGCTCAAGCGCCTGCAGCGGGTGATCTTGCCGAGTGCCTTCCGCCGCTCTCTGCCGGCCTATTCCAACGAGGTGATCTTCATGCTGCACGGCTCCGTGGTCGCCAGCACGGTCACCATCGTCGACATCCTGGGCGCGGGCCGCGAGCTCAACGCCAAGTACTACCTGGCCTACGAGGGCTTCATCGCCGCGGCGGTCCTCTACATGATCTTGGTCTATTTCATCTCGCGCGGCTTCAAGTTCTGGGAGAAGAAGTGGTTCGCCCACCTGCGCCCGCGCGAAGACGCCGAGGCCGAGGCCAAGCAGCCGGGCGCCGCAGCGCCGCAGACCGCTCTGGTCCGCTAGGACCGTGCCTACCGCTGCCTTCGGCATCTCGCTCCGCGAGCCTCGCGTCTTGACACTGCGTGTCTCGCGCAAGGATGACGTTCTCAACGACTGAGAACGGTGCGGTGACCCACCACAAGTCGTCACCCCGGCCCTTAGGCGAGCCCGGGACTGCGCGCAGTCCCGGTTGCGAGACTTGGCAGCCGGGGTCCATGTTGCCGCCAGGCGCGGGCTGATGAATGGATCCCGGCTCGCGGGCTTCGCCCTTGGCCGGGATGACAGCCAGAGACGCCCCGCCGGCGGGGTGCAGAGCGACGAGGTTTTTCAGAACAGCTGCTGGGCCTAAGCCTGCGCCTGCTGGGCCACAGCGTTTTCCAGCACCAGCAGGGTGCAGAGCAGCATGTGCTCCAGCTCGCTGCGGTCGGACTGGAAGCTGACGCCGATGCGCTGGCCGTTCTGCCAGGCGCGCCGAGCGTAGAGGCACTCGCCGTCGCGCACCTCGAAGGTCAAGGTGCCGCCGAGATCGAGCAGCTCCGGCACGTCGATCTGCATGCCGCTGCGCGAGATATCGCGCAGCCCGCAGCGGACCTGCCGCTCGCCGCGCCGCAGCGACACACTCGCGTTCTGCGGCAGGTCGAAGCGTGGCGTCCGGCGCCGATCCTTGCCCGTGATGCTGACGGGAATGATGGCCTGGCGTGTCGGGTCTTGCATGCGCTGTCGTCCGCTTGGTCAGTCGAAGAGCTTGTCGATTTCGTCTTGGGTGATGCCGCCGTTGATCTGCGGGCCATTCATCAGCTGCTCGTCTTCGGTCAGCTCCGCGCCGGCATCGGGCACCGGCAGGTCGGTGAAGGCCTCGACGCCCCAGATGTTGATCAGAGCCAGGATACGCTCCTCGATGAAGCGCAGCGTGTTTACGACCTTCTGAATGCGCTGGCCGGTGATGTCCTGAAAGTTGCAGGCTTCGAGAACCTCGATGATGTGGTTGGCGATCGCTTCGCTGCGCTCGGTGACGTCGGTGTCATCGGCATGGAAGTTGGCGATCTCGCGAACCAGCTTCTCGATCTCCTCGTTGGCGTGGAGAATCCGTTCGGTGGCCGACTCCGTCGCCGCGACGATGGCGTCGAGCTCGTTGGAGGCCGTCTTGACCCGGTCGTCCTCCGCCATCGGGTGCTTGATCGCGGCAATCTCGTTCTTCGCCTTGGCGACCGAGCGCACCATCTGAGCGATCTCGACGCGAATGTCGGCGTCGTCGATGGCGGGCGCGGTGGCGCCGCCCGCTATCGCGTCGGGCGTTTGCTCGACCATATGGCGCAGCGCCAGGATCTCTCGCAGCAGCGTGCCGTTGTCGATCTCTTCGCCGCCGCCGGCGTCCGCCTGGCTGCGACGACGGCGCATCTGGCGCTCTGCGGAGAACTCCTTGGCCACGGCTGACGTCATGAATTTCACCTATTTGCACGGAAAACGGGCGGGTCGGAGCTTGTCCGGACCAGCCGATAGTGTGCCGAAATGGTTGATGATCTCTTAGCGGTGGTTAGGCCGAATCGGGGCTTGGCCAGCGGGCGAGCGGCGGTAAGCCAATGTTCATTGCGGCCGTGCTAAACCCTTGTATGTCCCCGCCGCGGCGGACCGCCGGGCGGGGGGGCATCAAGAAGGGCGAGAACGACGTGAGCTTGACGGCGCATCTCCCGGTCTTGCTGGCCGTGGGCCTTTTCCTGGTTGCGGCAGTGAGCGATCTGCGTGAGCGGCGGATTCCCAACTGGGTCTCGCTCGCGCTGCTGGCGCTCTATGCTGCGCTTGCCATTGCGGATCCCGACAAAATGCTGATCTGGCAATCGCTCCTGGCCGGGCTCTGCGTGTTCGCCGTGCTCTTCGGGCTGTTCCACTTCGGCTATATGGGCGGCGGTGACGTAAAGCTCTGGAGCGTGGCTGCCGTGCTGATGGGGCCGCACTACGTGCTGCCGATGCTGGTGCTGACCACCTTGACCGGCTTGGCCATCGCGCTGCCCTACTACCTCTCCCGCCTGCTCATGCGGGTCCGGCTATTCACCGTGTGGGAGTGGATTCCGGCCTGGTCGATCAAGCAGGAGAAGCTGCCCTACGGCGTTGCCATCGCCTTCGGCGGCTCGGTCTGCTTCGCCCTGAGGATGGGCGCGATCTCGCTGTAGGTGGGGCTGGGCCGTTTACGCCTTGCGCTCTCGCTCGGATCAATCGCTGAACGCTAACATCTGCCCTCGCCGCTTACCCGGCTCGGGCAGATGTTCACAAGCGCTTCTTAGCGAAGGCACGCCCTGACGCAGTTTTCAGGTACTTTTCGAAGGCTATGGCCTGGACTTCGTCAGAGAAGGCTATGTAAGTCTTCAGGCGCCAAGGCGCGAACTTCGAAGTGTGCGACACTTGCCGAGCATTGTGCCCTTTGAGGCGCTCCTCAAGATTGTCAGTCATGCCGGTATAGAAGCGGTCAGGACGATCGATGCTTTGGAGGATGTAGACGTACTTCATTCTGGTCTGGCCTGCTTTCTCAAGGACCTCCGTCCTGGCTAAGGCGCGGCACGCGAAGGCCGTTTGAGCCTCGACCACAACATTCGAGTTGTGTTGATGGCCTGCCGAGCCGTAGCAGCGACACGTCCGCCTTCGCTTCTTCGAAGCTACGGCGTGACAGCCTTCTCGCTAATCTCGCTTCGCTCGATAAGCTGCGAAGGCTGGTGGAGCCGAGGGGAATCGAACCCCTGACCTCGACATTGCGAACGTCGCGCTCTCCCAACTGAGCTACGGCCCCATTTCCAGCAGAGGCGCGGATAATGGGAGGGGGTATGAAAGCTGTCAAGCACAGCGCATGGCTTGCCACATTGGGCCTTCCTGGCGCCCGACCGCGACGGCTTGTTCTATTGCAAGGGCAGGATGCCTTGCCTAATTTCGGCTCTGCTGTTTGGCGGAAACCCGCAGGAAAAGGCTGTTCATGAACGTCATTCTCGCCCCGATCATCGAAGTGCTGATGCTGGCCATCAACCTCTATGTCTGGCTGGTGATCGCCTCGGCGATCTTGAGCTGGCTGGTTGCCTTCAACGTGGTCAACACGCGCAATCAGTTCATCTACATGGTCGGCGACTTCCTGCACCGCATCACCGAGCCGGCGCTGAGACCCATTCGCCGCTTCCTGCCCAACCTGGGCGGCATCGACATCTCGCCGGTGATCCTCATCCTGGTGCTCTTTTTCGCTCAGCGCCTGTTGCAGAACCTCCTCGTCTCGCTTTGACGTTGAGTCTTGGAGGCCGGCGGGCATCGCCGCTATGTAACCCTTTGCCGCTACGTTACCGTTGTTTAGGGGCGTCATTGGGAGGAGTGCGATGTTCGATGAAAGGCAAGTGAGACACGGCTTCAACGGTCGGTTTCAGACTCTGTTTCAGGATTTCTTCTTCAACTGGGTCTTCTCTTCGGAGATGAGCGACCAGGAGATCATGGACCGCTATTTCACGCCGGATTTTTCCGCTCACATCGACGGAGTCGATCTCAACAAGGAGCAATTCCAAAGCCGAGTCGGCCGCATGCGCCGCGAAGCGATCGTCGAGCGCCAAGAGTTCATCGAGATGATGGAACAGGGCGACAGGCTCTTCACCATGCATAGCGTTCAGGGCAAATCGCTCACCAGCGGACAGCCCTTCGAGACCCGGGCGATTGCCCTGTTTGTCTTCAAAGGCGACAAGATCGAAACGGGCTATCTGAACAGCGCCACGAAGGGCGCCCCCGAAGATGCCGACATCGCATCGCGGTCCTAGGCAGCCCTGGGCTTGCACGAGCGCCTCTGGCTGTGCTGCAAGACAGCGGTCGTAGGCGGGGTCGGCAGGGTCGGTTCGAAGGCTGTGTTCGCCGCTTTCAGGCAGGCAGGTTCGCGGCCCGCGGCAATGCTGCCCACAACGGAAAAAAGCAAGGGAAGGGAAGGGCATGAGCCAAGCGACAGCGCCCGTCGGGCAAGCTCAGGTGATCGACGGGAAGGCCTTCGCCGCAGGCTTGCGCAGCCGCATCGCCGAAGGGGTCAAGAGCCTCCAGGCCAACCACGGCGTGACGCCGGGCCTGGCGGTGGTGTTGGTCGGCGAGGATCCGGCGAGCCAGGTCTATGTGCGCAACAAGGGCAAGCAGACCGTCGAGGTCGGCAAGAAGTCGGTTAAGCACGAGCTGCCGGCCGAGACCGAACAGGAGGAGCTCCTGGAGCTGGTCGAGAGCCTGAACCAGGACCCCTCCATTCACGGCATCCTGGTGCAACTGCCCCTGCCCAAGCAGATCGACGCCGAAGCGGTGATCAACGCCATCGACCCGGCCAAGGACGTCGACGGCTTCCACGTGGTCAATGCCGGCCTCCTGGCGACGGGCCAGAGCGCCATGGTGCCCTGCACGCCGCTCGGCTCGCTGATGATGCTGAAGCACCACCTGGGCGACTTGAGTGGCGCCAACGCGGTGGTGGTTGGCCGCTCCAACATCGTCGGCAAGCCCATGGCCCAGCTTCTGCTCAAGGAAAGCTGCACGGTCACCATCGCGCATTCGCGCACCCGCGATCTGCCGGCGGTCTGCCGCGGCGCCGATATCCTGGTGGCCGCCGTCGGCCGGCCGGAGATGGTACGCGGCGACTGGATCAAGCCCGGTGCGACAGTGATCGACGTCGGCATCAACCGGCTGGAGCCGAGCGAGCCAGGCGGCAAGGGCCGGCTGGTCGGTGACGTGGCCTATGACGAGGCGGTGGCGGTGGCCGGCGCCATCACGCCTGTGCCGGGCGGCGTCGGGCCCATGACCATCGCCTGCCTGCTGGCCAACACCCTGACGGCCGCCCATCGCAGTCTGGGCTTGCCCGATCCTCAGCTCTGACCGCTTTCGTCCTCCGGCTCCGTGGTTTCAGGGGCGGTCTCAGGTAAGGGGCGGGGCAGCGATAGGCGGATGAGGCCCTTGACCGGGACGAAGGGGTCGACCGGCTTGCCCTTGCGCAGAATGCTGATATGGCCCTGCCGGGCCAGGAACAGCGCCTGCTGCCGGACCCCGGTCATATAGCGGCGCCAGAGGTCGGGCGGGTCGTTCTTCCGCGCCCGCCCCTCGGCAAAGGCGCGTGCGGCTTCGCTGGGGCAGATCGACTTGTCTGGCCCGCGCTGCCTCACCAAGTGCAGAATGATTTCAGCCAATGGGTCCAATGTCTCACTTTGGGACTGAGTGGGCTTTTCCATCCGCAGATATCCAGTTCAGAGAGGGGACATGATTGGAAGCCTGAATGCGCTCCTCGCGGCAAGCGTTCTCTTTGTCGCCTCGCATTTTCTTCTGTCGTCCCGTCCGCTCAGGCCGCGCCTGAACAGTCTGCTGGGCGAGATGGGCTTCCGCATCCTCTATTCCGCCGTGGCCCTCGGCTCCTTCGTCTGGATGGCCTATGCCTATGGCGCCGCCCCCTACTACGAAGTTTGGCCGACCTCGCCGGAGCTGCGCATGATCCCGGTCTTCGTCATGCCCTTCGCCTTTATCCTGGCGGTGGCCGGGCTCACGACCAAGAGCCCGACGGTGCTGGGCGGCGAGGCCTGGGCAAGCGCGCAGGACCCGGCGCCGGGCATCTTGCGGATCACCCGCCACCCCTTCCTCTGGGCGGCCACCTTGTGGGCGGCCTCCCACCTGCTGGCCCAGGGGGATCTGGCAACGCTGGTTCTCTGCGGCGCCATCATGGTCCTGAGCCTGGCCGGCATGCGGCACATCGACATGCGCCGGGAGGCCAGCCTGGGCTCGGCCTGGGGGCCGGTGGCGATGACGACCTCGCTCATCCCCTTCGCCGCCATCGTCACCGGGCGGACCAAGATGGACTGGGCCGGCCTCGGCATCTGGCGGGTGGTCGCCGGCGTGGCGGCTTACGTGATTTTCCTTCACTTGCACGGCCCCCTGTTCGGCGTCGCCGTGCTCCCAGGCGGCTGAGCGCAGAGCGTCTTCGCGGTGACCCGCTCCGCAACCCTCCCTCGTCAAGGTGGAGGGCTTGGTCGAGCACGGCATCGGCGGTCAGTTTTGGGATGTCACCCTTGGGCGAGCCACGCAGTGGCGAGTTCCGAGGGCTCGCGCAGCGAGTTGCCGAAGGCACGGATAGGCTTGGCGCGGGCGGATGAGTGGATGCTCGGAACTCGGCCCCGGGCCTGACGGCCCAGTGGGCCTCCCCCAAGCATGACAACAAAAGATGCAGCGCCAAGCGCTACAGGCTGGAAATCAGTGCACTGTCATCGAATTCGGGCCAGCGAATTGCCCGCCTACTCCGGCTTGCGGAACGTCATCATCCTGGAGAAGTAGGTGACGTCCACCTCCTGCTCGACCAGCCCGGCCTCGGTGAAGAGCTCGGTCAGATCGCAAGCCACATAGCTGCTGTAGTAGGGCTCGTGGAAGGCCACCGGGAAGTACTCCAGCAGGCCGTCGTACTCCGGCCGGTCGCCCTGCTGGATCGAGTCGATCATTATGAACAGCCCGCCGGGCTTGAGCAGGCGGGCGATCTCCCGCGCCACCGCCGGGCGCACCTTTGGCGGCAGCTCGTGAAAGAGATAGACGCAGGTGACGATCTCGAAGGAGGCGTCGGGCAGGCCGGTTTCCTCGGCCGCCGCCTGCACGAAGTCGACGCCACGCCAGGGCGCCAGGTTGCACTGAGCCTCGGCCAGGTAGTTCGGGCTGAGGTCGAGCGCCGTCACCGCCAAGCGCGGGTAGTTGGCCTTGACGAAAGTAAGGAACCGCCCGGTGCCGCAGGCCAGGTCCAGCAGACGCGCGCCGCGGCTCGGCCGCTCGGTGAAGACGTGGTGCAGCGGCACCAGGGCTTGCCGGCGCATGGCATCGGCGCCGCCGCCGAACAGCACCTCGACCTGGTGGTCGTAGAGCTTGGCCGAGCGCTCGCTGAGCCAACCGTCGCTCTGAAAGTGGAAATTCTGCAGGTAATAGCGGGGATAGCCGTTCTCCGCGTCCTCCTGTTGCCGAACCTCGTCGTGCTGGCGGCTGTGCCGCCGCCGCTCCACCTGGGGCAGGTCGCGGAAATAGGCCTCGGCGCCGAGCAGCGCATCGACCGCATCACGGCCCAGGTCGTGCGGCGCCCGGTAATAGCCTGCTTCGATGTTGGCCATGTCGCGCTGCATCAGCCGGCGCAGGTCTTCCAGGATGGCCGCCGTCTTCGGCGTCGCCCCCTCGATCGGCCGTTTTGGCTGAACCGGTTTGGTCAAGCGGGCCGAGAGCCAATATTGACCGAAGTAGAGGCCAATGCGGGCTGCCTGCGACAAGGCGTAGCTGCTGCGTAAAAGTGGGTTCATGAAGTGAGAATTGAGCTTTTCGCGGTCGTCGTCAATTGCCTCGGGCAGACTGTTGCGGCCGCACTTTCCTTAGGGTCTTGCTCTCAGTTCTCACTGCGCTATGACGGAGGGGAGTAGCACCGCTGGCCTCCCGCTGGGATGGTCTCGCAAATTGGCGAAAAGCCACAACAAGGAGGCAGAGATGGCGCGCTTTAAGACATTGGATGATCTTTCGCCGGCCGGGAAGACGATCCTGGTCCGGGTCGACTTCAACGTTCCCATGAAGGACGGCCGGGTGACCGATGCGACGCGCATCGAGCGATCGCTCCCCACCCTCAAGACGCTGCTGGAGAGCGGCGCCAAGGTCGTGCTGCTGTCCCACCTCGGCCGGCCGAAAGGCCAGGTGCGCGAGGACATGAGCCAGCGGCCGCTGGTGCCGGCGATCGAGGCCGCGCTGCCCGGTGCCACGGTCCACTTCGCCTCCGACTGCATCGGTCAGCCGGCCCAGGATGCCATCGCAGCCGCCGAGCCGGGCAGTCTCGTGCTGCTGGAGAACCTGCGCTTTCATGGCGAGGAGGAGAAGAACGACAAGGCCTTCGCCGAGGCCCTGGCGGCGCCGGGCGATCTCTACGTCAACGATGCCTTCTCCGCCGCGCATCGCGCCCACGCCTCGACGGAGGGGCTGGCGCGCCTCCTGCCCGCGGCGGCCGGGCGTCTGATGCAGGCCGAGCTCGAACACTTGGCTCAGGCGCTGGAGAGCCCGCAGCGGCCGGTGGCGGCGCTGGTCGGCGGAGCCAAGGTCTCGACCAAGCTGGCGCTGCTCGGCAACCTGGTCGACAAGGTCCAGGTGCTGATCATTGGCGGCGCCATGGCTAACACCTTCCTGCTTGCCCAGGGGCACGACGTGGGCAAGTCCCTCTGCGAGCGCGACATGGCCGACACCGCACGGGACATTCTCGCCCAGGCCAAGGCGGCCGGCTGCGACGTGCTGTTGCCCGAGGACGTGGTGACGGCGCCGGCGCTGGAGCCGGGTGTCGCGACGGCGGTCTGCGCCAGCGACGCAGTGCCGGCCGACAGCCTGATCCTCGATGCCGGCCCCAAGGCGACGGCAACAATCATCGAGCGGCTGGGCGACTGCCGTACCCTGGTCTGGAACGGGCCGCTCGGCGTCTTCGAGGTGCCGCCCTTCGACGAAGCGACGGTCAAGGTGGCGCAGGCCGCGGCGGCGCTGACCGACCAGGGCAGCCTGCTGACCGTGGCCGGCGGCGGCGACACGGTGGCGGCCTTGAGCCATGCCGGGGTGGCCGATCGCTTCACCTACATTTCCACCGCCGGCGGCGCCTTCCTGGAGTGGCTGGAAGGCAAGCAACTCCCCGGCGTCGTGGCGCTGGAGGAAGCGGCCTAGAGCTGGAACGCGGCGAGTAGGCCGGAGCCGCTGACCCGCACCCAGGTGACCAGCACCAGGGTGGCGAAGCCGGCGGCGACGCCGAGCAGCAGGTTGCGCCGGGTGAGATAGAAGCTGGCGAGGGCCAGGGTGGCGGCCGCCAGGCGGTCGAACAGCGGCGCCTCGGCCAGCGGGCCGGAGGGGAAGATGATCATGCGTGCGATCAGCGCGGCGAGCAGGGCGTAGGTGACGCAGGAGAGCCACTCGAAGAGCGGGCTCTCCACCTGCAGTCGGCCGGCCAGCAAGACACCGAGAAAGCGCGAGACGTAGGTGGCCAGCGCGCCGACCAGCAGGGCAAGATAGGGCAGGGTCTCTTGGTCGATCATACCCACCTCCGGCCGATCAGGTAGCCAAGCGTGCCGGCGGTCAGCCCGGCGATGAGCAGCGACCAGTCGGGCACCACCAGATGCAGCGCCGGGCCGGCTATGGCGCCAAGCAGCAGCGCCATGGCCCGGCCGCGGTTGGCCAGGTCGGAGGCGAAGACCAGCATGAAGTAGATGGGGTTCAGGAAGACCAGCCCGAGCGACACGTGGAAGGGCACCAGGCCGGCGATGTAATAGCCAATCCCGCTGGCGAGAATGCAGGAGCCCCAGAGCACCAGCGACATGCCCACGAAGAAGGGATAGCGGCCCTCAGGCGACATGGCCGGGAAGCTGCGCATGGCCTCGGCCCAGCCGGTGACGGCGATCCAGTGGCAGGCGATGTAGAGCTTCCAGCGCGGTGTCCCGGCCTCGTTGAAGTACGGCATCAGGGTCACGGTCATGGGCAGCAGGCGCGCGTTGGTCAGCCAGACGGCGAGCGCGATGACGGCCAAGGGCGCCCCCACGGCGTAGAGTTCGACCAGCGCCACTTGCCCGGGCAAGGCCCAGCCGGTCATGGTCGAGAGGATGCCGTGAACGAGCTCAAGGTTGCTCTCGCGAATGAGGGCGCCGAAGCCCAGAAAGCTGGCCGAAAGCACGATCAGGGGAACGCCGACGCCGCGCCGGACGCCATGCCAGAAGTACTCGTCACGAAACAGGCTGCGCCCCTGGCGTGCGGCCATCGCTCTCCCACGCGGGCGGAGGCCGCTCGCGCACTATCAGTTTGAATGGGTTAGGACAGTGCCAAATTAGGGGATGCTGCGGCCCCTGCCCAGGGCCGGGCAGCGCAGGTCAGGCCTGTGCGATGCGGGAGGCCGGGA
>JANQMX010000052.1 GCA_028279885.1 Rhodovibrionaceae bacterium | reverse complement strand
CTACCGCTGGATACTCGGGCCTTCGCCGCGCCGAAGGGCTTCGGCCCCGCAGGCGGGTCTCGCCGCTTCGCGGCTCGCCCAAGTATGACATCCTGAGAGGGCTACAAGCAGCGCGACCAAGCGCATTAGCCTGAAGCAAGATCCGCCAGCAGCGCGTCGAGGGTGCGGGCCAGGCGCGCCAGGTCCTCGGGCTCGGAGAGGCGGTGGTCGCCGTGCTTGACCAGGGTCAGGATGGCATCGCGGCTCTCCAGGCGCTCAAGCAGGGAGAGGCCGACCTCGACCGGCACTGCCGTGTCGGCCGTGCCGTGCAGCAGGCGCACGGGGCAGTCGATGGCGATGGGCCGGCGCAGCAGCAGATGGTCCCGCCCCTCCTCGATCAGGCCCAGGGTGATCTGATAGGGCTCCTCCGAGTAGTCGGAGGGCTCGCGGTAGATGCCGTCGCGCAGCAGGGTCTCGCGGATTTCCTCGGAGTACTGCGCCCACATGAGGTCTTCGGTGAAGTCCGGGGCGGCGGCGATGCCGACCAGCCCGGCGACCCGCGCGGCCTGACGCAGGGCCACGAGACACATCATCCAGCCGCCCATGGAGGAGCCGATCACGACCTGTGGCCCTTCGGTCAGCTTGGTCAGCGCCGCCTCGGCGTCCGCCGCCCAGTCGCCGATGGTGAAGTCGGCGAAGCCGCCCGAGGACTGGCCGTGGCCGCGGTAGTCGAAGCGCAGGAAGGCCTGGCCGCGGCGGCGGGCATAGTCCTCCAGGAACAGGGCCTTGGTGCCGGTCATGTCGGAGGCGAAGCCGCCCAGGAAGACCAGCCCCGGCGCGGCCCCCTCCAGGCGATGATAGGCGATGTACCCGCCGTCGGGCAGCGGTAGGCTTTGCGGCAGGCTTTCGGGCACGTTCACGATGGGAGCCTTCGGTTGACACTCTTTAGCAAGCTTCTAAAGTCCCGGCTCCGCCATGAGAGATCAACCCGCAAGACGAGAGGAGCCTGGCTCCCGCATGGTTGCCATCACGCTGCCTGACGGCGCGCGCAAGGAATTCGACGGCCCGGTGACGGGCCAGCAATTGGCCGAGTCCATCGGCCCCGGCCTGGCCAAGGCCGCGCTGGCGGTCAAGGTCAACGGCCACCTTTGGGACCTGACCCGGGAGATCACCGAAGACACGCCGGTCGAGATCGTCACCCGCAAGAGCGAAGAGGCGCTGGAGCTGCTGCGCCACGACGCGGCCCACGTGCTGGCCCAGGCGGCGCAGGAGCTTTACCCCGGCACCCAGATCACCTTCGGCCCGGCGACCGACACCGGCTTCTATTACGACTTCGTCCGCGACGAGCCCTTCACGCCCGAGGACCTGACGCGCATGGAAGAGCGCATGCGGGAGATCGTGGCGCGCGACCTGCCGATCACCCGCGAGGTCTGGGACCGGGACGACGCCGTCCGGCATTTCATGGAGATCGGCGAGAAGTACAAGGCGCAGTGGATCGAAGAGCTGCCGCGCGGCGAGACCATCACCATCTACCGCCAGGGCGACTGGCTCGACCTCTGTCGCGGCCCGCATCTGCCCTCGACCGGCAAGCTCGGCACCTCTTTCAAGCTGATGAAGGTCTCCGGCGCCTATTGGCGCGGCGATGCCAACAACGAGCAGCTTCAGCGGGTCACCGGCACGGCCTGGCGCGACGACAAGGAGCTCAAGGCCTACCTCACCATGCTGGAGGAGGCGGAGAAGCGCGACCACCGCCGCCTGGGCCGCGAGATGGACCTGTTCCATTTTCAGGAAGAGGCGCCCGGCGCCGTTTTCTGGCACCCGAAGGGCTGGACGCTGTTTCGCGCGCTGATCGACTACATGCGCGCGCGCCAGGACCGCGCCGGCTACGTCGAGATCTCGACCCCGACGATCATGGACCGCGCCATGTGGGAGACCTCGGGCCATTGGGCGACGTTCCGCGAGCATATGTACACCACCGAGACCGAGGACGGGCGCATCTACGCGATCAAGCCGATGAACTGCCCGGGCGGCATCCAGGTCTTCAAGCAGGGGATTACGAGCTATCGCGACCTGCCGGCGCGCATCTCCGAGTTCGGCAAGGTCAACCGCTATGAGCCCTCGGGCGCGCTGCACGGGCTGATGCGGGTGCGCGAGTTCACCCAGGACGACGCACACATCTTCTGTACGCCCGAGGAGGTCGAGAACGAGTGCCGCATCGTCGTCGAGCTGATCATGGACATTTACCGCGACTTCGGCTTCGAGGACGTCCGCATCAAGTTCTCGGACCGCCCCGACAAGCGGATCGGCGACGATGCCATTTGGGACAAGCTCGAGGCCGCACTCAAGGGTGCGCTCGACGGTATGGGATACCCCTATAGCTACAATCCCGGCGAAGGCGCCTTCTACGGCCCAAAGCTCGAGTTCGTGCTGCGGGACGCGATCGGCCGCGACTGGCAGTGCGGCACCTTGCAGGTCGACATGAACCTGCCCGAGCGCTTCGACGCCTCCTATGTCGGAGAAGACGGCGAGAAGCACCGCCCGGTGATGCTGCACCGGGCCCTGTTCGGCTCGCTCGAACGCTTCACCGGCATCCTGATCGAGCACTATGCCGGCAAGCTACCGTTTTGGCTGGCCCCGCTCCAGGTGGTGGTGGCGACCATCACCTCAGACGCCGACGACTACGCCAAGACGGTCGCGGCCAAGCTCAGGGCGGCCGGCCTCCGGGTGGAGACCGACGTGCGCAACGAAAAGATCAACTACAAGGTCCGGGAGCACTCCCACGCCAAGGTCCCGGCCATGGCCGTGGTCGGCAAGCGCGAGGCCGAAGAGGGCACGGTGGCGCTGCGCCGGCTGGGCGGCAAGAACCAAGAGGTTCTTGCGCTCGACGCGCTAGCCTCTAGACTATCGGAAGAGGCCTTGCCGCCAGACCTGCTTTAAGTGACGCCTTTGGGCGAGCGGCATTGCCTTAGTCGTGCCTTAGTATCTATCGTGTTCACTGGACGATCGGTTGCACAGCGGCCGAGCGTCCCGTCCTTGCAACAACCAATGGAGACGTATCCATACCTAGACCTCCTATTGCGCAGCCGCCGACCAAAGACGGTCCGCGGGTCAACGAGGACATCAGAGTGCGCCAAGTGCGCCTGATCGGCTCCGACGGTGACAACGTCGGCTTGGTGTCCATCGAAGAAGCGCTCGAAAGGGCGAAAGACGACGGCCTGGACCTCGTCGAGATCTCGCCCAATGCCGATCCGCCCGTTTGCAAGATCCTCGACTTCGGCAAGTACAAGTACGAAGCCGCGAAGAAAGCCAACGAGGCGCGCAAGAAGCAGAAGACCATCGACGTCAAAGAGATCAAGATGCGTCCCAACATCGACGCACACGACTATGACGTAAAGATGCGGTCGATCAAAAAATTCCTCGGAGAAGGCGACAAGGTGAAGGTCACCATGCGGTTCCGCGGGCGCGAGATGGCGCACCAGGAGCTGGGCCTCGCCGTGCTCGACCGCGTGCGCGAGCAGTTCGACGAGGATGCCAAGGTCGAGGCCATGCCGCGCCTGGAAGGCCGGCAGATGACGATGGTCATGGCGCCCAAGTGAGAGTCACTTGATCGCAACTTGATCGGCGCTTCGCGCTTCTTCACAGTGATAACGGCCGGCCGCCGTGCATAGCAGCGGCCGCGCCGACAGCTCTACCAAACCAGCACACGGGTCGCCGTGAGACGGGGTGCCGTGAGACAGTCGAGGCTTCCCAGCGAAATCGAGCTCGCCGGACGGGCGGTGCCGCTGTCCTGCCGACGCAGTCGGCGGGCGCGACGCCTGACCCTGCGCGTCGACCCGAAGCACGAGGTGATCTCGCTGACCGCGCCTCAGGGCCTGGCGACGCGGGAGGTGCTGGCCTTTCTCGACAGCCACCGGGACTGGCTGGAGGAGCGGGTGCAGGCCTTGCCGCCGCGCACCCCCTTCGCCGTCGGCAGCCTGCTGCCCATCCTCGACAATCCCCACCGGATCGCCCTGGCCGACGGCGCGCGCCGCGGCGTCTGGCTGACGCCGGGCCGCCTCTGGGTCTCCGGCCGGCCGGAGCACCACAGCCGCCGCATCGAGGACTTTCTGCGGGTCGAGGCGCGCCGCAGCCTGAGTGCCACCGCACGCGAGAAGGCCGCCGGCCTGCCGCGCAAGGCCAACAGGCTGCGCGGCGTCAGCGTGCGCGACACCCGCTCGCGCTGGGGCAGCTGCACCGCGACCGGGCAGTTGAACTTCTCCTGGCGCCTGCTGCTCGCCCCCGAGGCGGCCTTCGACTACGTGGTGGCGCATGAGGTGGCGCACCTGGCCTACCCCGATCACAGCCCCGCCTTCTGGGCGCTCTGTGAAGACCTGTCCGACGACATGGAGTCCGGGCGGGACTGGCTGCGCCAGCGCGGTTCGCAGCTCTTTCGGTATGGGGGGTAGGGCGCGGTTGGCGCCACACCACTGATCGTCACCCCGGCCCTTAGGCGAGCCCGGGACTGCGTGCAGTCCCGGGGTGCGAGCCTTGGCAGCCGGGGTCCAGCAACAAGCGCAGACCGCGCCTACCGCTGGATCCTCGGGCCTTCGCCGCGCCGAAGGGCTTCGGCCCGCAGGCGGGTCGCACCGCTATGCGGCGCGCCCAAGGATGACAGTCTGAGAGGGTTCGCAGGCGGCGCAGCACCAAAGGCTGTCATCCCGGCCTTGAGCCGGGATCCATGGCAGATGTACGCGCGAAATCCGCCAGCCTAGTGCAGGCTGAAGAATGGACCCCGGCTCGCGGGCTTCGCCCTTGGCCGGGGTGACAGGCAGTGGAAGCGCGCGTGTTGTTTTGTTGAGCGCCCTACGGCACTGCACTGTTCCGTCCTGTGCAACCGGTGAGATGGGTGACAGATTGGACCGATTACATAGGTGACAGTCTTCTTGATTTGTTCGCGTGCCTTCGGGCGCCTGTTGGCGGGTT
>JANQMX010000042.1 GCA_028279885.1 Rhodovibrionaceae bacterium | reverse complement strand
TCGAAGCCGCTGTGGCGCGCGAAGTCCTTGAGGCGGGTCAGCGGCCGGTCGATGCCCGGCGAAGACACCTCCAGGTCATAGGCGCCGGCGATGGGATCCTCCACCTCCAGCAAGGCAGAGACCGTGCGGCTGATATCGGCGCAGTCGTCGATGCTCAGGCTGCCGTCGGCGCGCTCCGCCATGATCTGCAGCTTCTGGCGCTGACCGCCGCTCATCAGCAGGATGCGGACGATCTCGAAGCCCATGTCGGCAAGGCTGGGCCGGACAAGCGCTTCCACGACGGCCGCCAGTCCCTCGCTGGTATGGGACAGCTCGCCCCCTGCCGCAGCCATTGCGGCCCTGTCGATCGCCTCGGGTTGCTCGCGCACCAAGCGCCGTGATCCTCTTCCGTAACGCTGTTCTCTAACGAAAAATGGCGGGCCCGAGCCCACCATCTTAATCTGCGGTAGCGCCCCCATAAGGCGACGGTCCGCTATGGCACCCGATAAATAATCCCGGAGAGGGGGACTTTTCAAGTGCCGATTCCAGGCGGCAAGCCTCGGTGTGTCACGAGCCGGGATCCATCTCGACGCCGGGCGCGGGCCTATGGGTGGTTCCCGGCTCGCTTTCGCGGCCGGGATGACGGCTGGGGCGGGTTGCACGGTCGATTGGCCATACCTTCGGGTGTCACCCCGGCCAAGGGCGAAGCCCGCGAGCCGGGGTCTATTCATCGGCCAGGATGGGCCTCTGGGATTGTACCATGCCGTCTGCGCACGAACCTCAGGAAGGTGGGTTGGCGCCCGGCTTGGCGCGCCTTGGCTTCGTAGCGCGTCTCCGGCCAGTCGTCCGGTCGCTGCCGCCAGTCCTGCGGCCGCCGGGCCGTCCAGCAGAAAGCCGGGTGGCGCATCAGATGCGCCAGGGCCCAGGCGACATAGCCCGGGTCGTCGCTGGCGACGCGCAATTCCCCGCCGGGCCGTAGCAGGCGCGCCAGGCTGTCCAGGGTCTCGCGCTGGATGAAGCGGCGTCCGCTGTGGCGCGCCTTCGGCCAGGGGTCGGGGAACAGCAGGAAGATGCGGGCGATCGAGCCGGGCGCAAGGCGCTCGAGCAGGGGACGGGCGTCGTCGGCGTGAATGCGGACGTTGTCGAGCTGCCGCTCGTCGATGTGGCGGAGCAGGGAGGCGACGCCGTTGACGAAGACCTCGGCGCCGATGAAACCGACCTTGGGGGTGCGCTCCGCCTGCCAGGCCAGGTGCTCGCCGCCGCCGAAGCCGATCTCAAGCCAGATCGCCTCGGGCGGCTCCGCGAAGAGCTGCATCGGGTCAAGCGGCCCTTCGCCGCCGAGATCGATGGCCAGTGCGGGCAGGCGTTCTTCGACCAGGCGGTCGCGCGCCGCCCGCAAGGGGCGGCCGCGACGACGTCCGAAGGTTCGCGGAGGCGGCCGGTCGCCTTCGTCAGCGCTCGGCATGACGAGGGAGGTGCTGCCCCTAAGACAGGGCGGACTTGAGGGCGTCGACCAGGTCGAGCCGCTCCCAGGAGAAGCCGCCGTCGCTTTCCGGCTGGCGGCCGAAGTGGCCGTAGGCGGCGGTGCGGGCGTAGATCGGCTTGTTCAGCCCGAGATGCTCGCGAATGCCGCGCGGCGAAAGATCCATGATCTGCTGCAGCACCTTGGAGAGCTTGTCCTCGTCGACCTCACCGGTCCCCTGGGTGTCGACATAGACGCTGAGCGGCTTGGCGACGCCGATGGCGTAGGAGAGCTGGATGATGCAGCGGTCGGCCAGGCCGGCGCCGACCACGTTCTTGGCCAGATAGCGGGCGGCATAGGCGGCCGAGCGGTCCACCTTGGTCGGGTCCTTGCCGGAGAAGGCGCCGCCACCGTGGGGGGCTGCTCCGCCGTAGGTGTCGACGATGATCTTGCGGCCGGTCAGACCGGCGTCGCCATCCGGGCCGCCGGTCACGAAGCGGCCGGTCGGATTGACGTAGAAAGCGTCTTCCGGGCACATCCAGCCCTCGGGCAGCACGTTGACCACATGGGGGCGCACGATCTCCCGCACCTCGTCCTGGTCGATCGCGCCGTCGTGCTGGGTCGAGACCACGATCGAGGTGGCGCGCACCGGCTTGCTGTCCTGGTACTCCAGGGTCACCTGGCTCTTGGCGTCGGGGCCCAGGTGCGGCTCGGCGCCGGAGTGGCGCGCCTCGGCGAGGGACTTCAGGATGGCGTGGGCCAGATAGATCGGCGCCGGCATGTGGACGTCGGTCTCGTTGCAGGCGTAGCCGAACATGATGCCCTGGTCGCCGGCGCCTTCGTCCTTGTTGCCCTTGGCATCGACGCCGACGGCGATGTCCGCCGACTGCTCGTGGACATAGTTCTCGACCGCCATGTCGCGCCAATGGAAGCCATCCTGCTCATAGCCGATGTCCTTGACCGCCGCGCGGGCGACCTCCTCCATCAACTCCTTGGTCAGGGACTCAGGCCCGCGCACCTCGCCGGCCATGACGATGCGGTTCGTCGTCGCCAGGGTTTCGACGGCGACGCGCGAGTCCGACTGCTGGGTCAGGAAGGCGTCGAGGATGGCATCGGAGACACGGTCGCAGACCTTGTCCGGGTGGCCCTCGGAAACGGATTCGCTGGTGAAGAGATAGCTGCCGCGGCGCACGTCTGAATTCCCTCTGATGTGGCAAGCCGGCCGGACGGCGCCTCAAGCGCTCTGCGTCCCGGCTGTGTGAAACGCGCGGTAATGTGACGAGGCCGAGCGCAACGTTCAAGCGATTCGCGAAAGTGCACCGGTCGCGGCCACAGGGCGGCCACAGCAAGCCGTCACTCGCGCTCGTCGCCGGCGATGCTCTTCACCAAATCGGCGATGCGCCGGCGCACCGGCTGCTGGCCGATCTGATAGTAGGCGCGCACCAGTTCGAGCGTTTCTCGTCGTGCCATGGGGTCTCTTTCGACCTCGAAGGCGGCCTGCGCTTCGGAGAGCCCGCGCAAACCTTTCGGCGAGCGGGCGGCCACCTCGTTCGCCATGTCCTCGAAGAAGTAGTTGGCATCGCAACCCAGGATGCTGCAGAGGTCATAGAGACGGCTGGCGCTGATGCGGTTGACGCCGCGCTCGTACTTCTGCACCTGCTGGAAGGTGATGCCGAGCGTTTCGGCCAGTTTTTCCTGACTCATACCCAGTAGCGTGCGTCTTTGGCGCATGCGCGCGCCCACGTGTACGTCTACCGGATTGGGCACACCACTGCCCCGTTGCCCCGCTACCTTGCGCGCCATCCCACTACCATTCCGTTTATTCGTTTTCTGGACCTGCGAACTACAGCCGGCGCAATCGTAAGAGGCTGCAAAGTGTCCCTACAAGAAGAAAGTCGTTTTAGCGGCTAATTTGAACGGTCTTTGGTTGCGATATCAGACCCGCATGACTTGCATGGCTTCGCTGCGGCCTGTTCAACCGCACGAACGTTCCGGTTTTGACCTCAAAACCAGATGCCAGAGCACTAAAAGAGCCAGCAGGATGGCGACCGCCCAGCGGCCGATGACCGCGTACGGTGTCGGCGCCAGGCTGGGCGGCAGGTTCACATCCAGTGTGTCCACCGCGTCGAGCCCCAGGCGACCGAGCACCCGGCCATAGCCGTCGACCACGGCGGAGATGCCGTTGTTCGCCGCGCGGACCAGGGGCAGGCCCTCCTCGATGCTGCGCAGCTTGGCACTCGCGAAATGCTGATAGGGCCCACTGGAGTGGCCGAACCAGGCATCGTTGGTCAGGTTGAGCAGCCAGCCGGGGCGCGGCTCGCCGGCCGCCGTGACCCGCCCCGAGAAGATGATCTCGTAGCAGATCAGGGCCGAGGCGGCCGGCAGCGTCCCGATGGTCAGGGAGGAGGTCAGGCCAGGGCCGGGGGTGAAATCCTGTTTGCCGGCGGTGATCTTGTCCATCGGCAGCACATCGCGGAAGGGCACGTACTCGCCGAAGGGCACCAGGTGGAACTTGCGGTAGCTGGCGACGATGTTGCCCACGGGATCGAGGGCGAAGAGCGCGTTGTAGACATCGGTGCTGTCTGCCGTGCGTTCCAACTCGATGCTGCCTGTTAGGAGAAATCCGTTCGGCGGCGCAGCTGCCGCGAGGCGTTGGCGTACGGCAGGCTCCCGGTTCAGATAGTAGGGCACGGCGGTCTCCGGCCAGATCACCAGATCGATGTCCGTGAAACCCGGCCGCTGGGAAAGCGCAATCTGCCTTTCTACGTGGACGGGGCGCAGCGCGCCGACCCACTTCTCTGCCTGGGGAATGCTGGCCTGTACCACCCGCAGGCGGGGGCCGTCCCCCTCGGTCGTCGGCGCGGGCGCGCTGACCAGGCGCAGGGCGCCGAAGGCCAGCATCAGGGCCAGCAGTCCATAGGCGATGCCAATCACCCAGAGAGCGCTCCGGCGCCCGGCCGAGGCGCTGCCGCGATCTGCCAAAAGGGCCGGTGCAGCCGCAGCCAGCAGGGTGATGACGCTCAATCCCCAGACGCCGGTGACCGCGGCAAGCTGCTGCGGCAGGGGATGGAAGGCCCATACGGTGCCGAGCAGGTTCCAGGGAAAGCCGGTCAGCACAAAGCCGCGCAGAAGCTCGGCCAACACCCAGGCGGCCGCCAGCAGGGGGATCCGCGCCGGCCCGTGCCAGCCGAGCCGCCAGGCTGCGGCGATGGTCAGCGCCGGGAAGAGGCCGAGGCCGATGGAGAGGCCGAGAGTAGAAAAGGGAATGAACCAGCCGAAACGGGCGAAGTCGACGGTCATGGCGATGCCGACCCAGTAGAGCCCGGCGGCGAAGTAGCCGATGGCGAAGGACCAGGCGAGCATGAAGGCCTGGCGCGTGCTGGTGGCGCCGTCGAGCAGCCAGACCAAGCCGGGGAAGACGATCAGCAGGACCGGCAGGACGTGTAGTGGCGGCAGAGCCAGGGCGGCCAAGAGACCGAGCCCCGCGGCCAAGGCATAGCGCCGGCGTCCGGCGATCGCGCGGTGCCAGGTGGCAGCCTGCAGCAAGGCGGTCGAAAGCGTGCCGGCGCCGGCCTGGCTCGCGGCTTCGCTCATGTGTCCTCGGACTTTCCCCCGGCGGACTTTCCCTCGGCGGACGGTCCCCCGGCGGGCTGTTCCGTGGCCGGCAGGTTCCGGATGCGCAGGCGTTTGACCCGTCGCGGGTCGGCCTGCAGCACCTCGAAGACGACCCCGGAATGGGGATGGGTGACCAGCTCGCCGCGGCTGGGCACGCGGTCCAGCAGATAGGTGACCAACCCGCCCAGGGTGTCGATGTCCTCCTCCCGCTCCTCTTCCGACAGCAGCGTGCCGGCCTCGGCTTCAAAATCCTCGATATCGACGCGGGCGTCGGCGATGGCCGTGCCGTCGCCGGCCAGCCGGAGCAGCGGCGTTGAGACCACGTCGTGCTCGTCCTCGATCTCGCCGACGATCTCCTCGACCAGGTCCTCGATGGTGATCAGTCCGTCGATGCCGCCATACTCGTCCACCACCAGGACCATGTGCGCGCGCTTCAGGCGCATCTCCAACAGAAGGTCGAGCGCACGCATGGACGGCGCGACGACCTGCAGAGGGCGTACGACGTCGGCCAGGATGAATTGCTCGGGCTCTTGGCGATAAGCGAGCAGGTCCTTGATGTGCACCAGGCCGACCACGTCATCCAGGGTCTCGCGATAGACCGGCAGGCGCGAGTGGCCTTCCTTGGCCATGATGTCGAGCACCGCCTCGATGGTGGTCTCGACCTCGACGGCGACGATGTCGGCGCGCGGCAGCATGATGTCGTAGGCGGAGACGTTGCGCAGCCTCAGGATATTGCCCAGCAGCAGCCGCTCGTGCGCCCCGATGGGTCCGCCGGCGTCGGCCTCGATCTCGCCGATCTCTTCGATGATCTCTTCGATCTGCTCGCGCAGCTGCTGGTCGCCGTTGCGGCGCTTGAAGAGCTTGCTCAGGAGGCCCCGGCGGGCGCCGTTGCTGGCGGCGGCGTCAGCCATCGACGCGACCCCCCAAGGGCGCCTCGGGGCGTAAAGCGGCCGGCGGGTCCGATACCTCGGCATAGGGATCTGCGATGCCGAGCTTGGCGAGCAGGTGCCGCTCGACGGTCTCCATGGCCTCTGCCTCGTCTGCCGTGTCATGGTCGTAGCCGAGCAGGTGCAGCAGACCGTGGAGCGCCAGATGCAGCGCGTGGTCCTCCAGCCGCTTGCCCTGTGCCTCGGCCTCCCGCGCGCAGGTCTCGAAGGCCAGGACGACGTCGCCAAGGATGGCGGGCTCGCCGGACCGTTCCCCGCCGGTCTCGTCGAGATCGGCGAAGGCCAGCACGTTGGTGCTCTTGTCGATGCCGCGGTATTGCCGGTTGAGCGTTTGCTGCAGGGCGTCGTCGGCAAGAATGAGCGTGATTTCGCCGGCCTTCGGCCTGTCCTTCAGCGCCTCGGCCGCCAGGCGGCGGAAGCGGTGCTCGAAATCCGGCTGCAGGACATCCCAGCTTGGGGTCTGCTGCTGGACTGCCAGCTCCGCGTCCCCATGGGCGTCGGGGCTGGCGTTCGGGTAGGCGGGACTTCGGGGTTGTTCGGTCATCGTCTTTCGAAGAGGTCCGCTTCCCGTTCCTCGCGCTCTTGCCGGTCGTAGGCGCGGACGATGCGGGTGACCAGAGGGTGGCGCACCACGTCGCCTTCGGTGAACTGCACGAAGCTGATGCCCGGGAGGCCGGCCAAGAGATCGGTCGCGTTGCGCAGCCCCGAGGGGGTGCCGCGCGGCAGGTCGACCTGGGTCAGGTCGCCGGTCACCGCCATGCGGCTGTTCTCGCCCAGGCGGGTCAGCGCCATCTTCATCTGCACCGGCGTGGTGTTTTGCGCCTCGTCCAGGATGATGAAGGCGTTGCTCAAGGTGCGCCCACGCATGAAGGCCAGCGGCGCGATCTCGATCTCACCGGTCTCCAGGCGCTTGGTCACCTGCTCGGCCGGCAGCATGTCGTGGAGCGCGTCATAGAGCGGCCGCAGGTAGGGGTCGACCTTGTCCTTCATGTCGCCGGGCAGGAAGCCCAGGCGCTCGCCGGCCTCGACGGCGGGGCGGGAGAGGATGATGCGGTCGACCTGGCCGCTCATCATGGCGGTGACGGCGCTGGCCACCGCCAGATAGGTCTTGCCGGTGCCCGCCGGACCGATGCCGAAGACCAGCTCGTTGCGCTGCATGGCCTTGATGAAGTGGGCTTGGCGCGGGGAGCGTGGCGCGACGTGCCGCTTCTTGGTGCGCAGCACCAGGTCGTCGTTGTGCAGCGCCGAGACGCCTTCCAGCCCCTCCTCGCTCTCCTGGATGAGGCGCACGGCATCGTCCACCTCGGCATCGCCCACGTCGCGGCCCTGCTCGAGGCAGCGGTAGAGCGCCTGCAGCACCCGTTCCGCCACCTGCATCCGGTCGGGCGCGCCGGCGATGGCGATCTGGTTGCCGCGGGAGCTGAGGGTGACGCCGAGATGCTGCTCCAGCCGCAGCAGATTCTGATCGTGCTCGCCGTAGAGGGCGGCGAGCAGGCGGTTGTCGTCGAACCGGAGTATCAGCGGCGCTTCCACGGGCCTTGTCTCCACGGGCTTCGTCACGCCAGCCCTTCCTGCCTTGGCGTTGCCGAGAGCGCGCTCTCGCCAGTCACCATTTCGCCAGCCACCATCTCGCCGCGCAGGGAGTTCGGCTGCGCTGTCGTCACCTGCACAGGCAGGATATGGCCGATCAGCCGCTCGGGTGCTTCCACCGCGACTGCCTGCATATAGGGGCTGCGACCCACCAGTTGTCCCGGAAACTTGCCCTGTTTCTCGAACAGCACCGCTTGCCGGCTGCCGACGCTGGCTTGGTTGAAGGCCAGTTGCTGGGCGTTCAGCAGCTCCTGCAGCATGGCCAGACGCTCGGCCTTGAGGTCCTCGGGCAGCTGTGCCTCGCCGGCCGCCGGCGTGCCGGGGCGTGGCGAGTATTTGAAGGAATAGGCCTGGGCGAAGCCGATGTCGGTCACCAGACGCAGAGTGGCGGCGAAGTCCGTATCGCTTTCGCCGGGAAAGCCGACGATGAAGTCGGAGGAGAGCGCCAGGTCCGGCCGCGCCGCGCGCAGCTGCTCGACCACCCGGTAGTAGAGCGCGGCGTCGTGCTTGCGGTTCATGGCCGAGAGCACCCGGTCCGAGCCCGACTGCACCGGCAGGTGCAGGAAGGGCATGAGTTGCGGCAGGTCGCGGTGTGCCGCGATCAGCTCCTCGTCCACGTCGATGGGGTGGGAGGTGGTGTAGCGCAGACGCGCCAGCCCCTCGATCTCGGCGAGCACGCGCAGCAGCCGGCCGAGGCCCCAGTCGCGGCTGTCGGGGCCGGCGCCGTGATAGGCGTTGACGTTCTGGCCTAGAAGCGTGAGCTCGACCGCTCCGGCGGCGACCAGCTGGCGCGCCTCGCGGGCGATCTCTGTCACCGGCCGGGAGAACTCGGCGCCGCGGGTATAGGGCACCACGCAGAAGGTGCAGAACTTGTCGCAGCCCTCCTGCACGCTGAGGAAGGCGGCCGGGCCGCGCTCCAAGCCCTCTTGCGGCAAGCTGTCGAACTTGGATTCGGCCGGGAAGTCGACCTCGACCAGGCCGCGCTCGCCGCCCAGGGCCCGGGCCACCAGCTCGGGCAGGCGGTGATAGGTCTGCGGCCCGAACACCAGATCCACCTGCGGCGCGCGGCGCAGGATCTCGCCGCCTTCGGCCTGGGCGACGCAGCCGGCGACGGCCAAGAGGCGTGGGCCGCCGGCCGCGGTGCGCCGGTCGTCCATACGGTTGAGCCGGCCAAGCTCGGAAAAGACCTTCTCGCTCGCCTTCTCTCGGATATGGCAGGTGTTGAGGATGACCAGATCGGCCTGCTCGGGCTCGGGGCAGAGGGCGAAGCCCAGCGGCTTCAGCAGGTCGTGCATCCGCTCCGAATCGTAGACGTTCATCTGGCAGCCGTAGGTCTTGATGAAGAGCCCCTTGGCGGCGCCGCCGGGAGCGGCGTTTTCTGGCGCGCGCTCAGCGCTGGCGGAAGGGCGGTCTTGCAAGGTCAGGTGAGACAATACCGGCAGGCTCCTACAGCTCTGTTGGTCTACGTTTATACATAGGAAATTGTGACAGCGGGACTCATGCCGCCTCTTTGTTTAGGCTCTGCGGTGTCTTCTCAATGGCCAGCGACTGTCCGGTCAAGCCTGACGCGACCCCTTCGGCGACCCGCTCCTGGCAATAGCGGGCCAGCTGCTTGCGGCCGCCGAGCTCTTCGATCGTCACCGGCGCGTGGAAGATGACCTCTACGGTCACCCTGCCGAGCCCGATGGCTTCCCAGACATGGCTGGCCAGCTCCATATCGCCGAACCATGCGAAGTAGGGGCGCAGATAGCGCCCCATGGGAACGTCGTCCAGCAGGCGATAGCAGATGGAGACCGGCTGCACCGTCAGCGGCTGGCCGCCGGGGCGCCGCTCCGCGACGCTCAGCAGCGAGGATTTGAAGGGCAGCACGCGGTTGCCGTCACCGCTGGTGCCCTCGGCGAAGATGATCAGGGGGTCGCCCCGGTCCAGGTAGCGGTTGATCTCGTCGCGTTGCTCGGCCGCCCGGCTCGCCCGGCGGTCGACGAAGATCGAGTTCTGCAGCTTGGCGAGCATGCCGAAGACCGGCCAGTCGGCGATCTCGGCCTTGGCGACGAAACAGCCGGGAATCTGGCTGCCAAGCACCGGGATGTCGAGATAGGAGATGTGGTTGCTGACGAAGAGTGTTGGCCTGACCGTCGATTTACGGCCTTTGATGTCGACCGTGACGCCAAGGCATTGCAGCACCTTCTTGTGATACCAGCGGGGAAACTGCATTTGTGCCCGCCCGCCTATCCAGCGCAAGACGGCCTGCAGGAACGCGCTGACGACGGTCAGGAGAACGTACAAGAACGCTCTCTTCGCCGCCAGGAAGGGTGAGCCGAGCATCGCCGCCGGGTCCTCTACCGCCCGCTCTCGGCCGTCTGCGCCTCGGCGCCCGAGGCGCCGTCCGATGCCGCATCCGGCTGGGCCTGACCGCTGCGGGCGTAGTGCCGGTAGTACTTGTCGGTGACCAGGTCGGTCTTGACCACGACACAGACATCGGTGGTGCCGAACTCGTGATCGACCACCGCCCCGTCGCCGACGAAGCCGCCCAGCCTGAGATAGCCCTTGAGCAAGGGCGGCAGCTCGGCCAGCGCGGCTTTCTGGTCGATCTCCTGGCCGCCCAGCCGCTCCATGTCGACAAAGCGCTCCGGTAGGGCCGTGGCACGCAGCTCCGGCGGTGCCAGGTGCGCGCGGTGCAGGTAGGTCAGCGGCAGGGCCAGGGCGTCGGGATCGGTGCCCGGCAGACTGGCACAGCCCAACATCAGCGCCACGTCGAAGTGGAAGACGTATTGGGCGATGCCGGCCCAAAGGAGCTGCATAATGACGCCGCGACGATAGTCCCGGGCGACGCAGGAGCGGCCAAGCTCCATGATCTCGCCGGGATAGGCCACCAGCGGGCCGATGTCGTATTCCGTCGAGGTATAGAAGCGGCCCATGCGGGCTGCCTGCGGCCGCCGCATGAAGCGGTAGGTGGCGACGACCTCCCCCGGAAGGCCGGCGGCGGGCTTGCTGCTGTCGAACATCAGCAGGTGGTCGCAGAAAGGGTCGAAGGCGTCGAACTCCCGGCGCACGGCGCGCATCTCGGCGCTCGGTTGCGCCGACATCTCCTCGCAGAAGACCTCGTACCGCAGCGCCTGGGAGGCCTCGATCTCCTCCGGCGTCTCTGCCAGGCGGAGCCAGAGGCCACGCAGCTGCGTGTCGACCGGCCGTTGGTTCGGCGTCGCAGGCTCGGCGTCGTGCTTGAGTTCGTTGGACATTATCGTCCGCGGCGGGTCCCTTCCGCTGTGGCTCGCCCAGCTCGTCTTTTCGGGGCGAGTCTTTTCGGGCGCATCCTGTCGGCGGCTGAAGACCGCGGCCGCCGTGTGCGCCTCACTTCTCTCCAGCTTTGAGCTTCACGCCGTAAAGTTCAAGTCGATGATCGACCAACTTGTAGCCGAGCTCTTTAGCGATCTTCCGCTGCAGCTGCTCGATCTCTTCGTTGAAGAACTCGATCACCTCGCCCGAATTGGCGTCGATCAGGTGGTCGTGATGCTCCTCGGGCGCTTCTTCATAGCGCGCACGGCCGTCGCCGAAGTCGTGTCGCTCCAAAATGCTGGCCTCTTCCAACAGCTTGACCGTGCGATAGACGGTGGCGATGGAAATGCGGGAGTCGATCTTGGAGGCGCGTTGGTAAAGCTGCTCGACGTCGGGGTGGTCCGTTGCTTCGGACAGCACACGGGCGATGACCCGCCGCTGCTCGGTCATTTTCAGGCCTTTGGAGAGGCAGAGTTTCTCGATACGATCAGGCATGTTCTTGTATCTGGGCTGCTGTGGCGCCTGCCATTAAGAAAGCCACAGGATGTGGTGTCCTGGCAACGCCGAAGGGCGCCTTTTATCAGACGCCCTTCGCAGAAAACCCGGTGGTGCCGCCGTCGGCCGCGCGCGGCTTCTGACGGCGTTTGAGGCACCTCAGCTTTTGCGCGAGCGCGTGCCGAGGCCGATCTCCTTGGCCAGCTGGCTGCGCTGCTTCGCATAGTTCGGGGCGACCATGGGATAGTCTTTCGCCAGGCCCCACTTCTCCCGGTACTCCTCCGGGCTCATGTTGTATGCGGTTTTCAGATGGCGCTTCAGCATTTTCAGCTTTTTGCCGTCCTCAAGACAAACAATGTAGTTGGGTGTGACCGATTTCTTAATCGGAACTGCCGGCTCCGGGAGGTCTGGTTCGCGGGCTTCTTCTTGCCCAACAGAAGACAAGGTCTCATATACGTTGCGGATCAGCGTCGGTAAATCACCGGGCGCGATCGGATTGTTGGAAACATGGGCTGAGACGATGTTCGTCGTCAGTGATAGCAACTCGTTCGACTGGTTTTCTTCAGACATTTCGGACCCTATATACCCGTTTCGCCGCCTTCTATAATGTCTTCGCTTGCCGTGATCAAGTTCTTTCTTGCTCGAAATCATATTTATCTCACTGGAATACAGAAGTTCCTAAGAGTAACGGAAAACGATTGCATGGTGGCTTTTGGAGTCGACCAGTTGTCGCAGACTAACCACATAACTCAAGGCGCAGCATACAGGCATCGACAGGCGCGGTCTGAGTCACCGCTTTGTAATAGTTTGGGCGGCGGCCGATCTCGACGAAGCCAAATCCACGGTAAAGCGCGCGGGCCGCGCGGTTGTCGACGGCGACTTCCAAGTGGAGCGCCACGACACCCTGCCGCGCCAGGGTCTCGATCAGCCGGCGCACCAACTGCTTGGCGAGTGCCTGGCGGCGGTGCGTCGGGGCGACGCACAGCGTCAGCACCTCTGCTTCGTCGGCGGCCTGGCGCGCCAGCAGCAGCGCGGTGAGCGGGCTGTCCTGCCCCTCGTCCTCGGCCGTCAGCCAGCCCCGGCATCCCGGCATGCCGAGCAACGCCGCGAAGGCCTCCGCGTCCCAGGCCTCTTCGGCGAAGCAGTGGCGGTGCAGCCTGGCCAGGCGCTCGGCGTCATGGCTCCGAATGATACAAGGCGACGGCGTCACGGCTGCGCCCGTGCGCCCTTGAGCAGCGCCTTGGAGGGCAGGCTGACGTCGGCTGGGCGCAGATAAAGCGGCGCCGGCGGCGGCGTGCCGGCCTCGGGCAGAGGCTTTTCGGCGGCAAGACGGGCGACCTCGGCGGCGGCGAGAGGCCTGCAGGCCCGGCTGGCCACGCTCTGGTGCCCGGCCTCCGCCAGGGCTGGAATGATGCGGTCGGCCGCGGTGCCGGCGAGCAGCCAGTCACCCTGCGGCAGCCCCGCGGCCAGGTCGTTCGGCAGCAGGCAAGCGGCCTCTGTGAGGGCGCGGCCGTCTCTATCAAAGGCTTGCGCAAAGACTTCGGCGCGGCCGGACTCGATGACCACCAGACCGGGTTCCCCGTTACCTTCCGCGGCCAAGAGCGCCGCATAGACCTCGAAGGCGGTGACGCCGATCGCCGGCTTGCCGCAGGCCAGGGCGAGGCCCCGCGCCGCGGCCAGACCGATGCGCACGCCGGTAAAGCTGCCGGGGCCGCGCGTCGCGGCGACGGCATCGAGCGCCGCGAAGGCGATGCCGGCCTCGGCCATCACGGCTGAGGCCATGGGCACGATCTGTTCGGCTTGGCCGCGCTGCATCGTCCTGCTGCGCTCGGCCAGCACGGTGCCTTCACGCCAAACGGCTGCCGAACAGGCGCCGCTGCTGGCGTCGAGGGCCAGCAGGCAGACGGGCTTGGCTACTAGAGGATTTGGCACGCCTCGTCGAAGTCCAGACGCGGGCCGCGCGGATAGAGCGACTCCGGGTCGCCGTAGCCGAGATTGCAGAGGAAGTTCGAGCGCAGCGTGGTGCCGGCGAAGAAGTCCCGGTCGACCCCGGCGTTGTCGAAGCCGGACATGGGCCCGCAGTCCAGGCCGAGCGCGCGCGCGGCCAGCATGAAATAGGCGCCCTGCAGGCTGCCGTTGCGAAGGGCCGTCGCCTCCGCATGCGCCTTCTTTTCCTCGCCGGCAAACCAGGCGCGGGCATCGCTATGCGGAAAGAGGCGCGGCAGGTGCTCGTAGAATTCCGCATCGTTGGCCAGGATGGCGCAGACCGGGGCGGCCATGGTCTGTTCGACGTTGCCCGGCATCAGGTGCGGCTTGAGCTTCTCCTTGGCTTCCTGGGATTCCACGAAGACCACCCGCATCGGCGAGCAGTTGGCGCTGGTCGGTCCCATTTTCGCCAGATCCCAAAGCGCTTGCAGTGTCACCTCGCTGATCGGCTTGTTCTGCCAAGCGGTATGGCTGCGCGCCTGGCGGAACAGGACGTCGAGCGCCTTGTCGTTCACGATTTCTGTCACGGGACCCCCTCGATGGACAGCGCCTTGAAAAGTAAGGCCCGGAGGGCACGCAGCCGCAAGCTGGCCGCGCCGACCGCAATCCGACCTGAGCCTGTTGTTGTGCGGCGTGACGCGACCGCTTAGTCGATCGCGCGCACTTCCGTCACTTCGGGAATGTAGTGACGGAGCATGTTTTCGATACCCATTTTCAGGGTCATGGTCGAGCTGGGGCAGCCGGAGCAGGCACCCTGCATGTGCAGATAGACGACGCCGCGCTCGAAGCCCTTGAACATGATATCGCCGCCGTCCTGCGCCACGGCAGGGCGTACGCGGGTGTCCAGCAGCTCCTTGATCTGTCCGACGATCTCGCTGTCTTCGCCCGTCTCCTCGGCGTCCGCGCCGTCGCCCTCGTCGTTCAACAGGGGCCGCTTGGCAACGAAATGCTCCATGATCACGCCGAGCACCGCCGGCTTCAGCAGGTACCACTCCTTCTCGTCGTCCTTGCTGACCGAGATGAAGTCATGGCCGAAGAACACGCCGGACACGCCTTCGACCTGAAACAGCCGTTCGGCGAGCGGCGAGCGGGTGGCTTCTTCCTCGCTGGCGAAGCTGGCCGTGCCTTGCTCCAGCACCGTCTGGCCTGGAAGGAACTTGAGCGTCGCAGGGTTGGGGGTCTGCTCGGTCTGAATGAACATGCTGCCGCACCGTGTCGTTTGCTTTGTCGCGCTAGTGACTCCGATGTATGGGGCGCCCCACACAAGATCAAGGCAGAGCTGTGGCGCCAGCCGTTTCGCTCAAGCTGTCATCCTTGGGCGAGCTGTGAAGGCTCATAGAGCCTGAGCAGCGAGTTCCGAGGATCCACGGTGGACGTTCGTGCGGGCCGATGAGTGGATGCTCGGAACTCGGCCCAGGGCCTTACGGCCCTGTGGGCCTCGCCCAAGCATGACAACAGAAGATAGGGCGCCTTCTCGATACCAGACGATCAGCTCAGGGAATCCACATCATCCTCGGTCAGGCTGCCGGGCACGATGGTGATGGGGATGCGCAGCCGGCCGATGAACTTGCCGGTCAGGGCCTGGACCAGCGGGCCGGGACCGCCCTTTTCCGCGCTGGCGCCGAGCACCAGGATGGAGATCGAGGGCTCTTCCTCGATCAAATCGAAAAGCTCGTCGCGCTGCGGGCCTTCGCGCAGATAGAGCACCGGCATGGAACCGGCGATCTCGTTCACCTGGCGGGCCAGCCTTTGCAAGAGCTGCTCGGCGGCGGTCCGCGCCTCGTCCCGCATCAGGTCCCCGACCCTCAGCCAGTTCTGGTATTCGGAGGGCTCGAGGACGTAGAGCAGGGCCACCCGACCGCCGGTGTGCCGCGCGCGCAGGCAGGCAAAGCGCAGGGCGACGTCCATCTCGGGGCTGTCGTCGACGACGACCAGGAAGATGCGCTGGCGGTGGGCGTCCGCCGCTGCGGCCTCTTCCGTGGGTACCTCGCTATTTCCCTCGTTCATGGCGTGCATTGTTGGCGCAAGGCGGCCGACTAGTCACGCTTGAAAATGAGATGCCCCAGCCAACCGGCCAGCGCCGCCATGACCACGGCAAGCAGGCCGTAGATGCCGGCTTGGGTGTGGGCGAAGTCGTAGACCTCCGCCTCCAGGTCGACTTTCTGGATGAACAGCGGCTGCGACTGGGCTTCGGCGATACGCCCATCGCGGAAGACGTAGGTTTCGACGTGATAGGGCCCGACCGGCACATTGGGCGGGATGGGGATCTCGGCGCGGAACAGCGCCGCGCTGCGCCGCTGGATGAGATAGTAGGACTCGCTATAGGTGCCCTGCGCCTGCTTGCGGCGGACGAAGGCCTCCTCCCACTCCCGCGCCAGGTTCTCGGAGGCTTTGAGGCGCAGTTTGGGGTCGCGGATCTGGTCGACGCCGATCCTGTGTCGCTGCAGCACCGCCTCGTCGGCGATCTCGTGGAGTGGCCGCGTGCTGGCCAGGGCATAGAAGCTCGGCACGTTTTCGATGGTGATGCGGGCGGTGTTCATCCAGATGCCGGCGACGTTGCTCTTGCGCAGGACGACCTGGTTCTTTTCCGGCCCGCGCACCACGATGACGATGTCGTCGTTCGGCTCGGCGCCGGTGCCGAAGATCAGCACGCTGGAGCCGGCGAAGCCCGTGGTGATGGCGACCACGTGGTTGGAAAGGTCGGTGGTGAGCTGCGCCCGGGCCTGGCCGAGCGGTGCCGTGGCGCAGAGCAGCAGCGCGCAAAGCAGCAGCAGCAGGCGGAGAGGCGTGCCCAGGCGGCTCACAGGGTCGCCCCCAGGGAATAGAGGTCGTCGGGCGTGCTCACCAGGTCATAGAGCAGCTTGATACCGAGGCCCATGATCAGGGCGCCGAGCAGGATGCGCAGCGAGTCGCCCGGCAGGCGCGAGGCATAGCGCCCGCCGTACTGCGCCCCCACCACGCCGCCGGCGATCAGCATCAGCGCCAGCGCGATGTCCACCGTCTGGTTCTGGGTCGCCTGCAGGAAGGTGACGTTGGCCGAGACGAAGATGATCTGGAACAGCGAGGTGCCGATGACCACCGTGGTCGGCATGCCGAGCAGATAGATCATCAGCGGCACGATGATGAAGCCGCCGCCCACGCCCATGATGGCGCTCAACACGCCGACGACGAAGCCGCAGCCGAGCGGCAGCAGCGCGGAGATGTAGAGCCGCGACTTGCGGAAGCGCATCTTGAGCGGCAGGCCGTGGGCCCAGTGATGCTGATGCAGCTTGCGCCGCTGCACGTTGCGGCGGCGGCGCAGCAGGGCGCGGGTGCCCTCGAACAGCAGCATGACGCCGATGGTGCTCAAGAGGATGACGTAGGACAGGCTGATGACCAGGTCGATCTGGCCAAGCCCGCGCAGCAGGGTGAACAGCGCAACGCCGACGGTCGAGCCGACGAAGCCGCCGGCCAGCAGCACCAGGCCCATCTTGATATCGACGTTGCCGCGGCGGAAATGCGCCAGCACGCCGGAGATGGAGGAGGCGATCACCTGGTTCGCCTGCGTCGCCACGGCGATGGCCGGGGGGATGCCGATGAAAATCAGCATCGGCGTCATCAGGAAGCCGCCGCCGACGCCGAACAGGCCGGAGAGAAAGCCGATCAATCCTCCCAAGCCGAGCAACAGGAAAACGTTGACGGAAAGCTCGGCGATCGGAAGGTAAATCTGCATCAGGACCAGGTTAGAGGCTCACGTCCCTCCCGATCACCATGGCCTTATCGTGAAGCAGGGCGCGCGCGAGGGTGTCTTCGAACACTGCGATGAAGTGGACGAGCTGCCCCCGGGACGACCTGGAGCAAGCGGCTATCCAAACGTCGTCAACGTCAGCTTATACCCTTTTGCTTTCAAAGCCAATTAACGCATTGCGCACCGCAGCAAAAAAATGTCGCTGTGTGGCGCGAAAGTCGGTCGTGATTTTCTCTCGCTGCCGGCCATCTATCCAGGGATGTCACCCTTGGGCGAGCCACGTAGTGGCGAGTTCCGAGGGTCCACGGATAGGCTTGGCGCAGGCTGATGAGTGGATGCTTAGGCCTTCGCCAAGGCTTCGGCCCACAGGCGGAACTCGGCCCCGGGCCTAACGGCCCAGTGGGCCTCGCCCAAGCATGACAACAGAAGGTGCTGCGCCACCGGGTGGGTGGGTGGCAGTCGACGAGGTTCGACGCGCTTCCGATCAATACGGAAGGGTTCTACGGCCGCAGGAAGCCGACGATGTCCTGGCACTCTTTCAGGATCGGCCCGGCGCGCTCGCGCGCCCGTTCCGCCCCGTCGCGCAGCACGGCATCGACCGCGCCGGGGTCGGCCATCAGGCGCTTCATCTCGCCGCCGATCGGGCCCAGGGTGGCGATGGCGAGATCGGCGAGCTGCTGCTTGAAGCTGGAGAAAGGCTGGCCCTCCATCTCGGTCAGCACCGTGCTGAGCTCCTTCTCGGCCAGGGCGCCGTAGATGCCGAGCAGGTTGTAGGCTTCGGGCCGCGCCTTGCGCGCCTCGTCGGCGACCTTGCCGGCCGCATCCAAGACCTCGGGCCCGGGCAGCGGCTCCGGGTCGGTCTTGGCCTTGCGGATCTTCTTGGCCAGCGCGTCGTCGTCGTCGGTCATGGTGATGCGGCTCATGTCCGAGGGGTCGGACTTGCTCATCTTCTTGGCCCCGTCGCGCAAGGACATCACCCGGGTGGCGTCGCCCATGATCAAGGGCTCGATCAGCGGAAAGAACTCGACGCCGAAGTCGTGGTTGAACTTCTGGGCGATGTCGCGGGTCAGCTCCAGGTGCTGCTTCTGGTCCTCGCCCACGGGCACGTGCGTCGCCTTGTAGACCAGGATGTCGGCCGCCATCAGGTTGGGATAGACGTAGAGCCCGGCGCTCGCCTTCTCCCGGTCCTTGCCGGCCTTGTCCTTGAACTGGGTCATGCGGTTGAGCCAGCCGAGACGCGCGACGCAATTGAAGATCCAGGCCAGCTCCGAATGCTCGGGCACCTGGCTCTGGTTGAAGATGATCGCGCGCTTGGGATCGATGCCGGCGGCGAGGTAGGCGGCGGTGACCTCCCGGGTGTTGGCGCGCAGCTCGGCCGGGTCCTGCCACTGGGTGATGGCGTGCAGATCGACGACGCAGTAGATGCAGTCGTGGCTATCCTGCAGGGGCACGAAGTGGCGGATGGCGCCGAGGTAGTTGCCGAGATGGAGATTGCCGGTCGGTTGCACGCCGGAGAAGACGCGGGACATGTCGCGGGCTCACGGAAGCTGAGGCGTTGAAAGGATAAGCCCGAAAGGGTTGCTCGGGTTATTGCCGTGCGGGACCGTCTTAATCAAGCCGCCCAAATCAAGCGGCGGGCTTGCGGCGGCGGAGCAGCGCCCGGACCTCGCCCAGGGTGATGGCCCGGAACAGCAGCGCGCTGAGGCCAAAGACGGCGAGGCCCGCCCCCACCAAAATGGCGAGCGCCAGGAGCGCCGGTCCCTCGCCGGCTGCGAGCCAGGGCTGGAGTGCCTGGTGCAGGCCCCAGAGCAGCGCCGCCATCACGGCCGAGGCCAAGAGGCTGCGCGGCAGCCGGCGCAGCAAGGCGCCGTCGGGCCGCGCGCTGCCGTCGCGCAGCAGCCGGACGGCGAGCAGCAGGGTTTGCAGCCAAGCGGCGGCGGCGGTGGCCAGGGCGATGCCGACGAAGCCGATCCAGTAGAACAGCGCAAGGCTCAGCACGACGTTGGCGGCCACCGCGATGGCGGCGAAGTGGAAGGGGGTGACGGTGTTCTCCCGCGCGTAGAAGGCGGGTTGCAGCACCTTGACCAGCACATAGGCCGGCAGGCCGAGAGCGAAGGCGAAGAGTGCCTGCGCCGTCGCCTGACTGTCGGCGGCGGTGAAGGCACCGCGCTGGAACAGCACCTCGGCGATGGGTACCGGGATGACCAACAGCGCCGCCGTGGCCGGCAGGGTCAGCAGCAGCGCCATCTCGACCCCGCGGTTCAGGCTGTGAAGCGCCTGCTCGCTGTCGCCGCCGCGCAGCTTGCGGGTGAGGTCGGGCAGCAGCACCACGCCGATGGCGATGCCGATCAGACCCAGCGGCAGCTGATAGACCCGGTCGGCGTAGTAGAGCCAGGAGACGGCGCCGGCCTGCAGCGAGGCGATCATGGTGCCGACCAGGATGTTGATCTGCAGCACCCCGGCGGAGAGCACGCCGGGCCCCATCAGCTTGAAGATGCGCCGCACGCCGGGCGACAGACGCGGCAGGCTGGGCCGCAAGCTCATGCCCATGGTGCGGCAGGCGACCACCACGATGGCGACCTGGACGACGCCGGCAACGGTGACGGTCCAGGCCAGCACCTCCCCCGGCTCCTCGCTGGCCGGCACGATGAGCAGCAGGGAGACGATGAAGCAGACGTTGAGCGCGACCGGTGCCGCCGCCCCCGCGGCGAAGTGGTAGAGCGAGTTGAGCACGCCGCTCAGCATCGCCGTCAGCGACATGAAGAAGAGGTAGGGGAAGCAGATCTGCGCCAGTTCTATGGCGCGCTGCATCTGCTCGGGATCGTCGCGGAAGCCGGGTGCGATCAGCGGCATCAGCCAGGGCATGAAGATGATGGCCAGCGCCGTGAAGGCGAAGACGCCGATAGCCAGCACCGCCTGCACCTCCTCGCCGAGCTTCCGCGCGGCCTCCCGCCCTTCCTCCTCCAGGCGTTTGGCGAAGACCGGCACGAAGGCGGCGCTGAAGGCGCCCTCGGCGAACAGACGGCGGAAGAGGTTGGGAAAGCGGAAGGCGACGAAGAAGGCGTCGGCGATCGGGCCGCTGCCCAGGTAGTTGGCGATCAGGATGTCGCGCAAGAAGCCGAGCACGCGAGAGGCCGCGGTGAAGCCGCTGACCGTGGCAAAGGAGCGAAGAAGCGACATCGCTGGGGAGTTCAGTTAGCTCTGGACCCTCCCATCATGCTCTAGGTCATGTCCCAGCGCCGCGGAAAGGCAAAAGCATGGCGACCCGCGGGCGTTTCCGTACCGCTGGCTGCCGTCCTTGCGCGAGGCCCTGCGTAGCCCGCCCACGGATGACGTCTTGAGAGATCCTCAAGCCTTCCCGGCAGCCCGACTCGCTGCCCTCGCGGCGCGCGCCGTCCGATGAGCTTGAACGCTTGAACGGAAAGGCCTTTCGGAGGGTTGGAATTCTCCGCACCACCCCCTTGAGAAATGCTCCTTACCGGTCCGGCAAACGCTCCTCCATGTTGTCCGCCTAGGGGCAACTGAACCTTGGGGCGTATTCATGAAAGCACGTCTTTCAGCGCTGTCGGTCGGGGTGGCGCTTATGGTGATGGGCACCAGCGCCTCCGCCGTTCCTTTCTCTTACCGCTTCGAGGCCACGGCCACCAACGCGTCGGGGTTACCCGCTGGGGCAGGTGAGCCCGAATTCGACTGGTCCATCAACGGGTTCAATCCGGTCCTGATCTCCGATACTGTAGAGTTGCGGCTCGAGACTGTGGGCGGGACTATCGAGCCCGAAAATTGGACGCTGGTGACCCAAGCGGCCCCCATGTCATTGCCCTCGACGCTGCTGCTGCTGCTCGTCGGTCTGGGTGGCGTGGCCCTGCTGCGCCGCGGCAGCCCCGCCACGACCGGGGCCTTCGCCGAGGCGAGAGGTGCCTAGACCAACCACTACCAACTGCTACCCTCGGGTGAGCTACGCGTTTGGTGCCGCTCTCCTCTCGTCACCCCGGAGGAGCCTCGTGAGAGGTGACATCCGGGGTCCATTTCTAAGCCAGCGCAGGCGTTTCCATGGTTCCCGGCTCGCGGGCTCTCGCCCTTGGCCGGGATGACAGTAGGGGGTGCTGCGCCGCCCATGGCTCAATTTAGGCTGTCAACCTTTGGCTCGCCTAAGGGCCGGGGTGACAGGCCGAGGGAATATTCAGGCCTTCCCCGCCGCCTGAGATTCGGCGAGCGCGGTCAGGAGGCGCTTGCGGATGGCGCGCTGCTTGCCAGGTGATCTCGCTTGCTTTTTTGCGGCGCTTCGCCAGGAAGCCACACTTTTCCTGTAGACGTGTATACTAGTGAATGATAGTGGTTATAGCTGTGGTTGCAGCCGGGCGGGCCCGGTCTGTGCTTTGGAGCTACTGAAACTTGGGGAGTCTTTCATGAGAGCATTTTTCTCAGCGCTGTCCGTCGGGCTGGCGCTTATGGTAATGGGCACGAGCGCGTCGGCCGTTCCCTTCTCCTATCGCTTCGAGAGTCAGATCAGCGGCATTGATCCCTCAGGGACTTTCGCTGAGGTCGGCGATCCCGCCAGCATCACGGTGACCCTCGACAACGGCGGAACGAACGACCTGTCCCAGGTCTGGACGGCGGATCACCTGCAGTCCGTCACCTTCGACATCAACAACGGCGCCGCTGTGGTCAGCTTCTTCACCCCCTTCGACGGCGGCTTGTCTGGAAGCTCCGGCAGCTTTGCCACGGGCGCTGCGGGCAACCTGATCTCTGCACCATCGAACTGGAGCGATAGTAGTGCCACGGTCGATTTGGCTGCCAGTTTCCCCTTCGACACCGATTTGAGCTGGTTCATCAACGGCGAGAATGAAGTGCTGTTCGATGATTCACTTTCTGTAGCGTTGTCTCTTGCCGATGTGCAGGGAGTGCTGGACCCCGCCAACTGGTCGCGGGTGACCGAAGTGACCCCGCTATCGCTGCCGCCGACGCTGCTGCTGCTGCTCGTCGGTCTCGGTGGTGTGGCGCTTCTGCGCCGTACCGGCCCCTGCCCCGCTGGACGCCTCGCCGCCGCGAGGGGGGCGTAGGAACAGCACCCCGCATGTCACCCCGGCCAAGGGCGCAGCCCGCGAGCCGGGGTCCATTCGTCGGCCTGCGCCTTTCCTTCGATCGTCCGCGCCCGGCCCAACCATGGATCCCGGCTCAAGGCCGGGATGACAGTCTGTGGTGCTGCGCTTTCCGCGCCCCCTACCTTTGTCACCCTTGGGCGAGCCGCAGAGCGGCGAGTTCCGAGGGCTCACGTTGGCGAGGTGCGCAGCAGCGGCAGGGTTCTGTGCGGGCTGATGAGTGGATCCTCGGGCCTTCGCCGCGCCGAAGGGCTTCGGCCCGCATGCGGGACGGGCCCGCTGGGCCCGCCCAAGGATGACATCCTGAGAGGAACCCTTAACCCTTCCCCGCCGCCTGGGACTCCGCGAGCGCGGTGAGGAGGCGCTTGCGGATGGCGCGCTGTTTGGCTGGGGCTTCGATCTTGTCGCCGAAGACGTCCTGCACATAGAAGACGTCGACCACCTCCGCGCCGAAGGTGGCGATCTTGGCGCCGTGGATGCCGAGCCCGAGCTTGGAGAGCGCCAGGGTCACCCGGTAGAGCAGGCCCGGGCTGTCGCGGCCGTTGACCTCGATCACCGTGTAGTGGCGCGAGGCCTTGTTATCGATCAGCACGTGGGGGGCGACCTTGAAGACGGCGAAGCGCGAGGGCAGCGGCGAGGTCTGTTTGGAGAGCTCGGCGATCATCCTGAGCTGGCCGGAGAGCGCCCGCTCGATCAGGGCCGAGAGCTTGGCGAGACGCGTGGGGCTGTCGAAGGGGCCGCCGCCGGCGTCCTCGATATAGAAGGTGTCGAGCGCCATGCCGTTCGTCAGGGTGGCGATGCGCGCGCCCTCCACCGTGGCACCGGCCACGGCAATGGCGCCGGCGATCTGGGAGAAGAGCCCCGGGTGATCGGCGGTGTAGACGGTGATCTCGGTGACGCCGCGATACTGGTCGATGCGCGAGTGGATGCTGAGCGGCCGCTTGCCGCGTTCGGCATCGCGGACGATCTCCGCCTGGCTGACGAGGAGATCGACGTCGCCGGACAGCCAATAGGCGGGATAGCCGCGCGCCATGTGCGCTTCGATGTCCTCGGCCAGCCAGCCCTGCTCTTCCAGGCGCTCGCTGAGCCGCGCTTTGACCCCTTCGATGCGGGTCTCGCGGCCCTCGTGCAGCAGGCCGCCGGTCAGGAACTCCTCGGTGCGCCAGAAGAGATCGCGCAGCAGGGAGGCTTTCCAGTTGGTCCAGACGCCCGGGCCGACGGCGCGGATGTCGGCCACGGTCAGCACCAGGAGGAGACGCAGGCGCTCCAGCGACTGCACCAGCTTGGCGAACTGCGCGATGGTGTTGGGGTCGTTGAGGTCGCGCTTGAAGGCGGTGTCGCTCATGGCGAGGTGATGCAGCACCAGCCAGGCCGCGGCTTCCGTCTCCTCGGCGCTGAGGCCCATCTTGGGCCCGAGGCGCCGGGCCAATTTCATGCCGGCAATGGAGTGGTCCTCCGGCCGGCCCTTCGCAACGTCGTGCAGCAGCACGGCGAAGTAGAGCGCCCGGCGGTAGTGCAGGCGATGCACCACCTCGGTGGCGATGGGCGCTTCCTCGGCCAGCTCCCCGGCTTCGATGGCATGCAGGGTGCCGATGGCGCGGATGGTGTGCTCGTCCACCGTGAAGTGGTGGTACATGTTGAACTGCATCAGGCAGACGACCCGCCCGAAATCCGGCATGAACTTGCCGAACACGCCGGCCTCGTTCATCCGCCGGAGCGCGACTGCCGGGTTTGTCTTGTTGGCGAGGATGTCGAGAAAGACCTGACAGGCCTTGGGATCGGCCCGCAGGTCCTTATCGATCAGCTTCAGGTTCTGGGTGATCAGGCGCAGGGTCGCCGGATGGATGTCCAGCTCCTCCTCCTGCGCCACCAGGAAGATGCGCAGCAAGTCGACCGGGTTGTTCTGGAAGTGCTCGGCGTCCTTGACCTGCAGGCGGTCGCCTTCCAGGCCGAAGCCGCGCACCCGCCGGCGCCGGCCCAGGCTCGGCAGACGGAAGCGCGAGCGGCGATTGTGCTCGGCCTCGAGCTGGGCGCAGAAGATGCGGGTCAGGTCGCCGACGTCCTTGGCGACCAGGAAATAGCGCTTCATCAGGCGCTCGACCGCGCGGGTGCCGGCGTGGTCGTTGAAGCCGAGCAGCGGCGCCAGGTTCTGCTGCAGGTCGAAGGTCAGCCGCTCCTCGGCGCGGCCGGTCATGACGTGCATCCAGCAGCGTAGCGTCCAGAGGAAGTTCAGCGCCTTGTCGAAGCGCCGCGCCTCCTCCTTGGTCAGCACGCCGGCTTCGATCAGGTCTTTCGGTTCCTCGGCGCCATAGAGGAACTTGCCGATCCAATAGAGCGTGTGCAGGTCGCGCAGGCCGCCCTTGCTCTCCTTGATGTTGGGCTCCAGCGCATAGCGCGAGCCTTCGGCGTGGCGCTGGTGGCGCCGGTCGCGCTCGGCGAGCTTGGCTTCGATGAACCAGTCGCCGCGGCCCTCGGCCACCTCTTTGCGGTAGCGCTCCTTGAACTCGTCATAGAGCGCGTCTTCGCCCCAGAGGTAGCGGGTCTCGAGCAGGTTGGTGGCGATGGTGTGGTCGTTGCGGGCGCGGCGCAGGCAGTCGTTCAGCGAGCGGGTAGCGTGACCGACCTTGAAGCCCATGTCCCAGAGGAGATAGAGCACCCCCTCGACCACCTGCTCGCTGCGCGGCGTGATCTTGTAGGGCAGCAGGAACAAGAGATCGATGTCGGAGAAGGGGGCCAGCTCGCCGCGGCCATAGCCGCCGACCGCCACCAGGGTGATCTTCTCGGCTTTGGAGGGGTTGCCCAGCGGGTAGAGGTCCTCGGCGGCGTGCTGGCAGGCCAGGCGGACGATCTGGTCCGCCAGCTCTGAAAGGCGCCGGGTGGCCTTTCGGCCATCCCGCGTTTCCTTGAAGGCCTCCAGGATCGCCTCACGGCCCGCCTTGTGCGCGTCCCGCAGCAGCGTCAGAACCTGGCTGCGAACCTCGGCGCTGTTGGCGCCGCGCCGCGCGCAGATGCGCATCTGCTCCCGCACGCCCGAAAGGTCGGGCAGCGGGATCCCGCCCTTGGCGCTCTGGCTGCGCGCGCCGGGCGCAGTGCCGCGGGGGGCTTTCGCTTCGATCAAAGGACTCGGTTGCAAGGCCACGGGCAGAATTCCGGAAATACGCGTCTCTAGAGCTATATGGTCTACTGATGAGCTTAAGAAAGCAAAAGGCCGGCAGCCAGGGCCGGTGCATCCCCCGCCGTCTGCTGCTGTTCGCAGGCCCCCTCCTGCTGGCCGGTTGCAGCACCGATGACAGCGCCTCGACAAGCCCGAGAGAGCCTGAGGTCAACGCCCGCCTGCTGCAGAACCGGCGCAGCCTGCGGGTCAGCGTGACCGGCCTCCGCCCCGGCGAGCGGGTCACCGCCGTGACCCTGGTGGGGCCCGATGCCGAGACGTTGGCGGCCGGTCCGGCCTCCCTCTACCAGCGGGAAGCGGGGGATCCGGGCCCGGGCCGCGGTGTCTCGGTGACCGGCAGTTCCGACAGGGGGGTCGGCGTCAGCTTCAGCTTCGACTTCATCGGCCGCTTGTTCGGCAGCGGGCGCAGTCCGCCGCGCAAGCTCGGCCTCACCGGCGAGGCGGAGGCCAACATCCCGATCAGCGACCCGCTGCCCCTGGTGGCCGAGCCGGAGGCCTACCGGGTCGAGATCGACTACCTGGACACCAATGGGCAGCCGCGTCGCCTCTCGGTCATCCCTCGGGTATGAGCAACGCCCGAAATTGTGCAGACAAAGGCTTTTTGGCGTTGCGCAACACCCCCCTCCCGGCGCTACGCGCCGACCTCCCCCTCAAGGGGGGAGGTGTAAACGACTGCGGTGACATCATGATTCCCTCCCCCCATCTCTCCGGTCGCACAGGGGGGTGTCCGCGGAGCGGACAAGAAAAGGCGCTTCTGCACTGATCCCGCCGCTGCTCCTATTGTCACCCCGGCCCCCGAGCCGGGGTCCATCTCGATGCTAGGCGCGGGCCGAGACATGGTTCCCGGCTCGCTGTCGCGGCCGGGATGACAGTCTGTGGGGCTGCGCCGGTCGGCGCAAAGTCCGAATGTCAGTGGCTGGCGTAGCGACGCCTGTTTCATCGCCAGGTATGTCATCCGTGGGCTTAAGCCACTGCTGCACTGTTACCGAGTTAAGAGCTAGCCACCCTTTCCGCCCAAGAGCGCCTTCAGCTCGTAGAGCAGCTCCAGCGCGGCGCGCGGCGTCAGCTCGTCGGGGTTGATCTCGCCGAGCCGCGTTTCGGCTTCGCTCGGTCCCGGCGCCTCCGGCGCAGGCGTCGCCTTGCGCGTCGGCTGGACGGCGAAGAGCGGCAGGTCGTCGGCCAGGCGCGCCACCGCACCGGCCTGTTCGCCGGACTCCAGGCTGCGCAGCACCTCTTCCGCCCGAGCCAGCGCCGCTTCCGGCAGGCCGGCGAGACGCGCCACGTGGATGCCGTAGGAGCCGTCGGCGGTGCCGGGTGCCACCTCGTGCAGGAAGATCACCTCGTTCTCCCACTCCTTGACCCGCAGGGAGTGGCAGGACAGGGCCGCGAGCTTGGCGGCCAGGCTGGTCAGCTCGTGATAGTGGGTGGCGAAGAGCGCGCGGCAGCGGTTGATCTCGTGCAGATGCTCGATGCAGGCCCAGGCGATGGAGAGCCCGTCGAAGGTGGCGGTGCCGCGGCCGATCTCATCCAGGATGACCAGGGAGCGCGGGCCGGCCTGATTGAGAATGGTGGCGGTCTCGACCATCTCGACCATGAAGGTCGAGCGGCCGCGGGCCAGGTCGTCGGCAGCCCCCACCCGGCTGAACAGGCGGTCGACCACGCCGATCACGGCGCTGTCGGCCGGCACGAAACAGCCCGCTTGGGCCAAGAGCGCGATCAGGGCGTTCTGGCGCAGAAAGGTCGACTTGCCGGCCATGTTGGGGCCGGTCAGCAGCCAAAGGCGCTGGTCGCCGGAAAGATCGCAGTCGTTGGGTACGAAGGACTGCAGCTCGGCCGCGCTGCGCAAGGCGTGCTCGACCACGGGATGACGCCCGGCCGTGATCTGGAAGACCAGGGAGTCCTCCACCTTGGGCCGGGCCCAGTTCCCCTCGCGGGCCAGAAGCGCCAGCGCCGCCGAGACGTCGAGGGCGGCGAGCGCCCGCGCCGCTTCGGCCAGCGCTTCGGCCTGGTCCAGTACCTTTTCGCTCAGGGCTTCGAAGAGGCCGAGCTCCATTGCCGTCACCCGCTCGGCGGCGGAAGCCACCTTCTGCTCCAGCTCGGAGAGCTCCAGGGTCGTATAGCGGGTGGCGTTGACCATGGTCTGGCGATGGATGAAGGGCGAGTCGGCGCCCTCAGGCATGCGCCCGAGGTTGGCCTTGGTCACCTCGACGAAATAGCCGAGCACGTTGTTGTGTCGGATCTTGAGCGAGGCGATGCCGGTCTCTTCCGCGTAGCGGGCCTGCAGCGCCGCCACCAACTGGCGCGAGCGGTCGCGCAAGGCCTTGAGCTCGTCCAGCTCCGGCGCATAGCCCGGGGCGATAAAGCCGCCGTCGCGCGCCTGGGGCGGCAGCTCCTCGGCCAGGGCGCGGGCCAGTTCTTCGCTAAGCGTTTCCAGCGCCGCACCCTGGACAGCGTCTTCCGGCGCCAGCGCCTCCAGCGCCTCGGCGATGGCCGGTGGGCAGGGTGGTAGGCCGGGCTCCCGCAAGAGGGCGGCGATGGCGCGGCCGCCCTCAAGGGCATCGCGCAGGGCCGCCAGGTCGCGCGGGCCGCCGCGTCCGACCGAGAGACGGGAGAGGGCGCGCAGCATGTCGGGCGCGCGGCTCAGTGTCTCCCGCACCTGGCCACGCAGGCCGTCGTGCCCGACGAAGAAGGCGATGGCGTCGAGCCGCCGCTCGATGGCCGGGATGTCGGTCAGGGGGGCTGCGAGTCGCTGGGCCAGCAGGCGGGCGCCGGCGGCGGTGACGCTGCGGTCGATCGCCGCCAAGAGCGAGCCCTCGCTGCCGCCGCTCAAGGCCTGGTGGATCTCCAGGTTGCGGCGGGTGCCCGCGTCGATCTCCATGACCGCGCCGTCGGCGAGCTGCCGCAGGTGGGCCAGCCGCGGAAGCTGCCCCTGCTGGGTCAGTTGCACGTAGTCGACCAGGGCGCCGGCGGCCGCCAGCTCGGCGCGGCTGAAGGCGCCGAAGGCATCCAGGGTGGCGACGCCGTGCAGCGCTTCCAGCCGCCGCTTGGCATTGGCGCTGTCGAAGCGGCTGCCGGGCAGGGGCGTCAGGCGCGCCTTCCAGTCGGCGAGCCTGGCGGCGCTCTCCTCCCGCGCCAGGAGGCGCTCGGGCAGCAGGATCTCGCCGGGGGACAGGCGGGACAGTGCCGCGGGTAGGTCGCCCGGCGCCAGTGCCTGGCAGAAGAAGTCGCCGGTCGAGATATCGAGCCAGGCCAGGGCCAGGCCGCCCGACGCCTCGGCCACCGCAGCGAGGTAGTTGTGCGCCCGGGGGTCGAGCAGCTCGTCCTCGGTCAGGGTTCCGGGGGTGACGACCCGCACCACGGCGCGCTCGACCACCGCCTTGCTGCCGCGTTTCTTGGCTTCGGCGGGGTCTTCGGTCTGCTCGCAGATGGCGACCTTGAAGCCCTTGCGGATGAGCCGCGAGAGATAGGCCTCGGCCGCGTGCACCGGCACACCGCACATGGCGACGTCTTTGCCGGCATGCTGACCGCGCTTGGTCAACGCGATGTCGAGCGCCGCCGCTGCCTCGACCGCATCGTCGAAGAACATCTCGTAGAAATCGCCCATGCGATAGAACAGCAGGCAGTCGGGGTGGCCCTCCTTGATGCGCAGGTATTGCGCCATCATTGGCGTCGCCGCTTGCGCTGCACCTTGGGGGGCGCCTTGAGGGGCGGCAGGCGGAGGGTCGGCTTTGGGCTGCTGGCTGAGGGCTCGGCTCATCCAAAGATGCTTATCACAGCGCCCCTGCCGCTCAAGGACTCTAGGCCCTTCCGATATCGGGACGTGACGGCAGGCGCCCCCCAGGCGTAAAACGGTCGATCAACGAAGAGCTTGCCGGTTCAGGCAAGCGACCGAGGGAGATGAAGGTATCATGGATGACAGCGTTTGGCGGCCCAGCAAGCTCGAGGCCCTGGAGTTTCACACGCGCGGCCGCCCGGGAAAGCTTGAGATCGCGCCGACCAAGCCCCTGACGACCCAGCGCGATCTCTCCCTCGCCTATTCGCCCGGTGTCGCGGAGCCCTGCCTGCGCATCAACGAGGACCCGACGGCCGCCTACGACTACACCTCCAAGGGCAACCTCGTTGCGGTCATCTCCAACGGCACCGCGGTGCTCGGTCTTGGCAACCTGGGGGCGCTGGCCTCCAAGCCGGTGATGGAAGGCAAGGCCGTGCTGTTCAAGCGCTTCGCCGATGTCGACGGCCTGGATCTCGAGGTCTCGACCGAGGACGTCGACGCCTTCGTCAACTGCGTCCGCTACCTCGGTGCCTCCTTCGGCGGCATCAACCTCGAGGACATCAAGGCGCCGGAGTGCTTCATCATCGAGGAGCAGTTGCGCGAGCTGCTCGACATTCCAGTGTTCCACGACGACCAGCACGGCACGGCGATCATCGCCGCCGCGGGGCTGATCAACGCGCTCAACCTGACCGGCCGCGACATGGCCAACACCAAGCTGGTGATCAACGGCGCCGGGTCGGCCGGCATCGCTTGCGCCGAGCTCTTGAAGGCCATGGGCTTCGCGCCGGACCACGTCATCATGTGCGATACCCGCGGTGTCATCTACCAGGGCCGCGAAGCCGGCATGAACCAGTGGAAGTCGGCCCACGCCGCCAAGACCGAGGCACGCAGCCTGACGGACGCCATGGTCGATGCCGATGTCTTCTTCGGCCTCTCGGCCAAGGGTGCGGTGACGGCCGAGATGGTGACCTCCATGGCCGACAAGCCGATCATCTTCGCCATGGCCAATCCGGACCCCGAGATCACCCCGGAGGAAGTCAGCGCCATCCGCGACGACGCCATCATGGCGACCGGACGCTCGGACTATCCCAACCAGGTCAACAACGTCCTGGGCTTCCCCTATATCTTCCGCGGCGCGCTCGATGTGCGGGCCACGACCATCAACATGGAGATGAAGGTCGCGGCCGCCGAAGCCTTGGCCGCCTTGGCGCGCGAGGACGTGCCCGATGAGGTCGACCGCGCCTACTCCGGCCGCCGCCTGCGCTATGGCGCCGAGTACATCATCCCCGCGCCCTTCGACCCGCGCCTTATCGTCGAGGTGCCCAAAGCCGTTGCTCAGGCGGCGATGGATACCGGTGTCGCCCAGCGGCCGATCGAGGACATGGAGGCCTACGAGCAGAGCCTGTCGGAACGGCTCGACCCCACGGCCTCTTCGCTCAACACCATCTTCACCAAGGTGCGGGCCCGTCCCAAGCGGGTCGTCTTCGCCGAGGGCGAGGAAGAGAAGACCATCCGCGCGGCGCAAGCCTTCGCCAACGCCGGCTATGGCCGCCCGGTCTTGATCGGACGCGAGCCGCGGGTGCTCGCCAGCATGCAGGCGATGGGCATGGAGGCGCAGTTCTGCGACATCGTCAACGCGACCACGGGCAACCTGCGGGAGCGCTATACAGAGTATCTCTATAATCGGCAGAAGCGGCGCGGCATGCTGTTCCGCGACTGCCAAAGACAGGTCAATCAGAACCGCAACGTCTTCGCTGCCGCCATGGTGGCCTGCGGCGATGCGGACGCGGTGGTCACCGGCCTGACGCGGCCCTTCAACACCTCCTTCGGCGACATAAGCCTGTGCCTCGAGCCGCGCGCGGGGCACCAGGTCTTCGGCATGAACATCATCATTCACCGCGGCCGCTCGATCTTCATTGCCGACACCCAGGTGCACGAGCTGCCCTCGGCCGAGGTGCTGGCTGACATCGCCGTACAGTCGGCCGAGCAGGCGCGCGCCCTGGGCCACGAGCCACGCGTCGCCCTGCTGTCCTTCTCCAACTTCGGCACGCCGCCGCGCGACAAGGCCGAGCGCATCCGCCACGCCATCGAAATTCTCGACCGCTGGCGGCCCGACTTCGAGTACGACGGCGAGATGCAGGCCAACGTGGCGCTCGATCACGAGCTGATGATGGAGCTCTATCCCTTTAGCCGCCTCTCTGGCCCGGCCAACGTGCTGATCATGCCGGCGCTGCACTCGGCCAACATCTCGGCGCGAATCATGCAGCAGATGGGGGGCGTCACCTCGATCGGGCCGCTCCTGATCGGCCTGGAGAAGCCGGCCCAGGTGGTGGGGCTTGGTGCCACCGTCACCGATCTGGTGACGGCCGCTGCCCTGGCCGCCCACGAGGCCGAGCTCTTGGAGCCGAGCGTCAGCACCAGCGCGGCGGGATAAGACTTATCCCCAGGCGGATAAACCACAGTGCCACGCGCGGCTGTTTTCTTGGCGAACCGCGCGGATGCTTGTACAGCAGGGCGTGAGGCCGCATTGGCTTGAGAAGCAGACCGTAGATGAACGACGTCCCCGAACAACAGAACGGCAAGAGCTTGCCCAGCCGCCGCTTTCCGGCGGCTTTTCTCTTGTTCGCGGCGCCGGCCGTTGCCCTTTTGCTGTCCCTCTGGCTCGGCGGCACCCTGGACTGGGAGCTGGCACTGGGCGGCATCCTGGCGGTGTCGATCACCCTCCTCGGCATCCTGGTCCCGCATTTCCGCCACCTCGACGGCCTCTATCGCTATGTCGCGGCGCTGGGCCGCGGCAGCGCCATGCCGGTGCCGCCGGCCGGCACCTCGCCCATCCTGGCGCCGGAGCTGGACGCCGCCCTGGTCGAGATGGCCGGCGAGCGCCAGGCCCGCCGGCAGGAGCTGGTCGGCGCCCTGGCCAGCCGCGAGGTGATCATGGCCAACCTGCCGGACCCCATCTTGCTGCTCGGTAGCGGCAAGAAGGTGGTGCAGGCCAACCCGGCGGCGGTCGCCCTGTTCGGCCGCGCCATCGAGGGGCGCGACATCACCGCCGTACTGCGCAATCCGGACGTGCTGGCCGCGATCGACAGCAACTACCACGCCGACGACACCGAGCCGCGGTCCTCGGCGGAGATCTCCTTCAGCCTGCCGGGCGAGGTGGAGCGCCAGTTCAGCGCCCGTATCGTCGGCCTCGACGCGTCGACCTCCGACGGCGTCTCGGTGATCGTCTCGCTGCACGACCTCACCACCGTCTACCGGACGCGCCAGCTACAGGCGGACTTCGTTGCCAACGCCAGTCACGAGCTGCGCACGCCCTTGGCCAACCTGCTGGGCTTCATCGAGACCTTGATGGGCCCGGCCAAGGACGACCAGGAGGCGCGCGAGCGCTTTCTCGTCATCATGCACGAGCAGGCCGACCGCATGTCGCAGCTGATCGATGACCTGCTGTCGCTCTCCCGCATCGAGATGCGCGAGCATTCGCCGCCGAGCGATGTGGCCGATCTGCACGGCATCCTGCAGGACGTCGCCGAGCCCTTGGAGATCAAGGCCAAGGCGCGGCACATCCGCATCGTCTTCGATCTGGGGCGCGCGACCGAGGTGATCGGCGATGCCAGCGATCTCTCGCTGGTGTTCGGCAACCTGCTGGACAACGCGCTGAAGTACGGCCGCGCCGGCAGCGAGGTGACGGTGACCACCCGCCATCTCTCGCCTGAGGAGGACCCCGCCGCCCGGCGCATCGGCGGTCCCGCCGTCGCGATCACCGTCGAAGATTCCGGCGAAGGCATCGCCAAGGAGCATCTGCCGCGCCTGACCGAGCGCTTCTACCGGGTCGATACCGCGCGCTCCCGCGACCAGGGCGGCACAGGCCTTGGCCTCGCCATCGTCAAGCACGTCCTCAACCGTCACCGCGGCTATCTGGAGATCGAAAGCCAGGTCGGCGTGGGATCGCGCTTTTCGGTTTATCTGCCGGCCCCGCCCCAGGAACAAGTGGAAGCGCCGGAAAGCCTGCGCAGCCGCGCGTAACACGCACCCTGTGCGGAGGCGGCGAATTATCTACACCGCGGCCGGTGTTTGAAACAAAAGCGTAACAGAACCGCAATATAAGTGACCTAGACGAGTACTACCACCTGTGCGCCGGCTCGGTTCCGATCGAGCGGGCTTGCTATGCGCAAAGGCAGGAACAACAACCCAATCACTGGGAGCACTCTCTTGATCAAGAAAACCATCGCACTCGCCGCCGTTGCCACGGTGGCTATCCTGGGCCAGAGCGAGACAGCCGAAGCCCGCGATCAGATTCGCTTCGTCGGCTCCTCGACGGTCTTCCCGTTCACCACGGCTGTCGCCGAGCAGTTCGGCAAGACGACCGACTTCAAGACCCCCGTCGTCGAGTCCACGGGCACCGGCGGCGGCATGAAGCTGTTCTGCGCCGGTATCGGTGCCGAGCACCCGGACATGACCAACGCCTCCCGCCGCATCAAGAAGAGCGAGTTCGAGAACTGCTCTGAGAACGGCATCGGCGTGGTCGAGGTTCAGGTCGGCTATGACGGCATCGTGCTGGCCAACCGCAAGGGCGCCGAGCTCTTCAACCTGACCAAGCAGCAGCTCTTCACCGCGCTTGCCGCTCAGGTTCCGGTCAACGGTGAGCTGGTCGACAACCCGCATCAGATGTGGAGCGACATCGACCCGGCCCTGCCGCGCTTCAAGATCGAAGTGCTGGGCCCGCCGCCGACCTCCGGCACCCGTGACGCCTTCGTCGAGCTGGTGATGCGCAACGGCGCCAAGGCTTACCCGATGCTCGCCGAGATGCGTAAGGCCGACAAGAAAGCCTTCCGCAACGTCTCCGACGCCATGCGTGAGGACGGTGCCTTCATCGAAGCCGGCGAGAACGACAACCTGATCGTCCAGAAGCTGGTGGCCAACCCGGCCGCGCTGGGCATCTTCGGCTTCTCGTTCCTCGATCAGAACAGCGACCAGATCCAGGGTGCCCTGGTCGACGGTGTTGCGCCTGAGTTCGAGGCCATTGCCGACGGCGCCTATCCGGTGTCCCGCCCGCTCTTCTTCTACGTCAAGAAAGAGCACGTCGGCGTGATCCCCGGCATGGCCGAGTTCGTCGCGGAATACACCAGCGAAGAGGCGTTCGGTCCCGAGGGCTACCTCGCCGACAAGGGCCTGATCGCGCTGCCCGATGACCTGCGCGCCCAGACCCGCGACAACGCGGTTGGTCTGCGTGCCATCGAGAGCATGTAGTCAGTCTTTTTAGTCCCGGAACGCCGGTGGCGCGCAGGCGCGCGCCACCGGTCGACCGGTTGGTGCTTTTGGGGCTTGTTACCAGAAATCTTGGGTGCTGGCGGCTGATCTTCAGCGCGCCACGGAAGAGCGAAGCCGTCTCATGAACGTGCTGACAATCCTGCTGGTCCTGCTGGTCCTCTCGACCGCGGCCTATTTCGTCGGTCAACGCCAAGCTCTGACGGTCGGTGGCGGATCGGCGAAACAGCTTCATTCGCTGCCCTCCTATCACGGCTTCTATGCCGCGCTCTGGGTGGCCTTACCGGCGATCATCCTGCTCGTTCTCTGGCTGGTCATCGAGCCGCACATCGCCGAGAGCGTGCTGCTTGCCAACCTGCCGCAAGCCTTCTCGCAGCTCTCTCAAGCCGAGCTCGATCTGCGCATCGGCGAGATCAAGCGGTTGGCCACCGGCAATATCGTCGGCGCGACCATCAGCCCGGAGCTACAGGCGGCCGCAGACGGCTACGCCAGTACCTTGACGGTCAGCCGCATCGCGATGATCGTCGCCATGGCGGTCCTGGTCGGTATCGGGTTTCTCTTCGCCCGCAAGCGCATCTCGGTCAGCCTCCGGGCGCGCAATCAGGTCGAGCGCGTCACCACGGTCATCATGTTCCTGGCCTCGCTGATCGCCATCCTGACGACGGTCGGCATCATTCTTTCGCTGCTTTTCGAAACCGGCCGATTTTTCACGATGGTTCCTTTTTGGGACTTTCTCTTCGGCATCCACTGGTCACCTCAGACGGCGCTGCGCGCCGATCAGGTCGGCGCCTCCGGCGCTTTCGGCGCCATTCCGCTGTTCGCCGGCACCATGCTGATCACCGTCATCGCCATGTTCGTGGCGGTGCCGGTCGGCCTCTTCTCGGCGATCTACATGTCGGAGTACGCTTCGCCGCGGGTGCGCGCGATCGCCAAGCCGCTGCTCGAGGTCCTGGCCGGCATCCCGACGGTGGTCTACGGCTTCTTTGCCGCCCTGGCGGTGGCGCCCTTCTTCCGTGGCCTGGGCGAGTCGGTCGGGCTCGGCGTCTCCTCCGAGTCGGCCCTGGCCGCCGGCATGGTCATGGGCATCATGATCATCCCCTTCGTCTCGTCCCTGTCGGACGACGTCATGAACGCGGTACCGCAGACCCTGCGCGACGGCTCCTACGCCCTCGGCGCGACCCAGTCCGAGACGGTTCGACAGGTCATTCTGCCCGCCGCCCTGCCGGGCATCGTCGGCGCGGTGCTGCTGGCGGTCAGCCGCGCCATCGGCGAGACCATGATCGTGGTGATGGCGGCCGGCCTGGCGGCGAACCTGACGGCCAATCCGCTGGAATCGGTGACAACGGTGACGGTGCAGATCGTGACGCTCTTGACCGGCGACCAGGAGTTCGACAGCGCCAAGACCTTGGCGGCCTTCGCCCTCGGCCTGGTGCTCTTCGTCGTGACCCTTTGCCTCAACGTCTACGCCTTGCACATCGTCCGCAAGTATCGAGAGAAATATGACTGACGCCGCTCTCACCAACGGCTCGCGCGGCCAGGCGGCCGAGACGGGCGCCGCCTCGTATCGGCGCCCCGACCTCTCCGAGGCGCGGCTGAGAAAGCGCTATCGGGCGGAACGGCGCTTCCAGATTTTCGGCGCCTTGGCCATCGGCATTGCGGCGGCCGTGCTGCTCATCCTGCTCGGCCGCATCGTCACCGAGGCACTGCCGGCCTTCAGCCAGAACTACATCGACTTCCAGGTCGAGCTGCCCCGGGAGGAGATCGACCCGGACGGCACCAACGACCCGGCGGTGCTGGCCCGCGCGCGCTATGGCACCCTGATCAACAACGCGCTCTATGAGCGCTTCCCCAACGTATCGGGGCGGACAGATCGCCGGGCCCTGCGCGCCCTCGTCAGCAGCGAGGCTTCCGAAACCCTGCGCGCGGACGTTCTGGCCGACCCGAGCATCATCGGCACGACCCACAGCGTCTGGGTCAAGAGCTCGGCCGACGTGGACGTCTACCGCAAGGGCCTGATGTCCGACTTCTCGCGCCAGGAGACCAACGGCATCGCCTCGATCATCGAGGTCGACGGCACAACGCGGGTGCTGTCCACCTCCAACGACTTCGCCGAGATCCTGGACTCCATCAAGCAGGAGCTCGGCGAGCTCGCCGAACGCCTGCAGATCAGGGTGACACGCCTCGACCGCGGTGTCGCCGCCGCACGCGACCAGCTCGCGGACTCCAGCACGGCCTTGGCCGATGCCCAGGCGTCCGGGGCAGCGGAAGACGTTGTCGACCGCCTGCAGAACATGGTCGCACAGGCCGAGGCCAGCCTTGCGTCCCTGCAAGAGCGCCGCAGTCAGGTGAAGGAGCAGATCGACGACTACGAGGCCCGCTCGGCCCGCGTCGGCGGTGCGGAGGCGCTGACCGAACAGTTGCCCAGCTACCTCATCGAGATGAACGGCGGCCTGCTCAAGATCCTTGAGATCAGCAACACCGAGGCCACGGTGGAGCCGCTGGTGCCGCCGCGCTCCGACGCCGACGCGCCGGCCGGCACCTGGGATATCTTCGTCATCGAGACGCCGGAGTCCCAGCGGCGGCTGCCCGATCGGGAGGCCGCTTGGGTTTGGTCGTTGGAGCAAAGCGACCAGATCGAGACCCGCTTCAACATCTCCTTCTTCACCGACGGCAATAGCCGCGAGCCGGAGCAGGCCGGTATCTGGGGTGCGGTGGTCGGTTCCTTCCTGACCCTGGTGATCACCTTGCTGCTGTCCTTCCCCATCGGGGTGCTGGCGGCGGTCTATCTCGAAGAGTTCGCGCCCAAGAACCGCTGGACCGACCTGATCGAGGTCAACATCAACAACCTCGCCGCCGTTCCCTCCATCGTCTTCGGACTGCTCGGCCTTGCGGTCTTCCTCAACTTCTTCGAGCTGCCGCGTTCAGCTCCCTTGGTCGGTGGTATGGTTCTGGCCCTGATGACCCTGCCGACCATCATCATCGCCTCGCGCGCCGCGCTGAAGGCGGTGCCCCCCTCGATCCGCGAGGCGGCGCTCGGCATGGGCGCTTCCAAGCTGCAGGTCATGACCCATCATGTCCTGCCACTGGCCATGCCCGGCATCCTGACCGGCACCATCATCGGCATGGCCCAGGCGCTCGGCGAGACGGCGCCGCTCTTGATGATCGGCATGGTCGCCTTCGTCGTCGACATTCCAGGCGGCTTCACCGACCCGGCCTCGGTGCTGCCGGTCCAGATCTTCATGTGGGCAGACCTGCCGGAGCGCGCCTTCGTCGCCAAGACGAGCGCTGCCATCATGGTTCTGCTCGGGTTCCTGATCATGATGAATGCCCTGGCGGTGCTGCTGCGCAAGCGCTTCGAGCGCCGCTGGTAGAAAGAGGAAAAGAAAGACGATGTCGCTTGCAGAAACGGAAGGGGCTGCCCCCGCGCAGTCTGGGCAGCAGGGCGGCGAGGCCGCGCCGGCGGTCAACGAGCCGAAGATGACGGCCCGGGACGCCAACGTCTACTACGGCGATGCCCATGCTTTGAAGCAGGTCGACCTGGACATCGGCACCAACGAGGTGACCTCGCTGATCGGGCCGTCCGGCTGCGGCAAGTCCACCTTCCTGCGCTGTCTCAACCGCATGAACGACGTCATCGACGGCTGCCGCGTGGTCGGTGACATCCGCCTGGACGAAGAGGACATCTACCATCCCTCGCTCGACGTGGTGCAGCTCCGCGCCCGCGTCGGCATGGTGTTCCAGAAGCCCAACCCCTTTCCGAAGTCGATCTACGAGAACATCGTCTACGGGCCGCGCATCCACGGCATGGTCAACAGCAAGGGCGACATGGACGAGATCGTCGAGTCCAGCCTGCGCCGCGCCGGTTTGTGGGAGGAAGCCAAGGACCGCCTGGAGGAGCCCGGCACCGGCCTCTCCGGCGGCCAGCAGCAGCGCCTCTGCATCGCCCGGGCCATCGCCGTCAATCCCGAGGTCATCCTGATGGACGAGCCCTGCTCGGCGCTCGACCCCATCGCCACCTCGCGCATCGAGGAACTGATCGACGAGCTGAGGCAGAACTTCACCATCGTCATCGTCACCCACTCGATGCAGCAGGCCGCGCGCGTCTCCCAGCGCACCGCCTTCTTCCATCTCGGCATCCTGGTCGAGGTCGGCTCGACCGAGGATATTTTCACCAATCCCAAGGACAAGCGCACCCAGGATTACATTACCGGCCGCTTCGGCTAAAATAAGCCCGACACGTCCTCGGGATATTCAGCGAACCAGTTGAGATGCAAAGCTCCGACCACATCGTTACGTCTTTCGACCAAGAGATCACATCGCTCAATGAGATGATCGCCCGTATGGGCGGCCAGGTTGAGGCCGGCTTCGCCGGCGCGGTTGAGGCGCTGACCAAGCGCAACAGCGAGATCGCCAACCGCACCATCGCCCGGGACGTGGAGGTGGACCAGCTCGAAGAGGCGATCAACGACGCCGTCATCAACATGCTGGTGCGGCGGCAGCCGATGGCCGACGACCTGCGCTTCGTCTTTTCGGCGCTGAAGATCGCCGGCGACCTGGAGCGCATCGGCGATCACGCAAAGAACATCGCCAAGCGCGCGGTCACCTTGAACAGCCTGCCGCGCATCGAGCCGGTCGGCTCGATCCCGCGCATGGGCCGTGCCGTGCAGCGCCGCATCAAGGACGTGCTCGACGCCTTCAACGAGCGCAACGCCACCAAGGCCATGGCGGTGTGGGAGAGTGACACCGAGATCGACAACATGTACAACTCGCTGTTCCGCGAGACCCTGACCTACATGGCGGAAGATCCGCGCAGCATCACCGGCTGCACCCATCTTCTCTTCATCGCCAAGAACATCGAGCGCATCGGCGACCATGCCACCAACATCGCCGAGGTCGCTTACTTCCTGATCACCGGCGAGAAGATCGAAGGCGGTCGCCCGCGCGGCGATCTCGACGAAACCAGCAGTTACGGAACGCCCGCGGAAAGGACTGACGCGAGAGCATGAAGCCCCTGATTCTGATCGTCGAGGACGAGTCGGCGCTTGTTACGATGTTGCGGTACAACCTGGAACGCGACGGCTATCGCATCGTCGAGGCCCGCGACGGGGAAGAAGCGTTGATGGTGGTCCGGGAAGAGCGGCCGGACCTGGTGCTGCTCGACTGGATGCTGCCGCTGATGTCGGGCCTGGAGGTCTGTCGTCAGCTGCGCCGCCGTACCGAGACGCGCGACGTACCGATCATCATCCTGACGGCACGCGGCGAGGAGCTCGACAAGGTGCGCGGCCTCGACGCCGGGGCCGACGACTACATCACCAAGCCCTTCTCGCCGACCGAGCTGATGGCGCGCATCCGCGCGGTCATGCGGCGCAGCGCGCCGAGCCTGACCAACGAGGCGCTGACCTTCGAGGACCTCTTCATGGACCTGGTCGCCCACCGGGTGCGGCGCGGCGAGCGCGACGTGCATCTCGGCCCGACCGAGTTCCGCTTGCTGCGTCACCTGATGCAGTATCCGGGGCGCGTCTTCAGCCGCGAGCAGCTTCTTGATGCGGTCTGGGGCCGCGATGTCTATGTCGAGCCGCGCACCGTGGACGTGCACATCCGGCGCCTGCGCAAAGCGCTCAACGGCCACAGCGAGCCGGACTTGATTCGCACGGTGCGCTCGGCCGGCTACGCCATCGACCGGCCGGCCTTTTAGGCGGGCGCGCCGTCTTCTTGGGCGCCGAAGGCGTTCTTTCCAATTGTCACCCTTGGGCGAGGCCCAAAGGGCCGAGAACCGAGGGTCCAGCCACAAGCTCGCACCGTGCCCACCGCTGGATCCTCGCGTCTCGACACTGCGTGTCTCGCGCAAGGATGACATTCAGAAAGGAGTGGTCCCTGGACAGGCGGTCTGCGTTGACACGCAGCCCTTGGCCGGGATGACGAGAGGAGGAGTGAGGCGTCAAAAGACCCGCCCGCCCTACTCTCCCAGCGCCGCTTCGTAAGCCGCTTTCGCCTCTTCTCCGAAAACGCAGAACAACACCTGCTCCAGATCACCGGCGTTGGCTGCCAGCTCTTCCCGGGCCGTCGTCACGGCCACCTCGGCAGCTGCCATCAAGGGATAGCCGTAGACACCGGTGGAGATGGCCGGAAAGGCGATGGAGCGCACGGCAAGGTCCCGCGCCAGCGCCAGGGACGTGCGATAGCAGCTCGCGAGCAGCTCTGCCTCGCCGGTGTCTCCGCCCCGCCACACTGGCCCTACCGTGTGGATGACGTGCCTGGCCGGCAGGCGGTAGCCCTTGGTCGCCTTGGCCTGGCCCGTCGTGCAGCCGTTCAAGGCGCGGCACTCCTCCAGCAGCTCCGGCCCGGCCGCGCGATGAATGGCGCCGTCGACCCCGCCGCCGCCCAGCAGGCGCTCGTTGGCCGCGTTGACGATGGCGTCGACGGCCAGCCCGGTGATGTCGCCTGGATAGATCTCTAATACCACGCTGCGATGAGTTCCGCTCATTGCAGCGTGGCAAGCGCGATGGCGCGCCCGCAGCGAAGCGAGGAAAGCCTGCGTGGCGTTTGAACGCAATACAGGCCGCGATGAGTCCTGCTCATCGCGGCCTGGTTCAAGGCAGGATTTGCGCCGCGCTGCATGGGGCGTCCCTCTCCTCGGTCCGTCTCAAGCGTCGAGCATGCCTGAGCAGCCAGAGGGCGCCAAGGATGGCGGGGACACCCGCCAGGGCGGCGAGCAGGAAGAACTGGGTGAAGCCGAAATCGTCGACCAGCTTGCCCGAAAAGCCGCCGAGGAAGCGCCCGGGTAGCTGCATGATGGCGGTGAAGGCGGCGTACTGCGTCGCGGTGAATTCGCGGCTGGTCAGCTTGGAGAGGAAGGCGATGAAGCAGGTGCCGGCCATGCCGCCGCTCAGGTTATCCAGGCCGATGATGATGTAGAGCTGGGGCAACAACGTGCTCGTCCCTTCGGCCTGGGGCGGGAAGCTGCCGAGCCAAGCGAAGCCGAGGTTGGTGACCGGCACCAGCACGGCGGCCATGACGAGCGGCGGCAATACGCCGAAGCGGCCGACCAGGAGGCCGCCGACGAAGGCGCCGAAGATGGTGACGAAGAAGCCGAACAGCTTGCTGGCGTCGGCCACCTGCGCCTTGGTGAAGCCCATCTCGAAATAGAAGGGATAGGCCATCTGGGCGAGCAGCAGGTCGCTCAGCCGGAAGACGCAGATGAAGAGGATGAGGCCGATGCCGAGCGTCGTGCCGTTGCGCGTGACGAACTCGCCGATGGGGGCCAGCACGTGGGCGCGGACCCAGTGCAGGAGCCGCACCGGCGCCGGCTGGTCGCGCAGGCTTGGGTCCGGGGCGGGCCGCGGCTTGTGGTCGGGCTCGGCGATCACCAGGGTGGTGATGATGCCGACGCTCATCAGCGCCGCCATGAAGATATAGGTGAAGCCCCAGTCGCCGACCTCCGGCGTCGCCGAGGGCCCGTAGGTCGCGAGATAGAGCGCGCCGGCCCCCGCCGCCAAGAGGGCGATGCGGTAGCCGAGCTGATAGGCGGCGGCCATCGCGCCCTGGCGCTCCTCCTCCACCGCCTCGATGCGGTAAGCGTCGATGGCGATGTCCTGGGTGGCGGAGCCGAAGGCGGCGAGCAGCGCCGCGGCGATGAAGAGCGGCAGGCTGGTCAAGGGATCGGTGGCGGCGACCCCGAGCAGGCCGCAGGCGATGGCGATCTGGGCCGCCAGCATCCAGGAGCGGCGCTTGCCCAGCCGGCGAGTCAGCCAGGGGATGGAGAGGCTGTCGACCAGCGGCGCCCAGGCGAAGTTGAGCGCATAGGACAGACTGACCCAGGAGAAGAAGCCGATGGCGACGATGTCGACGCCGCGCTCGACCAGCAGCGCGCTCAGGGTGCCGCCGACCAAAAGGAAGGGCAGCCCGGCGGAAAAGCCGAGGAACAGCATGGCCAAAACCCGCGGATGGCGGTAGATCGCCGCCGCGGAGAGCCAGGAGCTATGGGTGCCGCCGTCCTTCACAGCGGCCATACCAGCAGAATCATCGGGATCGACACCAGCAGCACGATCAGTTCGACGGGCAGGCCCATGCGCCAATAGTCGCCGAAACGGTAGCCGCCAGGACCCATGATCAGTGTGTTGTTCTTGTGGCCGATGGGGGTCAGGAAGGCGCAGGAGGCGGCGACGGCGACGCCCATCAGGAAGGCGTCGGGGTTGGCGTCGAGCTGCTCGGCGAGCTGCAGGGCGATGGGCGCGGCGATCACCGCCGTCGCCGTGTTGTTGAGCACGTCCGACAGCGTCATGGTCAGCACCATCAACAGGCTGAGCAGGATGACCGGCCCGGCCCCGGCGGCGAGCTCCAGCAGCAGCCTGACGATGGTCTGGGTGCCGCCGGTGGCCTCGAGTGCCTGGCCGAGCGGTATCAATGAGCCGAGGAGTATGATGATCGGCCATTCCACCTGATCGTAGATCTCGCGCAGCGAGACGATGTTGGTCAGCACCATGCCGACCACCACGGCGGCCAGCGCGACCGGCAGGTAGATGAGACCGAAGCTGGCCAGTGCGATGGCGGCGGCAAACATTCCGGCGGCGATCAGCGCTTTGCCGTCGCGCGTCACCTGCAGGCCGCGTTCGGCAAGCGGCAGGCAGCCCAGCCAATTGGACGCCGGCGCCAGGCGCTCGTTGGGGCCGAGCAGCAGCAGAATGTCGCCGGCCCGCACGGTCAGGCGGCGGACCCGGTCGCGGAAGCGCTGGCCTTGGCGGGACACGCCGAGCAGCAGCACGCTCTGCCGCTGCAGCAGGTTGAGCTCGCGCGCCGAGCGGCCGTCGATGCGGGCACCGGCCGGTACGACAACTTCCATCAGGCCGAGATCGCCGGAGCCTTGCTTGTCGGAGAAGATCTGCCCGGCGCCGACGTGCTCAAGACCGGTGCTGGCGATGAACTTGTCGATGGCGTCCGGGCGGGCCTCGAAGACCAAAATGTCGCCCTTGCGGATCACCTCGCGGCGCGCGAAGCCCGGCAGACGGCGCCCGGCACGGACGAGGCCGAGGATGGCGACTTCCTTCTCGTCGGCCTCGGGATGCAGGCTGCGGACCTTCTGGCCGATGATCTTGGCGTCCTCCGGCACGCGCGCCTCGGCGATGTAGCCTTCAAGCTCGAAGAGCTCCTGCGGCGTGTCCTGCTTGGCGCGGTCCTGGGGGATGAGGCGCCAGCCGATCAGGGAGATGAAGAGCACGCCGGCGACGGCGCAAGCCAGGCCGACCGGCGCGAAGTCGAACATGGCGAAGGGCGCGCCCAGCGCGTCCTGCCGGTAAGCGGCAATGATGATGTTCGGCGGCGTGCCGATCAGGGTCACCAGGCCGCCCAGGATGGTGGCGAAGGACAGCGGCATCAGGGTCAGGGCCGGGCTGCGCTTGGCCTTGGCCGCCGCCTGCAGGTCGACGGGCATCAGAAGGGCCAGGGCGCCGACGTTGTTCATCACCGCAGACAGGCTCGCGGCCACGCCGGCCATGATGGAAATGTGGGCCGTGACGCTGCGCCCGGCATCGACCAGGTTGCGCACCACCACATCGACGACGCCGGCGTTCGACAGGCCGCGGCTGATGATCAGCACCAGGGCGATGATCACCACCGCCGGATGGCCGAAGCCGGAAAAGGCCTGCTCGCCTGGCACCACGCCAGCCACCACGGCGACCAGCAGGGCGGCGAAGGCGACAAGGTCATAGCGCCAGCGGCCCCATACCAGCAGCGCGAAGAGGGCCGCCATGATGGCGAAGACGATGATCTGGTCGCTCGTCATGCGGCCTTATAGCGCCGCGTGCGCTGGCGGGGGAAGCATCTCATGCGGCCCCGGCCTAGCGGAAAGCTCTTCAGAACCTATTGACGAACCTCGGCTTGGCCTCTTCAGGCCTTGGCAATCTTCGACCAGATGTCCTTCAGGACGTAACAGGAGTCCTCGAAGGTCTCGCAGGTCGCGACCTTGCGTCCCTGACGAGCACCGTCCAGGTGCTGGATGTAGGCCGTCAGGGACCAGGTGCCGCATTGGTTGCGCTCAGGCACGATCGTAATCCGCTGAACGCTGTTCGCCGGGAGTTCGAGCCTGTCGGGGAGTTGTTCCATGGTTGCCGTGCACTCCAGTGGAATTGCTCTGCCTTAATCTGGTGGCGGAGATGCGCTCTTTTGCGCACGACCGCAAGCGGCCAACCTATGCAACGTCGGCGTGCCCGCCCCCAGCATCTGCATGGCGCCGACAAATGCTTGGGAACGCTAAGGGATCGCCAATTCCGCAGTTATTCTGGGGGGTTCTGAAATTTTCGCGACCAGGTCGCAGTTTTGGCGATCAGACGGCTTCTTGCCGCTTGGCGGCGCGCTTGCGGGCGTGCGGATCGAGCAGGCGTTTGCGCAAGCGAATAGCCTTGGGGGTCACCTCGACCAGCTCGTCGTCGTCGATATAGGCCAGCGCCTGCTCCAGCGACATGCGCCGCGGCGGGCTGAGGCGCACGGCCTCGTCCTTGCCGGCGGCGCGGATGTTGGTCAGCTGCTTGGCCTTCAGCGGGTTGACCTCCAGGTCGTTGCCGCGGGAGTGCTCGCCGATGATCATGCCGTCGTAGATCGAGGTGCCCGGCTCGATGAACATCTGGCCGCGGTCTTCCAGGTTCCACAGGGCGTAGGCGACGGCGTTGCCTTGACCGTTGGAGATCAGGACGCCGTTGCGGCGGCCGGCGATCGGGCCCTTGTAGGGGGTGTAGCCGCTGAAGATGCGGTGCATCACGCCGGTGCCCCGGGTGTCGGTGAGGAACTCGCCGTGATAGCCGATCAGGCCGCGCGAGGGGGCGTGAAAGCTCAGGCGCTGCTTGCCGCCGCCCGAGGGCCGCATTTCCATCAGCTCCGCCTTGCGCAGCGCCATCTTCTCGACGACGGCGCCGGAGAACTCCTCGTCGACGTCGATCTGCACCTCTTCGAGCGGCTCCTGGCGCTGGCCGTCCACTTGGCGGAACAGTACGCGCGGCCGGCTGATGGAGAGCTCGAAGCCCTCGCGCCGCATGGTCTCGATCAAGACGCCGAGCTGCAGCTCGCCGCGGCCGGCCACGTCGAAGGAATCCTTGTCCTCGGCTTCCGTCACCTGGATGGCGACGTTGCCTTCGGCCTCGCGCAGCAGCCGGTCGCGGATCACCCGGCTGGTCACCTTGTCGCCCTCGCGCCCGGCCAGGGGCGAGTCGTTGACCGAGAAGGTCATGGCCAGGGTCGGCGGGTCGATTGGTTGGGCCGGCAGCGGCTCGGTGACCCCCGGGGCGCAGATGGTGTCGGCCACCGTCGCCTCCTGCAGGCCGGCGATGGCGACGATGTCGCCTGCGCCGACCTCCTCGACCGGCTCCCGCTTCAGGCCGCGATAGGCCAGGAGCTTGGTCAAGCGGCCGTCCTCGATGCGTTGGCCGTCGCGCGACAGCACGCGGACGCCGGCGTTGACCTTCACCCTGCCGGAAGCGACCCGCCCAGTCAGCACGCGGCCCAGGAAGGGGTCGGCCTCCAGGATGGTGGCCAGCATGCGGAAGTCGCCTTCTTCGCTGACATCCGGCGGCTGCACATGGGCGACGATGCGGTCAAACAGCGGCTGCAGCGAGCTGCGCTCGTCCTCCAGCCCCTCGATGGCCCAGCCCTGCTTGGCCGAGGCGAAGAGCGTCGGGAAGTCGAGCTGCTGCTCGTCCGCATCCAGGGCGGCGAAGAGGTCGAAGACCTCGTTCTGCACCTCGTAGGGCCGGGCGTCGGGCTTGTCGGTCTTGTTGATCACCACGATGGGTTTCAAGCCGCGCGCCAGCGCCTTCATCAGCACGAACTTGGTCTGCGGCATCGGCCCTTCGGCGGCATCGACCAGCAGCAGCGCGCCGTCGACCATGGAGAGGATGCGCTCCACCTCGCCGCCGAAATCGGCGTGGCCCGGCGTGTCGACGATGTTGATGCGCGTCTCCCCGGCCAGCACGGAGGTGCACTTGGCCAGGATGGTGATGCCGCGCTCCCGCTCCAGGTCGTTGGAGTCGAGCGCGCGCTCGGCCACCTGCTGGTTGCTGCGCAGGGTGCCGGACTGGCGCAAGAGCTCGTCGACGAGGGTGGTCTTGCCGTGGTCGACGTGCGCGATGATGGCGATGTTACGAAGATCGCGGCTGGCGGTCATACGTTCCTCAGGTGCTCGTTTACCAGCGCCGGCAGATCCTGTTCCGGCCGCGGGCCCATGTGGCTGATCACCTCGCCGGCGGCAATGGCGCCGATGCGGGCGCAGGTCGGCAGGTCCTTGCCTTGCGTGTAGCCGTAGAGGAAGCCGGCGGCATAGAGGTCGCCCGCGCCCGTGGTGTCGACCAGGGGGCCGAGGCTGACCGCCGGCACGTCATAGCGTTGATCGCCATAGACGACGACCGAGCCCTTCTCGCTGCGGGTCAGAAGGGCGATCTCCACCTTGCCGTTCAGCCGCGCGGCCGCCTCGTCGAAGCGCTCGGTCTGATAGAGCGAGGTAATCTCCGCCTCGTTGGCGAAGAGGATGTCGATGTGATTTTCCACGAGATCGATGAAGTCGCTGCGGTGGCGCTCGACGCAAAAGGGATCGGATAGGCTGAGGGCGATGGTCCGGCCGGCTGCGTGCGCCGCCTCGGCGGCTTGCACGAAGGCTCGTTTCGCCGGCTCGGCGTCCCACAGATAACCCTCCAGGTAGGTCACCTTGGCGCTCTTGACCAGCTCGAAATCCACGTCGTCGGGTCCGAATTCGACCGAAGCGCCGAGATAGGTGCACATGGTGCGCTGCGCGTCGGGGGTGACGAAGATCAGGCAGCGCGCGGTGGGTGGCCCCTCGTCGGCGGCCGGTGTGGTGAAGAGGGTGCCGCCGGCGCGGATGTCGTGGCGGAAGATGCCGCCCAGCTGATCGTTGCGCACCTTGCCGATGAAGCCGGTGCGGCCGCCCAGCGCCGCGACCCCGGCGATGGTGTTGGCCGCCGAGCCGCCGGAGACCTCCACCGCCGGCCCCATCTCGGCATAGAGGGCCTCGGCCTGCTCCATGTCGATCAGGGTCATGCTGCCTTTGGCCAGGCCGCGCTCGTTCACGAAGCGCTCCTCCGCGTGGCTCAGGACATCGACGATGGCGTTGCCGATGCCTACGACGTCCAGCTCAAGCTCTGCCATGCTGTGTTCCAACCCTTTCCCGGTCCCTCGTTGACGGCGCGCAAGCTATCGACCGCAGGGCGCGGCGTCCAGCGGCCATGCGATGCTTTAGCTCGGTGATCGTGCGGTCGTTGCGACTACCGCGCTTGTGGCTCCCTTCGGCACCTCGCTACGCGAGCCCTTGGGTCGCACCGCTACGCGGAGCGCCCAAGGGTGACGATTGGGAGTGAGACCAGAGGCGGTGCGCTCTTGCCTCCTTTCGTCACCCCGGAGGAGCCTCGCGAGAGGCGACATCCGGGGTCCATGGATGGGCTTGGCGCAGGCCGTGGGATGGACCCCGGCTCGGGGGCCGGGGTGACAGTATGAAGTGCTGCGCTGTCTGTGGCCCTTTTCGAAATGTCACCCTTGGGCGCTCCGCGTAGCGGGGCGACCCGAGGGTCCAGACTTAGCCACAGACGTGCGCCGTCACCGAGTTCAGGCCGCCATTAACGCTCTTGCGCGGGCCGCCGCGTCCCTCTAAACGCGGCATATGCTGGCAAACCTGTCGAAGGCCTTCGGGCAGCTCACCGACCCCGGCTCGCGCCGCATCTTCTGGCGCGCCCTGGCGCTCACCTTGGCCTGCTACATCCTGCTCTGGTTCATCGCCTTCTACACCCTGTCCTGGGTTGGCGACGGCCTTCTGGCCTGGGCCGAGCGCGAGAACTTCTCCGACTTCTGGGTCGGCGTCATTCAGGTTGTCTTCGCCGGCGGCGCTTTCAGCGCCATCATACTCGTCAGCTTCCTGCTGTTCCCGGCCTCCGTCGCCGTCGCCCTCTCCTTCATGCTGGAGGAGATCTGCGAGCGGGTGGAAGCGCGCTACTATCCCAACCTGCCGCCGGCCAGGGCCCAGCCCGTCGCCGAGACGCTGACCGATGCCTTGCGGCTCGCGGGCATCACCATCGGCCTCAATCTGCTGCTGCTACCCGTATATCTGCTCCTTCTCTTCCTACCACCCCTAAATGTTGTGGTGTTCTACCTTTTGAATGGCTATCTTCTGGGGCGAGAGTACTTCGAGACGGCGGCCGTGCGACGCATGACGGCAGCCCAGGGCCGGCAGCTACGGAAAGCTCATCGGAGCAGGGTCGTGCTTGCCGGCGTTGTGATCGCCATCTTGCTGACAGTTCCGTTGCTCAACCTGTTCATGCCGATCGTTGCCATGGCCTTCATCCTTCACGTCTTCGAAGGGCTCCGGGAAAGGCAGGGCGCGGCGGCTTAAGGCCACGCGGGCAGCAGTCCACAGAGGAAAGGGACCGAATAGATCATGTTTGCAAAGAAGAAAGGCGGCGGCGCCGACCCCAACCAGCAGCTCGAGCCGCGCATGGCCGCGGGGCGTTCCGACTCGGCTTCGGGCCTGGAGCGGCAACCCTCGCAGCCGGTGCGCGACCCCATTCGCCGTACCGCCGACTACGCCTCCCAACCGGTCCGGCGGCAAGCGGAGCAGCAGCAGCGGCCGAGCGAGCCTTCCTCCAGCTCCAACACCAGCGAGGGCAAGAAGCTGATCGTCGGCAGCGGCATCAAGCTGTCCGGCGAGATCATGGCCTGCGAGAAGCTGGTGGTCGAAGGCGAGGTGGAAGCCGACCTGAGCGACAGCCAGATCCTCGAGATTGCCGAGACCGGCCTGTTTCGCGGCCGCGCCGTGGTCGACGAGGCCTTCATCAGCGGCACCTTCGAGGGCGAGCTGACCTGCCGCACCCGCCTGACCCTACGCGCCAGCGGCCGAGTGATCGGCACCCTGCGCTACATGGAGATGGAAATCGAGCGCGGCGGCAAGGTCTCCGGCCAGATCGAGGAGATCGACGGTCCCAACCTGACCGCGGCCATGCCGCCTGCACCCGCCGAGGCACCGGCGGCGGAGGAGAGCGAAGAGGCCGAGTCCGCCAAGCCGGCCCGCGCCGCCGCGAAGAGTTAAGCGGAGCGCGCAACCGGCCGACGGCGGATGACGGCACGAAGGAAATTTCCGGTGGGTTCGGTGGTGTTGATGGGCTGTGTCTGCGCGCTGGCGGCGGTCGTCGCCGCCACCGGCGTGACGCGCAGCCCGCAACCCACCATGGAAACCGCCGCCGCCCTCTCTGCCGTCGAGCCCTCGGCCGCCCCGCCGACAGCCGTGCTGCAAGAGCCGCCGTCCTTTGCCATCGAGCTGGAGCGGGACGAAGAGGCCGCCCCGCCCCGCAAGATCGTCGTCGCTAACGATCCGCGCCGCTTCATCGGCGCCAAGCCGGACTTCCTGCTGGAGGAGCTGGGCCAGCCCAGTTCTTTGCGCAAGGAGGCGCCGGCCGAGGTTTGGCAGTACCGGGCCGAGCTCTGCGTGCTCGACATTGTTCTCTACGAGGCGTCGGACGGCCCTTCGGTGGTCTATCTCGAAGCGCGCGATCTCTATGCCGAGCCGGCCGAGACCGCCCCCTGCCTGAGCCACCTCCTCGACCTCGCCGCGGTCTCGGATAGCTGAGCGAGTTTCATCCCACCTCCTGTTGTCATCCTTGGGCGAGCCGCGAAGCGGCGAGACCCGAGGATCCATGGAAAGACCGGCTATGGACTGCTGTCGTGTGTCTCGGCGGCGGCTACGCCCGCGCATTGCAGGTGGGTTCCGGGCTGGCTGATGAATGGACCCTCGGGTCTCGGCCCCGGGCTTACGGCCCAGTGGGCCTCGCCCAAGGGTGACAGGCAGGGCTTGTCGCCGAGTAGGGTGGCAGATCAGAAGAGCTGGTGAGACAGGCTATGGAGCTGCGTCGCCGGCAGCCCATCCCGAAATGTCATCCCGGACGCGGGCTTCGCGTCAGCGAAGGCCGTGTGTCCGGGCTCGCGAAGCGAGGTGCCGAAGGCATCTATCGACTCGCGCGGGACGTCGAGATGGACCCCGGATGTCGCCTCTTGCAAGGCTCCTCCGGGGTGACGACAGGAGGGGCTGCGCTGTCCGCGGCCTTTCCAGTAATGTCATCCTTGGGCGAGCCCCGAAGTGGCGAGTTCCGAGCTCGGAAACGATCTCGCGATCGAGGGTCCTACGGTCTCCCGTCCGGACCCCACTCTCTCACATTCCAAACAGACAAGGGTCCACCCATCAGCCCGTGCGGAACCCTGCCGTGGACCCTCGGGCCTCGACCCCGGGCCTTACGGCCCAGTGGGCCTCGCCCAAGGGTGACAGGCGGGGCTTGTGGCTGAGTAGGTCGGCAGACCAGACGAGCTGGTCAGACAGCCTGCGGTGCGGCGCTGCTTTTCGTCTCATTCCAAATGTCATCCCGGACGCGGGCTTCGCGTCAGCGAAGGCCGTGTGTCCGGGCTCGCGAAGCGAGGTGCCGAAGGCATCTATCGGCCTGCGCGGGACGTCGAGATGGACCCCGGATGTCGCCTCTTGCGAGGCCCCTCCGGGGTGACGACAGGAGGGGCTACGCCGTGGACTGTCTCCCTTACAATGTCACCCTTGGGCGCGCCGCGCAGCGGTGCGACCCGAGGGTCCAGCAATAGGCACGGCCCGCGCTTGTGGCTGGACCCCGGCTCGCTGCCTTCGCTAACGCGAAGCCCTTGGCCGGGGTGACGAGTGGAGGGCTAACCCACCACCGCCTGGGTCTTGGCCTTGTAGTTGCAGAACGCGATCACCGGACAGCGCGGGCAGTCGGGCTTGCGCGCCTTGCAGATGTAGCGGCCGTGCAGGATGAGCCAGTGGTGCGCGTGCAGGAGGCGCGCCTTGGGCACGCGCTTCAGCAATGACTTTTCTACCTCGAGCACCGTCTTGCCGGGGGCCAGGCCCGTGCGGTTGGCCAAGCGAAACAGATGGGTGTCGACGGCGATGGTCGGCTGGCCGAAGGCGATGTTGAGCACCACGTTGGCGGTCTTGCGCCCCACGCCGGGCAGGGCTTCCAAAGCCTCCCGGTCTTGCGGCACCTCCCCGCCGTACTGCGCCACCAGGATCCGGCAAAGCTCGATGACGTTCTTGGCCTTGCTGTTGTAGAGGCCGATGGTCTTGATGTAGTCGCGCAGCTTGGCCTCGCCGAGCGCCAGGATGGCTTCGGGCGTGTCGGCCACGGCGAACAGCGGCCCCGTCGCCTTGTTGACGCCGACGTCGGTGGCCTGGGCCGAGAGCACCACGGCGACCAGAAGGGTGAAGGGGCTGGTGTGGTCCAGCTCGCCTTTCGGTTCCGGGTCGAGCGCGGCGAGGCGGTCGAAGAAGCCTTCGATCTGGTCCTTGGTCATCTTCTTGCTCGCCGCCGTCATCTCTCTCTGCGTCCCTCGGTCGCTGGTAAACGATAGCTGTTCGCACTATCCTTTGCGGATGGCCGAGGCAAGCACTACGCCCGAACCGCTTTTCGACGCGGTCCTGACGCCGCATCGCAGCCTGGGGCCGCGCGGCTTTGTCATCTTCATGTCGGTGGTCTGCGCCGTCTCCTTCGGCGCGGGGCTGGTCTTCTTCCTGATCGGCGCCTGGCCGGTGGTCGGCTTCCTCGGCCTCGACGTGCTGCTGATCTACCTGGCCTTCCGCATCAACTACCGCAGCGCCCGCATGTATGAGCGGCTTTGCCTGACCGAAGGCGGGCTGACGGTGGAGCGGGTCAGCTATCACGGCGACCGCAAGACCTGGCAGTTCGAGCCCTATTGGCTGCGACTGGAGTACGACCGGCCGGGCGAGCACGATGGGCGCTTGCGCCTGAGCTCCCACGGCCGCAGCGTCACCGTCGGCAGCTTTCTCTCTCCGGAAGAGCGGGAGGCCTTCGCCGGCGCCCTGGGCGATGCCCTGCGCAAGCATCGGCAAGGTCCCGCCGCGCCGGCGCTCTGCTAAGCTCTAACCTCTCGGCCGCATACGGCTGTTACCTGCGTCCCCAGGCGACACGGGCCCAGATTCGCTCGTGGATGATGTAATTCACCATGCTGACAGCAGTCGTCAGGACAGCGAGTGCTCCGCCCTCGCCGACCGAGCCGGTAAAGACGTAGCCGATAACGGTCATCACCTTGAAGCCCAAGGCCTGCCAGCACAGTGCCTTCACGATCGTTCTCGTTCGCGTCTCCATCGCTGGCTCCACCTCATCGGGCTTGTCGTTGTCTCCGTCGCCTTAGCGGACCTCGTTTCTGTTGCCTATTCTGTCTTTGAGCGACAAAAAACATTGAATGTTTTGTTTAGTTAGCGTTGTTGTATTTTATGGACAGAAGAGAACGCGCTGATCTGTTTCGTCACCGGCTCGCGATCGCCATGGAGCATGCAGCGGTGAATCAGAGCGCACTCGCTCGCACTGCCGGCGTAAACAGATCGACGGTCTCTCAGCTTTTGGATGCGGGCGCTTGCCGATTGCCCAACGCGCAGCTCGTGGGGGATTTCGCCTCGATCTTGGGGGTGAGCGCGGATTGGCTGCTCGGTCTGACGGACCGACCTGAGCGCCCCGGCGACCTGATTGCCGCAGCGATGCAGGTCACCGATGCTCAGCGCACGCCGACTGACGACCAGATCTTCGAATGGTACCGCGAAGCGAGCGGGCACAAGATCCGCCATGTGCCGGCGACGTTGCCGGACATGCTCAAAACCGAGTCGTTCATGCGTTGGGAATACTCGGTTTCGCTGGGCAAGACCCCCGATCAAGCAATCGCCACGATGCAGGAGCGTCTCGATTGGTTGCGATCGGGGGCGTCCGATTACGAGACCGCGATACCGCTGCAAGAGCTGGGCGCTTTGGCGCGCGGTGAAGGCTACTATCGCGGCCTCGATCTCAAAACGCGCCGCGAGCAGCTCGACCGCCTGGCTCAGCTCGCTCACGATCTCTATCCGTCGCTACGGCTGTTCTTGTTTGATGCGCGGCGCGTGTTCAGCGCGCCGATTACGCTCTTCGGGCCGTACGTTGGCGTGATTTATGTGGGTCGCTTCTATCTTGCGTTTCGAGAAAGCGCACGAATCGCATCACTCGCCCAACATTTCGATTGGCTGGTGCGGGAGGCGGACATCGACGGCCGAAATGTCGCCACGCATCTAAGAACTCTCTAGCGTCTCGGTCGTTCGTAGAAGCTCGCCAGGTTGGCGAGGAACAGCGCGCCGAGCACGATCGCGCCGCCGAGCAGGCTGGCGTTGCCCGGGTACTCCTGCAGCACCAGCCAGATGAGCAGCGGTGCGAGCACGGCTTCCAGCAGCAGGATGAGGCTGACCTCCGGCGCCGGCAGATAGCGCGGGCCGATGGTCATCAGACTGAACGACAGCGGAATCACCACCAGGCCCATGGCAGCGAGATAGGCTGCGTCCGCTTGCGAGAGCGCGACGGGCGGGGAAACCACGGTTGCGATCAATGCCGTGACCAGGCCTGAGATGCCCATCGCCGGCACCATGCTGATGGGCCGGGAATGGCGGGCGATGGTAAAGGTGCCGGCCACCGAAACGGCGGTCACCAAGGCGGCAAGGTCGCCGAACAGGGAGCCAGGGCCGCCGCCGACACTGCCGCCGGCGATGATCAGCACGCCGATCAGCGTGACGGCGATGGTCAACAAGGTGCGGCGGGACACGGCCTCACGCAGGAAGAGCCTGCTCATGATTGCGGCGAAGACCGGGGCCGTGCTGACGATGAAGAGCGTGTTGGCCACCGTCGTCGTCTCCAGAGAAAGGATGAAGAAGACGGTGCCGATGCTGAACATGACGGCCAGGCCCAGGCCCATGCGGCCGATGGCCAGCAGCCCGGGCAGGAAACGGCGGCGCTGCAGGACGGCCAGCACAAGAAGGATGGCGATGCTGGACAGCAGCCCGCGCCAGAACAGGATGGTCCATTCGTCGGCGGAGATCAGCCGCACCAAGAGGCTATCCGGCGTGATGACCAGCACGCCCGATACCGTGATCAGCAGCCCTTTGCGGCGGTCGTCTTGCACCTTGAAGCCCCGAGCTTTGTTATCCTGGGGGTACTCTGTCGCACCTGTCCACTCAATGTGCACTATGGTGCGACGGCGCGGAGAGCTGCGCCGTCAGGTGATCGAGGAACAGCCGTACCTTGGCCGGCAGGTGGGCGCGGTGCGGGTAGACAGCATACACGCTGCGGTCGTAGGCCTGAAACGGCGCGAGCAGCGGAACCAGCGCGCCGCTTTCCAGGTCGTCCTCCACGGTCGACTTGAGGCAGAGACCGACCCCGATACCCGCCCGCACCAGGGTCGCCACCGCGCGGGTGGTGCTGACCCGGGCCCGGGTCGGCACGGAGATCTGCGTCAGCCGCCCGCCGATACGGAACTCCCACTGCCCCTCCGGGCTGATCGCGCTGTTGACGATGCAGTCGTGCTGCGCCAGCTCGGCGGGGTCCCGCGGCGTGCCGCGGCGCTCCAGGTAGTCCTGCGCGGCGCAGATCAGGTAGGGAAAGTCGACCAGGCGCCGGGCCACCAGGGAGGAGTCGGTCAGCCGGCCGATGCGGATGGCGAGGTCGTAGCCTTCGCCGATCAGATCCACGGTGCGCTCCTCCAAGGCCAGGTCGACCTGGATGCGGGGATGGGCGCGCATGAAGTCGGCGACCACGCCGACCAGCACGTCCTCACCAAAGACCTTCGGGCCGGTGATGCGCAAAAGGCCGCGCGCGCTCCGCTGGCTTTCCGCCGTCTCCTCGACCAGCGCGGCGTAGTCTTCCAGCAGGCGCCGGCTGCTCAGCAGGCAGGCTGCACCCGCTTCGGTCAGGCTGACTCGCCGGGTGGTTCGGTTGAGCAGCCGGGCGCCGAGCCGCTCCTCCAGCCAGCCGACGTACTTGGATGCCAGGGCCTTGGACACACCGCCGCGGCGGGCGGCCTCCGAGAAGGACTGCGCCTCGGCCACTTGGATGAACGTTCGCAGGGCATCGAGGGTATCCATGAGTTTGTCCATGATTCATTGACAATAAGTTCTAATAAAACCGCATTATCATTCCGTCGAAAAGCAATATCTTGGTGCCATCAAAGCAATCGGCCGGAGCGGCGGCGCCGCACCCGGCCTAGCCACAAGGGACGATCACCATGCCGAAACTCCACCGCCACGCGCTCTCGGGCCACTGCCACCGCGCCGAGCTGTTTCTTTCCTTGCTTGGAGAGAAGACCGAGCTGATCGACGTCGATCTGATGAAGGGCGCGCACAAGTCCGAGGCCTTTCTCGCCCTCAATCCGTTGGGTCAGGTGCCGGTCCTCGACGACGACGGCACCATCGTCAGCGACTCCAACGCCATCCTGGTCTATCTCGCCGAAAGCCGCGGGGCCGAGAGCTGGTATCCCCGCGACCCGGCAATGCGTGCCGAGGTTCAGCGCTGGCTGTCGGTGGCCGCGAACGAGATCGCCAACGGCCCCGCCGCGGCACGCCTGGTGACGCTGTTCGGCGCCAAGCTCGACCACGAGCACACTCTCAAGGCCGCGGCCGCCTTGCTCGGCACAATGGAAGGCCAGCTTGCCAAGCGCCCCTTCCTGGTGGGCGACAGCCCGACCATCGCCGACATCGCCGGCTACTCCTATATCGCCCATGCGCCGGAAGGCGGCGTCGACCTCGCGCTCTTCCCGGCGGTGCGCGCCTGGCTCGATCGCATCGAGGCCCTGCCGGGCTTCGTGCCGATGCAGAAAACGGACGTTTGACGCCCATCTCCTCCGGGTCCGTCACGGGAGATCCGAACCATGGAACAGGTACAGCGACAGCAGACCCAGGCCTCGCCCTTTCACGCCGGTGAGCAGGCGCTGCAAGAGCGGCTCGGTGTGCGGGAAAAGGTGGAGCGTTTCGGTCGCAAAGTGATCCGCGATCACCTGGTCGAGCAGCACCGCGCGTTCTACGCCAAGCTGCCCTTCCTGTTGCTCGGGTCCCGTGACGAGACGGGGCAGCCTTGGGCCTCGATCCTGGCTGGGCGGCCGGGCTTCGCTCAGTCGCCCGACCCTGGCCGGCTGCGGCTCGATGCGGCGGCCATCCCCGGCGATCCCCTGGAGCAGGCCTTGCGCCCCGGCGCGCAGATCGGCGGTCTCGGCATCGAGTTCGCCACCCGTCGCCGCAACCGCTTTTCGGCGCGGGTCGGGGCGCTGGACGAGGGCGGCATCGAGCTTCTGATCGACCAGGCCTTCGGCAACTGCCCGCAGTACATTCAGACCCGGCAGCCGGAGTTCCGCCGCGACCCGCGGGATGCCAGCTTCCGGCCGGCCCGCGAAGAGCTGACCCGGTTGGACGAGGACGCGCACCGCCTGATCGCCGCAGCCGATACCTTCTTTATCGCCAGCGCCGCCCCGACTGCGGAAGGGGAAGACCCGGCCGTGCACGGCGTCGATGTTTCCCACCGTGGCGGCAAGCCGGGTTTCGTGCGCATCGACGACGAGGGCACGCTCACCGTTCCGGACTTTGCCGGCAACCTGCAGTTCAACACCCTGGGCAACCTGATGCTGGACCCTCGCGCCGGTCTGCTGTTCGCCGACTTCGACAGTGGCGACCTGCTGTTCCTGGCCGGCGAGGTGGAGATCATCTTCGAGTCGGAGGAGATCGCCGCCTTCCGCGGGGCCGAGCGGCTCTGGCGTTTCCGCCTGAGCCGTGCGATCCGCCTGCGCCAGGGCCTGCCCATGACCTTCCGCTTTGGGGAGTATTCGCCCAATTCGCTCATCCAGGGCGACTGGCAGGAAGCGACGGCCCGTTTGGAGGCCGAGCGGCAGCGCAACAGCTACCGCCCCTATCGGGTCGCGCGCATTGTCCAAGAAAGCAGCCTCATCCGGTCCTTCTATCTGGAACCAGCCGACGATGGCGGCCTGCCGGGCTTTGAGGCCGGACAGTTCCTGCCCGTCAAGCTCGATCGGCCTGAGTCCGATGCGCCGCTGACCCGGACCTACACGCTGTCCAGCGCGCCGGAAGATGCTTTTTTCCGCATCAGCGTGAAACGAGAGACCAGAGGCGAGGTGTCCCGTCTGCTGCATGACCGCTTGAAGGAAGGCGATGTGATCGAGGCGCTGGCCCCGCGCGGCCAGTTCACCATCGATGCGGCGGAGCGGCGGCCCGTGGTGATGATCGCCGGCGGCATTGGGGTCACGCCCATGGTCTCCATGCTGCGGCACCTGCTCACCGAGGGTCTGCGCACCCGGCATCTGCGGCCGGTGTGGTTCCTCTACAGCGCCCGGACGGCAGCCGAGCGGGCTTTTTTCGAGGAGCTGCAGCAGCTTGCCGCCGCGGCCCCGCAGGTGCAGGCGCGTTTCATTCTGACGGCGCCGAGTGCGAGTAGCGAAGAGGGGCGCGACTATCACGCGGTTGGCCGCCTGACGGTCGAGACCTTGAAGGCACTGCTGCCCTTCGACGACTACGACTTCTACGTCTGCGGGCCGGCCGCCATGACCCAGGAGATCTACGATGGCCTGCGCGACCTCAACATTGCCGACAGGCGCATTCACGCCGAGGCCTTCGGCCCGGCCGGCCTGACGCGGCGACGGGACGAGGGCGCGTCCCCCATCGCGGTCGAGGCGGAGGGCGAGGCAAGCGTCGCCTTCGCCGAAGCCGAGATCACGGCGGACTGGACGCCTGAGAAAGGCACGCTGCTGGAGCTGGCGGAAGACGCCGGGCTGTCGCCGGTCTACGGTTGCCGCTCAGGCTCCTGCGGCTCCTGCGCCGTCACGCTGCTGGAGGGCAATGTGCGCTATGTGCAGGAGCCCTCGTTCCCGGTTGCCGCGGGAGAGGTGCTGACCTGCTGCGCCGTGCCCGACGCCAAGGAGGGCGAAGCGCCTACGACACTGCGGCTGGCTCTTTAGGACGCTTTGCGCCCGTCTGCATGACTCCTCCGAGCGCTGCGACCTGCGTCTCCAGCGTGGCCGCGATCGACTCCTCGGCCGATGACCCGTCATCTTTGTCGGCCAGCTCTTGCACGGATACCGGAGGACCGAAGCGAAGCCGGACCGTCGTCGGCCTTGGCCAGCGTCGGCCGCGCGGCAGGGCCTCGAAGGAGCCGGTGATGAACGCGGGGACGACGGGGCAGTCGAGGCCCCGCAGAATGTGGCCGATGCCCGGCAGGAAACGCTGCATCTCGCCGTCGGGGCTGCGCCAGCCCTCGGGAAACCAGACGAGGATCTCACCGCTGTCCAGCGCGGCCCGGGCGATGGCCAAGCCCTCGCCGGGCGCGCCCTGGGCAACGGGAAACATGCGCAGCCCGCGATAGACGTCCGGAAGGCGCGACAGGGCGGGGAGCTGTTCCCGCGCCCCCGACCAACGCACCCGGGACAACAGCGCCTTCGGCAGTGCCGCGGCGACGAAGAAGCCGTCGAGGTAGCTGGCGTGGTTGCCGACGATGACGAAGGGACCCTCTGCCGGCAGATTCTCCAGGCCTTCGACCTGAAGCGAGAAGTAGCGGCGCAGGACGAACCGGTTGAGGCTGCGCAAGGCGGCACCGAGCCGCTGCCATCGGCCAGCCGGCGGCGCCGTCCAATAGGCGATGGCCTTGTCGTAGGACACCGGACCGGCCGCCACCGCCTGGATCACATGGCGCATCAGGTCCTCGACGGTCGCCAGCTCCGCCAGGTCGATCCCTTGCAGGTCGAGGCCGGTGCGCTGCTGGATGTCCAGCTCCACCCCGATCCACTCCAGGGAGTCGATCGAGAGATCCAGCGCCAGATGGTCGTCCAGTCCTTGCAGGCGGTCGCCGTAGCGCTCGTTCAACAGCGCCCAGACGGCCTTGGCGGCCTCGTTCTGTGCGTAGACGCTGTCCTCGAAGCGCTGGCGGCCGCGTGGCCGCTTCTGTCCTGCCTTCGCCTCGCGATAGCGCTCGGGCAGCAGAAAGCGGCGAAATTTCCCGAGGCGTGTGCGCGGCAGGGCTTCGCGGGTCAAGGCGAAGCCGGCCAGCCTGCGATAGGCGGGCTCCTCGCGTCCAGCTTCCGCCAGGCCGACACGGATGGTCTGCTCGATCTCGCTCAGCCCGCCGGCGGACAGGGAGGACTCGTCGGGACGGACCAAGGCGACCAGCGCCCCGTCGTTCTCGAGAACCGCCAGTTCGCCGACGAGAGGGCAGCTTGCGTAGAGGCGTTCCAGCTCTTCCGGATTGACCTTCTTGGCGCCGCCCAGGACCAGCGTCTCCTTGATGCGGCCGGTCACGTGGAGGAAACCGTCTTCGTCCAGTCGGCCGAGGTCTCCGGTCTTCAGCCAGCCGTCTTCGGTGAAGGTGTCCTTGTTGTAGTCGGCGACCAGGTAGCCGTCGAAGACGTTGGGGCCGCGGATCTGGACTTCGCCGATGCCCTCCGCATCGGGTGACGCGATGCAGAGCTCGGCTTGTCCGAGGGGCTTGCCCTCGCTGCCCAACTGCTCGGCGCCGGGGATGTTCCCGGTGGTGATGGAGGCGGTCTCGGCCAGTCCATAACCGCAGCGCACGTCGAAGCCCAGGCCGGTGAGCCGCCAGGTCAGCCGCTCGTTCAGCTTGGAGCCGCCGCTGACCAGCAGCCGAAGGCTGCGCGAGAGCTGCGCCCGCAGGGGCGTGAAGACGACACCGCCGAAGCCCGAGCCGAAACGGCGGCGCAGCCAGAGGCTGGCGGACATGAGTCCGCCGTAGATCGCCCAAGGCACCCGGCCGCGGCGCGCGACCTCCCGTTCCAGGGCGCCGAGCAGCCCCTCGTACATCCGCGGGACGCCGATCAGAGCGGTCGGCGCGGTCTCCTTCATGGCGCTGAGCAGCGCCGGCCCGGTGACCGTCGCCACCAGAACCACCGTGGCCCCGGCCTGGAGCGGCGTCAGCAGGCCGACCACCTGGGGATAGGCGTGGTGCAGCGGGAGAGGTAGCAGCACGCGATCCCCCGGTCCGATCAGGCCGGCCGCCACCAGGGCCCGCACGTTGTGGGCGACGTGCCGGTTGTGCAGGGCGAAGTATTTGGGGTCGCCCGTGGTGCCGGAGGTCTGCAGCAGCAGCAAGGGCGTGTCACCATCGGGCTGCGCCGGGGACGACGGCGGTCCCTCCGTCTCGGGCGGCGCCAGAAAGCTGCGCCAGCCGGTGGACTCGCCGTTCGTCTCCTCGGCAAGCCGGACCAGGCGGGCGCTCGGCGCCGCCGCCTCGAGTGCCTCTTGGTGGCGGGGATGGCAGAATACCCAGTCGGGTGGCGAGGCGGCGCAGGCGGCCGCGATCTCCTCGCGGTTGCTCTGATCGTCGAGCGGCATGGCGATGAGGCCCGCCGCCGCGATGGCCAGAAAGACGACGGCCCAGTCCGCGTCGTTCGGGCCGATGATCAGGGCCCGCTCGCCGGCTTGGGCGCCGGCGGACGTCAGGCCAGCCGCAAGACTGCGCGCCTGCTCTGCCAGGGCGCGATAGCCAAGGGTGGTGCTGCGCCCCTCGTCGAGGGCGATGATGGCGGGGGCATCCCCGCGGGCCTGCATGTCCTGCAGCAGGCTGTCTATCGACCAGTCGTCCGACATCGCTCCTTTCCGCTGCCGACCCACTTGGAGTTGCCTCTGGGATCTTTCAACAGATCCTAGTGTGGGCTTCGGTTTTGAAGTTCCCAGAAGAAAAATGCCGAAATGATCATAGGAACTGCAAAATCAGCAGATTAGAGATCAAGCACGTCCCGCATGGAGTAGAGCCCGGCGGGCTTGCCGGCGAGCCAAAGCGCGGCGGTGACCGCGCCCTCGACGAAGACCGCGCGGCTGGAGGCGCGGTGCCCCAGCTCCAGGCGCTCTCCTTCGGCCGCGAAGATCACGCTGTGGTCGCCGGCCACGTCGCCGCCGCGCAGCACGGCGAAGCCAATGTCGCCCATCCGCCGGGCGCCGGTCTGGCCGTGCCGCGCCCAGTCCGCGTGCTCCTGCAAGGCAATGCCGCGGCCGCGCGCGGCCGCCTCGCCCAAGGCCAAGGCGGTGCCGGAAGGCGCATCGACCTTGTGGCGGTGATGCATCTCCAGCACCTCGATGTCGTAGCTTTCCGGCAGCTTGGCCGCGGCCTGCTCGATCAGGGCGAGCAGCAGGTTGACGCCGAGGCTGGTGTTGGCGGCCTGCAGGATGGCGGTGCGCTCGGCGGCCTGGGCGATCAGCGCCAGGTCGTCCGGCTGCAGGCCCGTCGTGCCGACCAGCAGGGCGCAGCCCTTCTCCGCCGCCAGCGCGGCGTGCGTGCGTGATGCGGCCGGTGCCGTGAAGTCGACCACCACGTCGGCTGCGGCGAAGAGTTCCGCCGGGTCGTCGCCGACCGCGACTCCCAGTGTCTCGCCACCGAGTAAGCTGCCGAGGTCTTTGCCAACCACCTCGGCGCCGGGCCGCTCGGTGGCGCCGGCGAGCCGGCAGTCGTCGCGCGCCAGAATCGCGCCCGCAATCATCGTCCCCATGCGTCCGGCGCAGCCCACGACGCCGATGGCTGGGTTGTTCATTTCGCTTCTCCCCTTGGCATTGCGACGGGGTTAGCATGCGCGCCCCTCGAAGACCAAGTGCGGCCCATGTTGAAGAGACTGCCCGAGCTCGAAAGCGATCGCCTGCTGATGCGCGCACGTCGGCCTGCCGACCTGCAGGCGGCCTGGGAGATCGACACCGACGTCACCAGCCTGACCTTTGTCGGCGTCGAGCGCTGGGTGCCGGACCGACTGCGGCACCAACGCTGGTTTCTCCGGGGCATGGAGCATGACGCCTGGCCCGAGGTCGGCGGTTTCTGGATGATCGAGGAGAAGGCGAGCGGGCAGGTGATCGGCTGGTGCGGTCTCTTCCCCATGCCGAAGCCCACACCGGACAGGGGGCCGATGGAGATCGGCTATTGCCTGCACCCGGCCGTGCGCAGCCGTGGCGTGGCGCGGGAGGCGGCGGCCCGGGTGCTGCGTCATGGCTTCGAGGACCTGAATTTCGATCCGATCTGCGGCGTCACCGACCCGGCCAACTGGCGCTCCCAGCGGGTGCTGCAGGCGATCGGCCTGCGCCGCGAAGGCCAGATGCTCTACTACGGCCATTGGATCCCCTTCTTCCGCCTGACCAAGGCGGCGTCCGAAGCCAACAAGGCCAGCGGCAGACGATGCTGAAACAGCTTCCGGTGCTTGAGAGCGAACGATTTCTGCTCCGCGCTCAGCAGCACGCAGACCTGCAAGCCGGTTGGGAAATGGCCAGCGATATCACCACCCGCACCTTCATGGGCGACGGTCGCGGGCGCCCGGACATGCAGGAGTATCTCCGCTGGTTCCTCAACGGCATGGAGCACGACGGCTGGCCGCAGGTCGGCGGGATCTGGATGATCGAGGAGAAGGGGACGGGGTCTGTGATCGGCTGGTGCGGCCTCTTCCCCATGCCGGCCCCCATGCCGGACGGGGGACCGATCGAGATCGGCTATTGCCTGCACCCGACGGTCCGCGGCCGCGGCGTGGCGCGGGAGGCGGCGGCGCGAGTGCTGCGGCATGGCTTCGAGGACTTGAACTTCGACCCGATCTGCGCCGTGACCGACCCGGCGAACTGGCGCTCACAGCGGGTGCTCGAGGCCATCGGCCTGCGCCGCGAAGGCCTAGCGCTCTACGAGGGCCACTGGGCGCCCTTCTTCCGCCTGACCAAAGCGGCGTTCGAGGCCGAGTGAGCATCACAAATCGTCACCCCCGGCCGAGGGCGTTGCGCTAGCAAGGCCCGCGAGCCGGGGCCCATGTCCACGCTTGGCGCGGGCTGAGAAATGGTTCCCGGCTCACGGTCTTCGCTAGCGCGAAGCCCGCGTCCGGGATGACATTCCAAGAGTAGCTGCGGACATCGATGCACCAATGACTGTCACCCCGGCCTTGAGCCGGGGTCCATGTCGAAGCTGAGCTGGATACAGCCGGTTGTTCTCAGAGCATAAGCGTCTTGTAGAGATCGACCCAGCGCGGGTTATCGCGTTCGATCAGCTCGACCTTCCAGTCGCGCCGCCAGCGCTTCAGGCGCTTCTCTTGTAGAATGGCCGCCTCGATCGACTCGTGTGTCTCGAAGTAGACGAGGTGCTTTACGCCATGCCGCTTGCTGAAACCCTCGGCCAAGCCTTCTTTGTGCTCGTAGACGCGTCGCATAAGATCGTTGGTCACGCCGATGTAGAGCGTCCCGCGTTCTTTGGTGGCGAGGATGTAGACGTAATAGGTCACCAACCGAGCCTACTTCATCCATGGTTCCCGGCTCACGGTCTTCGCTAGCGCGAAGCCCGCGTCCGGGATGACGATCTGAAGGACACGGCGGACGGTGCGATTGACTGCATTGGCACCGAGTTGATCCCTAAGAAATCTGCAGCGGGCTCAGTTTGGGCATACGCGTGGCGTCGTCGCAGGCCAGCTGCGCGGTCAGGCGAGTGAGGGACGACTGCTCGCCAAGCGCCATCAGGTCGCTCTGGGCGGCTGCCAGCACCTTGGGGGCCAGGAGGCCGTGGGCGCAGTCCTCGAACTTGGCCTGCAATTCCGCTTCGCTCAGCGGGTTGCGCGGGTCGCCCTTGGCATAGAGCACCTCGATGGCCCGCTCTTCGCCATCCTCGCCGATCACGGTAACCCGGTCGGCCTCTTCGGTGGCGAGATCGCTGCTCGCGGCCGTCACCGGCAGCCCGGTGAAGGCGATCTTGGGAATGAGCGCCCGGATCGGCTCGCGCGCGACCGCCTCCGGCGTGAAATCCCGCTCGCTCAGGCTGCCTTGGTCGAGCGCGACGGCCAGGCAGTACTCCATGCTGAAGCGCGCCTCAGAGGGCGTCTCCGGCAGCGTAAAGGGCAGAATTTCCTTGTTCTTGCTGGGGATGGCGACCCGTACCTGCCGTACGGTCTCCGCCGTCAGGCCGTGCTGATCTCGCAGGCTCAAGAGGCCGTCGACGGCCCGGTGGATGTAGGCGCAGCAGGGATAGCGCTTGACGATCACGCCATGCTCCAGGATGGCGAGCGGCGCCCCCAGCTTGCTCAAAGGGGCCGCGAACCCCGGGGCGTCCTGACCTGCCAGCAGAGCCAAGACGCTCCAGTCGCCATCGAGGGTTTCGAGCGAAGCGGTCAGTCCGTTTTCGGCCAGGCAGGCAGCAAGCACGCCGTTCTTGGCCGCCAGCCCTGCGTGCGCCGGCTTGGTCGTGCTGCCGAACTGCGACTTGAAGCCCGCGGCCATGCTGGTGGCGATGCTGAGGGCATGGCCGGCGCGGGTCGCATCGAGCCCGAGCAGGCGGGCGCAGCCTGCGGCGGCGGCGATGGTGCCGAGGGTCGAGGTGGTGTGCCAGCCGCGGTGATAGTGCAGCAGGTTGACGGCCTCGCCCGTGCGCATCAGCACCTCGATGCCGGCGATATAGGCATCGAGCAGCGCCTCACCTTCAGCGCCGCGCTCCTCGCCGAGAGCCAGGAGCGCCGGCACCAGCACGGCGCTGGGATGGCTCGCCGCCGGCATGTCCCAATCGTCCAGGTCCATGGCGTGGGCGGCCGTGCCGTTGGCCAGCGCCGCCCAGGGCGCGGGCGTGCGCACGGCCGTGCCCAGGATGGCCGCCTTGCCCTCACCCCAGGGCGCGATGGTCGCGCGCACCGCGGTGGCCGAGGGGCTGTCGCGGCCGGCCAGGATGCAGCCCACGGTGTCGAAGACCGCGTCCTTGGCACGACGATAGGCCTCCTCGCCATGCGCCGGAGAGACGCTGGCGAGCCACTCGGCGAAGCGCGTTACGGCCGTCATGGCCCTCTCCTCTCGGTCAAGCCTGTCTACTCGTAGCCCGGCGGCGGCCGAAAGCCGCCGATCTCCTGCGCCAGCAGTCGGGCGAAGGCGATGGAGGTGCGGTCCTGCAGGTGACCGGCGATGGCTTGCAGGCCGAGCGGCAGGCCCTCTTCGTCGAGCCCGATGGGGGAGACGGTGGAGGGCAGGTAGGCCATGCCGCTGAAGCCGGCCCAGAAGAGCTGGTCGGTGGTGGGGACTTGCTTGCCGTTGACGGGAATCGTCCGATCGTGCCGCTCGCCGGCCTGGTCGTGCGGCCAGGCGGAAGAGGCCGCGGCCGGGCAGAGCAGCAGGTCCCAGTCCTGGAAGAAGGCCTGCCATTTGAGGCGCATGGCCATGCGCTCGTTGTTGAGCACCAGCCAGTCGCGGTGGGAGAGCGTGACGCCACGGGCCATCTGCACGAGGTAAGACTCGTCGTCCGCTTCCGCCGCTTCCGCCAGCTTGCGGTACGCGTCGAACTCTTCGTCGGTCTGCCGCCGCGAGGTGGCGGCACGCAATAGCAGCAGATAGAGCTGAAAGGCGCGGTCGGTGTCGATCTCCGGTCGGGCCTCGAAGCTGACGGTGGCGCCGAGCTTGGCGAGCTGCTCGGCGACCTCGACGATGCGCTCCTGATAGCTCTGCTGCACCTCCGAGTTGGGGTCGCTCGGCATCACGGCGACTCGGAAATCGGCCAGGCGCTCGCGGCGGGGCGGCGGCAAGGCGACCTGCCAGCCGGCCTCCTCAAGGATGTCCGGGCCGGCGGTGATCGAGAGGCTGAGGTCCAGGTCCTCGGCGCTGCGCGCCATGGGGCCGACCACCGAGATGTCGGAGGGCGTGAGGCTGCCCGGCAGCGCCTGGCCGCGTGGCGGCACCAGGCCATAGGTCGGCTTGTGGCCGAAGATGCCGCAGTAGTGGGCCGGGTTGCGGATGGAGGCGCCGATGTCGCTGCCGGCCTCCAGCCCGGTCATGCCGGCCGCCAGCGCTGCCGCCGAACCGCCCGAGGAGCCGCCCGGCGTGCGCTCTCTGTTCCAGGGGTTGTTCGTGGTGCCGTAGACGGCGTTGAAGCTCTGCCAGTCGGACAGTTGGAGGGGCACGTTGGTCTTGCCGAAGATCACCACGCCGGCAGCCAGCATGCGGCTCACCAAGGTGGCGTTGTCGGACGCGACGTTGTCGCGGTAGGTGGGGATGCCCCAGGTGGTCGGAGAGTCCGTGAGGTTGAAGGATTCCTTCACCGTCATGGGCACGCCGTGCAGCGGCCCCCAGAGCTCGCCCTTGGCCAGGGCCGCATCGGCAGCGCGCGCCCGTTCGCGGGCCCCCTCCGGGTCCATCCAGATGATGGCGTTGAGGGCTGGATTGAAGCGGTCGGCGCGGCCGAGAAAGTGGTCGAGCAGCTCCAGGCAGCCGACCTTCTTGTCGCGGATGCGTTGGGCCAGCTCCGTTGCCGATGCGAAGTGAAGCGCCTCGCCCATGCTGTCGACGGTCTCCCCAAACGTTACTTTCCTATTCCCAACAAAGACATAGTGGGCCCGGCCGGGATGCGCCTGCAAGGCCTATCGCCCGGTCCGCGCGGTAGCCGGCCGCAGGGCAGCTATGAGGGGATGAAGGAAAACCGCGACGAAAGCCTACAGCACGCCGATGCGCGGGCCCTTGTCGGTGTGCGGGCCGAAGCTCTTGTCGAGGATCCGCGTGCTATCCTCGGCCAAGGCGATGCCCTGCGCCAGCAGGCCGAGGATATTGATGTTGTTGGTGAGGACGGCCTGCGCCTCGGGCCGCTTGTCGTCCATGATCTTGGTCTGGCGGGTGATGATCTCGTTGCGGATGGCCGCCAGGATCTCCTCGAGCTTGTAGCCGTCGGGATTATCGTCGGTGATGAGAAAACGAGACATGGGTCAGCCTCTCGGATGATCGAGACCCCTCATCCCTATCAGAGGCATCTTCATAAAATGTTACCGGTCGGCGCCGGGGGCGCCGAGTCTTCTAGAGCGTTTCATAATTTGACGGAAGCGTAGCCAGCGTTTTGGAAGTAGTTGGCGCATTCCTGAGGTTGGATGGTTCCAAGGAGCTGTCCGAGATA
>JANQMX010000032.1 GCA_028279885.1 Rhodovibrionaceae bacterium | reverse complement strand
GAGAAAGGCGGCGTCATGGGCATCTGCTGCCTGCCGCGCACGGTGGCTCCGGGCTCACCGAGCCTGACCAACCTTGTCGATCACTACGAGCACCTGGCGAAACTGGCTGGCCGCAACAGCATCGGATTGGGCCTGGACTTCCAGCAGGGCGACCAGGAGCGCGGCGAGCAGATGCCGGTCTCGAAACGCTGGCGAACGCTTCGACCGGATATCTTCGGGACCGTCGACGACTACTATCGCCAGTCCTACCCCGAGGGCATCGAGACCGTGGACAAGCTATCCAACATCGCGCGGGAACTGCTGAGCAGGGGCTATGATCGCGAGGCGGTCGTAGGCGTCCTAGGCAGCAACTGGCGCCGCTTCTTCGGTCAAGCAATCGGCTAAACGGGAAGTCCCGACAGCCGATGGGGGCCGACGAATGCAGCCTTTGTGGATGATTGGGGAAGAGACCGCGCGGAACCCCTGAAATCGGAGAACTTGCTGGCGGTGCGGGCCGTCTCCTGCGAACCGGTCTCCGGCACCGGTTCCCTGTTCGGCAGGGAAAATACAGGGAGTTTCGACGAACTCTCTTCTCACCAATCCAAATTCAGGTGAGATGACTCTGCGAAATCATGGCTTAAGCCCGCATTTCCCTAAACAGGGGAACAGGGAATCTTGCAACTGTAAACAGGGAAAGCCTGGCCCGCTTCAGGGAATCTCTGGTGCGACCATCAAGCCCGTCGCCCAGCAACCGTCCGGAATCAGAGGTTTCATGTCGGTTGTTCCCATCCACAGTCGTCGACAGGATGCGTCCACAAGATGAGAGTGTCGCCTGCAAATGCTCGACGAGCGAACTGCTCGAGGTGGCGTGAATTCGGTTCGACGGAGCCCCCTTTGATCGCGAACGGCGCTAACTTCCTCTTGAAGCGAGCGGCTTGTCCAGTCCGTAGACCTCCCGTGCTTGCTCTTCGGTGACAAAGCCGAGCGCAACGTCGCGATGCACGCTTTCCCGACTGCGCCGTCGTGGGTCGCCCATACCCCCTCCGCCAGCCTCAACGATCGTCAGCCGGTCGCCTGGCGCCAGAACCTGCATGCCGGTGGCGGGGATCGGGTTGTCGTTGAGAAGATGCCGGCGCAAGCTGCCTGACCCGCCGCCCATCAAACCGCGCGCCGGGAATTGCCAGCGATTGGCCATGGAGAACACCTTCAAGGGATAGCCGGTATCGTTGCGCAGCACGGCGATCTGCCCGAGCCCGCCGCGCTGCTCGCCGGCCCCGCCGGAGTCGGGCACGAGGCGCTTCTCCACGATGGTTATGCCGGTGCGGCTTTCCCAGAGTTCCACCGGTACTACGGCCATGTTGGACGGACCCGGTGTCGCCGAGCGCCCGTCTAGCTCGGTCATGGCCCCGAAGCCGCCCGAGAGGAAGTAGAGCGTGGCCATCGGCGAGCCGTCGGGATGACGGCCATGGAACGTGAGGATGTCCGCCATGCCGCTGTCCGCCTGCACGCGGTCCGACAACACCTCCGCAAGCGCACCGTTGACGAGCGGCGGGACGAAATGGCCGACCACGTGGCGCCCCGCAGAAGGGAACGGCCGAAGCGCGTTCAGGATGCAATTCTCCGGCGCCGTCACCTGGATCGGCAGCGCCGCTCCCTCGTTGTTCGGGATGGTCGGTGCCGTCGCGCACTTGATCGCATAAAGCGCCATCGCTCGGCTGTAGCACAGCGGAACGTTGATCCCGGTCGAGACGCAAGGGCTGGAGCCGGAGAAGTCGATGACGAGACCGTCGTCCTGCTTGTCGATCGCCACGGCAAGCTCCAGCGGCCCCGACGGCCCCTCGAAATCGAGCCGGTTGCGATAGATTGCGTCGGGTATCTCACGAAGCGCGCTGCGGACCGCCGCCTCCGACTGACGGCGCACAGCCTCGGAAACCGGCCGCAAATCGTCGACGCCGTACTCCGCCATGAAATCGAGAAGCTGGCGTCCGCCCAACTCGTTGGCGCCGACATTGGCCATCACATCGCCGATCACCTGCTCGGGCGTGCGCACATTGGCGCGGAGTAGATCGAGGATGAAGGTGTTCAGCTCGCCGCCGTCATAGAGCCGGCAGACTGGAATGAAGATCCCCTCATGGAAACTTTCGGTCGCCGACGCGGAAAAGCCCATACCCCCGATATCCGGCAGGTGGGTGATGGTCATGCTGTAGCCGACGCGCTCCTCACCCCGAAACACCGGCCGAAGAACGCTGATGTCGAACAGGTGTCCCGTGCCGTGGATCGGATCGTTGGTGATCAGAATGTCGCCAGGTTTCAGACTGTCCGGCGGAAACTTGGAGAGCATATTGCGGATCATCGTCGGCGCCGTGCCGATGAAGACCGGGATGGAGCGCGTACCCTGAGCGAACATACGCGCGTCCCGGTCGAACAGGACGACCGAGACGTCGTAGCCTTCCCGAACGATGGAGGAGAAGGAGGTTCGGACAAGCCCTTCGACGATCTCGTCGCAGATCGACACCAATCGATCCCAGAGGATGCCGAGGCGGATCGGATCTATCTCTTCATGCGCGCGGTTCACGTCCGTCCTCCCGCCGCGACAGCCTCGTCGCCGCGCGCCTCACGTGCCGTATCGATGGCAACGACAAGGTTGCCCGCATTGTCCAGCATGGCCCGGTCGCCTCTGCGCAGAAAGGCCGTAGACTCCCGCTCTTCCACCAGCGCCGGCCCGGCAATGACGGCGCCGGGTTGGACCGCATAGCGGTCGTAGACGGGAGTCGAGACGTAATCCCCGGCCTCAGGGAGCCAGCAAGGACGGTGCCCTTTCACGGCCGCACCACCGGGCGGCATGGCATGGCTGAGATCGAGGGGCGGTTTTGGGCCTGTGCCCGCCACCTTCCAGGAAATCAGTTCGATCGGCTCGTCGAGGACGATGTTGCCGAAGATCGCGCGGTAGGCCGCAAGAAACCGCTGCCGTAGTCCGGCAAAGACCATGCCGAGGTCGGCAAGATCGGGAAGAGGGCATTCGATTTCGTAGCCCTGACCCTGGAAGCGCATGTCCAGTGCACCCGTAAGGCGCACGGACGCCGCCGGCACTCCGGCCCGACTCAACTCTCCGCGCGCCTCCTCCATCATATCGGTCATGATCCGAGCGAAGCTGTCGGCATCGAGATCGGCAAGCGCGACCGGGTGAGATCGTGCCGTTTCGAGAGAGAAGGGGGCCACCAGAAGCCCCAGCGCCGACATGGCGCCTGCGCCTAAGGGCAGGATCACCTTTGGAATGCCGAGCTTGCGGGCAACAGCGGTCCCGTGGATGGGCCCGCCGCCACCCGAGGCGACCATGGTTGCGCGGCGAAAGTCGATGCCGCGCTCGGCGGCATGGATCCGGAAGGCTCGCGCGATGTCCTCGTTGATCACGTCGTGCATCCCGAAGGCAGCGCGAGAGAGCGAAAAGCCAAGCGGATCAGCGACATGGGCAGCGACAGCCCCGGCCGCCTTCTGCTCATCCAAAGCCATGGCCCCGCCCAGAAAAAAGCCGGGGTCGAGGATGCCAAGCAGGAGATTGGCGTCGGTCAAGGTGGCGCCTGTTCCGCCTCGCCCATAGGAGGCGGGGCCCGGATCGGCGCCCGCCGAGCGCGGTCCCATGGCAAGCAGTCCGCGAGGGTCAATATGGGCAAGGCTGCCGCCGCCGGACCCGATCTCGGTCATTTCGACCACCGGCATGCGCAGGGGCAAGCCGCTGCCCCGGCGATGGTTGTAGCTTCGTGCCGTCTCGAACTCGTAGCTCTTCAGCGGTGCGCCGTCTTGGACGAAAGCCCCTTTTGCAGTGGTGCCGCCGAGGTCGAAGGCGAGCACGGTCGCCGCTTCGGCACGTTCGGCGTGATGCGCCGCCATGAGAACGCCCGCCGCCGGCCCCGACTCCAGCATGCGCACGGGATAGCGCCGCGCAAAGTCCGGCGTGACGATACCGCCGGAGGACGACATGAGATCGAAGCGGCCGGCGAAACCCATGGCCGCCAGGCCCTCTTCCAAGCGGGAGAGATAACGGTCCAGCTTGGGCTGCGCGTAGGCGTTGACGGTGGTCGTCGTCCAGCGCTCGTACTCTCGCATGTAGGGGAAGACGTCGGACGAGAGCGAGACCGGCAAGTTCGGGAAGGCCACCGCTATCGCATCGCGTGCCGCGCGTTCGTGCGCCGGGTTCTTGTAGGAATGGAGGAAGCAGATCGCCAGCGCCTCGATGCCGGCCTCGGCGATCAGCTTGCGCACTGCCATCACTGCCGCTTGCGGGTCGAGCCGAGTTTCGACGCCACCGTCATGACGCATGCGTTCGTCGATTTCGACTCTGGCGTGGCGTTCCACGAGCGGCTCGGCAAAACCGATGCGCAAGTCGTAGAGATCGTAGCGGTGCTCAAGGCCAATATCGAGCGTGTCGGAGAAGCCTTTCGTCACCAGCATGCCCGTCACCGCGCCCTTGCGCTCAATAACGGCGTTGGTGACGAGGGTGGTGCCGTGGACGATCTGCGTCACCTCCGCTATCGACCTCGTCTCATTGGCAAGCAGCACTGCAAGACCGTCGAGCACGGCGCGGGCGGGGTCGTCTGGGGTGGTGAGTTCCTTGTGCAGGACGAAACCGGTCAGCCCGTCTCCGACCATCGCCAGGTCCGTGAAGGTGCCGCCGATATCAATTCCGATACGAATGCCGGTCATGAAACTCCCGTGGGTCTGGGTCCAGTGGGCTCAGCGATAAAGCAGCTCAGGTAGGAAGAGGGCGAGCTGGGGGACGAGGTAGAGCAGCAGAACGCCGACCAACATCATGAAGAAGAACGGCAACGCACCCCTTGCGATCTCGGCGATAGGCAGTCCCGTCACCCCGCGCATGACAAAGAGGTTGAAGCCGATCGGCGGGGTGACCAAACCGATCTCCACGATCAGCACGAGATAGATACCGAACCAGACCGGGTCGAAACCGGCTGCCACCATGATCGGAAAGACGATGGGTACGGTCATCAGGATGAGTGCAATGCTCTCCAAGACGGCCCCGAGAAGGAGATAGATCAGCGTCACCAAGAGAAGCAGCAGCCAAGGTTCCAACTGAAGTGCCGTGATCTGGGCTGAAAGCGCCTGAGGCAGGTGAAGGAAGCCAATGGTGGTGGCGAAGAGCGCGGCGGCTGCAGCGGCCGAACCGATCATCGCCGTGATGCGAACCGAGGACATGGCGGACTCATAGAGGTCCCGCCAGGCAATGCCGCCGCTCCCTATCGCGATGAGAACGGCACCGAGCACACCGAGCGCCGCCGCCTCGGAAGGTGTCGCAAAGCCAGCATAGATGCCGCCCAAAACGAAGATGATGAGGAGCACCACCGGCGCCAGGTCCTTGAGGCTGGAAAGCCAGGCCGCCAAGCCTTCGGGCCGGTCGATCATCGGTGCCAGGGCCGGGTCGCGCCAGCAGCGCAGCGCGATCAGACCGGAATAGAGGAGACCCAGCATCAATCCCGGAATGAGACCGGCGGCGAAGAGCTGGGCGACCGAGACCTCGGCAACGAGACCGAAGATGATCATCGTGATCGAGGGCGGGATCATGATGCCGATGGTGCCGGCGACCGTGATCGAGCCTATGGAGATCCGACGATCGTAGCCGCGACGCTCCAGCTCGCGCACGTTCACCCGGCCGATGGTTGCCGTCGTCGCTACGCTGGAGCCGGACATGGCGGCGAAGAGGACGCTGCCGGCGACGTTGGAATGGAAAAGCCCGCCCGGCAGCCTGCTGACCCAGGGGGTGAGGCCGCGGAACAGCCGCCGCGAGACGTCGGTGCGGTTGATGATCTCGCCCATCCAGACGAAGAGCGGCACCGCGGCCAGTTCCCAGCTGCTGACGCTCTTCATCATCACCGAGCGGGAGATGGAGCCGATCCTGGTAAGGGGAAAATCCAGCATGAAGTACAGCGAGGCGACACTGGCAATGATGAGCGCAACGAAGATCCACGCCCCGGAAGCGAGCAGCGCCAGCAGGATGCCGAGCAGCATCACGGTGATCGTGAGCGTGTCCATGGCCCTCGTTCCCGCTTTCGCGTCTAGTCGAAGCTCTGGCGATCGTCGATCAGCGGGCCGCCAGCGGTAAGGCGAAGCGCGTAGGCCACGAGCTGTATGCCGAGGACGATCATGCCGGCCACGACAATGGCCTCCGGGATCCAGAGCGGCGTTGCCGCCAGGGTCATGCTGACTGTCCCCATCTCATAGCGGCGCACCATGGAAAACCAGACATAGTTCAGAATGAAGGCAAGGGCGCACAAGGAGGCGATACAGATAGCGATTTCCACCCCGCGCCGGAGCGCCCCTGCGCCGAGACGGGCCAGCACCAGATCGACACGGATGAGATTGCCCCGCTCGAGAGCATGGCCAAGACCGAGAAAGATCATGGTCATCAGCCCATAGCCGACATATTCCTCGACGAGGTGGGTGGAGGTCGCGAAGAAAGACCGCAGCACGATCTCGGCGAGGATGTGCAATGTCATGCCGAGCATGATCAGGGCCGCTAGCCAGCCGGCGACCAACGACAGGGCAGCGCTCGCGCGATAGACAGCCTCAATGATCTTCGGCATCGGTCCTTCCTTCCGGCGCCGCGGCTAGACGAGCACCGGCGGACCTGCCGGTCCGCCGTCCTCGTCCAGCCAGGCCCGGACTAGCGGCCGACCTTGGCCAGATACTGATCGAGCAGCGCCACCTCTTCCGGCGAAGCCTTTTCGCGCCACGCCTCGATGGTGGGTTGGGCGGCGTCCCACAGATGCTGGGAAAACTCGGCCGGCACCTCGGTAACGATCTGGACACCCCTGGCCTCCATCTCGGCATAGTTCTCCTCGACCTGGGTCGCGAGCCTTGCGATGACGCGCTGCGTCGTCTCTTCGCCTGCCTCGAGGATGGCGGCCTTAATGTCGTCCGGCAGGCCGTCCCACACGTCCTTGTTGATGGTTGCGGCACCGAGCGGGATGGCCCAATTGATCTCCGTAAAGACCGGCAAAAATTCCTGGAGGTTGCTAGCGTTACCGAGATCGGCGGAGGTGAGCACGCCGTCGATGGCGCCGGTGCTGAGCGCCGGCATCACGTCGGTCCAGCCGATGTTGACGGCCGCAGCGCCAGCCCGCGAGAAAGTCTCCAGGCCGTTCAGGTCGTAGACGCGAAGCTTGTAGCCCTCGAGCTCCTCCTCCGAGAGGATAGGCTCGCGCGTCCACATCCCACTCGGCGGGAAGAGGCTCATGCTCACCATCACCTGGTTATGCTCCAGGAAAAGCGCCTCGTACTGTGGCCGGACAATTTTCCACAGTATCTCGACCTCTTCATGGTTCTGCATCAGGAAGGGAAGTGTGGAGAGAAGAAAGAAGGGATCGTAGCCGCCGAAGAAGGGCATGGGCTGGCGGGCGATCTGAACCGCTCCGTCGCGCACCGCGTCCAAGTGGTCGACACCCTTGTAACCCAGCGAGCCGTCGAAATGGTTGGTAATGTCGACTCGGCCGTTGGTCTTCTCCTCGACGAGCTGGGTGAAGATCTGATCGGCGACGCCATCGGAAGACGTCGCGGAAAAGGCGTTCGGCATATCCCAACGGTAGTCCGCCGCCGCGGCCGGGCCGGCGAGCGCGAGGCCGAAGGCAAAGCCCGCGGCGGCAAAGCCGGTTGTGAATGCAATCCTCATGAAGCTTCTCCCTTGTCTGCAGGTTTCTCATTGGTTTCCGGGGACTCCAGAACAGGGCCACTCGCGAAAGCGCTCAATTCACTGTAGAGCGCATCGGTAATGAGCCGCCTCTGCCGCGCCCAGCTCTCGCGCGTGATCGGTCCGTAGCGGTTGAGCAAGCTGATGCCGCGGAGATGGCCGTTGACGAAGTTGATCAGCTCCAGCGCCTCGTCTTCCGGCACCGCCAAGTCGCCGAAAAGCCGCCGGAACCGTCCGAGCCATTCAGCAACCACGTCGTTTCTTGCCGCCGCCACACGCGCATTCAGCGCAGGGTCGCGGCGGGTGGCGATAATGATCTCCCAGATCAGGAAGTAGTTGGGTTGCCCGTAAGTATGCATGGAGCGCTCGACGAAAATCTCGCAGCGCCGATAGAGCTCCACGCCCTCGAGCGACGCTTCCGTCTCGCTCTCCGGCGCAAGAAAGCTCGTACCCAGGAACAAAACGTCGAGCATCTCCAAAAGGAGATCGTCTTTGGAGCCGAAATGATATTGCACCGCGCCAGTGGTGAGGCCGGCGCGGCGAGCGATCTCGGACAAGGTCATGGCCGAGTAGCCCATATCCATAAGCGCTGAGACTCCAGCGTCGATCAGCCGACGCCGGCTAACCCGGCTGCGCTCTTGCTCCGCCCGCTTAGCGGGCGCCGCCATGCTCTGTTCTATGGGTGCAGCACCGGCCGGCAAGGTATCGGCAAGGCTCTCTTTCGCGCTCGGGCTGGCATTGGTGGGCATATGGCTGCAGTTCAAAACATTAATTACATAATCTATTTTTTATCGACAGCCCTAGGCCTGTCAATGACCTTGTCTCTGTAGGGGAACATTGTCACATCAACCGGCAGTTCGGAGCTTAAGAAGGCCGGACGGAAACCAATCTCTGCCGCCGACACCGCTTCCATCCCTCCGTCATCCAAACAGCCGTCCGGCCCACCTATCGCTTCAGGCTCAGCGACCGGGACGTTGAGGAGCTCTTGGCCGGACGCGGCATCGATGTGTCCTTCGAGACGGTTCGTCGATGGCGCTTGAAGTTCGGGCCACTCTACGCCCGCCGTATGCGTCGGAAGAGGAGCCGACCCTTTTCGGTCTGGCACATCGACGAGGTGTTCCTGAAAATCGCTGGCCAACAGCACTACCTCTGGCGCGCGGTCGACGCGGAAGGCGAGGTGTTGGACGTGCTATTGCAGTCGCGGCGGAACAAGGCCGCCGCGGTGCGGTTCATAAGAAAATCCATGAGACGAACTGATTCGGTGCCGACGACTGTGGTGACGGACAAGTGGCGCCCGACACTGGCCGCAGTGCGTATTGCTCTCCCGTCAGCCGAGCACGTCTTCGGAAAGCGCTTGAACAACCGAGCGGAGAACTCGCATCAACCAACACGTCGGCGAGAACGAAAACTGCAGCGGTTCAAATCGGCGAAGTCAGCTCAGCGCTTCCTTTCAACCCACGCCGCCTTCTACAACCACTTCAACATCCAGCGACACTTGATTTCCAGAAGGTCAATGAAGCAGTTCCGCGCCCAATCGCTCGGAGCATGGGCGAAGCTTGTGGCATAGGATGAGTCACTTGCCTGCTTGTGCACCTCAAGCAGTTAACGTGACACGCCCGGCTGAGTTTGATGCGGGTGCGCACAACCCGCGACAGACTTGAACCGGACAGCGCCTAGCCGAACGATGCGCTGAAACGATGCAGAAACTCCTTCAGACGTGGGCTTTCAGGCATGCTGAAAACCTTTGTCGGATCGCCTTCCTCAACGATGTTGCCGCGGTCGATGAACATCAAACGATCACCGACATCGTGGGCAAACTGCATCTCGTGGGTGACGATGACCATGGTCATGCCCTCCTCGGCGAGTTTCTGCATGACCGTAAGCACCTCGCCGACGAGTTCGGGATCGAGCGCCGAGGTGACCTCGTCGAACAGCATGACCTTGGGCTCCATCGCCAGTGCGCGGGCAATGGCGACGCGCTGCTGCTGGCCACCGGACAGACGCGAGGGGTATTCGTCGATCTTCTCGGCAAGACCGACCTTCTCAAGCAACGCTTCGGCACGGTCGTTCGCTTCCGCCTTGTCGACGTTCTTGACGCTTACCGGTGCCATCGTGATGTTCTCGCGCACGTTGCGGTGAGGGAACAGATTGAAGCTCTGAAACACCATGCCGACGTTGGAGCGCATGCGCGCGATTTCCGCTTCCGACTCGCGAACGCGGCGGCCGTCATCCAGAACGCGATAGCCGAGCGGTTCTCCCTCAATGAGGATCTCGCCGGCATCATGTTCTTCAAGAAAGTTCAAGCAACGCAGCATCGTCGATTTTCCCGAACCGCTCGGACCGATGATCGCCAAGACTTCACCCCGAGCGACGTCGAACGACATGCCGTCGAGAACCTTCAGGTCGCCAAAGCTCTTGTAGACTCCCCTCACACGGATCATCGGCATGTCGGGCTTAGTGCTCATAGGAGTACCTCTTCTCGAGGAATCGGGCAGCGAGCGTCAGTGGATAGCAGATCAAAAAATAGATCAGCATCACGCCCAAGAAGATCTGAAAGGCGGCCAGTGTCCGCTCGACGACTTCGCGGGCAGCATATGTAAGCTCCCATACGCCTACCACCGAGACATAGGATGTCGCCTTGATCATCATCACCGAGTTGTTCAGCAACGGAGGTATGAACAGGCTTACGGCCTGAGGCAGAATCACCAGCCGAAGCATGGTCAACTTTCGCATGCCCAGCGCCTTTGCCGCCTCCGTCTGATGTCTCGGAACGGCCAGGACCGCGCCGCGGGCGATCTCGGTAACGAAAGCACCGGTGTAGAGAATCAACGCCCCGATGACGGCCGTTACATCGCCGACCATGAGTCCGAGCTGGGGCAGCATGTAGTAGGCGAGAAACATCCAGACCAGCACGGGAATGCCGCGGATGACGAACACGTAGGTCGCAATGAGCGCGGCCACGGCGCCTCCGACCATGGCGCTGACGACGCCTAGAACAGTTCCGAGAAACGTGCCGAGCCCCACGCCGACAAGGGCCAACCACAGCGTCTGCAAGGTTCCCTTCATCAAGTAGGGCAGGTTGGCGATGAGAACGTCGAACATGGGCTACTGCCTGGCCCGCAGGCGGTTTTCGGCAACCCTGAGGACAACGCCGAATGTGGTTGTAAGAAGTAGATAAACCGCGGCGATAAAGAGAAAGACTTCAAAAGACGCACCGCTTCGTTCGATGACCATCTTGCCGCTGAGGGTCAGTTCGATAATGCCGATTGCCGAGACGAGCGATGTGTCCTTGATCAGGATGACCAGCTGATTGCCGATGGGTGGCACGACCTTGAGAACCGCCTGGGGCAGGATGACCTGTCGCATCGCCTTGCGGCGAGTCATCCCGAGCGCAAGCGCCCCTTCCCACTGCTGTCGGGAAATCGACCGAATGCCCGCACGATAGATCTCACAGAGGAACGCGCCGTGCTGGGAGGCAATGGCGATCACCCCACACACGAACGCAGAAAGTGGAAGGCCGAGGAGAGGCAGGCCGAAATAGAAAAGGTAGATCTGCAGCAGCAGCGGCGTGTTACGCACCAGCTCGATGTAAGACATGATCGGAACCACGATCGCCGGCACGCCCGACATTCGTGGCCCGACGAGAGCCAAGCCCCACATCACGGCACCAACCATCGATGCGGCAGAGATGGCAAGCGTCAGCTGGAAGCCATCCCAGAAACGGGGCAGTTGGCTCTGAATGAAAGCAAATCCGAAAAAATCAAGAATTGCGTCCATGCGTCCGCACCCTAGACGCGGCCGAACGAGCGTTCGCCGGCCAGCGCTTGATGACCGCTAGCAAGAGTCGGGATGCGCCGGCCTGGCACCGACACATCCCGAGCGGTGTAATCGCCATCCATCGAATGGAATGGGATCAGTTGCCCGCTTCCTCCTTGGCTCGCAACTGCTCTTCTATCCAGAACTTGGTATGCGGCGGGCGAGAGCCGAACCACTTCTCGTAGATCTCCGCATACTGCGGGTACAGGGAGCCGCCGCGGAGTTCGCCAACGTAGGTGTCGAGCACGAGCCACCACTCGAAGTCCCCGAGTTTCGTGAAGATGGCGTTGTTCGTCGGCGGCGTTATCCAGTCCTCCGTGACCTGCACATCGTCGTGCTGGCTGACGTACCAGCGCGCGACTGGCTCATCGAGCTGGGCTGCGGTTGCGCGTCCGGTCCGTACCGCATTGAACTGCGCCGCCGTCGAGTCGAACACGGTCAACTCGGCGTTGGGGAAGAGCCGTTTGGCCCTTTCCTCCTGCGCGGGCACCGTAAGATTGGCAACGGTGACGCCGTCCTTGTTGGCGTCGGCAATCCTGTCGATGCCCGAACCCTTCTTCGAAACCAGCAAGATGCCGGAATCGACATAGCTGCGCGTGAACGCGACCTTCGTCGGACGCTGGCTGTGGATCGTGGTGATCTGAATGCCAAAATCGATCTTTCCGCTGTTGGCGTTTGCCCAACGGGCAGCAAAGCCCTGTTTCAGGAATTCAATGCGTCCTTCCTCGCCGAAGATCGCTTTGGCAATCAGCTTTGCAATGTCGATATCGAACCCGACCAGCTCGCCGCTTTCATCGATGAAACCGAACGGCGGCGCCTCGCTGGAAACGCCGACAATCACCTTGCCACGCTCGAGTACAGTGTCGAGCTGCGAGCCCTCGGCCCTGACTGTGGATGCTGAAATGGGCACCGCCGCGAACAGGATCGCAAACATCAAAAACAGTCTCACGAATTTCATTGCTGCCTCCCCTTTTCTTGTAGCGCTAAGACAATGAGCCCGGATTGGAGTTTTCGGCCCCTTGCTCACATCGGTCTCAAGCCGACTGGCGAAACTTTTCATTGGCTGCGAGCGACCCTGACGAACTGAAGTCAATTCCGTCCGTGCGCTTGCTCATGGCCTTTGCGATAGCGCGGTCGAGGCGCCCTACCACATCGTCGATCTCTGCCTCGGTGACGGTCAAAGGCGGGCAGATGCGCATGTAGCTCTTGACCGCGATCATCACGAGACCCTCGGCCATGGCTTCGCGGCGGATGAGTTCCGCCATCGCCGGGTCCGCATCGCGCGTTTCGGGATCGGACACGATGTCCAGCATCCTGTAGAGTCCGGCGCCACGTATGTCACCGATGCACTCGTGACGGGTCGTCAACGCGGCAAGCTTGGACTCCAGGATGTCTCCCATCTTTGCAGCATGCCCCGTAATGTCGTCGCGCAGGACGATTTGGAGCTGCTTCAGCGCCACGGCACACGCCAAGGGGTCCTGGGGGTAAGTGCCCGCCCAGGGAAGCCCCTTCTTGCCGGCGGAGGCTTCGGCTATCTCCCGGGTCGTTGCCGTGCCGCAAATGGCAAAACCGGCGGACATTCCCTTGCCGAACGTCACGATATCCGGGGTCACGTCATAGCGCTGAAATCCCCACATGTTGCCGGTCCGGCTGGGAGCGAGCTGGCACTCGTCGAAGATCAGAAGCGCGTCCCATTTATCCGCGATCTCCCTGATGCCGCGCATCCAGTCTTGCGATGGCACGATCATGCCGCCGGGCACCGCGATCGGTTCAAGCATCAGCGCGGCGACTTCCTGGCTGGTCGTGAACTCGATCAACTCATCCGTCATCTGCAGCGAGATGCGATCCCATTCGTCGGGATCGCGCACTGCCGCCCGATAGTAGAATGCGGGAACAATGCAGTTTGAACGTGCCGGCATGCTCAACGGACCGAGCCCGCGTTTGCGAGCCCCTCCGACCGAGGTAACGGCCTCGGCGGCCAGAGAGCCGCCGTGAAGGCCGCGCACGACCGAGCAGATATCGAAGCCGCCGGTGGCACCGAGCGCCATCCGCATGGCGATTTCGTTCGCCTCGGACCCCGTCACTGCGAAGTTGATGACATCGAGGTCGCCAGGCAGCGTGGAGGCGATCAACTCCGCCAACTCGATCGCCCAAGGATTGGTGTACCAGGATGACTGGTGCACGAAGCGCCCTGCCATGCTCTCGATTGTCTCGACGAGTTCGGGATGGGCGTGGCCGAGCACAAGGCACATCATGCCGGAGCTGAGATCGTAGTACTCGTTGCCGTCCACATCGAAGAGCTTCACGCCCTCGCCACGCTCGAAGATGACACGCGGTTCATAGCGCCACCCGAGGGTGTGTTCGGCATCGCGCGCCATCAAATCCTTATGCCGATTGGAGAAGGAGAACGCTGTTTCGAGATAATCAGTCACGTTTGAAGCTCCACCGCCACGTTGCGGCAACACGGTGAAAGCGAACCGTATTGCTCATTTTGTTCGATAATATGATATAAATTGTCTCAATATTTCGAACATAATGTCAAGTGGGTTTTTCCCCGAACCGGATTGCCGGCTGCAACGAAGCGAAAATGGATAGGTTAGCGAAGTGTCTTGTGACAACGCGCTACAATCTAAAATAGATTCAATGAGAGTGAGGCTGCGCGCGCGCCTTGGCGCAGAGCGGGAGCCCAATCGGGTTGGAGGGAGGCGATTCCGCTTCTCGCCTGGCGTGGCGAACCACCGGTTTGACCCGCCCCCGTGGATCCAAGCGGGCGATGCCGGAAAAGCACCCGGTCAGAGTGAGTCGATCTAGCCTGACAAGGCTCTAATCGAAGGTCTGCGCGAGACTTGCAGCAGCAGATTCGAGAGCCGGCCGCAGACTGGGCAGCTCCGAGTACGACATCCGCACCCCCGGTATGGAGACGGTCAGGCCGGCTAGCAATCGGTCCTGCTTGTCGACAACGGGGACTGCAGCGCCGACAACGCCGACCACGAACTCACTGTCCGAACAGGCGAAGCCGCTTTCGGCAACTTCGGCAACGACGGCGCGCAGCAGGTCCGGGTCCGTGATGGTTTGCGGCGTGTGCTCCACCATCGGCTCGCTTTTGAGATAGCGGTCCAACTCCGCCGATGTCATGCGGGCCAAGAAGAGCTTTCCCGTGGACGTGCAGTAGAGCGGTGTGTGATGGCCCGTCTGGAAATTGAACGCCAGAGGGGAAGAACCAGTCACATCGTCGAGGTAGATGATCTGGTGACCGACGCGGATGCCGAGACTGCAACTCTCGCCCAGACTTGTTGCCAGCCGCTCGAGTATGGCGTGGCGCGGCGCATGCCGCATTGCGGCACCGAGTATATCGGACGACAGTTTGGCCAGACGTGGCGCAATTGTGAGTTGCCGGCCGCCGAGCTCTCGCTGCAGCAGCCCCAAGTCCTCCAATTGCGCAACAGTGTGGTGAAGGGTTGTCTTGGGGACACCCAGTGCCATGGCAATATCGGTCAGCCTTGCACTGCCGCGCTTGGCAAGAACCTCAAGGACAGCAAACATCTTCGCCGTCGGCGAGGAGCTACTCATCTTGGTCGGACCATTCTTGAGCCTGTCGGAATTCCGGACAGGGAGCGACCGAGGCGGAAGGCCAGCATTGCTCGTGCCGGCAAACGGTCTTTGAGAAGCGGCCAAGCTATCGGCGCAAAGAGACAGAACAGACACGCTTGCCGTCTGTCAAGTATCGGCCATGGGCATAACAGCGCAGCCAAGAGCGACGGATGCACGTCTGGGTCCAAAGGTACACGCAAGAAAGCTCGCCCCGACCATGGTCGGACCGCTGGACAGCGATCAGGTTACAGAGTGGGATGCACCCTAGCGCAGCGCAGCGATCTTTGCTTGGCGACCACGAGCGAAGACCTGGAGCAGAGCAAAGACGACCAAAGGCTCAGCATCGTCCTCGGCACGCAAGGCGCCGCCTTCGTCGAGGACCAACTCTGGCGCATCGACTCGGCTTGGCGTCTGGGACTGCGGTTCATCGGCTTGGCCTACACGCCTGCGAACCTCTTTGCGGACGGCTGCGGAGAGCTTCGC
>JANQMX010000022.1 GCA_028279885.1 Rhodovibrionaceae bacterium | reverse complement strand
TCGAGATATTCGACGATGGCGTCGGATTCGAACAGCGCCTGACCACTTTCCGTAATCAGGAGCGGCACTTGTCCGGCGGGCGACAGATCGAGAAACCACTGCGGCTTGTCACTCAGACTGATGTACTCGATCTCGTATGGCACTGCCTTGGCTTCGAGCGCAGCCGTGACGCGCTGCACGAACGGGCATATCTTGAAACTGACGATCTTGATCACAGAGCTGTCTCCTTCGCTTTGAACGCGCTCATCTGGTAAGACGAGCGCGCACTCAAAAAGACGAAGGGAAGATCAGCATTTCTCGCAGAAGCCGGTTTTCGGATCAAAACCCGCAACGCCGCCGCGGGCGTCGAAGGAGAAATCGCAGCAGTTCTCGAAAATGGCTCGAAGTTCTTCGCGCGCCACTCTGACCCGTGACTTAAGTGTCGAATAGGGCAGACCTTCGTGTTCGGCCATGCACTTTTGCGACTGCCCGTCGATGTCGATCGCTTTCAAGAGTCGCGCAGATTCATGCGGCAAGGCCGCAATAAACGGCGCGACGCAGCGCTCAAGGTGTTGCCGCACAGGCGGATTGTCCCGACCGTCCCACAGGTCGTCAGGATGCGGGGCTTCAGAGCGTGTTTGGCTACGATAGTAGTCTATGATGGTGCGATTGGCGATCTGGTACAACCAGGGTCCCAACTTCGAGGGATCCTTGAGATCGCCAATCCCTTTGACCGTTTTCAGCGAGATTTCCTGCAACAGATCGTCAACATCCGCAGGGTTGGAAACCCTCGCATACAGGAACGCTTTTAGCCGTGTCCGGTACGCAATCCAGACTTCATCCAGTGTCACGGAAGTCGCCTCGCTTCGCTCAAATCCAGGTTATCCGGTCATGCTGCAACGGCAAGTCCGTTTCGCCAAGCCGATACGTGTCCAATTCTGGCTGCCCGCCGCTCTTTAGAGGGAGAGGTGGGCCGCGGTTTTCGTGACGGGTTTGGAGGTCGAGAGAGGTTCCCGGCCGCCCGTCGCGGAGACTGACCAATGCCGAAGTCACAGAAGATCACCCTCAGCGCCTCGCGCGACATCCCCTTCAACAAGCTGGTGCTCAGCCAGGCCAACGTCCGGCGCGTCAAAGCCGGCGTCTCGATCGAGGAGCTTGCCGAGGACATCGCCCGCCGCACGCTGCTGGCGAGCCTGACCGTCCGGCCCGTGCTCGACGAGGCCGGCGAAGAGACCGGCATGTTCGAGGTGCCGGCGGGCGGGCGCCGCTACCGCGCGCTCGAACTGCTGGTGAAGAAGCGTCGTCTCAACCGCACCGCGCCCGTGCCGTGCATAGTGCGCACCGAAGGCCTCGCCGAAGAAGACAGCCTTGCGGAGAATGTCCAGCGCGCGCCGCTCCATCCCCTCGACCAGTTCCGTGCTTTCCAAGCGATGCGTGAAAAAGGCAAGAGCGAGGAAGAGATCGCCGCCGCCTTCTTTGTCTCGGTCGGCGTCGTCAAGCAGCGTCTCAAGCTCGCATCCGTATCGGAAACCCTCTTGGAGGCCTATGCGGACGAAGAGATGACCCTCGATCAGCTCATGGCCTTCACGGTCAATCCCGACCATGAGCGCCAAGAACAGGTATGGCAGGCACTCAAGCAGCACCACAACAAACAGCCGTACGAAATCCGCCGCATGCTGACCCAAGGGGCAGTCCGCGCCTCCGATCACCGGGCGGAGTTCGTCGGCGTCGATGCTTACATCGAAGCTGGCGGTGAGGTTCTGCGCGACCTCTTCGAAGCGGACCATGGCGGTTGGCTTCAGGATGCCGGTCTGCTCGAAAAGCTGGTCGCGGAGAAGCTGGAGCGCGAAGCCGAAGCGGTTCGCGAAGAAGGCTGGAAGTGGATCGAGGTTGCGACCGAGTTCCCCTACAGCCACACTTGGAACCTGCGCCGGATCACCGGCGAGCCCCAGCCCATGAGCGATGAGGAGACCGAGACCTATGGCGCCCTAAAGGCCGAATACGAACAGCTTGAGGAGCAGTACGCCGAAGACGAGGACTTGCCCGAAGAGGCCGACATCCGGCTCAGCGAAATCGAGACGGCTATGGAGGCTCTGCAAGACCGCCCGGTCCGGTTCGATGGGGAAGACATCGCACTCGCCGGCGTCTTCATCAGCATCGACCGCTCTGGCCGTCTGCGCGTCGAGCGCGGCTATGTGCGCCCGGAGGACGAGCCGCCGGTCGAAGAAACGGAGGCCGATACGACACACACGGACGTCCAGTCAGCCGACACCGATACAAACGTCACCGGCACCAACCCGATGGAAGCGAACGAGGACGACGAGGAAGATGGCCTGAAGCCGCTCTCCGACCGCCTCATCAGCGACCTGACCGCTCATCGGACACTCGCACTGCGCGACCGGCTCGCGAACGATCCGCAAGTTGCCTTCCTCGCCGCTCTGCACGCCCTGACGCTGCGGCTCTTCTACCACTATGGCCAAGACACCTGCATCGAAATCGAGCCGCGCGTGACCGGCTTCGGTACGCAAGCCAAGGGGCTCGGCGACACGCCGTACGCGCAATCGCTCGATGCGCGCATCGAGCGCTGGGCGAAGGCATTGCCCAAGCGGGCCGAAGACCTGTGGGATGCGCTATCGGAGTTCGACGGCGACACGCTCGCAGCCCTCTTCGCCCATTGCGTGGCGATGACCGTCAACGCCGTGCAGGAGCCGCACTATCGCAAGCCACGCCAGATCGCCCATGCGGGCGTTCTTGCCGCGACGATCGGGCTCGACATGGCCGATGCTGGCTGGACGCCGACGGCGGACAGCTATCTCGGCCGAGTCACCAAGGCGCAGATCCTCGCAGCCGTGCGCGAGGCGAAGGGCGATAAGGATGCCGACCGGATCGCGGGGTTCAAGAAGCCTGACATGGTCGAAGCCGCCGAGGAACTACTCGCCGGCACCAGCTGGCTGCCCGAGCCTCTGCGCACGCCAGCCCTTGCGGAGGAACCCGACCAGCCGGAGCTGGAAATCATCGACCATGGCGACTTCGAGCGAGCCGAGGAAGGCGAAGCGCAATCGGCGGCGGAAGACGGCGAAACGGCTATCGGCGAAACCGAACCTTCGGGTGAGGATGGCCTCGCCGCGGCTCCGCCAACGCCCGTCGCGGCCGAGTGATGGGACGCACGCCCCAATGCCCCGTCTGGGCCCGCTGGAAACGGCGGGCCCTTTTCTTTTCCCGCAATGGAGGCGCCCATGGACAGCGCAGCAGCGGAGATCGCAAGGCGCCTCAGCCGCGAGGCCGAAGCGGTGTGCCGGCACTATCTCTCCAACGGTCGCCGGCAAGGCCGCTATTGGCTCGTTGGCGATGTCGAAAACACACCGGGTCGCAGCCTTTACGTCCGGTTATGCGGACCATCCTATGGCCCCGGAGCGGCGGGCAAATGGACCGATGCGGCGACGGGCGAGCACGGCGATCTTCTCGACTTGATCGCAGCCAACCGCAACCTCAACACCCTGCGTGATGCGCTCGACGAAGCTCGGCATTTCCTCAGCTTGCCGCGTCTGGACCCGCCGCCGACGCAGCCCGCGCCGAACGGATCGCCCGAAGCTGCACGACGGCTCTGGGCCATCGGCCAGTCCATTTCCCGCACGCTGGCGCAACGCTATCTCGAAGCACGCGGGATCGTCGGATTGAACCACGCGCCGGCGCTGCGATTTCATCCGCACTGCTACTATCGCTGCGACGACGCTTCTGGAGACGCGCCTGAAGCCTGGCCGGCCCTGCTTGCGAAGGTCACCGACCTGTCCGGCGAGATCACCGGCCTGCACCGCACCTGGCTCGATCCGACGACGGCCGATAAGGCCCCGGTCGACCGGCCACGCAAGGCAATGGGCCATTTGCTCGGGCACGGCGTGCGTTTCGGAAAACCCACTGACGTTCTGGCAGCGGGCGAAGGTCTCGAAACCATGCTCTCCATACGGACAGCTCTGTCGCGTTTGCCCATGGTCGCCGCACTCTCCGCCAATCACCTGCAAGCGCTGGTTCTCCCAAGCGACCTCAAGCGTCTCTACATTGCCGAGGACTCGGACGATGCAGGCCGCG
>JANQMX010000017.1 GCA_028279885.1 Rhodovibrionaceae bacterium | reverse complement strand
AGCGGCGAGACCCGCCTGCGGGGCCGAAGCCCTTCGGCGCGGCGAAGGCCCGAGTATCCAGCGGTAGGCACGGTCCGGGCTTGTGGCTGGACCCCGGCTCGCGGTCTTTGCTGATGCAAAGCCCTTGGCCGGGGTGACGAGAGGAGAGGCTGTGCCACTCAGGGGCCCGACCTACGATGCGATTCCCTGCGACAGCCGAGGCGCGCCAGCCCTACCCCTCCACCAACTCGCGCACGAAGGTGGGCAGAGCGAAGCTCGCCTGGTGGACTTCCGGGTTGAGGTAGCGCAGCTCCAGGCCCGCGTCGCGGTAGCGGGCCTTGAGCACATCCAGGCTGGTCTGGCGCGGCTCGGGTCGGTCGCTGCCCCAACCGAAGGCCATGGCACCGCCGATGTAGGTCGGCACCGCCGCCAGGTAGCAGCTGGCATCCTGAAACAGCGCGCGAAAGGCCCGCATGGTATTGCGCAGTTCCTCGGGCTGCAGAAAGGGGACGCCGTTCTGAGTGACGAGGATGCCGTCCTCGTCCAAGGCGGTCTTGCAGGCTTGATAGAAGTCCGGGGTGAAGAGCGCTTCGCCCGGCCCGATGGGGTCGGTGGAGTCGATGATGACGATATCGAAGCGCTCACCGCAGTCGTCCAGGTAGTCCTTGCCGTCGGCGATCACCAGCTCGAGCCGCGGGTCGTCGAAGCTGCCCTGCGAATGGTTGGGCAGGTGCTCGCGGCAAAAGGCGATCACGTCGGGATCGATCTCTACCTGCACCACCCGGTCGATGGTTTGGTGCTTGAGGACCTCGCGCAGCATCCCGCCGTCGCCGCCGCCGATGATCAGCACGCTTTCGGCCCGGCCGTGGGCCAGGATGGGCACGTGGGCCATCATCTCGTGATAGATGAACTCGTCGGCCTCCGTGGTCTGCAGGACTCCATCGAGATAGAGCACGCGGCCGAAGCTCAGGTTCTCGGCGACCAGCAGGCTCTGGTGCTCCGAGCTGCGCTCGTAGAGCAGCTTCTCGAGTTTGAGGCAGAACTTGCAGTCGTCATAGAGCGTCTCTTCCGCCCAGCGGCTCATTGTCTCTCTCCTCTGTGGCCGGGTTCACAGATGCGTGCCGCATTGCTTTGACGTAGGACCTACATCCAACGCAACACTCTATTGCTGTCGCGGAGAGAAAGGACCCAGTTCCATGGCCGAGATCACCGGTTTCCACGCCCATGTCTATTTCGACGAGGCCACGGTCGAGCAGGCGCGTGTGGTCTGCGAAGCGGCGGCCGAGCGCTTCGGCGTGACCATGGGGCGCCTGCACGAGCGGCCCGTGGGCCCGCATCCCCGCTGGAGCTGCCAACTGGCCTTTCCGCCGGCGCTGTTCGGCGAGGTGGTGCCTTGGCTGGCCTTGGAGCGAAACGGCCTGACTGTCTTCATTCACCCGGAGACCGGAGACGAGCTCGGCGACCATCGCGACCGCGCCATCTGGATGGGCGAGATGCTGCCTTTGAATCTGACGATGTTCGAGGCGAAACAGACGGCGTCGTCGTGACGCTGTAAGCCGGACTGCGGCTCAGCCCTCGGCCTGTCGCATCTCTTCGGGCAGATGGCCGAACTCTTCGATGAGCTGACGATAGAGGCCGCGCTTGAAGGAGACGATCTGCTCGGGCACGCGCTCGAAGTCCTCCCAGCGCCAGGCGCGAAACTCGGCATGCTCGCCGTCGATGGCAATGTCGGCATCGCTGCCCAGGAAGCGAAGGGCGTACCACTTCTGTCGCTGACCGCGGTAGCGGCCTTTCCAGAGTTTCGGCACCAGCTCGGGCGGCAGGTCGTAGGACAGCCAGTCCGCGGTCTCGCCGATGATCTCCGCCTTGCGGGTGCCGATTTCCTCTTCCAGCTCGCGCAGCGCGGTTTCCCGCGGATCCTCGCCACGGTCGATGCCGCCCTGCGGCATCTGCCAGGCGGCGCTGATCATGTCGCTGCGCTGGGCGACGAAGACCTGTCCCTGGCGGTTGAACAGCACCATGCCGACCCCCGGCCGGTAGGGTAGGGCGGCAATCTCCGCCGGTGTCAGGACCAACGTCGTATCGGGGTCGTAGCTGCTGCTCATAGCGTTCCTCGGCTGCCCTATCCCGGCGGCGGCTGGCGGTTGACCACGGCGGAGATCGGCGCCAGCACCACGCCGCGCTCGGCCAATTCGGCAATCCAGACGTTGAGGCGTTCGATCGTCACCGGATAGGGCTGCGCCAGGGCCACGGCGGCCCCCTTGGTCAGGGCCAGGCGTTCGACGCGGTTGAGCTTGGCGTCGATGGCCGCCCGGTTGGCCGAGGGCTCGTCGATCATGTCCTCACTGTACGCCGCCGGGATCTCAAGCTCCCGGGCCAGGTCGAAGCCCAGGCTGCCGGCGGTCGCGCGGTCGTCGACGAACAGCAGGCCCTCCTCGGCGATGTCTTGGAGAACCGGGCTCAAGGACTCCTGCCGGGCCAGCAGGCGGGAGCCCATGCGGCCGGTCAGCCCGACGAAGCTGTTGCCGCGCGACAGCACCCAATCGAAGCGCTTGCGGTTCTCCGCCTCGCTCAGCACCGTCATGATGGCTTGCGGGCCCGGATCGTCGAACGGGTAGGTGGAGGGCTCCATGTAGAGGTCGAGCAGGACCTCATGGCCGTTGACGCGGGCGAGGCCGATCCAATTGGCCAGGTTGTGCGCGTAGGGGCTGAAGGACAGCGAGACTTCCGGTGGCAGGGAGCGGATGGCGGCCTCGGTGACGCCCTCCGACATGCCAAGGCCGGTCATCACGATGGCGACGCGGGGGCGGTTGTCTTCTTCCAGGAAATAGGCCGCAAAACGCTGCCAAGGCGGAGCTGTCTCGTCGACTGCCTGATCGGCGCTTGGCGCCTCGGGGGCTCTGAAAGCCTGCTGAACAGCCTCTTGGGCGGATTCTGGGGCGGGTTCTTCGGTTGGGGCTTCGTTTGCCGCCGTCTCCGCCTCGAAATCGGCCGGCGAGCTCTCCTGCTGCGTTGCTTGCGGCGGCGCCGGCGGCTCCGGAGTTTCGGAGACTTGCTCCAAGGGCGGGGTCTGGCTCGCAAGCTCCGTGGCCTGCCCGTTCACCTCATCGGTCGCGGCCACGGGCTGCATGACGTCCGGCGCGGCCTCATCGGATGCGCTGTCGGCAGGTTCGTCGGTTTCGATAGGCGTAGGGCTGGCCCCAGCCGTGTCGCTGGCCGCCTTGGTTCCAGGCTGTTCGCTGCTTTCGTCTTCAGGTGAAGCGGCGTCCTCGCTCGCCTCGGTTACTGCCGCCTGTGCCGTGTCGGACTCTTCCTGGGTGGCCTGCCGCTCTGTGGCCGCTTCCTGCGGTGCAGGGCGCTCGCTGAAGGCGACCACATAGCCGACTAGGCCGCCGGCCAACAGCAAGAAGACCCCCCAGGCCGCCAAGGCGGTCCCGAGTCCGCGACGTTGGTCCTTCCAGATCGACAGAGCTGCTCTCCCCGGCGGCTTGGTCACCGGGCCATAACATTATGCCGCGCGCCTGGCCAACTCTCGGTGCCAAACCCTCGGTGGCGCCGATCAGTTGGTGTTGGTCGGCTCACCCTTGAACAGCGACAGGCCGCGCAGCAGGTCGACGGCGCGGGCCAGCTGATAGTCCGTGCGCGCCTGGTCCTCGCGGGCCTCGGCCTCCGGAGTTCCCTCCTCGCCGTTTTCGTCGCCGTTGTCGTTCTCCAGGTGGCCGCGCAGGCTGGCTTCGTTGCGGTTGGGCAGCTGCGCCACGTCCTCCAGCGTCGCCTGCTCGACGATGATGTCCGGATCGATGCCGCGCGCCTGGATGGAGCGGCCGCTCGGCGTGTAGTAGCGGGCGGTGGTGAGGCGCATGGCGCCGTTGCCGGGCAGCGGCATCACCGTCTGCACCGAGCCCTTGCCGAAGGACGGCGTGCCCATGACGATGGCGCGGCGGTGGTCCTGCAGTGCACCGGCAACGATCTCCGAGGCCGAGGCGGAGCCGCCGTTGATCAGAACCACCAGCGGCAGGCCGCCGGTCAGATCGCCGGTGGTGGCGTTCTCGCGCGTGGCGTCATCGGTCTCGCGCCCGCGGGTCGAGACGATCTCGCCGCGCTCGAGGAAGGCGTCGGAAACGTTGATGGCTTCGCGCAGCAAGCCGCCGGGGTTGTTGCGCAGATCGATGACGAAGCCGATCAGCTCGTCGCCCATCTCGGCCTTCAGCTTGTCGATGGCCAGTTCCAGCCCAGGGCTGGTCTGCTCGTTGAAGCGGGTGATACGGATATAGCCGATGCCGCCCTCTTCGCTGCGGCTGCGCACGGAGCTGACGGTGATGCGGTCGCGCACCAGGGTCAGGTCGAAGGGCTCCTGTTCGCCGCGGCGGATGGTGACCTTGAGTTCGGTGTTGATCGGCCCGCGCATGCGCTCGACGGCCTCCGACAGGGTCAGGCCGAGCACTGCCTCGCCATCGAGGTGGGTGATGTAGTCGCCCGCCTCGACACCGGCGCGGCTGGCCGGCGTGTCGTCGATCGGCGCCACTACCTTGACGACGCCGTTCTCCATAGTGACTTCGATGCCGAGACCGCCGAATTCACCCTTGGTCTCGACCTGCATCTCCTGGAAGTTCTTGGCGCTGAGATAGCTGGAATGGGGGTCGAGGTGGGTCAGCATTCCGCGAATAGCCGCCTCGATCAAAACTTCGTCATCCACCTGCTCGACATAGTCGGCGCGCACCCGGCTAAAGACCTCGGCAAAGAGTTTCAGCTTGTCATAGACGTCGCCTTCGTCGGCCTGCGGTCGGTCGATCATCGCCGGCGCCAGGGTGATGACGAAAACTGCGGCGCAGGCCGCCATGAAAGCTTTTTTCCAGATGGTCATCAGCCTTGCTTTCTCGCGTCTAATTGAGCGACCCAGGGGAGCGGATTGATAGGCTGCCCGTCGCGCCTTAACTCGAAGTAAAGTCGGTGATTCACGGCCTCGTCTATCGCCATGGCTCCGATCGGTTCTCCGGCCAAGAGCCACTGTCCGAGCACGGCATCAATACGGTCCAATCCCGAGAGTAGGCTATGATATGCACCGTCGTGTTCGATGATCAAGATTAGGCCATACCCTCGAAAAGGTCCCGCATATACCACTTTGCCGTCAAACGGCGCGACGATCTGCGCTGCGGGACGCGTCTCGATTGTCAGCCCTTGGATGCCACCCGCAGCGGCATCGTTATCCGGCTCGTCGAATTGGGCGACAATGCGACCGCGGGCCGGCCAGGTCAGGGTACCTTGCCGCTCAGGGAAGGACCGCAGGTTTGCCGGGCGCAGGTCGGCCCGTAGCTCGGCACCCTCGCCCGCACCGGCGAAGGCCACGGACTCCTGCAGCTGCTCTTCGGCTTCGGCAGCGCGGCGGCGGGCCGCTTCGTCTTCGGCCTTACGCGCCGCCTCCAGGCGCAGGGTCGCCTCGACCAGACGCTGCTGCTCGATCACGCGGCGGCGCGCCTTCTCCTCTTCGGCGATGCGCTCGATCAGGTCGCGCAGGTCGTCGGCCTGGTTGGCCAGGGTCGCCACCCGCTGTTGGGCCCCTTCGGCGCGCCTGCGCAGGCTCGATTCCAGCTGGGTCTTGCGGCCGATCAGGCCGAGCAGCGCCTTCTGCTCCCGTGCGAGCTCGCCCGCCTTACCGTCCAGGCTTTGCCGCTGGGCGATAATGTCCTCGCGCAGGGACTCCAGCTCCTGCAGCTCGATACGCAGGCGCGTGGCCTCTTCCTGTAGCTGCGGCGCCGCATAGTTCAGCAGAATGGCGCCGCGGACGCTGTCGAGCGGCGGACGGGGCGCCAGCAGCAGGGCTTCCGGCGACTGCAGTGCAATGCGCTGCAGGGCGCCCAGCACCTTGTCGAGACGCTGGCGAGCGGTTTCCATGCGGTTGAACTTGCGCAGCGCTTCGCTCTGCATGACGGCGACCGTCACTTCCAGGGCGCTGAGCTCGCTTTCCAGGTCCTGAGTGCGGCGCGCGGCCGAGATGGTGGCTTCCCTGAGCGCCAGGATCTCGCCGCGGACCTGCTCGGCCTGGCGGGTCAGCTCGGCCCGAGTCTTGGCGCCTTCGTCCAATTCCCGCTCGATGGAGCGCAGTTTCTTCTCGACCCGGTCGGATTGCTGGGCCGTGGCCGGAGCAACGGCCAAGAGAGCGCCCAGGCTGGCCACTGCGAGCCCGCGGGCGAGATGTCCTGCCACGCCGCAGGCCTTCAAGGGAGGTGCGGCGCGGCTTTGCACTACTCGGCGGCCCTGCGTGCGGCGCGGCCGGGCAGCAGAGAGCGCCCTTCCATCTCGGCCGGCGGCTCCAGACCCATGACATCGAGCAAAGTCGGCGCGATATCGGCCAGCCGTCCGTCGGAGAGCGCGTTCGTCTCGGCCGGGCCACCGATCAGCACGGCCGGCACCTTGTTCATGGTGTGCGCCGTATGCGGCTGTCCGCTCTTGGGATCCTGCATCATCTCGGCGTTGCCGTGGTCGGCGGTGACGAAGAGGGCGCCGCCGGCCTTGCGCACCGCCGCTTCCAGCCGCCCCAGGCAGACGTCGACGGTCTCGATCGCCTTGGTGGCGGCCTCAAGAACGCCGGTGTGGCCGACCATGTCTGGATTGGCGTAGTTGACCACGATCAGGTCGAAGCGGCCGCTCTCAATGGCTTCGACCAGCCGGTCGGTCACCTCGACCGCCGACATCTCGGGCTGGAGGTCGTAGGTGGCGACCTTGGGGCTCGGCACCAGGATGCGCTCCTCGCCGGCGAAAGGCTCCTCGCGCCCGCCGTTGAGGAAGAAGGTGACGTGAGCGTACTTCTCAGTTTCGGCGATGCGCAGCTGGCTCAGGCCCAGCTTCGCGGCGGCTTCCCCCAGCGTGTTGGTCAGAACAGGTGGCTCGAAGAGGCTGGGCAGCAGCTTATCGAGGGCCGCGGAGTAGGACACCATGCCGAGGCAGGCGGCGAAGCGGATGGGGGTGCCGCGGTCGAACTCGGCGAAATCCGGGTCGATCAGGGCGTGCAGCAGCTCCCGAGCCCGATCGGCGCGGAAGTTGCCCATCAGAACGCCGTCGCCGTCCTGCATACCGGCATAGTCGCCGATCACCGTCGGCTGGACGAATTCATCGTTCTCGTCCCGTGCGTATCCGGCCTCGATCGCAGCCATGGCGCTTCCGGCGTGCAACTCCGACTTCGCCCAGGCAATGGCGCTGTACCCTTGTTGTACGCGTTCCCAGCGCTTGTCCCGGTCCATCGGGTAATAACGACCGCTCACCGTGGCGATTTTCGCCTTTGGCGTCATCTCCTCAAAGCGCGCGACATAGTCCAAAGCGCTGCGCGGCGGCGTGTCACGGCCATCAAGGAACGCATGTACGCATACAGGTACGCTCGCCTCAGTCAGGACATTGGCCAGCGCCGCCAAATGATCTTGGTGGGAATGCACCCCACCGGGCGAGAGCAGGCCCATGAGATGCGCCGTACCGCCGCTTGCCTTCAGCTTGGCGACAAAGTCGGTCAGGGCCGGCATCTCGGCGAGTGTGCGCTCGGCCACCGCCTTGTCGATGCGCGGCAGGTCCTGCAGCACGATGCGGCCGGCGCCGATGTTCATATGGCCGACCTCGGAATTGCCCATCTGGCCGGCCGGCAGGCCCACCTCGCCGGCGGAGGCGTCGAGAAAACCCCGCGGGCCGTTCTGCCACAGGCGGTCCCAGACCGGCGTGGCGGCCTGTGCGATGGCGTTGTTGTCCGGCGCCTCGCGGTAGCCGAAGCCATCCAGAATGCAGAGCACGACCGGCCGAGGGCGTTGCCTCGCTTGTGCTTCGCTGCCGCTCATCGGACCCAGATCCTTATGCCTGCCATTCTCAATCCCTGTGATAAGGATGCCCGGACAAAATGCAATTAGCCCTATATAGCTGTTCCGCGATCATGGCGCGTGCAAGGTCATGGGGCCAAGTCATTGCGCCGAAGGACAGCAAAAGGTCGGCTTTGCCCCGCAAATCTGCGCTATGCCCCTCCGCGCCGCCAATCAAGAAGGCGGCATCCCGCAGGCCTTCGTCCCGCCAGCGCCCCAGCGTGGCGGCGAAACTACGGCTATCGCTGCTCTTGCCGCGCTCGTCGAGCACCACGGTCCGGGCGCCGGGCGGCACGGCCGCCAACAGACGGCTGCCGTCTTCTTCTTTCTGCTTGTCAGGGGTCGCGGCCTTGCGCTCGGCGACATCCTTGAAGCTCAAGGGCCCCAAGGGCTGCCCGGCACGCAGGCGGCCGCTGTAGAGCTCGCAAAGCTCCTTGCAGGGCGCGCTGCGCAAGGCGCCCACGGCGATAATGGTCAGACGCATAGTTCTCGGCGACGGTCCGCTAGAGCCCGCCGCAAAGGTACGCTAGGCGCGGGCGCTGCGCTCGATGAGCGGCATGGCCCACATCTTCTCCAGATTGTAGAAGGCGCGCACCTCGGGACGGAAGACATGGACGATGATATCGCCCGCGTCGATGAGAACCCAGTCTGCCTGCTGCTTGCCCTCCATCTTCACGCCGCGCACGCCGGCGTGCTTGAGCTTCTCGTGGAGATGCTCGGCCATGGCGGCCACCTGACGGGCAGAGCGCCCGCTGGCGATCACCATGTGATCGGCAATGGAGGTTTTTCCGGCAAGGTCGATGACGACCAGGTCTTCGGCCTTATCGTCATTCAGCGATTGAGTAACGAGGCGCAGCAGTTCCTCGGACTCAGGGCCGAAGTCGGGCAAGGAGGCCCCTTCGGCCGTTGGCGCGTGTTGCGCCGATATCGCAGTGTTTATCGTCAGATCTCCATATTGCACGGGCGGTTGCTCCGCCGAGCCCGCGACACGACAAAACCCATTCGGCGGTGAGGGGCCGTTCGGAACGCATCAGTGTTGGACATTAAGGCTAGCAAAAACTTACTCAGCCACATCCCCACGATTGCGCAATGCTGTCGCCGACAAGGGGTTCAGCCGCATCCGGCGAATGTATCCCCAGGCCGGTGGCTCCCGCTTCGCCAGGGTTTTGACCGCTCGTCCGGTCAAGCGTGCCCAGGCGAATTGGCGAGCTGCCTTCGAGGCCACAGCATTTAGAGTGTAGGAAGGCCGATCAAAAACCGCAATGACGGATCGGTGAAAGATTTCTTTCCAGTTCTGCCAGCGGTGAATCTGGGCCATGTTGTCGGCGCCCATGATCCAGACGAAGGTGACGCCGGGAAAGCGCGTGGTCAGCGCCCGGATGGTGTCGGCCGTGGCCTGGGTACCCAGGGTGTCCTCGATGGCGGTGACGATGAAGCGGGGGTGGCGCGCCTGCCGCCTGGCGCTGGTCATGCGGGCTTCGAGCGGCGCCATGCCGTCGCTGTCCTTCAAGGGGTTCTGGGGGCTGACCATCCACCAGACCTCGTCAAGCGACAGCCGCTTGAAGGCAAGCAGGGCAATATCCCGGTGGCCGGCATGGGCCGGATTGAAGGAGCCGCCGAGCAGGCCGATGCGCATGCCGGAACGCGGCAGACGCCCGCCGAGCGCGCGGCCAAGCGCGCTCCGGTTCGCATAGGTCGCCTTGCGCCCGCTCCGTCTCATGGCCGCTAGGAAGACACGCCTCAAGCCGCGCAAGCAAGAGGAAGCTGTCGGGACTCAGGGTAGCGTTGAACGGTTCGCGGAGATGGACACCGATGACCAGGCTACCGGAGGGCGAGGCGCTTAATGTCCTTCTTTGACAGCTGCTGCTTTGCCGTCGCGTACACCCCCTTTCGATCGTAAAGCTCTTCACGCGAAAGGTGGCTCAGTCCTGCATTGAGGACCACGTCGAGAACCGGTAGCTCCTCATCGCAATAGCGAATGACTCCGCCGTAGAACCGCTGCGGCCTCTTTTCCGTAGGCACAGGTGCCAGTTTCACTTCCCACCAGCCGCCGTCATCAAGGCAGTGGTACTGAAGATCTTGGCTGACGGCCACCATGCGCTGGCGCAGCTTCTTCTCGTCATCCCTTTGTTTGCCAGCGCAGACCTTGCGGTAGCGGTCGCGACCGCGGTTGCGACGTAGGATACCGCTGCGGGGGTCGACCCAGAATTCGTAGTGGGACTTGGCAAGAAGGACCGAACCTCCCCAGCGTCGGCTCACATAGAACTCACCGCCGCAGACGTGCAGGTTCCTGACCGCGACGAAGTCGAAGACATGGTCGCGAACGTGCTGCTGCACGGTCGATGTTGGCCTCAGGTTGGCACAGATTTCGGACCAGACCTTGTTCCATGGGCGACCGACCTGCGAGGCCAGGTAGCGCCGAAGTGGGGCCAGATTCTCATTCAGTTCTTTCCAGTCGCCTGCCTCCTGAACCGCGCGCCGCAGTCCTTTGCGGGCGGGCAGGTTTTCCAGGTCGCGGGGTGTGCGGCCCTTTGTGACTTTCTCGCCGCCGACACGAGGACGTTCGACGATCACCTTGGCCATGTCATTGCGCATGACAGCCTCCATTCAAGATCGAATTGTTGAAGAGATTGGAGCAACACAAAAAGCGCCAAACGGCGGAGCCGCAGCGCTGTTTCGTCCGCGAGTGATTGCGGGAATATGTGGAAGTGTTGCCGGTTGGCGATCGTGTATCAGCCCGTCTCGACTGATTCAACGCGCTTTTGAATGGTGCTCTGCAGTTTCCGAGCTGCTTGGGCGATACATCGGCATCAACGACGCCGGCATTGAAGGTGGCTTGGCGACGGGTTAGGACGGGCCGCTCAGAGTCCTTGTGGAGCCTCGCATGCCCGAAAACCCTCTACTTCAGACCTTCGCCACCCCGGTCTACCAGCGTGTGCTGCCGGGGACCGAGACGGTCAACAAGGGCCTGCGGGAGCTCATCCTCAACTGCATGCCGGCGGATTGGCAGCCCTCGCGCAGTGTCATGGGCGGCTGGCACTCGGGCCTCGATTTCTTCAACTGGGGCGGCCAGGACGTGGCCCAGCTCACCCACTGGGTGCAGCAGGGGGTCGGAGAGATGAGCCGCGAATGCCTGCGCGGCAAACTGGAAGGGGCCGAGGTGACGCTGTTCGGCTGGGCCAACGTGCTGTTCGACGGCGGCTACAACAAGGTGCACGACCACGGCGAGTACACCTGGTCCGGCGTCTACTATGTCGACAAGGGCGAGGCCGGCGACGACCCCAACAACGGCATCCTGGAGTTCATCGACCCGCGCAGCGGCGTGGCCGAGGCCATGAAGAAGGTGGTGCGCATCCAGCCGACCGCGGGCGGCTTGGTCATCTTCCCCGGCTGGCTGAAGCACTACGTGCTGCCCTACCGCGGCAGCGACCCGCGCATCTCCGTCGCCTTCAACGTCAAGATTCTGCTGAAGGCCGGGGCCGCCGCTACGGCCTAGTCTGGCCGGTTCCTCGAACCTTGTACTTGTAGGACGTCAGCTGCGCGGCGCCGACGGGGCCGCGGGCGTGCAGCTTGCCGGTGGAGATGCCGATCTCCGCGCCCATGCCGAACTCGCCGCCGTCGGCGAACTGGGTCGAGGTGTTGTGCATGACGATGCCAGCATCCACCCGTTCCAGGAAATGGGCGGCGGCAGCCTGGTCCTCGGTGACGATGGCCTCGGTGTGGTGGGAGCCGTGGCGGTTGATGTGCGCAACCGCCTCCTCCAGCCCGTCGACCACTTTGATCGAGAGGATGGGGGCGAGGTACTCGGTGTCCCAGTCCTGCGCCGTGGCCGGCTTGACCCGCGCATCCAGGGCGCAGACCTCCGCATCGCCGCGCAGCTCACAATCCAGCGCCGCCAGCGCATCCAGGATGGGCGGCAGCACCTCGGCGGCGACGGCCCGGTCTGCCAGCAGGGTCTCGGTGGTGCCGCAGATGCTGGTGCGCCGCATCTTGGCATTGACCGCGATGTCCTTCGCTTTGGCCGGGTCGGCGGCCGCGTGGATGTAGGTGTGGCAGAGGCCGTCCAGGTGGGCGAGCACCGGCACCTGGCTCTCGCGCATGACCCGCTCGGTGAGGCCGCGTCCGCCGCGGGGGATGATCACGTCCACCAGGCCGCTCATGGCCAGGAGATGGCCGACAGCGGCGCGGTCGGTGGTGGAGGGGCGCTGCAGGCTCTCGGCCGGCAGACCGGCTTCGGCCAGCCCCTCGCGCAGGCACTCCAGGATGGCGCCCGAGGACTGGAAGGATTCCGATCCGCCGCGCAGGATGGCGGCGTTGCCGGACTTGAGGCAGAGCCCGCCGGCATCGGCGGTGACGTTGGGCCGGCTCTCGTAGATGATGCCGATCACGCCCAAGGGCACGGAAACGCGGTCAATCTTGAGGCCGTTGGGCCGCTCCCACTCGGCCAGGAGCTGGCCGACCGGGTCGCGCTGCTCGGCGATGGCCTCCAGGCCGGCAGCCATGGCCTCGACCCGCTCGGTTGTCAGGGCCAGACGGTCGAGCAACGGCGCGCTCAAGCCCTTGGCGCGTCCGGCCTCCAGGTCCTTTGCGTTGGCCGCTAGGATGCCTTCGGCGTTACGGCGCAGCGCGGCGGCGGAGGCCAAGAGCGCCTTGTTCTTCTGCTCGGAGGAGGCGAGGGCGAGCTGAGCGGCGGCGGTCTTGGCCGCGCGGCCCATGGCCAGCATCTCCTCTTCCAGCCGGTCTTTCATCACGGCATCGGCGTTCATTCTTCGGTCCGTTTCCCTATCGTTCCGCGGTCGACGAGAGCACCAAGTCGTCGCGGTGAATCAATTCCTCGCGCCCAGCGTAGCCGAGGATGGCCTCGATGTCGCGGCTTTTGCGGCCGCGGATGCGGGCGGCGTCGGCGCTGGAATAGGCCGAGAGGCCGCGGCCGATCTCCCGCCCGTCGGCCGCCTGGACGATAACCAGGTCGCCGCGCTCGAAACGGCCGCTCACAGCCGTGACCCCGGCCGGCAGCAGCGACTTGCCGCCCAGCAGGGCGCGTTCAGCGCCGGCGTCGAGGCAGAGGCTGCCGGCGGGTTGCAGCGCCCCGGCAATCCAGCGCTTGCGCGCCGCGCGAGGTTCCACGGCGGCTTGGAACCAGGTGCAGCGGGCGCCTTCGGCCAGGCTGCGCAGGGGGTGCAGGCCACGCCCGTCGACGATGGCCATCTGGCAGCCGGCCTCGACGGCGATCTTGGCTGCGGCGAGCTTGGTCACCATGCCGCCGGAGGAGTAGCCGGGCGGCGCTTCGCCGGCCATGGCTTCGATCTCCGGCGTGATACGCTCGACCAGCGGCAGGTGTGCTGCATCCGCCTGCCGGCGCGGATCGGCGCTGTAGAGCCCGTCGATGTCGGACAGCAGGATGAGCGCATCGGCGTTCATCATGGCGGCGACCCGGGCGCCCAGGCGATCGTTGTCGCCGTAGCGGATCTCCTGCGTGGCTACGGTGTCGTTCTCGTTGATCACCGTGATGGCGCGACAGCGCAGCAGGGTGGTCAGGGTGTTGCGGGCGTTGAGGTGGCGGCGGCGTTCTTCGGTGTCGGTCAGGGTGACCAGCACCTGGGCGACGGTGATGCCGTGGCGGGCCAGCGCGTCCTGATAGGCGTGCGCCAAAACGATCTGCCCGGCGGCGGCCGCCGCCTGCTTCTGCTCCAGCTTCAGGTGCCTGGGCGGCAGGGCGAGCAGCCCGCGCCCGACGGCGATGGCGCCGGAGGAGACCAGCAGCACCTCCTTGCCGGCGTGGTGCAGGGCGGCGACGTCCTCGGCCAGGGCTGTCAGCCAGTCCTGCCGGATGCGGCCGGCATCGGGCTCGACCAGCAGGGCCGAGCCGATCTTGACGACCAGCCGCTTGGCCCGGTCGAGCCGCTCTCTGCTGTCGCTCAGGGCTGCCATTCCCCGACCGCCGTCTCGCCGGAGGCGTCTTGTTCCTCCGCCAGCTCGAACGCCTGGGCCGCGCGAATGGGCTCCAGCAGTGCCCGCAAGAGAGGCTTCACGCCGCGCCCGCTGACCCCGGAGATCAGGTGCGGGGTGACGCCGATCTCCTCTGCGAATTGCTGGGCCACCGCCTCCACCTCCCGGTCGTCGAGGGCGTCGCACTTGTTGAGCGCCAGCACCTCGGGCTTGTCGCTCAGGTCGGCGCCGTAGGCCTCGAGCTCCTCCCGCACCGTGCGGTAGGCGGCCAGCGGGTCGTCCTGGGTCACGTCGACCAGATGGAGCAGCACGCGGCAGCGCTCGATGTGACCGAGGAAGCGGGTGCCGAGGCCGGCGCCCTCGTGCGCGCCCTCGATCAGGCCGGGAATGTCTGCCAGCACGAACTCCTCATCGTCCATGCCGACCACGCCCAGGTTGGGATGCAGGGTGGTGAAGGGGTAGTCGCCGATCTTGGGCTTGGCGCGGGAGACGGCGGAAAGGAAGGTCGACTTGCCGGCGTTGGGCAGGCCGACGAGGCCCGCGTCGGCGATCAGCTTGAGCCGCAGCCAGAGCCAGAGCTCCTGGCCCGGCGTGCCCGGGTCGGCGCGGCGCGGCGCCCGATTGGTCGAGGACTTGTAGTGGGTGTTGCCGAAGCCGCCGCGGCCGCCCTCGGCGATGACCACCCGCTGGCCTTCCTCGGTCAGGTCGGCCAGCAGCGTTTCCTTGTCCTCGGCGAAGGCCTGGGTGCCGACCGGCACCTTGATGACCAGCGGCTTGGCCGAGGCGCCCGTGCGGTCGCGGCCCATGCCGTCTACACCGCGCTTGGCCTTGAAGTGCTGCTGGTAGCGGAAGTCGATGAGGGTGTTGAGGCCCTGGACAGCCTGCAGCACCACGTCACCGCCACGGCCGCCGTCACCGCCGTTCGGCCCGCCGAACTCGACGAAGCGCTCGCGCCGGAAGGAGACGCAACCGCTACCGCCGTTGCCGCTCTTCACAAAGATCTTGGCTTCATCGAGGAACTTCATTCAGAGCCGTCCTGTGCGGCCAGGTAGTCCTGCCGCTCCAGCATCATCAGGGTTACCGTGGTCTCGCAGTTGCGCGGCCGCGACCAGCGCTGCTCTTCGCCGACGTCGCGAAAGCCGAGCTTGGTCAATACCCTGCGCGAGGCCAGGTTCTCGGGCAAGTGGCCGGAGCCGATGCGTTCCAGGCGCATGGTGCCGAACCCGTGGTCCACCAGGGCCTTGGCCGCTTCCGTCATGTAGCCGCAGCCCCAATATGGCTTGCCGAGCCAATAGCCAAGCTCCGGGTGGTCTTTGCCCTCGCGGGGTTCCAGGCCGACGCAGCCGATCGCGCCAGCCTCGGGGTGAGCCTTCTCGACGAGAACCAGGTTGAGCGCCCGGCCGTCCACCACTTTGGGCCGCAGCTCGGCAATCCAGTCCAAGGCGCCGCCCTCGGGATAGGGATAGGGCACGCGGCCGAGCATCTGCGCCACGTCCCAGTCCCCGATCAGCCGTTCGATCGATGCGGCATCGGCCTCGCCCGGCAGGCGGAGCGTCAGGCGCTCCGTCTCCAGTTCGATGGCAGGTTGGCTGGTGTCGATGCTGTCCATGGGTTCGTTGGTTCGGGCATGAAAAAAGGGGAATGGCGCGCCATTCCCCTGATCTCTTTCAGCTGCGGGATAGGCGCTACTCAGCAGCCTCCGCCGGCATGGCTGGCTGGACAGAGACAAAGGTCTTGCCGCCGGCGCGCTTCTGGAACTTCACGTGGCCGGGGACCAGCGCAAAGATCGTATGGTCGCGGCCCAGGCCGACGTTCTCGCCCGGGTGCCACTTGGTGCCACGCTGGCGGATGATGATGTTGCCGGCGGCGACCGCTTCGCCACCGAACTTCTTGACGCCGAGGCGCCGTCCGGCGGTATCGCGCCCGTTGCGCGAGCTGCCGCCTGCCTTCTTGTGTGCCATGCTCTACTCCTCCGTCGCCTGAGCTTCAGCCTCGGGGGCCGCGCTCTCGGCCTCGACGGCCTCTTCGGCCGGCTTCTCGGCCTTGGCCTTCGCCTTCTTGGCCGGCTTCTTGCCGGCGGCCAGAATGTCGGTGATCTTGACCACCGTCAGCTCCTGGCGGTGACCCTTCTTGCGGCGGTAGTTCTGCCGGCGCTGTTTTTTGAAGACGATGATCTTCTCGCCGCGCGTCTGCTCGACGATCTCGCCGCTGACGCTGGCGCCGTCGACCAGCGGGGCGCCGACCTTGGTGTCGTCGCCGCCAAGCATCAGCACCTCTTCGAACGACACGCTGCCGCCGGCCTCGCCGGGCAGCCGCTCGACGGTGATCACGTCGTCCTTGGCAACCTTGTATTGCTTGCCGCCGGTCTTGATGACTGCGAACATCGTTAACCCACTTTCTTACGGAAAACGCATCGGGCCCGCGCTCTGGCGGGCGGAAGCGCGAAATATAGGCAAAGCGCTTGGCTTGTCAACGCGCGAGTGGGGCGTGCATGCGGGTTCGAAGCACGCTTCTTTGCAATCCGGGCTTGACCTAAGACCACACTTGAGGCGATGTTACGCCCCAGCGCCGATTTGAGCCAGATTGCGGGCGCTTTAGAAATCGCAGCTAAACCGGCCAGACGCAAACCGCCCGGCAACGCTGTGGCGGTTTTTCTTGTTGGAGCGAGCCAATGGATTATGCGGGTGAGATCTCTGTCCTGGACGCCTGGAAGCGGCTCGAGGAAGAGCCTGACGCAGTGCTGCTCGACGTCAGGACCTTGGCGGAGTGGCAGTTCGTCGGGCTGCCGGACCTCTCCAACGTGGGCCGGCAGGTGGTCACCATCGAGTGGCAGCAGTTCCCCAGCGGCCAGCCGAACCCGAACTTCCTTGCCCAGGTCGAGGCCGCCGGCATCACGCCCGGAAAGACCGTGCTCTGCCTTTGCCGCTCAGGCGCCCGCTCTCTCAGCGCGGCCCGCCTGCTGACCCAGGCCGGCTACGGCCCCGCCTACAACATCACAGAGGGCTTTGAGGGGAACAAGGACGCGCAGGGCCATCGCGGAACGCTGGAAGGCTGGAAGGCGGCCGGGCTGCCTTGGCAGCAGGGCTGATCGAGCGAGAGCCCCGGCCATGACCACAACCTTGAAGACGGACCAAAGCATGCCTTTCGACAACGACCCGGCCGGGGCAAGCGGCCTCGACCCCCAGACGCTCTTGGTGCGTGGCGGCCTGGACCGCAGCCCCAATCGGGAGACCAGCGAGGCGATCTATCCGACCTCCGGCTACATCTACCCCAGCGCCGAGGAAGCCGAAGCCGCCTTCAAGGGCGAAGCCGAGTGCTACATCTACTCGCGCTACGGCAATCCCACGGTTAAGCTGTTCGAAGAGCGCCTGCGCCTTCTGGAAGGCGCCGAGGACTGCCGCGGCACGGCCTCCGGTATGGCGGCGGTCTATGCTGCCCTGGCAAGCCAGCTGAAGGCCGGCGACCGTTTGGTCTCCTCGCGGGCGCTGTTCGGCTCCTGCCATCAGATCGTCGCCAACATCCTGCCGAAGTTCGGCATCGACAGCGTCCAGGTGGACGGGCGCGATCTCGAGGCTTGGCGCGCGGCCCTGGCCGAGGGCGCCCGGGTGGTGTTCCTCGAGACGCCGTCGAACCCTATGCTCGATCTCGTCGATCTGGAGGCGGTCTGCGATCTCGCGCACAAGGCCGGCGCCACGGTGGTGGTCGACAACGTCTTTGCCTCGCCGCTGCATCAGCGGCCGATGGCCTTCGGGGCCGACATCGTCGTTTACTCGGCGACCAAGCACATCGACGGGCAGGGGCGCTGCTTGGGTGGCGCGGTGCTGGCGACCAAGGACTTCATCAAGGAGACCTTCGAGCCCTTCTACCGCCACACCGGGCCCTCGCTCAGCCCCTTCAATGCCTGGGTACTGGCCAAGTCCTTGGAGACCCTGGAGCTGCGCATGCAGCGCCACTGCGAGAACGCGCTCGCGCTGGCCCGCCATTTGGAAGAGAAGAACGGCATCCTTAGGGTGCTCTATCCCGGTCTGCCGTCCCATCCGCAGCACGAATTGGCGCTGAAGCAGATGAGCGGCTTCGGCACGGTGGTCACTTTCGAGGTCGACGGCGGCAAGGAGCGGGCCTTCCGCCTGCTCAACGCCCTGCGCCTGGTCGACATCTCCAACAATCTCGGCGATGCCAAGAGCCTGGCGACCCATCCGGCGACCACCACGCACCAGAAGCTGACGGAGGCGGAGCGGGCAGCACTCGGCATCACGCCTGGTACCATCCGGGTCTCGGTCGGGCTGGAGGCGGTCACAGATTTGCGCCGGGACATCGATCAAGCCCTTGCGGCCTAATCCGGCTCGCGCCATCTCAGGTCCTTCACATCCGCCAGCGGAGCGACGTTTTCATCATGATCCCCGTTCCCGTCACCATCCTCACCGGCTTCCTCGGCAGCGGTAAGACGACCCTGCTGCGCCACCTGCTCGGGCAGCCGGAGCTGGCCCGCACGGCGGTGATCGTCAATGAGTTCGGCGAGATCGGCCTCGATCATCTGCTGGTGGCGGACGCGAAGGAGGACATCGTCGAACTCAACAGCGGCTGCCTCTGCTGCACCGTGCGCGGCGACCTGATCGATACCTTGGCGCGCCTGGAAGCGCGCCGCCACGCCGACGGCAAGGAGGCCTTCGACCGCATCGTCGTCGAGACCACGGGCCTGGCCGACCCGGCGCCCATCATCCATACCTTGACCACCCATGAGCGTCTCGCCGCCAACTACCGCCTGGACGGGGTGGTGACAGTGGTCGATGCGGCCAACGGCGCCGGCACCTTGGATCGCCACGAGGAATCGGTGAAGCAGGCGGCCATGGCCGACCGCCTGGTGCTGAGCAAGACGGACCTGGAAGAGGGGCAGGCGGGGCGCCAGGCCCTCGAAGCGCGCTTGCGCGGGCTCAATCCGGCAGCCGACATCATCGCCGGCGGGCCGGACAGCGTGTCACCCCGTCAGCTCTTCGACGCCGGTCTCTACGACCCCTCCACCAAAGCACCGGACGTCGTGCGTTGGCTGCGCGAAGAGGCCTATGAAACCGGGCCTCAAGACGGCTCGCACCATGACCACCATCATGCCGGCCACGATCATGATCATGGGCACGACCACGATCATGGGCATGATCACGATCACGATCATGGGCACGGGCATGATCACAGCCATGACCCGAACCGCCACGACGATCGGATCCAGGCTTACTGCGTGGTGCGGGAGGAAGCGATCTCCAGCGCCGCCTTCTCGCTGTTCGTGGAGATCCTGACCATGAACCGCGGCCCCGACCTCTTGCGGGTCAAGGGCATCGTCAAGCTGGCGGAGGAGCCGGACCGGCCGGCGGTGGTGCACGGCGTGCAGCACATCTTCCATCCGCCGGTTTGGCTCGATGCCTGGCCGGACGAGGATCGTCGCACCAAGCTGGTTTTCATCACCCGAGACATTCCCCGCGCCTGGATCGATCGCCTGCTCGATGCTTTAAGCGAGAACAAGCCGGCTCTGGCCAGCTGATCGGGAAGACTGAGGTCTGTGGGGTGGGCAGATTGCCGCCCCGGCATTGTGGCGGCTTTGTGCCGGGCGATCTCGACCCCATTTGGAGAGTCGCAGGAGACAGGCGATGACCGAGACGATAGAAGCAAATCTGCCCAGCCTCGAGGAGGTCTTCGAGAGCTTCGAGTTCCTCGACGACTGGGAAGAGCGCTACCGCTACATCATCGATCTCGGGCGGCAACTGCCGGCTTTCGAGGACACGCTGAAGACGCCCGAACATAAGGTGGAAGGCTGCGTCAGCCAGGTCTGGCTGATCGCCTATCCCGACCGCGAGGAAGCCGGGTGTCTGCACTTCCGTGGCGACAGCGATGCCCACATCGTGCGCGGGCTGATCGCCATCCTGCTGACCGCCTTCTCCGGCAAGCAGGCCGAGGAGATCGCTGCCGCCGACGGGCGGGCGCTGTTCGACAAGCTGGGTTTGGGCGGCCACTTGAGCCCGAGTCGCAGCAACGGCCTCTTTTCCATGGTGCAGCGCATACGCACGCTGGCCGCCGCCCACGTGGCGGAGGCGCCGGCCTCATAACAAACGGACGGCCCTAAAGCTTCCAGTCAACCAGGATGTTGATCGGCTCCGGCAGATCGCCGTTGGCCTGCCGATAGGCCTGCACGCCTTGGGGATTGCTCGTGCCCGCGTGCGGCAGCATCGTGGTTGCCGTCCCGGCGGTCTGTGCGGCCAGCAAGGGCTCTGTCTGCAGCAGGCTTTTGGCCGCGTCGAGGGCATGCAAAGGCTGTTGGCGGACCGCCCGCAGGGGCTGACCTTTCGGCACCGCATCGTTGGCGCTGGAGTTCTGCGGCCGGGGGCGCTCGCTCGCCGCGACAGGCTTAACCGTCCCGTGGCTGCGAAAGGCAGCGGGATTGATCAGCTCGATGGTCGCGCGGGGAGTCGTCATAACGTCTCTACTGTACTTAATAACCTGTAAAGATGCAAGTCTTCGGTAAATAGAAAATACTGCTATGTTAACTATATCTATTAGTTAACAGGATTCTTGACGCATGAATGTTTCGATTGAAGGCGGTGTGTACAGGGGAAAAGAACGCTGCCGACGCTGTTTTATTTTTTCTTTTCGGTGAGCTCGGTCAGCCGCTGTTGCAGCATGTCCACCTGCTTCTGCAGGGTATCGAGCTGGTCGCTCTGCGCCGCCGGGTCTTTCCCGCCATTGCCCCCGTGGTTGCCCTCATGGCCCGCGCCCTCGTCCTGGCCGGCAAAAGGGGAGAACATGCGCATGGTGCTCTCCAACAGCGCCATGTTCTTCTTGCTCATCTGCTCGAGCTGCTCGAGGCCGAACATGCCGCCCATGGACTTCTGCATCGCGGCCGTCATCTGCTCTTGATTGGCAGCGAAGCTCTGCATCATGGTTTCCAGGTACTTCGGCAGCATCCACTGCATGCCGTGCCCGTAGAAGCTGATCAGCTGCCGCAGGAAGGGGATGGGCAGCAGATTCTCGCCCTTGGCCTCTTCCTCGACGATGATCTGGGTTAGCACGGCGCGTGTGATATCCTCGCTGGTCTTCGCGTCATAGACCACGAAGTCCACGCCGTCCTTCACCATCTGGCAGAGATGGTCGAGCGTCACGTAGCTGCTGGTTGCTGTGTTGTAGAGCCGCCGATTGGCGTATTTCTTGATGGTAACCGGCTCGTTTTCGGCGGAGGGTTTGTTGGCCACCAGCTCTATCCCGTCCTTAACCGTGCAACACCAATGCTTTGTCACGTCAAACGCGCGGATATTGTGCGCTGCGGCAGGGTCTGTCAACTTTGGGCGGGGCGGCCGTTGTTCGGTCGGGTTGGGCCAAGCGAGACCGAGGGGCGATGAGCGAGGGCGACAGTGGACGCGACGACAGGGAGGCGCAGGCGCGCTTGATCGCTCGCCGCTATCTCGAGCTTTGGCAGGATCAGGTCTCGGCGCTCTTTGCCGATCCCCAGGGCTTGGCACAGGCCGGGCGGCTGATGGCCGCCAGCCTGACGCCCGCGCCGGAGCAGGTCTGGACGCTGTGGCGGGACTTGGCCAATCTACAGGCCGGTTCGCAGGGAATGGGACAGGAGCGCCATGACCGAAAGCGGACAGGCAACGGGGTCGACGACAGCCCGGCAGGAGCGCCGGCTGGGCCCGCGCCCGTTGCCGCTGCATCTGCTGGCCGCGACGAACGCCTGGACGAGCTCCTGGCTCGCTTCCAGGCTTTGGAAGAACGAATCGCTGCCCTGGAGTCCGCAACTCGAGCAACGAGCGGCGGCCCTCGTGCGCGAAAGCGCGTCGCTCCCCGCCGACGACCTGCAAAGGGCGCTTGAGCAAGAGATCCTGGACCGGTCCGAGCAGCTGCTGGCGGCCATCCAAACCTACCGGACGCACAACTACCGCCGGCCGCAGACAACGGCACCGGCGGTGTGGTCGGAAGGCACCACCCGGCTGTTGGACTACGGCACGGGCGATGCCGATGCGCTTCCGGTCCTGGTCGTTCCTTCGCTGATCAACCGCAGCTACATCCTCGATCTGACGCCGGAGGGCAGCCTGCTGCGCTGGCTGGCCGGACAGGGCATGACGCCGCTGTTGGTCGACTGGGACGCGCCGGGCGAGGTGGAACGAAGCTTTTCCCTGACCGACTACATCGCCGGCCGCCTGGAAGCGGCGCTGGATCACTGTCTCGCCCGCTTCGACCGCCCGGTGATGGTGATCGGCTATTGCATGGGCGGCCTGCTGGCGCTGGCCTTGGCGCTGCGGCGCCAGCGGGACGTGGCCGGCTTGGCACTCCTGGCCAGCCCCTGGGACTTCCATACGGTCAAGCAGCAGGCGGTCGCCGCCCAGTCCAGCCTGCTCGCCTTCGGGCCTTGGATAGACATGCTCGGGGAGCTGCCGGTCGATGCCATTCAATCGCTGTTCGCCGCCATCGACCCGCTGGACGGTACCCGCAAGTTCCTGGCTTTCGGGCGCATGGACCCGGCCAGCGACCGGGCCCGCGCCTTCGTGGCGCTGGAGGACTGGCTGAACGACGGCGTGCCCCTGGCCGGACCGGTGGCACGGGAGTGCCTCGGCGGCTGGTACGGTGAGAACAGCACCGCAAAGCTGGCCTGGCGGGTGGCCGGCCGCGCCATCGACCCGCGGGCGCTGTCCGTTCCTTGTCTCTGCCTGGTGCCCGGGCAGGATCGCATCGTGCCGCCGGGCTCGGCAGCAGCGATCGCCCCGCTCATTCCGCACATCGACCTCCGTGAGCCAGCCATCGGCCACATCGGCATGGTGGTCAGCCGTCGCGCGCCCGAGACCATCTGGGAGCCGCTGGTCGCCTGGCTGCGCGAGACCGATGCGAAAGCAGAGATGAAGCGGTAGCGGCTGCTTGCTGTCGGTTTACTTGCTTTGCCGTCGGCTGCCTTCTATGTTAACGCTATTGTGCAGTGCAGCATTGACGAAGCGCGGCATACCGCACCTTGGGGTGTTGTCCGTTCATGCCCATGTGCATGCCCAGGTATTGGTAAGCCCGCCGCAACGAAAGCGAAGGAGGAACGGTCCAGATGAGCGAAGTCGTAATTGCCAGTGCCGCGCGGACCCCGGTCGGGGCGTTCAGCGGCGGCCTGTCGAGTGTGCCCGCATCCTATCTCGGGACCGTCGCCATCAAGGAGGCGATGAACCGGGCGGGCGTCTCCCCCGAAGACGTCGACGAAGCCATCATGGGCCAGATTCTGACCGCCGGCACGGGCCAGAACCCGGCGCGTCAAGCCGCCATGGACGCCGGCATTCCCCAGGAAAAGACGGCCTATCAGATCAATCAGCTCTGCGGCTCCGGCCTGCGCACGGTGGCGCTGGGCTACCAGGCCATCCGCAACGGCGACAGCAAGATCGTCGTCGCCGGCGGCCAGGAGTCCATGAGCCAGTCGCCGCACTGCGCGCATCTGCGCGACGGCACCAAGATGGGCGACGTCAAGTTCGTCGACACCATGATCAAGGACGGCCTCTGGGACGCCTTCAACGGCTATCACATGGGCAACACGGCCGAGAACATCGCTCGGCAGTGGCAGCTGACCCGCGACGAGCAGGACGAGTTTGCCGCTCGGTCGCAGCAGAAGGCGGAAGCGGCGCAGAGCGCCGGGCGTTTCAAGGAAGAGATCGTTCCGGTCACCATCAAGACCCGCAAGGGCGAGATCGTGATCGACACCGACGAGCATCCCAAGCACGGCACCACCGCCGAGTCCCTGGCCAAGTTGCGCCCGGCCTTCGACAAGGAAGGCACGGTGACCGCCGGCAACGCCAGCGGCATCAACGACGGCGCGGCCGCGGTCGTGCTGATGTCGGCCGAGGACGCCGAGGCGCGGGGCATCACGCCTCTGGCGCGCATCGTCTCCTGGGCGACCTGCGGCGTCGACCCGGCGATCATGGGCACGGGGCCCATTCCGGCCAGCCGCAAGGCCTTGGAGAAGGCCGGCTGGACCGTCGACGATCTGGATCTCGTCGAGGCCAACGAGGCCTTCGCGGCACAGGCTCTGGCCGTCAACAAAGACCTCGGCTGGGACACCGACAAGGTGAACGTCAACGGCGGCGCCATCGCCCTTGGCCATCCCATCGGCGCGTCCGGCGCCCGCGTCCTGGTGACCCTGCTGCACGAGATGCAGAAGCGCGATGCCAAGAAAGGCCTCGCCACGCTGTGCATCGGCGGCGGCATGGGTATCGCCATGTGCGTCGAGCGCTAATCGACCCGTTGCGGGGCCGGATCCGACAGCGCTCTAGCCCCGCAATCCATTTCAGGCTTTAATTCAGTGATCGACGGCCGCCGTTGCGAGACGGCGGCTGGCGGTCGCGCCTCACCTGCGAGGCGGATAAAGCGATAAAGCGAACAGGGAGGGATGTAAGCTCATGGCTCGTTTGGCACTGGTGACGGGAGGAACGCGCGGCATCGGGCGGTCGGTTTCCGAGGCCCTGAGGGATGCGGGCTATCGCGTCGCCGCCAACTATGGCGGTAACGACGAAGCTGCGGCCAAGTTCACGCAAGAGACCGAGATCCCAGCCTACAAGTTCGACGTTTCCAACTTCGATGCCGTCAAGGCGGCCGTCGACCAAATCGTCTCCGAACACGGTCCTATCGAGATTCTGGTCAACAACGCCGGCATCACCCGCGACGGCACCATGCACAAGATGACCTTCGAGCAGTGGTCGGCGGTGATCGATACCAACCTGACCTCCTGCTTCAACTGCTCGCGCTGCGTGATCGAGGCCATGCGCGACCACAGCTTTGGCCGCATCGTCAACATCGGCTCGATCAACGGTCAGGCCGGCCAGTACGGTCAGGTGAACTACGCCGCCGCCAAGTCCGGCATCCACGGTTTCACCAAGGCTCTGGCGCAAGAGGGTGCCGCCAAGGGCATCACCGTCAACGCCATCGCGCCAGGCTACATCGCCACCGAAATGGTTCGCGCCGTGCCTGAGAAGGTGCTGGAAAAGATCGTCGGCCGCATTCCGGTCGGGCGCCTGGGCGAGGCCGAGGAGATTGCCCGTGCCGTGGTCTTCCTGGTCGCCGATGAGGCCGGCTTCATCACCGGCTCGACGCTCTCGATCAACGGCGGCCAGCACATGTACTGACGCGCCGGCGGCGTTCAGAAACAAAAAAGGGCTCTCCGAAGTGGAGAGCCCTTCAGATTGCTGACGAACCCCGTCGATTTTCGGCGGGGTTTGTTTTTTTGATGGTTGCAATTGCTGGCGTGAGTTTTGGGTGATGTCGCCGGTCTA
>JANQMX010000100.1 GCA_028279885.1 Rhodovibrionaceae bacterium | reverse complement strand
ATTCTTCCATTTAGGCCTCCCCACATGTCAGAAGACCTTACAGAATCTACGGCCCACTCAAGCACAAGGAATTCATTACTCATGTGCGATTCCCCTGCTTGAGGGGGAGGTCGGCGCGCAGCGCCGGGAGGGGGGGGCTGGCGCGCAGCGCCAACCCTGGCTACGCCGGAGGCTGCGCCGAGGCGAGAAAATCTCTGTCTCCGCGGCAAGTCCCTGTCCGACCGAAAGCGGGTCAGACGCTGGCTTGAACATGTGCCGGAGGCCCGCCAGGCAGCGGCATGCTGCGCCAGTCCGGGCCGTCGTCGAAGAGGATCTGGCCGGTCAATCCGGCGGCCTCCGTGGCGCGCTCGTAAATCTCGCGCAGGTCCTGCTGTATCGGTGCAGTCAGCCCGCGCCGGCTGCGTATCGCGAGATCGAAGCGCTTGCCGTTGACCAGCCCGTCCATCTGGAACTGGCCATAGCGCGACAGATCGAGCTCTACGACAAAGCGGGTTGCATGACCGTCTTCGTCGCTGCCGGATTGATCGCCTGAGTCCCGGCGATAGAACCGCAGGGCGTGCAGGCGCTCGTCCTGCAGGAAGGGCGCCAGGCTGAGGCGCCACTCGCCCCGGTCGTCGGCCACGGTCTGTGCGGCAAGGCGATGCTCGTCCTCGATCTGACCGGCTAGCTCGGCGCGCCCGGCTCGCTGCAGGCCGGCGACCAGCGCCGCGTTCTGCCAGGGCTGTGGCTCGCCACCCGCGAGGCTGATCAGCAGCCGCAACAGCGGCAGGTCGCGCGCCTGGCTGGTCGTCGACTGGGAAGGCTGAAAGGCGAGAAGCTGGCGGTTCTCGGCCGACAGCATCTGCGCCACCTCATCGAGGCTGCTCCAGGCCTGGCCCGGGAGGAAGGCCGGCGCGGCGCGGGTCGTATAGGCCGGCGCCTCCTTGGCTTGGGGGCTGAGCTCCACGGTCAACTGAATCTGATCGCCCGGCCGCAAGGGCAAGGGGGTGCTGGTCTCGATCCGCCCCAGCGGTGTCTGCAGCAGGGTGGTCTGACCGCCCGAGGTGCGGATGACCTGCCCTGTCACACTTTGCGTTTGACCGCCCTGCAGCGCGGCGAGGCTGGCGGCGGCCTGTGGGTTGGAGGGCGGCGCAGCCGCTGGAGCCCCCGCCGGAGCCCCCGTCGGAGCTCCCGTCACCACCCGCAGGGTTACCAGCAGGGGTTCGCCGCCGGCGCCGGCACCGATGCTGGCACCAACACCGACAGCTTGAGGGGCGGTCGGTGCCGCGAGCAGACGGGCGGCAATGCCTTGCGAGCGGCTGACGGTGTCGGCGATGTCGACATGTGGGCTAACCGTAGGGCTCTGGGCAGGGCGTTGCAGAATATCCAGGTGCGCGCGCAGCGTCGGGTTTTGGGTGAAGATCTTGAGCGCCAGCTGGGTTCCGTTCGGCAGCTGCAGCTTGTCGGTCAGATTGGTCGCTTGCAGGAGGCCGGCCGCCGTCCGCAGGAGAAACTGGCCGGATTTGTTCGTATCGATCACTTCGGCATGGATGACATGGCCGAGCGACAGACGGAGCACGGCAGGTGGCGCGTTTTCGATCTGCACCACGCGTGCTGCGTGCCCAGCCGCCTGCGGGCGCATGGCTTCCAGGGCGCTGAGGACCTCGGCGACCTTTGGCGGGGCGACCTCGGCCATGGCTGTGGCTCCTTCTTCCTGCCTCTCTCGGTCTAGGGTGTGCCGGCCAGCAGGCGGCCGGCGATCTCTTCGATGTCGCGCGCCGCATCGCAGTTGGGAAAGCGGGTCAAGAGCGGCGTCTGGGCGCGAATGGCCTCGCGCACATGTCTGTCGCGCCGCACGATGCCGGCCAGGCCGGGACGGAACTTCAAGAAGGTCTCGCAGGCCCGCAGCAGCGTGCGATAGGTCATCTCGCCGTCGTGCCGGGAGGCGGCCATGTTGACGATGATGCGGAACTCGCCGGGCACCCCGGCCGCATGGCAGAGTTTCATCAGCGCGTAGGAGTCGGTCAGTGACGTCGGCTCGTCGCTGGTGACGATCAGCTTGAGCGGCGCGGCTTGGCTGAGCAGCTGCACCGAGCGCTCGATGCCCGCGCCGAGATCGAGCAGCAGGGTTTCATAGGACGGAGCCACGTCACGCAGCCCGTCGATCAGCCTATGGAGTTGCGCCGCGGAAAGGGAGGAGAGGGCACCCGAGCCCGACTCGCCGGCCAGAATGTCGAAGCCGCCCGCCGGGTAGCGGTTTACCGCCTGCGCCATGCTGTGCTTCTCGCTCAGGACGCCGGCCAGGTTGCGCTCCAAGGAGAGACCGAGCTGGATGTCGATGTTGGCCAAACCGAGGTCGCCGTCGAACAGCAGGCAGCTCCGGTCGCGCTTGGCCAGGGCGTGGCAGAGCGCGATGGCCAGGCAGGTCTTGCCGACGCCGCCTTTGCCTGAGGCGATGGCGATCGCGTTTTCGATCGCAGGGGGTCTTGCCACTTGGGTTGCCTTAGGCTGCGGGTTCATGTCGGCTTCGGCTCTTCTTTGGGCATGAAGGGAAAGGGCGTCGGGGCGCGTGAAATCAGGGCATCCGCCAAGCTGCGGGCCGAGAGACTGCTCAGGCCATTGCCGACCATCGGCGAGACGCCGCCGGCCGACAGGGCAAGCTCGGCGGCGAAGGCGGCGCTGAGGACGCCGCCCAATCGACGGCTGGCATCCATCCGGGTGGCGATCAGGCGATTGGCCCCGAGCTCGGCGAAGACCAGGGCCATTTCCGCGGATTCCACCGGGTCGCCACCAGCGGGCAGGACAAGGAAGGGCCGGACGCCCAGCGCGGCGACGATCTCGGCGCAGCGCAGGATTTCTTGCTGGGAAAAGGGATTGGTGCCGACCGTGTCGACCAGCAGCAGCGCATCGTCACTGGCTTGCTTCAGCGCGGCCAGCTGCTTTGGCTTGGCAACGCAGTCCAAGGGCGTGTCCAGCACCGCGGCGAAGGCGGCGATCTGTTCCTGCGCACCGGCGCTCTCGAAATCCAGGGTGGCGATGCGGGTCGGCACCCCGCGCAGCTTGGCCATGGCGCAAAGCTTGGCCACGGTCGCCGTCTTGCCGGCGCCGCTCGGTCCGACCAGAAGAATGGCCTGGCCGACAGTGAGGCGGCCGGGTCGGGTGATGTCATGGAAGCCCACGAGCTCGTCGAGCGCCCTGGTCAGCAAGCTTCGCTTATCGGCCGGTCCGAGGCTCGCCGCCGCATTGAGCAGGCGCTGTGACAGGCCGGGCGGGATCCGATGATGCTCCAGAGCATCGGCGATGTCGTCGTGCTCGTCGGATTCGGGCTCCGGCGCAGGCCCAGGTACAGGCGCTGGCGTCGGCAGGGCTGCCGGCTCTGGTTCGGTGGCATCGATTGCGGCGGTCACGGTGAAGCCACCGCTATCGTGCTCCTGCGTCGAGAGGATGGCCGCATCTTGACCGAAATGGTCGCGAACCTGGTCAAGCGCCTCGGTCAGGCTGACGGCGTGGAATGTCTTGAGCCGCATAACCTAGATCTGCCCCAGCGTGCGAATGCGCGCTTTCGGATGGATTTCGTTTTGCGAGAGCACCGGCGTCGAAGGCCGGAAGCGTTCGATGATCGAGCGGACGTAAGGCCGGATGGCCGGCGAAGTGAGCAGGGCGGCGTTGGCGCCGGTCATGGCGTGGCGATCGAAGGTCTCGCGCACCGCGGCGATGAAGCCCTGCAGCTTGGATGGAGGCAGGGCGAGCTGCTTGTCCTCGCCGTCGCCGATCAGGGCCTCGGCGAAGTTGCGCTCCCACTCGGGTGACAGGGCCACGAGCTGCATGACGCCGCTGTCGTCGCACTGGCTGTTGGAGATCTGCCGCGCCAGGCGCGCCCGGACATGCTCGGTAATGGCGGTGACGTTGCGGGAGAAGCCGCAGGCTTCGGAGATGCCTTCCAGGATCGTCGGCAGGTCGCGGATGGAGATGCGCTCGGCCAGCAGGTTCTGCAGCACGCGCTGGATGCCACCAACCGAGATCTGGTTGGGCACCAGATCGGCCACCAGCTTCTGTTGATCGCTGTCCAGCTCGTCGAGCAGCTTTTGGGTCTCGGCGAAGGAGAGCAGCTCGGCCATATTCTCCTTCACCACCTCGGTCAGGTGGGTGGTGATGACGGTGGGCGGGTCGACGACCGTGTAGCCGCGGAACAGCGCTTCTTCGCGCAGGTTGGCGTCGACCCATTTGGCCGGTAGCTGGAAGGCGGGTTCGGTCGTGTCCTCGCCCGGTAGACCGATCTTGCCGCCTTGCGGGTCCATGGCCAGCAGTAGGCCCGGGCGCAACTCGCCTTGTCCGGCCTCGATCTCCTTCACACGCAGTACGTAGGCGTTGGCGGCGAGCTGTAGGTTGTCCTGGATGCGGACCGAGGGCAGCACGAAGCCGACCTCCTGCGCCAACTGGCGGCGCAGCGCCTTGATCTGCTCGGTGACCCGGCGACCGCTTTCCTCGTTGAGCAGAGGCAGCAGACCGTAGCCGAGCTCGAGACGGATGAGGTCCATCTGCAACGAAGCGGCGATCGGCTCCTCGGGCGGGGCTGCTTCGGCCGTTTCGGTGGTCTCTTGCTCTACCGCCGCGGCCGCATGGCGCTTGGTCCCCATGTAGGCGAGCCCGCCGGTGATGCTCGCCAGCAGCACGAAGGGGAGGAAGGGAATGCCGGGCAGCAGCGCCAAGAACACGGTGAGGACGGATGTGATGCCCAGCGCCCGCGGATAGCCGCCGAGCTGGCCGAAGAAGGCTTTGTCCGCCGAGCCGATGGCGCCGCTCTTGGTCACCAGAAGGCCGGCGGCGGTCGACACGATCAGCGCCGGGATCTGGCTGACCAGGCCGTCGCCGACGGTCAGCAGGGTGTAGGTTTCGGCGGCGTCGCCGAAGGTGAGGCCCATCTGAGCCACGCCGATGATGATCCCGCCGATCACGTTGATGAAGGTGATCAGAAGGCCGGCGATGGCATCGCCGCGCACGAACTTCGCGGCACCGTCCATGGCGCCGTAGAAGTTGCTCTCGTCCTCCAACTCCTTACGCCGCTGGCGGGCCTGTGTCTCGTCGATCAGGCCGGCGGAGAGGTCGGCATCGATCGCCATCTGCTTGCCGGGCATGGCGTCCAGGCTGAAGCGGGCAGAGACCTCGGCGATACGGCCGGAGCCCTTGGTGATAACGATGAAGTTGACGATGATCAGGATCGCGAAAACGATGATCCCGATCACGAAGTTCCCCTGCATGACGAAGTTGCCGAAGGCCTGGATGACCTGGCCGGCGGCGTCGGTGCCCTCATGCCCATCGGCCAGGATGAGCCGGGTCGAGGCCAGGTTGAGGGCCAGGCGCAGCATCGTCGCGATGAGCAGCACGGTGGGGAAGGAGGAGAAGTCGAGCGCGCGATTGATGAAGAGCACGGTCATCAGAATGATGACGGAGAAGGTGATCGAGATCGCCAGGGAGATATCGAGTAGCCAGCTCGGCAACGGCAGAATGAGAACGACCAGGATGCAGACGATGCCGAGCGCGAGCGCAATGTCGCCGCGCTTCAGCAATTCGCTGCCCATACCGGAAAGAGTCAGCCCGCCGAAGCGCTTGTTCGGCTCGGGCTGGGTCGTGTCGGTCATCGCCGGTCGTCTCTAGGGGCTTGGGTCCTTAGGCGAATGGCGGCCGCTGCAGGCTCTCGCCGCCCGGCATGGGCACGGGAATTCCCTTTTCGCTGTAGGCCCTGAGCTTGTTGCGCAGAGTGCGGATGGAGATGCCGAGGATGTTCGCGGCATGGGTCCGGTTGCCCAGGCAGTGCTGCAGGGTGTCGAGGATAAGGTCGCGCTCGACATCGGCGACCGTGCGGCCGATCAGGCTGCCGGTGCTTTCATTGGTGCCACCGTTCTGCGGGGCGCCGGCCGTTGCCTGGGGCTGTGCGTCGTTATGGCCCGGCGCCTGGCGGGTGCCGGTCAGCAGTATTTCATCCGGGCCCACGACACCGTTGCTGGCCAGCAGCACGGCGCGGTGCATGGTGTTCTCGAGCTCGCGCACATTGCCCCGCCAATGATGCCTTTCCAGCATGTGCAGAGCTTCAGCGGAGAGTTCCGGCAGCGCGACGCCGTTGGCCTCGGCATACTTGCGGGCGAAGTGCTCGGACAGGATCGGGATATCGCGCGGGCGTTCGCGCAGCGGCGGCAGCTCCAGATTGACGACGTTGAGCCGGAAATAGAGGTCCTCGCGGAAACCGCCCTTGCGGACTTCGTCATCCATGTCGCGGTTCGAGGTGGCCAGGAGACGGACGTCGACCTTGATCGCCTGGGTTCCGCCGACGCGGTCGATCTCACGCTCCTGAATGGCGCGCAGCAGCTTTGCTTGCAGCCGTGGGTGCATCTCCGAGATTTCGTCCAGCAGCAGGGTTCCGCCGCTCGCTTCCTCGAAGCGGCCGATGCGGCGGGCGATGGCGCCGGTAAAGGCGCCTTTCTCATGGCCGAAGAGCTCGCTCTCCAAGAGGTTCTCTGGGATCGCGGCACAGTTGACGGCGATGAAGGGCTTGGTGGCGCGCTTGGAATGACTATGGATGAAGCGCGCCATGACCTCCTTACCGGTACCCGACTCGCCGGTGATCAGCACGCTGGCGTTGGATCCGGCGATCTGCTCTGCCAGTCGCAGCACCCGGCTCATGGCCGCATCACGGAAGACGAAGGCACTGGTCTCTTCCGTCACCGCTTGCAGCACGGCGGCGATCAGCTCGGGGTCGGGCGGCAGCGGGATGTATTCCTTGGCGCCGGCACGAATGGCCTGCGCCGCCTTTTCCGGGTCGGTGTGGACGCCGCAACCGACGACCTGCACGGAGATGCGCTCCGAATCGAGCTGCGCGATGAGGCGCGCAATGTCGAGTTCGACGTCGACCATCAGAAGATCGGCGCTTTGGCCGCTACGCAGAGCCGTCATCGCGCCCTCGATGTCGTCGACGTGCGAGACCTTGGCACCGCGATCGAGCGCGATCTTGCCTGCCGTGGTGATGTGGCCGTCTAGCGAACCGACGATGAGTAGACGCATTGCTTGATGCCTTTCTTCAGTATGCTGTCCGGCGGTCAGTCGAAATAGGACACGCGGTCTTTCGGGGAGAGGGTGGCGTTCAGCAGGATCTCCAGCCGACGCGGGTTTTCCTTGCGGCTCATGGAAGCCGCGGCCATGGCGTAGATGCGGTTGACCATCGTTTCTTCGGCGGCGTTCCGTTCCAGCTTGTTGGCCAGTGGGTTGAAGACCATGTTGGCCAGCACGGCGCCGTAGAAGGTGGTCAGGAGCGCGACGGCCATGGCGGGGCCGATGGCCGATGGGTCTTCCAGGTGTCCCAGCATCTGCACCAGGCCGATCAACGTGCCGATCAAGCCCATGGCGGGTGCGACCTCGCCGGCGCGACGGATAACTCCGGCGGAGCGCATGTGACGCTCGCTGGTGGCGGAGATCTCGCGGGCCAGCAGATCCTCGATCTGGCTGCTTGGCAAACCGTCGACCAGCAAATGCACGGCATGCTGCAGAAAGGGCTGCCCCCGCATCTGGTTGACCCGGCTTTCCAGGGCGCCCCACCCGCTGTTGCGCAGCAGTTGCGAGAGATCGATCATGGCGTAGGCGGCCTTGGCCGGGCGCTCCTGCTTGTAGAGCACAGCCCGCAGCATGACGCGTTGGGCATTGAGGATCTCCGGCGTGGTGTAGGAGACGGAGGTGATGAGGAAGGTGCCGCCGATCACGATGAGGAAGGCCGGAAGATCGGCAAAGGCACCGACCGAGCCGCTGGCCGCCATGGCCAGGATGATCAGCGTGAAGGCGCCGAGCGTGCCGCCGACCGTCGTATAGTCGATTGCCGGCCTGGCCGGTAGCGCGTGCCCCGGCGTCATCCTGCTCTGTTGTGCCTCGACCTCGGCCATTGCCTTGCGTTCCGCCGCCGTCCTGCTTAGTTGCGATCGGCTTTGATGATCTCGGTCATGGTCACGCCCAGGTGGTCGTCGACGACGACGACCTCGCCGCGGGCGACCAGCCGATTGTTGACGTAGATGTCGATCGCCTCACCGACCTTGCGGTCCAGTTCGACCACGGCGCCGCGGCCGAGCTTGAGAAGCTGACTCACCTGCATGGTAGAGCGGCCGAGCACGGCAGAGACCTGGACCGGAATGTCGTAGACGGCCTCCAGATCGCGCGCGCTGCTCGGCGGCTGCTCTATCTGTTCCGGCTCGTGCTCGGTTTCGGTGATCTCGCCTTCGGTCTCTTCCAGCTCGGCAAGGTCAAGGTCGTTTCCATCGCTCATGCTGCTTGGTCCTGTCCATCGGATAAGGGGGGGGATGCGGGGGTCTCTACTGCGGCTTCGGCCGGGGCTTCTCCCGGGGCCTCTACCGGGGCTTCTGCTCGGGGCTCGCTGTGGGTGCCGGCGTCCAGAATGCGGTTTTCGATCTCGCTCCAGAGCTGCCGGGCGCAGCGTTCCATGCCGCCGTCGGCAAACTCCACGCGGACATCGCTGGGCCCTAGCTCGGCGTCGGCCAGCAGAACCACCTTTCCTTCGAAGCCGTGGCGATGTGTCAGGCCATCAAGCCGGTCTCGCATGGGGTCGAGAAGATCGTCCGGCAGGCGCAGGACGACGCGCGGCTCCTGGCGGAGCTGAGCCAGGCTCGCCTCCACCAAGGCCTCGACCTCTGCCAGAGCGGCCTGGCGTTCCAAGCGCGGAAAGAGCTTCTTGAAGGTGGCTTTGGCCAAGCCGAGGCTCTCCCGGCATGCCGTGCTGTAGGCGTCTTCTTCGGCGCGCAGGCTGTCGGGCAGAGCTGCGGCGATCTGCTCGAGCAGCTCGCTGCAGCGCTGTTCGAGGCTGCCGGCGGCCTCGGCCAGGGCAGCCTCGCGGCCGTGGGCTTCACCCTCGGCAAAGGCGGCCGCTTTCGCTTCGACGAGATCGCGCTCGCTGAGCGTAGGCGCAGCAGGTTCGTGCTCCTCGGAGGGATTTTCCTGCTCAGACGCCTGGTCCGACAGCCATTCCTCCGGTGCACGCGTCTCGAGCTCGCCCGGCGCGAAAGGCTCGGCTGCGGCGTTGCCGTCGAAACTGTTTTCGAAGAGGAAGCGTTGCACCTTCACGTTCCGGCGTCCGTCTCGGCTCAGTAGACCAGCTCGTCTTCGCCTTTGGTGTCGACGAGGACGATTTCGCCACGCTCGGCGAGATCTTTGGCAACACGGATCATCTCGCCTTGTGCCTCGTCCACGTCTCTCAGGCGCACCGGGCCCATGGTCTGCATGTCTTCCTGCAGGATCTTCGCAGCGCGTTCCGACATATTGGAGAAGAAGAGCTCTCGCATACTCTCCGACGCACCCTTGAGAGCGACGGGGAGCTTGTCCTTCTCCACGTTGCGCAGCAGGTTCTGAACCGCGGCGGGATCGAGGTTGCCGAGATCGTCGAAGGTGAACATCAAGGACCGGATGCGCTCGGCCGCGTCCTTGTTCTGATCTTCCAGCGCAGTCATGAAGCGCTGCTCGGACTGGCGGTCCAAGCTGTTGAAGATATCGGCCATCAGCTCATGGCTGTCGCGCCGATTGGTGCGGGCCAGATTGGACATGAACTCGTTGCGAAGGGTCCGTTCGACGTCGTCCAGAACCTCCTTCTGCACCGCCTCCATGGAGAGCATGCGGCTGACCACTTCGAGCGCGAAGGGCTCGGGCAGGGCGGCGAGCACGCGAGCTGCGTGGTCGTGCTTGATCTTGGAGATGACCACGGCGACCGTCTGCGGGTATTCGTTCTTCAGATAGCTGGCCAGGACGTTCTCGTGCACATTGCCTAGCTTGTCCCACATGGTCCGGCCCGCAGGCCCGCGGATTTCCTCCATGATGTTCTCGACCCGGTCGCGGTCGAGAACCTTGGAAAGCAAGCGCTCGGTGTTCTGAAGGTTGCCGACGAGTGATCCGGTCGAGGAGATTTGGTCGGCGAACTCGACGAACAGCCGCTCGATGATCTGCGAGGACACCGTGCCGAGATTGGCCATGACCTGCGAGATCTCCTTGATCTCGTCGTCCTCCATGGTGGTGAAGAGGCGGGCCGCATAGTCCTCGCCGATCGACATGACCAGCAGGGCCGCCTTTTCCGGGCCCGTGAGGGAGCGGTATTCGTCCCTGACTTTCATCGCCCTTAGATCTCCTGATGAATCCAGTTGCGCAGGATGCTGACGGCTTCCTCAGGATGCTTGTCGATGATCTCGCCGATCTTGCGCAGGGAGGAGGCGCGCACCCGGCCCTCGACCTTCTGCACGTCGATCAACTGCTCGAGTCCGCCGTCCTCTCCCTCTTCCTCGTAAGGCGGCAGGCTGCCATCGCCGCCTTCGACGAGGGCCGAGCCCTGGCCGGCGGCGCCCACCGCCGGCAAGCCGCTGCCGAGACCACGCTTGTCCTCCAGAGCGTGACGCCCACCGACCTCGTCGGCGAGGGCGCCGCCGACATCACCGGCGAGCGCCGGCACCGGCTCGAGAAGTCGGCTGAGCAGAGGCTTGACGACGAGTAGCAGCACGAGGGCGGCCACGAGGCCGAGAACGAGCAGCTCGGCCAGGCGCATCACTTCCTGCTTCTCGAGGCCGAAGATCAGGTCGCTCTCGGCCAGAGTCTGATTCATGTTGGTGAGATCGGCGAACTGCATGTTGGCGACCTCGATCAGGTCGCCCCGCTGTTCGTTGTAGCCGACGGCCGACTTCACCAGCTCCTCGATCTGCAGCAGCTCTTCTTCGCTGCGCGGGCTGTAGATCAACTGGTCGTTTTCGTTCGGCGCATAGTTGCCATTCACCAGGACGGCGACGGAGAGGCGGCGTATCGCGCCGCTTTCACGGACGTGCGAGCGGACGACCTTGGAAATCTCATAGTTGACGGTTTCCTCGATGCGCGAGGCCGAGGAAGTGCTGGTGGGACCGCCGCCGAGCTGCGGCAGGCCGGCGTCCGGCAGGTTGTTGCCGACGGTCACCGGGTCCTGACCATCGCCGTCTTGATCTTGCTCGTTTTCCTCGATGGTCTGCGTCGAGCGGACCACCTGGCCGTCGGGATCGAAGGTCTCCGAGCTCTCGGTTATCCGATCGAAATCGAGCTCAGCCGAGACAGTGACCCGAACGTTTCCGGTGCCGAGGGTTCGTTCGAGCAGGTCCTCGGCCGATTTCGAAAGACGTTGCTCGACATTGAGGCGCATCTCCTCGGCGTCGTTTGCCAGATCGGTGGCGTCGTCGCCGGTGGTCGTGCGCGCCAGCATGCGGCCGCGGTGGTCGATGATGGAAACCCGATCCGGTTCCAGGCGCGGCACGGCGGCGGCAACCAACTGCTGCAACGAGGTCGCCTGGCTGTTCGACAGGCGGGAACTACCGGCCAGGCGAATAACGATGGAGGCGGAGGGCTCGTTGCGTTCACGGCTGAACAGTTCTCGCTGTGGCAGAACCAAATGCACGCGCGCGTTCTGGATGTTGCCGAGAGAGCGAATGGTTCGGGCAAGCTCGCCTTCCAAGGCCCGCAGATGGTTGATGTTTTGGACGAAACTGCTCGAGCCGAGCTCGCCGCTTTGGTCGAAGATCTCGTAGCCAACCGAGCCGCCGTTGGGGATGCCGGCCTCGGCCATGGACAGGCGCATGCGCGCCACCTGTTCGTTGGGCACCATGATGCGCCGGCCGTCAGGCGAGAGCTCAAAGGGCACGCCTGCCGTTTCCAGATGGCTGACGATGGCCGCGCTGTCGCTTTGATCGAGCTCGCTGTAGAGCAGCGACATCTTTGGCTTCGTTAGATTGCCGGCAAAGTAGACGAAGAACCCGAGTGTCGCGGCACCGACGGCGGCGATCAGTGCCACGCGGACCACTCCCAGGCTCTTGATTGTATCAACGAGTGCGTTCACGCCTGCCTGTCCCGATTGACCATTCGCTCCTGCATCGCCTTGTTGCGAAGACCATCAGAGCTTGCCGAATTGGCAATTCGGTCAACAGGTTAGGGCCGGCGTGGTAAAATGCCGGTTAATCGAGGAAATTTTTTCCCATTAAGCGGCAAGTCTTGCCGCCTTCCGGTGGTGGTAGGAGGCTGCGGCGGATGCTACTCCGCCGCGGCGAAGGGCGGCAGATTGCCCTTACTGCGATACTGCTGCAGCCGTGTCGTGCGCAGGCCGCGCACGCCATGCGCATCGATCAGCCGTTCCCAGGAAAGAAACTCGTCGGCGGAAAGCTTGTAACGCTCGCAAGCCTCCTCAAGCGTCAGCAGGCCGGCACGGACACCGGCGACAACTTCGGCTTTGCGGCGAATCACCCAGCGCTTGGTTTCCGGTGCCGGAAGATCGTCAAGCGTCAAAGGCTGTCCGGCGGGCCCGATGGCGACCCTTCTATTGCCCCACTCATCCATCGGCATCTTATGGCTCCACTACATGTGTCGTCCTCAGCGCGACCCTACCCGACCGCTGTTTATTTTCGGCTAACGTGGGTGATTAATGCTTTGTATTTTAGTTAGTTGGCTTCTTGAAAGAAAAGTAAATCACCAAATAATAGCCTTCACAAAAGAGAAAAACCGGCAGATTGCCGGTTCTTCCCTATGATACAGCCGGGTTTTTGTTAACGGCCGACCCGAATGATCTCCTCCAGCATCTCGTCTGCCGTGGTCAACACACTGGCGTTGGCCGAATAGGCGCGCTGGGTGACGATCATGCGGGTGAACTCCTGCGCGATGTCGACGGTGGAGGCCTCCAGAGCCTCGGCGGCGATCACGCCGGCACTGCCCGTGTTCGGCGCATTGAGGATGACCTCGCCGGAGTCGTCGGTTACCGCGAAAGCGTTGCCGTTGCGTGCCTCGAGGCCGCGTGGGTTGGCGAACTGGGCGAGCGGAATTTGGTAAATCTGCCGCTGGGTTCCGTTGTCGAACAGGGCGGTGACGATGCCGTCCTCGTCGATGGCGATGCCGCTGAACTGGCCGAAGCGCTGGCCGTCCTGCGCGTAGGGGCCGACGGCGAAGTCGCCCGCCAGCTGGGTTACACCGTCGAAGCCGGCAGCCGTACCCACGCCAACCGCAATCGAGCTGGGGTCGGCACCGGTGGTCCAGGTGACAGCGACGGGCGGGAAGGTGATCACGTTCGGCGAGCCGTCGCCGTTGAAGGTGATGGAGCGCGCGACTGGCCCGGTCACCGTGCCGCTCGCGGCGCCGGTCGAGGAGAGCGTCGGGTTGGCAACCGTGACATCCCAGGCGTTCGCCGCCGTCTTGGTGAAGGTGTAGGTGATGTCGTGGGCGTTGCCGAGAGAGTCGAAGACCTGCGCGGTCATGGAGCGCGTTGCGCCGACCGCATCGGTGGACGGCAGATTGAGGGAGAGGTCCAGGGTCGTCGTTGCATTGGCGGCACCGGTCAATCCGGCGATGTTGACGGTCCTGAGCGACGAGAGGACGGTGGGGTTGCCGATGATGGCGCCGGTGCTGTCGAGCTGATAGCCCTGAAGATAGTAGCCGGAGGCGTTGACCAGGTCGCCGTTCTCGTCGGGAGCGAAGTGGCCGGCACGGGTGAACAGCATTTCGTCGCCAAGGCCGGGGTTGGAGTCTTCGTTGACAACGAAGAAGCCATTGCCGGCGATGGCGATGTCGGTCCTGTTGCTGGAGGATTGCAGCAGGCCCTGCGCCTCGTTGATGGCGACCGGAGCCGAGCGCACGCCGCCGGGAGAGTAGGCGTTCTGGGTCGCGTTCTGCGTCACCAACGTGCTGAACTGGGTGATCGTGCCCTTGTAGCCAATCGTGTTGGAATTGGCGATGTTGTCCGAGATGATGCCCAAGGCGTTCGCTTGCGCGGAAAGCCCCGAGATACTGGCATTCATCGCTCCGAAAATGCTCATCTGCTTCTTGCTCCTTGCATCGGCCCAGCCTCCCTGGCTGCGCCTTTTGAATTTAGTTGGTTAGGCTTGCGGCTCTGGCTCAGGCTGCGGTTGTCCGTGGATCGAGCGGAGATCGCTCAGCGGTATCAGCAGGTCGTTGCCCGAACGCAGCAGGATCTCGTCGCCGATCGTCTCCACGCCGGTAATGGTGGCGATGGGATTGATGCCGCTGTCGACCTCCACGCCCTCGCTATCCAGGGCGACCAGCCGGAGGGCATAGAGGCCGTCCTGAAGCTGCGCGCCGTCGTCGGTCTTGCCGTCCCAGGTGAAGTCATGCTGGCCGGCGGACGCGTCGACAGTGGCCGTACGCACCAGGTCGCCGGAGGTATCGTAGATCTCGATCTTCGCGGTGTGAGCATTCGCCGGCAGGATGTACTTCATACCGGCGGTGCCTTCACTCAGGGCAACCACGTTGCCGTTGTACTCGATCGAGTTGCCGATCAGCGAGATGGCCGTGGCAAGCCCGGAATTCTTCTGTCCGGCTAGCAGTTCCTCGAGCAGTTCATTGCTCTTGATCTGCTGCTCGACCGAGGTGAAGTTGACCAGCTGCTCGGTGAATTGATTGGTATCGAGCGGGTCCAGCGGATCCTGGTTCTGCAACTGCGTGGTCAGCAGCAGCAGGAAGGTATCGAAGGTCTCATCCAGGGAGCCGGAGCCGGTGAGGCTCGAGCCGGTGTTCTGCTTAAAGGCGACGCCGTTGATCGACTGCGTTTCCATGGCTTCGCTCCTCGCTCGGTCAAACTTCGATGTTGACGGCGCCCTGCCAGCCGGATGTCCGGTCATGGCTTCGAGCGCTGTTCACGACGCCGTCTTCACCCTCGGCGGCCTCTGAAACAGATGTCGGTGAGGCATCGCTGCTCCCCTGGCTCAGTTGGCCGCCGGCCTGCTGGTCTTCGCGATGGGCGAAGTTCAGGGCGTTATTGTCGAGCTTGACGCCGGCGTCTTGCAGCGCCCGCTCAAGGGCGCGGGCATCCCGTTGCAGGAGGTCGAGCGTCTCCGGACGGTCGGCGGTGATCACCGCACGCATGCTCTGGTCCTGAGCGAACTCAAGCTTGACGTCCACACGCCCCAGCTCGGAGGGGTTCAGCTGCAGGGAGATACGATCCTTGCCCAGTGCTGCCGCGCGGCTCAACTGCTGTGAGAAGTGTTGCACCGTTTCGGCAGTTGCTCTGGGTTGGCTGGGAGAGTTGGCTGCCTTGGTGCGCGGAGAGTCCATTGGGGAGAGTGGCTCCCCAGCTCCTGCGGTGACTGGCATTGCCGTGCCCGCAGTTTTGGGAGGGGCGGCCACCTGTTGGCTGCTCGCCGCGGCGCCAGCGGTGGCGGTGTTGTTGCTGCGGGAAGCGGTCGCTTCGGTCACGGCTTGACCGAACAGGCCGGCGGCAGCCGGGTTGCTGCCCGGAACGCCGTTGCCGTTCACTGCGCCTGGAGCGGTCGGCTGAGTGCTCGGGGTGGGCCGCTGGATGACGGGTTCTTGCGCCGCTCTCGGGTCGGCCGTGCGGGCCGTCGGTATCTCGCTGCCCTCGGCCGCCGTTTGCGTCGGCTGAGCGACCTTGCGGGCTGTCTCGGCCGCCGTTTCGGTTCCGGTCTGGGCCAGTGCCTGCTGCGGCTTGGACACCAGGCCGGCGCGCTCGACGGCAGCCGCGCCCTGACTTTGTTGGCCAGCCGGCGTGGCCGCAGCGGCTTTGCTGTTATCCTTTCCGGTGGGGACCAGGGCATCCGCGGCATCGTTGTTCGCTGCCGGGGCCTGGGCCGGCTCACGGCCGGCGGCTGGCTCACGGCCGGCGGCCGGCTTGCTGGCCGTATCCGCGCGAACCGTTCCCTCCTGGCCGCGCTCACTTGCTTTGCTGTCAGCCTGCGGCGTGCTGTTGCCTTCACGGGCGGCAGCCGTCTCTTCCGGGCTTTGCTCGAGCTCCGTTTCCTTGGTGCTGAAATCTTCCTGCTGTTTGTCGGAAGCTTCGCTCTTCTCGGCTTCCGGCTGGTCTCTTTCCGTTCGCGCCGCGCGCTCGGGCAGGGGGTCGAGGTCTTCGTCGACGCTTTGGCCGGGGCGGTAGGTCGCGTCGATTGCCCGGCCCTGGGCGAACAACAGGGAGCTGTTGGCCATGTTATGGGCGCTACTGCCCAGCAGCATATCAATGAAGTTCTGGCGTCCGCCGGCATCTTCGTTGGTGCCGGCGGCGCCGGGGACCTGGGGCGGCGATTGGTTCGCCGTTGCGATGGTAAGATCAGACATGTTCTGCACCTACGTGGCTTGGACGGCGGGTCTTTCGTGACCCGCTCGGTGTTGGTCGGTGACGCTAACTGAGAGACAGAGGCGAGGGCGCGGAGTATTGGCTCCGCACGGCGGTGCCAGCCTGACCGGAAGGTGAGTCGAGCCGCTCGTCGAGCTCGAACCAGGATTTCCGCAAGGGCTGGAGCAGGTCGATGAGCTCATCCGCCGTTTCGCTGTCGTTGTAGAAGTTGATGTGCTGCAGCCGGACCAGGGCGAAAGCGTAGAGCCTCGACAGGCGCTCCGCGATTTCTCCCCCCTTGTCGTGGTCGAGACAGAGGCAGAGCAGGGCCAGCATCTCGCTCGCATAGTTCACGGCATGGCAGCGGGACTCGATCTCCCCTTGCTCGACCGCGACCTTCGCCTCGCGCAGGGCGGCGAAGAGCTCGTCGTAGACGACGACCACCATATGGCTTGGGCGCATCTGCAGGACTTCGCGCTTGGTGATATGTGGGCGGCTTTCGAACATGAGGGTGAGTCCTATCAAGAGGGTAAGGTGGCTTAGCCAGTTGGCCGCGGTTCTACTGGAACAGTCTCAGCAGGTTCTGCGGCATCTGGTTGGCCTGGGCGAGCATCGAGACACCGGCCTGCACCAAGATCTGCTTCGAGGTGAAGGTCGACATCTCCGCCGCGACATCGAGGTCGAGGAGGCTGCTTCGCGCGGCCTCCGTGTTCTCGACCGCTGTCGCCAGGTTCGATGAGGCGAACTCCAGTCTGTTCTGCGAGGCACCGAGGCCGGCACGCGATTCGTTCAATGTGTCGATGGCGTTGCTGAGTGCCACTGACGACATATCCGCGTTGCCCACCGACGTGATGTCCGTGCTGGTGATGCCCAGTGCTTGCGCGCTGACACCCTGCATGGAGATGCTGATGGTGTCGGCGCTCGTCACGCCGCTGCCGACCTTGAAGGAATAGGAGGTCTCGTTGGTCTCGATAATGTTCAAGGTGTCGGCGGCAACGTTGGCGCCGGCATCGAACGAGAGGTTCAAGGTCAAGGCGAGTGACGCATCGGAGGTGGCATTGGTCAACACGACTTGAGTACCCGTCGTCATGGCGGCAGAGGCACCGGTGCCGGAGAAGGCCTCGCTGTCGATCGCACCGGTGAAGGAGGCGCCACCCGCCGAGAAGGTGAAGATTTGCCCCGTGGTGTTGTAGGTCAGCGAGCCCGTGGCCGAGCCCGGCGTGTTGGTCGACATTTCGAAGCCGCGCGCCGAGATATTGACCACACCGGCGCCGACGTCGAAGCCGGTGCCGATATCAGAGACGGCCTGATCGCCGTTCACCAGCTGGTTGCCGTTGAACTCGGTGTCGGCAGCGATACGGTCGACTTCCTGCAGCAGGTTCTGATACTCGGTGTCGAGCATGCCGCGCTCGACGTTCGAAAGCTGACCAGAACCGGCCTGCACGGACAGCGTCTTCATCCGGATGAGAATGTCGGTGACCCGAGCCATGGCGCCATCGGCGATCTGCAGCATCGAGACCGCCTGGTTGGCGTTGATCGCCGCCATGCGAAGGGCGTTGACTTCGGCCTGCAGGCGCGAGCCGATCGCCATCGAGGCTGCATCGTCCTTGGCGGAGACAACGCGCGTTCCCGAGGATAGCTTGGCAAGCGAGCTTGTCGCTTCCATGTCGGAGCGGACCAGGTTGCGATGCGCAACATTGGCCGCGAAGTTCGAGATAACATTGAGTGCCATGAGTGATCTCTCCTCAGGATCGCTTCATTCACTTGGCATCTGCTGCCCGCCTAAGCGACGCGCCGCAGAGCGCTTTGTTTCGGTTCAGCCCCGCTTCCCAACTCCAACCCTCCGAGAGAGAGGATCGCGGACTCGAGAAACGGGCCTTGCTCGCCAAGCACAGCAACTGCCGTGCCAATCGATAAAATTTTCTACAAGTGCCTGATAAACGGAGAGAAATCGGATCGGCGCGGACCTGGTGGGAGAGACCGGCAGCAAGGCCAAGCGGAAAGAATATCCTTAACGCTGGGAAGAACCTGCCGGGGAGGCGGCAGATCGGACAGTCTTGCCGGCTGGGGGCGATTGGTCCGTTCAGTGGCCTTCGGCAATGAAAAAGGGGCGCCTGAAACAGGCGCCCCGCAGACTGCTGACAAAGGCCTGGCGAGAGCCGGGCCTTTGTGATTCAAGGGTTCATGCTGAGAAAGCCTGCACCGGAACAGACGGTCCTCGAGATGGTGA
>JANQMX010000075.1 GCA_028279885.1 Rhodovibrionaceae bacterium | reverse complement strand
ATGCAAGCGACCCGGTCAAAACCAACTTCACGCTCTGGCAAAAAGGGGGCCGTCCACATATGGACCCCGGCTCGGGGGCCGGGGTGACAGTCTGTGGTGTGGCGCCACCCTAGAAAAACACCCCCTTTCCGGTTGCCTGAAACGGCGGACTCTGGTCTCACTCGTTGCGGTCTCGAAACGAGAAGAGCCGAGTTGCATGGAGCTTTCCGCCGGCCAGGCGCTGGCCCTGTGGCGTGCCGCCAGCGCCGAGGTGCTGCGCCGCGACCTGCCCGACCTGACCCAGCGGCAGTTCGCCCTGCTGCTGCACGTCTATCACGCACCGCCGCCCCATACGGTGCGTGGCCTGGCCGCGACGCTGAACATGTCGAAGCCGGCGGTCACCCGGGCCTTGGACCGCCTGAGCACGCTCGGCTACCTGAGGCGCAAGACTGACGAGGCCGACCGCCGCTCCGTCCTGGTGCAGCGCACCGTGGCCGGCTCGGTCTTTCTGCGCGAGTTCGGCGACCTGGTCAGCGGACTGGCGCGCGACGTCTGATCAAGCGCGCATCGAACAAGCCGAGCGCCGTTGCCATGCCCAGGGTTACCAGCAAGAGGCCGGCGAGCTCGCCCAGTCCCGGCCATTCGTCGAGCAGCGGGATGGCGAGAAGGATGGCCATTCCCGGCACCAGCGCGGCGAAGAGGGCACCGCGCGCCGCGCCGAGCAAAGCCACGGCGCGGGTGTAGAGCAACAGCGCCAGGATGGCCGCTGCCAAACCTTGGAAGACCGCCTGGCTGAGCAGAGGCACGAGCGGCGCATCGAGCAGGCGCAGCCCGGCGACGGCCAGATAGGGCGGCAGGTAGAGCAGCAGCGAGAGCACCGAGACCAGCGCCGTGGCCTGCCAGGGGCTAACCGACCAGGCCCGCGCGCCGAGGGTATAGGTCGCCCAGAGAAAGCCGCTGCCAATGAAGAGCAGGTCGCCCCGCCAGGCACCCGGTGCGGCGCCGGCCAAGGCCGTCCAGCCGACGAGCAAGAGGCCGAGCAGAATAGACGCCAGACCCAGCAGCCTCACGCCACCCGGCCGGTCGCCGAGAAACAGCCAGGCGCCGAGGGTGGTGAAGATCAGCATGCAGCTCGGCACGATCAGGCCGGCATGACCGGCGGGGGCATAGCGCAGGCCCTCCACGCTCACCACCACGTAGGGCACGCCGGCGCCGCAGGCCAAGACGAGCGCGCGCAGCCAGCCGATGCCAGCACATTTCGGTGTCGCCCGGCGCAGGAAGAACGGCAGCAGGACGAGTCCGGCCACCCCGAAGCGCAAGGCGGCCACGTCGTAGGGGGTGAGGGAGTCGACGACGGCGAGGCGGGAGACCACCGGCCAGGCGCCCCAAATGATCGCGGCACCCAAGCCGCAGAGAATGCCGTCACGCTGATCGATGCTTGCCTTGTCCATGGCTTCGCTCCTTGTCCGGACCGGAGACTAGAAGCGCGGTGCGGTCGCCAGGCTGCAAAGCCATGGCCGAATCACCGAAAAACGGCTATCTTATCCCTTTGGTTGCAGTATTCCTGCGTAATCCTATGGAACTGGACAGCTTCGACCTCGCCATCCTGCGCCTCCTGCAGGATGACAACCGCCTGACCTCGGACGCGATCGGCGCGCAGGTCGGCCTCTCGCCGACCGCCTGCCAGCGCCGCATGAAGCGGCTGCGCGCGGAGGGCGCCATCGCCAAGGACTGTGCCGTGGTCTCGCCGGAGCTGGTCGGCGGCCGCATGACGCTGATCGTCACCATCGTGCTGGAGCGGGGCCGGGCCGACATCGTCGATGCCTTCAAGCGCCAGGTGCAGGCGGTGCCGGAGATTCAGCAGTGCTACTACGTCACCGGCGAGCACGACTTCGTGCTGATCGTCACCGCACGCGACATCGCCGAGTACGAGCGCCTCACTCGCCGGGTCTTCTACGGCAACCCGAACATCCAGAAATTTAACACCATCGTAGCCATGGAGCGCGTAAAGACGAGCCTTGCGATTCCGCTCTAACTGCTCCGCGCTTGATCCGCCTCAAAGTCCCAAATTTATTGTCTGAATAGCTTGCCGCGCGACGGCCGGCAGCGTCACAAACCTGCTGGGATTCAGCCGGCCCACAGTCGGCGAAACGACGGGAGAAAAGGTCCATGGATACACGGAAAATCGTGGTTGCGGTCGACGGCTCGAAACACGCCGACAAGGCACTCGACTTCGCCTGCGATCTGAGCAAGAGCAAAGCAGCCGAGTTGGTCATCGCGCACGTGCAGAAAGACAAGGGCGCCGCCGTGGCGCCTGAGGAGCTGCAGCGCTACAACGAGGTCGAGCACGTCAACATCACCGAGCAGGAAATCCTGGCCATGGCCGCCAAGGAGGTCCTGCACGAGGCCCAGAAGCAGGCGCGCGACCATGGCGTAGGCGACAGCCGGGCCGTGCTCTGCGAAGGCAGCCCGGTCAATGCGCTGGTCGCACTGGCCGAGACCGAGAAGGCCGACCTCCTGGTCGTCGGCAGCCGCGGCATCAGCAGCCTCGACAGCCTGCTGTTCGGTAGCACCTCGCTGTCCCTCGAGCGCAAGGCCGGCTGCACCGTCATCGTCGTGCACTAGGCCCAAGGGCTTATGGTCACTGCATAGCTGATCCGAGCTTTGCGCGCCGGCTCAGCCACAGGTGCCGTGCTAACCGTAAGAAACAGGTGCAGGGGATGGCCGAACGGCTTCCGACCGCGGCCATCCACGCGCCGGTACCTGGGATCTTATGGGAGGCTCGGTCTTGTCGACGGCACCGGACAGTCACCGCATCACGACGGTGGAGCAGCTTAGAGAGGTCATCGCGCCGCCGAGCGATCGGGTCGAGGCGAAGCTTTGGGAGTCGCTGGACGATTCCTGTATCGACTTCATCGCCCGCTCGCCCTTCCTGATGATGGCGACGGCGGATGCGGAGGGGAACCAGAACGTCTCACCCAAGGGCGACGCGCCGGGTTTCGTCATCGTTGAAGACGCCAAGACCCTGCTGATCCCCGACCTCCCGGGAAACAACCTGGCTTTCGGCCTGTTGAACATTCTGGCCAACCCGCATGTCGGCCTGATCTTCGTCATTCCCGGCACCTCGGAGACGCTGCGCGTCAACGGCACCGCCGAGCTGACCGCCGACCCGAAGGTCCTGGAGCGCCTGTCCGCTCGCGGGAAACCGGCGCTGGTCGGCATCCGGGTGCACGTCACCCAGGTCTTCTACCACTGCGCCAAGGCCTTTATCCGCTCCGAGCTCTGGAAGCCGAAGTCCTGGACGAAGCCGAAGAAGATCTCCTTCGGCAAGATTCTCGCCAAGCGTCTCAAAGGCGGCGACGCTGCCGCCGAAGCGATCGATCGGGACATCGAAGAGGACTACCGGACCAACCTTTAGCCCGGCGGCCTGCGTTCAGTACCCCAGGCTGAAGTCCACCACCGCATCGAAGGGCTCACCGCGCTCGTGGCGGGCGATGTTGGCGGCGATCGACTGCGATGCCGTCTCCGGCAAAGTGCCGGCGGCGACGTGTGGGGTCAGCACAATGCGCGGGTGGGACCAGAAGGGATGGTCGCTCGGCAAGGGCTCGGGGTCGAAGACGTCGAGCGAGGCGGAGTCGAGCTGTCCGCTGTCGAGCGCCGCAAGAAGGTCAGCCTCCACCAGATGGCCGCCGCGGGCTGCGTTGATCAGGCAGGCGCCGCGCGGCAGCTTGGCAAAGAGCTGCGCGTTGAGCACGCCGCGGGTCGCCTCGGTGAGCGGCAGGAGGCAGACCAGGATCTCGCTGCGGGCCAAAAAGGCGTCGAGCCCGTCTTCGCCGTGGTAGCAAGCGACCCCGTCCATGCTTTTCGGCGAGCGGCTCCACCCGGCCACCTGGAGCTCGAGGCCGACCAGCTTCTCGGCAGCAAGCTGTCCCAGCTCGCCGAAACCCATGATGCCGACGGTGCGCGTCCAGGCGGGCACCAAGGGCAGGGGCTTCCACTCGGCCCGAGCCTGCTGCTCGCGATAGTCGAGCATGCGGCGGTGATGGAACAGCACCTGCATGGTCACGTATTCGCACATGCCGGTCGAGAGACCGCGCTCGACCATGCGCACCACGGGAATCTCGGGCGGGCGCTCCGGGTCGCTCTTCAGGTGGTCGATGCCGGCCCACATGGAGAAGACGGCCTCCAGATTGGGGCACTGCTTGAGCACGCCGGCCGGCGGCTGGCAGACCACGGCATAGCGCACGCGGGCAAGGTCCTCGACCTCGGGCCAGACCTGGATCTCACGGCCAGGCATCGCCGCCTCCAGGTGCGGCAGCCAACGCGGCGCGCGCTCGTCATACGACAGAAACAGAATACTCACGTCTTCCTCCAACCCTCGATCGGTGTGTAACTCAGCTATGACGAGCCGGCTGCCGCACGGCCTGTGTTGGCCCAGCCGACCAAAAGCGCCGCAACCAGCAAGGCGCCGGCCGCGGCCATGGAAGGCAGCAGAAAGCTGCCGGAGATGTCAAACAGGACGCCGGCGAAACTCGGCCCGACGATCTGACCCAAACCGAAGGCAGCCGTCATCAGCGCCAGGATGCGCCGCGGGTCGCCGGATGTGAGCCGCCGCGCCTCGATCAGGCCGAGCGCGGTGATGCCCATGAAGGTGCCGCCCAGCAGAATGCCGGCCAGGATGACGCCGGCGGCCGAGATCCAAAGAACGCTGGCAGCCACGCCGACCGCCTCGACCAGGCAGGCCACGACGAAGGCCTGGGGGATGCCGATGCGGGCGCCGACCTTGCTCCAGAAGATCACCGAGGGCGCGCCGGCGAGGCCGACGACGATCCAGATCAGCGGCTCGAGGGGTCGAATCTCCGGCGCATCACGGACGATGGCGACCAGGAAGGTTGCGGTGATGACATAGCCGAAGCCGAAGAGGCCGTAGGCGACGATCAGCGAGACCAGCGCCCGCTGATTACCCGAGGCCTTGCCGGCCCCGCTGGCCTGCCCCTCAGCGCCGCGGTCGGGCACCAGGGCGAAGACGGCGACCACGGCGGCCAAGGCCAGGCCCCCGCTGGCCAGCCAAAGATCCCGCCAGTCGCCACCGGCGTAGAGCAATCCGGATACCAGCGCAGCGGAGATTGCAATGCCGAGGCCGACGCCAGCGAAGAGAAGGCCTGCGAGGTCTCCGCGCCCGGCCCGGATCAGCCGGTCGAGCACCAGAGTGGAGGCGAAGACCAGGACGAAGGCGCTGGCCACGCCACCGACGAAGCGCAGCAAGAGAAAGAGCGGCATGGCGCCGGTCAGGCCCATGGCAGCGGTGGTCAGGGCGCTGACCGCCAGAGTGCCGACGAGCCAGGTGCGGCGCGAGCCGGGCAGCCGCGGCGTCGAGGCCGCCAAGGCGCCGAGCAGGTAGCCGAGGAAGTTGGCCGAGGCGATGAAGCCGGCTTGGCTCTTGGTCAGGCCCAAGCCCTCTTCCATGGGCGGCAGGATGGGCGTGTAGACGAAGCGTCCGATGCCGATCGCCGCGGCCAAGGCGATGATGCCGCCAAAGACGAGCGGCAAGGGGCGGAAGGCAGTCGCGGTCATGCCTGGATAAAAAGAGCGCGGGGAGGGATCACCCCCCGTTACTACTCCCGCACGACGCCGCCGTCGACCGCTTCCAGCTCAAAGGAGGCTTTCATCAAGGCCTGGGTGTAGGGATGCTCCGGCGCGTCGAAGATCTGATCGGCATCGCCGCGCTCGACCACGTGGCCGTCGCGCATGACGATGACTTCGTCGGCCAGGGCGCGCACCACCCTGAGGTCGTGGCTGATGAAGAGGTAGGCCAGGCGATGCCGCGCCTGCAGGTCGCGCAGCAGGTCGACGATCTGAGCCTGCACCGACATGTCGAGCGCCGAGGTCGGCTCGTCGAGCACCAGGAATCGCGGCTCCAACACCATCGCGCGGGCGACCGATATGCGCTGCCGCTGGCCACCGGAGAACTCGTGGGGATAGCGGTGGCGCGTGTCGGGGTCGAGGCCGACCTCCTGCAGCGCCGCCACCACCCGCGCCTCGCGCTCGTCCGGCGAGCCGATCTCGTGGATCTCCAGGCCCTCGCCGACGATCTGGCCGATCGACATGCGCGGGCTCAAGGAGCCGAAGGGGTCCTGGAAGACGATCTGCATGTCACGGCGCAGGGGGCGGAGCTGGCCACTCTTCCAGCCCTGAATGTCCTGGCCTTCGAAGAGAATGTCGCCCTGGCTCGACAGCAGGCGGAGCAAGGCGAGGCCGAGCGTGGTCTTGCCCGAGCCGGACTCGCCGACGACGCCGACGGTATGGCCCTCCCGCACGGTAACGTCGATGCCGTCGACCGCCTTGACGTGGTCCACGGTGCGCTTGAGCACCCCGGCCTTGATCGGGAAATGCACCTTGATGTCCCGGCCCTGCATGACGACGGGTGCATCGGGGGCGGCCTGCAGCGGCCGGCCCTTGGGCTCCGCCGCCAGCAGGCGCTGGGTATAGGGGTGCTGCGGCGCATCGAACACGGCCTTGGTCAGGCCCTCTTCCACCGGCGTGCCCTCGGTCATGACAATCACCCGGTCGGCAAAGCGGCGCACCACGTTGAGGTCGTGGGTGATGAAGAGCATGGCCATGCCAAGCTCCTCCTGCAGCTCTTCGAGCAGCTTGAGGATCTGCGCCTGGATGGTGACGTCGAGCGCCGTCGTCGGCTCGTCCGCGATCAGGAGATCGGGCTCGTTGGCCAGCGCCATGGCGATCATCACCCGCTGTCGCTGGCCGCCCGAAAGCTCATGGGGAAAGGCCTTGAGACGCTTGGCCGGGTCCTTGATCTGCACCAGCTCGAGTAGCTCCAGGATCCGCCGGCGCGCCGCCTCCTGGCCCATCCCCTTGTGCAGCCAAAGCACCTCGCCGATCTGCTTCTCCACCGTATGCAGCGGATTGAGCGAGGTCATGGGTTCCTGGAAGATCATCGAGATCTCGTTCCCGCGCACCTCGCGCAGCTTGCTTGCCGGTGCGCCCATCAGCTCGTGGCCCTTGAAGACCACGGAGCTGCCGGGCGGGTGGCTCGCGGCCGGATAGGGCAGGAGCTGCAAGAGGGACAGCGCCGTCACCGACTTGCCGGAGCCGGACTCGCCGACCAAGGCAAGAGTCTCGCCGCGGTCAAGATCGAAGGAGATCGAGGTGACGGCCGCGTGCTTGCCGTGCGGCGTGCGGAAGTTGACGCCCAGGTTGCTGACCCTGAGCAGCAGCTCTTGCCCGGCCATGCCCTACTCCGCCCCCTGCGGCGCGACGCGAACCGGCTTGGCGGCCGCCTCGTCCGGCCCGGTCTCCTCCGGCGGCGGCGGCGCGGCAAAGAGCTTTCTGGGATCGAAGGCGTCGCGCACCGCTTCGCCGATGAAGATCAGCAGCGAGAGCATGATGCCGATGACGAAGAAGCCAGTGAGGCCGAGCCAAGGCGCCTGCAGGTTGGCCTTGCCTTGGGCCAAGAGCTCACCCAGCGAGGCCGAGCCGGGGGGCAGGCCGACGCCGAGGAAGTCGAGCGAGGTCAGCGCGGTCACCGAGCCGGCCAGGGTGAACGGCATGAAAGTCAGGGTCGCCACCATGGCGTTGGGCAGCACGTGGCGGAAGATGATGCGGCTGTCGCTGCCGCCCAGCGCCCGGCTGGCGCGCACGTAGTCGAAGTTGCGGGCGCGCAGGAACTCCGCGCGCACCACGCCGACGAAGCCGATCCAACTAAACAAAAGAAGAACGATCAGCAGCCACCAGAAGTTCGGCTCGATCACCGAGGCGACGATGATCAGGATGTAGAGCTGCGGCATGGAGGACCAGATCTCGATGAAGCGCTGGGCGATGAGATCGATCCAGCCGCCGTAGAAGCCCTGGATGGCGCCGGCCGAAACGCCGATCACGGCCGAGACGATGGTCAGGATGAAGCCGAACAGCACGGAAATGCGGAAGCCGTAGATCAGCCGCGCGGTGACGTCGCGCGCCTGGTCGTCGGTGCCCAGCCAATGCTCGGCACTGGGCGGCGTCGGCGCCGGCTCCGGCAGGTTCCAGGCCACCGTGCGGTGGTTGTAGCGAATCAGCGGCCAGAGCATCCAACCCTTGGCCTCGATCATCTCCTGCACCACCGGGTCGGTGTAGTCCGTCTCGGTCGGCAGGCTGCCGCCGAAGGTGGTCTCCGGATAGTGCTGCAGGATGGGGGTGTAGAGGCCGCCGTCGTACCAAACCAGGAAGGGCTTGTCGTTGGCGATCACCTCGGCAAAGAGCGAGAGGACGAACAGGACGAGGAAGATCCAGAAGGACCAATAGCCCCGCCGGTTGGCCTTGAAGTTGGCCAGGCGGCGCTGGTTGAGCGGGGACAGCTCCATGCCGAAGAGGCGGGTCGCCATGGCCTCAGGTCTCCCGCGTCTCGAAGTCGATCCGCGGATCGATCAGGGTGTAGGTGAGGTCGGTGATGATCCCCATGATCAGGCCGAAAAGGGTGAAGAAGTAGAGCGTGCCGAGCACGATGGGGTAGTCGCGGTTGAACACCGCCTCGAAGCCGAGCAAACCAAGACCATCCAGCGAGAAGATCACCTCGATCAGCACCGAGCCGGTGAAGAGCATGCCGATCAGCGTCGCCGGAAAGCCGGAGATGACGATCAGCATGGCGTTGCGGAAGACGTGGCCGAACAGCACGCGGCGCTCGGTCAGGCCCTTGGCGCGCGCCGTCTGCACGTACTGCATGTTGATCTGATCGAGGAAGGAGTTCTTGGTCAGCATGGTGAGGCCGGCGAAGCCGCCGATGGCGACTGCAATGATGGGCAGCACCAGATGCCAGAGATAGTCGAGCACCTGCTCGATCACCGGCATGTCGTCCCAGCCTTCCGAGGTCAGGCCGGAGAGCGGGAACCAGTCGAGATAGACGCCGCCGGCAAAGAGCACCAGCAGCAGGACGGCAAAGAGGAAACCGGGAATGGCGGTGCCGATGACCACGATGGCCGAGGTCCAGATGTCGAAGCGGCTGCCGTCCTGCACCGCCTTGGCGACGCCGAGCGGGATGGCGATCAGGTAGATCAGCACCGTGGACCAGATGCCGATGGAGATGGAGACCGGCATCTTGTCGATCACAAGATCGACCACCGGCTGATCGCGAAAGAAGGAGTCGCCGAAGTCGAAGGTCAGGTAATTGACCATCATGACGCCGAAACGCTCGTACCAGGGCTTGTCGAGGCCGAACTGTTGCTCAAGCTCGGCGATGAACTCCGGATCGAGGCCCTGGGCGCCGCGATAGTTCCCGCGCGGCCCCTCGCCGGCCTGGGTCTGCACGTTGATCTCGCTGCTGCCGCTGCGGGTCACCCGCTCGGTGATATCGCTGCCCTCGCCGGTGATCTGGGCGATGATCTGCTCGACCGGCCCGCCCGGCAGGAACTGCAGGACGGCGAAGTTCACCAGCATGATGACGAACAGCGTGGGGATGAGCAGCAGCAGGCGCCGGACGATATAGGCGGTCATGGCTCGATCACCGCCACCCGCTCGTCACGCTTCTTGGCGCCGATGCGATAGGAGAGCCAGGCCGCCGTCCCGATCAGCACGAGGAAGCTGAGGCCCAAGAGCTTGCGCCAGTCGAAGCCGACTTCCCCGTTCTGGGCGAAGTCGCCGCGGCGCTTGGCCGGCACGGCAAGCGCGAGTTGCTGCGCCTTCTGGGCATCGAACCACCAGTAGGCGGTGGAGGTGCCATCCTCCGGCACGATCTCGGGATAGGCGAACTTGTCCCAATAGAGGATACGGTCGGTGCGCAGATGCCAGGCCGGAATGATGTAGTGGCCCCAGAGCAGCACGCGGTCGAGGGCGCGGGTGCGGTCGACCAGCTCTTCCCGGCTCGGCGCCTGGATGACCAGCTCGATCAACTCGTCGATGACGGGATCGGTAATCCCGGCGAAGTTGCGCGAGCCCGGCTGCTCGGCGGCGGCGCTGGACCAGTAGCTGCGCTGCTCGTTCCCGGGCGAGCTCGACTGGCCCCAGCCGCCCATGAACATGTCGAAGTCCTTCTCGCGCAGCCGGTTGATGTACTGCGAGCGGTCGACCAGCCGCAGGTTCATGTCGATGCCGAGCCGATTGAGGTTACGCGCGAAAGGCAGCGCGATGCGCTCGAAGTCCGGACTGACCAGCAGCATCTCGAAGACGAAAGGCTGGCCCGTCTCCACATTGCGCAGCACGCCTGCCTCGTCGATCTCCCAGCCGGCCTCGCGCAACAGCTCAAGCGCCTGCATCAGGTTGTCCCGCGGCCAGCCGGTGCCGTCGGTCACCGGCACCACGAAGGGGCGCTCGAAAATCTCTTCCGGGAGGCGATGGCGATAGGTCTCTAGGATCTCGAGCTCACGCCCTTCCGGCAGGTCGCGCGAGGCCAGTTCCGAGTTGCCGAAGAAGCTGTAGTTCCGGTCGTACTGCCCGAAGAAGAGCGCCGGGTTGGTCCATTCGAAATCGAAGGCGAGACCAAGTGCCTCGCGCACCCGCTTGTCCTGAAAGATCGGCCGGCGGGCGTTGAGGATGAAGGCCTGCATGCCGGTGGGCCTGAGGTGCGGAAACTCGACTCTCCTTAGGAAGCCGTCGCGCACCACCGGAATGTCGTAGTCGGTCGCCCAGGCCTTGGCCTGGTTCTCATTACGGTAATCCAGCTCGCCGGCCTTGAGCGCTTGGCGAATGACCGTGGCATCGCGGAAGAAGATGCTGCGAATGCGGTCGAAGTTGTCCTGGCCGCGATTGACCGGCAGGTCCTTGCCCCAATAGTCCGGGACCCGCTCCCGCACCACATAGCGCCCCGGCTCCCAGTCGACGATGCGGTAGGGGCCGCTGGTCAACGGCGGGTCCAAGGTGGTTCTCGCAAAATCCCGCTCTTCCCAGTAGTGCTTGGGCAGGATGGGCAGCTGTCCGGCGATGAGCGGCAGCTCGGGGTTGTTCTCTTCGGAGAAGTTGAAGCGCACGGAGCGCGGGCCGGTCTTCTCGGCACTCTCCACCGAGCCGTAATAGAAGCGGTAGAACGGCTGCCCCTCGGCTTTCAGGATATCGAGGGAGAAGATCACGTCTTCCGGCGTGATCGGCATGCCGTCGTGCCAGCGCGCCTCGGGGTGAATGTGGAAGATCACCCAGGAGCGATCCTCCGGCCACTCCATCGTCTCGCAGATCAGGCAGTACTTGGTGAAGGGCTCGTCGGCGCTGGCCACCAGCAGCGTGTCGCCGCCGGGGCTGACCGGCGTGCCGCGGGAGATATAGGGATTGAAGGAATCGAAGGTGCCCTGGGCCCCGATGCGCATCTCGCCGCCCTTGGGCGCGTTCGGATTGACATAGTCGAAGTAGGGGAAGTCCGGGCCGTACTTGGGCTCCCCATGCATGGCCATGCCGTGGGCGCGATAGATCGGCTGTAGAGTGCCGGCATTCGCCACCGGCTCGAGCGGCACGGCCAGCGGCTGCGGCTCCTGGCCCGAGGCCGCGAGGGGATAGGCGAGGACAGCGAGGCAGAGGGCGAGGCGGCGCAGGACTGCCGGGCCACTCTTGGCCCAAGACCCATGCCCGCTGCTTCGTCTCTTCAATCCGTCGATCGCACTCGCACCCCGCCGGCTGGACCGTCGGGAGCCTCCCAAACAAGAATTCACTCCGGTACCCCTGTTCGAAAACCGTTTTCTTTTTTGCCGAGACCGCGAAACGCGCCTCGGTTCGACCAGGACACCAGCATCTCTGTGGCTTCAGTGTGGTGTTTCTGAGGTTCCTTACCGCAAAACGCCACCGACGCGATAGGAACTTTGAAGCAACACACCACTGCCTTGCCGCAAAATAAGCGGGGGTCCGGCGCCGATCAATCGCGCTGGTACGGTGAAGGCCTTCACGATCCCGCGCGAGGCTCGTTATCTCTCCGTACTGTGGACAATATTGCGCTGCAGCAAAAGGCAACTTGTCCAATTTCGGCCTGCTTGCTATACCCCTGGGACAGCACAAGCCCCACCCCCAAGCAATCTTGAGGAGTAATCGTGCATTATCTCGACACCATGGGTGGCCGCATTTCGGCTGCGCGTGAGGCCTCCGGACTGACCGTGGCCCAGGCAGCGCGCCGGCTCGGCGTCAAGACCGCAACCCTGAGCAATTGGGAAAACGACCGCAGCGAACCGCGCGCCAACCGCTTGACCATGCTGGCTGGCCTCTTGAACGTCTCCCCCATGTGGCTGATCACCGGCCGTGGCGACGGCGTCTTCGAGCCCGACCTGCCGCTTGAGGTCGCACATGTCAAGACAGCGCTCGATCAAGTCGTGGCCCAGCAAGCCCTGCTGGCCGAGGCGGTCGATCGGTTGAAGATCGCGATCAGCCGGATGGACGGCAGCGCCGACTTCGAAACCAAGATCGACGAGGCTGTGGAAGCCGCGGAAAACGGCGGCATCAGCGAAGCGGCCTAAGTAGAGCTGCGTGCGGCCAACGCTGAGAGCGCAATACCGCCCAGGATGAGGCCGCCGCCGATCAGGACGTGCGGCGTCAGGACGGCGAGCCCCAAGGCCGCCAGCAGCAGGGTCGACAGCACCGGCGTGAGATAGGCCAGGCTGGACAGCACCCGGCCGTCCCCGAAGCGCACCCCGTGGTCCCACATCAGGTTGGCCAGGCCCATCGGGCCGACCCCGATCAGCAGCATCGCCAGAAGCGCCGCGGGCTCGAATTCCACGGTCGCGTCACCGCCAAAGGCGAGGTGCAGCGCCAGCGCAATGACCGTCGCCACCCCGCAGGCCGTTCCGGCCGCATCCGGCGGCCCGTCCCTGAGCTTGGCCCGCAGCGCGCTGTAGACCGCAAAGCAGGTCGCGGCGCACAAGGCCAGCAGGTAGCCGACAAGCCCATCGCCTGCGGCGCCCGGGGAGAGAAGCTGCGGCGAGACGAACCAGGCCAAGCCGGCAAAGCCCAAAAGAGAGCCGAGGAGCTGCCACCGCGTCGGCCGGGCGACCCCGGTGAGCCCCAGGAAGGCGACCATCAAGAGCGGCCAGAGATAGGAGATCAGATTGACCTCGGCCGCCGGAGCATAGCGCAGCGCCGTCACGTAAAGCCCGTTGTGGCCCAGGAAGCCGAGCACCATCAGGCAGAGCACCGGGAGCGGCACGGCCAGCATCTCGCGCAGCGACTGCCCGCGGGCGAGCCTGGCGGCACAAAAGGCCAGGAAACCGGCCGCGAAAGCGCCGGCAATGAACAGCAAGGGCGGCAGGCTGGTACCCAAGACGGCGAAGCTGGCGGCCGTCGACCGGGCGAGAACCGCCCCACCGCCGATGACCGTCGTGCTGCGTGCGCTCGGTCCAGCACTCGGTGCACCCGTTCCGCCATTGTGGCCGGCGAGCGGAAAAGAGAGTGGAATGGCCGCTTGCGCCGCGTTCGGCATGGCAAGACCCCTATGAGCTTGTGGGCGTGCCCACCCGACGCGCACCGGGGCACCTTCCTGTCAGAGCCGTTCAACCACGATCTCAGGGTGCAAGCGTTGAGATGTCTCAAGAGCGCCTTGCTGCAGCATGGCAGCCATGAGCCGGCCCGCCAGATCTCACTACGCATGGCTTGCGTTGGAAGCGCCGGAGAGCCGCTCAAGACAGATGTCTCGTTGATTTCAAGGCCCTTACCGCTTTCGCCGGCGGACCGCCGAAAGCACCAACTTGGGTTGAGAAGCGCAAAAGCACCTTCGCCTCGCGTGGTTAAACATCCTTGAAATCAACAGGTTGTTAGGCTTTGCGTACTTTTCTCTCGCCTGGACGCACCGACAATCGGTCGGGCGGCAGGGAGAACACCCATAATGAAGTTCCATTCGATCGGAATGCGCCTTGCGGTTGCCAGCGCCGGCCTGGTGGCGCTCTTGCTCGCCATCGGCGTGATCACTCTGTCCTCATCGGTGAACAGCGTCGTCTCGGACCTGGCGGTGAAGCGCCTGGAGGAAACCGCGCGCGCCCAGGCGGAGATGGCGCGCGTCAGCCTGGCCGAGTCGATGCAGGCGGCAAAACTGCTGGAAGGCAGCGTCGAGGGCCTGATGGCCGCCGGCATCCCGGACCGGGCCGGCATCACTTCGATCTTGCGCCAGGTGATGGAGCAGGACCTGAGCCTGGCCGGCGCCTGGGTGGGCTTCGAGCCCAACGCCTTCGACGGTCGGGATGCGGAGTTCACCGGCAGCAGCGACATCCCCACGCAATCCGAAAACGGCCGCTTCACCCCCTACTACTACAACTTCGGGGCCGGCGTGGTCGGGCATCACCTGACGACGATGGACGAAGGCGACGCGACCTCGGCCTACTACCAGGCGCCGCTGCAAAGCGGTCAGCCCTACATGACCAACCCGGTGGTCTACGACATCGAGGGAAATGAGGTGCTGCTGCTGTCGGCGACAGCGCCGATCGCCCGCGACGGCCAGACCATCGGCGTCGCCGGCATCGATATCGACCTGATCGGCCTGTCGGAAGTGTTCGGTGCCCTTCGCCCCTATGAGGTCGGGCAGGTTCAGCTGATTTCCCATGGCGGCCTCTGGGCCGCGACCGCAGATGGCGAGCGCCTCGGCAAGGAAGTCGCCTCGACGACCCCGGAGCTGGCCGGCGTGGTTCAAGCCGCCTTGCAAGACGGCAGCACGCAGCTGCTGCGCGACGAGGCCGGCGTGCTGCACGTGGTCGTGCCGACCGAGATTCCCCTGTTCGGCCGCAACTGGGCGGTCGCCGTGTCGGTGCCGGAAGCCGTGCTGCTGGCGCAAGCGACGGCGCTGCGTAACGGCGTGGCGATCGGCGGCATCGTTCTGGTGCTGGTGCTGATCGGTGCGCTCTTGGGCCTGACGCACTGGCTGATCCGCGTGCCGATGCGCCAGACCGTCGCCACGATTGGAGAGCTGCAGAGCGGCGCGCTGGACGTCGCGGTCGTGGGTGCCGAGCGGAAGGACGAAGTCGGCGAGATCAACCGGGCCCTGGAGAGCTTCAAGGAGAACCTGAAGCGGGTGCGCGACCTGGAGGCCGAGCGGGCGGAAAGCGAACGGCGCCAGGCAGAAGAGCAGCAGGCGCAGCGCGATGCGCTGGCCCAGGAGTTCGAGCAGATCGTCGGCGGCGCGGTGACGGACATGCGGCAGCAGTCGAGCGATCTGGCACAGACCGCCGGCAAGCTGTCGGACACCGCCGCCGAGACGCTGGAGCAGTCGCAACAGGTGGCGGAAAACTCGGAAAGCGCATCAGGCAACGTCCAGACCGTTGCCGCCGCCGCGGAAGAGCTCTCGACCGCCATTCGCGAGATTGCCGGCCGTGCCGTGCGCGCGGCCGACACCGCCAAGGCCACGGCCGAGGAGGCGCAGCAGACCGATCAACTGGTGACCACCCTGTCGGAAGCCGTCGAGCGGATCGGCAACGTCGTGGATCTGATCAACGACATCGCCGAGCAAACCAACCTCCTGGCGCTCAACGCCACCATCGAAGCCGCCCGTGCCGGCGAGGCCGGCAAGGGCTTCGCCGTGGTCGCGACGGAGGTCAAATCCCTGGCCAACCAGACCTCGAAGGCCACCGACGAGATCAGCCAGCAGATCGGCAGCGTGCGCGGCGAGACCCAGAGCACCGTCGAGGCCATCCGCCGGGTCGTGGCGACCATCGGAGAGATGGAGCAGATCGCCACGGAGATCTCGGCCGCCGTCGAAGAACAGAGCGCGGCAACGCGAGAGATCTCCGAGAACGTGGCCCGCGCCGCCGACAGCACCAACCGCGCGGCGACAACGGTCCGCGAGATGAGCGGCGCGGCGGAGCGGTCCAATCAAGCCTCGACCCAGGTCGGCAGCGTTGCCGGCAGCGTGGGCGAGAGCGTGCAGAACATCGAAAGCGCGTCGGCCCGCTTCCTCGCCGGCCTCCGGGCGGTCTAAACCACCGCCCAGAACGAGTTAACGATCGCTCCGGCTGTCTCCACCTGCCAGGTCCTCCAGGATGGGGCAGTCGGGGCGTTCGTTTCCCTGACAGGCGCGCGCCAGGCTGTCGAGGGTGGCGCGCAGGCCCTTCAGCTCTTCCAGCTTGCGGTCGATGTCGTCGATGCGGGCCAGGGCCAGGCGCTTCACGTCGGCGCTGGCGCGGTTGCGATCCTCGTAGAGCGAGAGCAGGGCGCGACAATCCTCGATGGAGAAGCCGAGGCCCCGGGCGCGCTGCAGAAAGCGCAGCTTGTGCACCTCCGCTTCGCCGTAGTCGCGATAGCCGTTGGGTTGCCGGTCCGGGGCGATCAGCCCGATCTCCTCGTAGTAGCGCAGGGTCTTGACCGGAAGCCCCGCGCGCTCGGCCGCCTGTCCAATGTTCATGGCCTGCCCTCCATTTCAGATTTTGGCGCGGCGCAGCCTGAGGGCGTTGCCGATCACCGACACCGAGCTGAGGCTCATGGCCGCCGCCGCGAACATGGGGCTGAGCAGCAGACCCATGACGGGATAGAGCACGCCCGCTGCCAGCGGCACGCCAAGGCTGTTGTAGACGAAGGCGAAGAAGAGGTTCTGGCGGATGTTGCGGATGGTCGCCTCGCTCAGGCGCTTGGCGCGCAGGATGCCGCCCAGGTCGCCCTTCACCAGGGTGACGCCGGCGCTTTCGATGGCGACGTCGCTGCCGTGTCCCATGGCGATGCCGACGTCAGCGGCCGCCAGCGCCGGAGCGTCGTTGACGCCATCGCCCGCCATCGCAACCACGCGCCCCTCGGCTTGCAGGCGCTTGACGACCTCGTGCTTGTCCTCGGGCAGCACCTCGGCCTCGACCTCGTCGATGCCGAGCTTGCTGGCCACCGCCTCGGCCGTGCGGCGGTTATCGCCGGTCAGCATCACCAGGCGGATGCCCTCGGCGTGCAAGCCCCGGACCGCATCCGCCGTCGTCGCCTTGATCGGGTCGGCGACGGCGACCAGCCCCGCCCCCTCGCCGTCGACAGCCACGAACATGGCGGTGGCGCCCTCGGCCCGCAGCGCATCGGCCCGCGCCTCCAGCGCGCCGAGGGCGATGCCGCGGTCGGCCATCAGCCGCGCATTGCCGAGGGCGAGATCGTGCCCGGCGACGCGGCCGACCACGCCCTTGCCGGTGATGGCGTCGAAGTCCGTAACCTCGCTGAGCGTCAGACCACGCGTCTTCGCCGCCTGCAGGATGGCGCCGGCCAAGGGATGCTCGCTGCCGCGCTCCAGGCTGGCGATCAGGGTCAGCAAAGCGTCCTCGTCGCGCCCGCCCAAAGCGACAATCAACTGCAGTTCGGGCTTGCCGACGGTGAGCGTGCCGGTCTTGTCGACGACGATGGTATCGACCTTCTCGAAGCGCTCCAGCGCCTCCGCGCTCTTGAACAACACACCGGCCTGGGCGCCGCGGCCGGTGCCGACCATGATCGACATGGGCGTGGCCAGCCCGAGCGCGCAGGGGCAGGCGATGATCAGCACCGAGACGGCGGCGACCAGCCCGTAAGCCAGCGCTGGCTGTGGCCCCCAAATACCCCAGGCGATGAAGGCGATCACGGCCACCGCAACCACGGCCGGCACGAAATAACCGGCGACATGATCGGCCAGGCGCTGGATCGGCGCGCGGCTGCGCTGCGCCTCCGCAACCATCTGCACGATACGCGACAGCATGGTCTCGGCGCCCACCTTGTCGGCCCGCATGACCAGCGTGCCGCTGCCGTTGAGCGTGCCGCCGATCAACATCTCGCCGGGCGTCTTCTCGACCGGCAGGGACTCGCCGGTGACCATGGACTCGTCGACCGCGCTGCGCCCCTCCAGAACTGCACCGTCGACCGGGATGCTCTCGCCCGGGCGGATGCGCAGCCGGTCGCCGAGCTGAACCCGGTCGAGCGACACTTCTTCGTCGTGGCCGCCCGCGATCAGTCGGCGCGCCGTCTTCGGCGCCAAGTCGAGCAAAGCGCGCAGCGCATCCGAGGTGCGCTCGCGGGCGCGGATCTCCAGGACTTGGCCGAGCAGCACCAGGCTGATGATCACCGCCGCTGCCTCGAAGTAGAGCGCGACGCTGCCATCCGGGCGCTGGAAGCCCTCCGGGAAGACGCCGGGCGCCAGCACCGCGACGAGGCTGTAGAAGAAAGCGGCCCCGGTGCCAATGGCGATCAGGGTGAACATGTTGAGGTTTCGCGTGACCAGCGAGGTCCAGCCGCGCTGGAAGAAGGGGGCGCCGGCCCAGAGCACGACAGGCGTCGCCAGCGCAAGCTGCGCCCAAGGGTTCCAGGCGCCGTGGAGCAGCGTGGCAAGCCCCGGAAGCATCTCGCCCATGGCGATGACCACCAGGGGCAGCGTCAGGATGGCCCCAATGGCAAAGCGGCGTCGGAAGTCGATCAGCTCAGGATTGGGCGGCGCCTCGGCGGTAAAGGCTACCGGCTCCAAGGCCATGCCGCAGAGAAGGCAGGCGGCCGGGGTCTCGCTGTGCACCCCGGGGCACATGGGGCAGATGTAGCCGCTGGTCGGCGCAGGGCCGGCCGGCTCGGCCGCCACGGCGCTGCCATGGCCGTGGCAGCAACCGCCCTCAACCACGTCATCGCGTTCGCTGGCCGAGTGTCTCAGCGCTTCGAGACCGCTCTCACTCCGCATTCCCGTCTCCTCCTAGGTGAGAAGATGGGCCTTCCAGTCACTGGAGGGTCAAGCCCCGCATAAAGAAGCGGGAAAAGGCGTCAGCGCCAGATGCTCTTGCCGCTGCCGGGCAGGCCGAGCTCCGGCCAGAGGCGGTCGACCTTGTCGATCACCTCCTGGTCCATGCGGATGACCTCGCCCCATTCGCGCTTGGTCTCCGGCGGCCACTTGTCGGTGGCATCCAGCGCGATCTTGGAGCCGAGGCCGCTCTCCGGGCTGGCAAAGTCGAGATAGTCGATGGGCGTGTTCTCGATCACCGTGATGTCGCGCGCCGGGTCCATCTTGGTGGAGATGGCCCACATGACATCCTTCCAGTCGCGGGCGTTCACCGTGTCGTCCACCACGATCAGCCACTTGGTGTACATGAACTGCCGGAGATAGCTCCAAGCCCCCATCATCACCCGCTTGGCATGGCCGGGGTAGGCCTTCTTCATGGAGATCACGGCAATCCGGTAGCTGCAGCCCTCCGGCGGCAGCCAGAAATCGGTGATCTCGGGGAACTGCTGACGCAGCAGCGGGATGAAGACCTCGTTGAGGGACTCGCCCAGAACCGAGGGCTCGTCCGGCGGCCGGCCGGTGAAGGTGGAGAGGTAGATCGGGCTCTCGCGCCGGGTGATGGCGGTGACGGTGAAGACGGGGAAGGGCTCGACCGCGTTGTAGTAGCCCGTGTGGTCGCCGTAAGGCCCCTCGTCGCCGTAGTCCTCCAGGCTGACGTGGCCCTCCAGCACGATCTCGGCCTCGGCCGGCACCTTGAGTGGCACGGTCTTGCAGTCGACCAGCTCCACCTTCTGGCCGCGCAGGAGACCGGCGAAGTGGTATTCGCTCAGGGTGTCCGGCACCGGCGTGACGGCGGCGAGGATGGTGCCCGGGTCGGCGCCGAGCACGGCGGCGGCCGGTAGAGGTTCCCTTTTCTCCTGCCCCCAGCGCCGGTGATGCTGCGCGCCGCCGCGGTGCTTCAGCCAGCGCATCAGGGTGCGGTCCTTGCCGATCTTCTGCATGCGGTAGATGCCGAGATTGAAGGCATCCGCCTTGTTGCCCTTGGGATTGGGGCCTTGGGTGACGATCAGCGGCCAGGTGATCAGCGGTGCCGGCTCGCCCGGCCAGCATGTCTGAATGGGCAAGGCATCGAGATCGATGTCGTCGCCCTGCAGCACGACCTCCTGCACCGGTGCGCGGCCGACGGTCTTGGGCTTCATGGCCATGACGGTCTTGAGCAGCGGCAGCATGTCGACCGCCTCGCGCAGACCGCCCGGCGGCTCCGGTTGGCGCAGGAAAGCCAGGGTCTCACCCACCTCGCGGAGCTGATGGGGCTCCCGGTCCATGCCCCAGGCGACCCGTTCCACCGTGCCGAAAAGATTGGCCAGCACCGGCATGGCGGCCTTCTGCCCACGGTCGTCGATGACGTTTTCGAAGAGCACCGCCGGCCCGCCTTCGGCCAGGAGGCGGGTTTGAATCTCGGTGATCTCAAGCACGGTCGAGACCGGTGCCGTGACGCGGCGCAAGCGGTCGCGGCTTTCCAGCAGGGCGATGAAATCGCGCAGGGAACGGTAGGGCATGGCCTCTAGCTATCCATTTGGCGCGGCAGCTCAAGCCTCGCTGGCTTGCTCCGCGTCGGATAGTCGCTCGACCCTGAGGGCGGTGCCTTCCACCGCGGTGACCTTCACCCGGGTGCCGGCCGGCAAGTCTTCGTTGCAGAGGGCACGCCAGCGCGTGTCGCCCAGGCGCAGCACGCCGACGCCGTCGACGACGGGCTCCGCGAGATGGACGCTTTGCCCGACATAGGAGGTGCCGCGCTGGTTCAGGCTCGGCGCGTCAGTCGGCTCCTGCGGCTGCCGCCGGCTGATGAAATACCATGCGACCACCGAGGCCACCGAGAGGACGGCAAAGGCGACGAACTGCCCCTGCCAGGTCAGCTCGGGGAAGAGCAGCAGCACCACGCCGACCACCGCGGCTGCCAAGGCGAGCCAGAGAAAGAAGAAGCCCGGCGCGACGATCTCGACCACGCCGAGCAGCACGGCGAAGACCCACCAGTACCAGAACTCGATCTGCCCGAAGTCGCTCATGTCCGCGCCACCAGCGTTCCGATGCCCTTGTCGGTGAAGATCTCGAGCAGCAGGGCGTGAGGCACGCGCCCGTCGAGGATAACCGCCGCATCGACGCCGTCGCCGACCGCCGAGAGGCAGGTTTCGAGCTTGGGGATCATGCCGCCGCTGATGGTGCCGTCCTTCATCAGGCCGCGCACATCCTCGACACTGAGGTCGGTGAGCAGCTCGCCCTGCTTGTCGAGGACGCCGATGACATCGGTCAGCAGCAGAAGGCGCGCCGCCCCCACCGCGCTGGCCACCGCACCGGCCACGGTATCGGCGTTGATGTTGTAGGTCTCCCCGTTGGGGCCGACCCCGATCGGGGCGATGACCGGGATCATCCCCGCCTGCTCGAGGGAGGCGAGGATCTGCGGATTGATGTAGCGCGGCTCGCCAACGAAGCCGAGGTCGAGGATCTTCTCGATGTTGGAGTCCGGGTCCTGCACCGAGCGGCGCAGCTTGCGCGCCTGGATGAGTCCGCTGTCCTTGCCCGAGAGGCCGATGCCGTTGCCGCCGGCGCGGGTGATCGCGTTGACGATGGATTTGTTGATCGAGCCGGCCAGCACCATCTCGACCACGTCCACGGTCTCCGCATCGGTGACTCGCAGGCCGTCGATGAACTCGCTCTTGACCGCCAGACGCTCCAGCATGGCGCCGATCTGCGGGCCGCCGCCGTGCACCACGATGGGATTGATGCCGACCTGCTTCAGCAGCACCACGTCACGAGCAAAGGTGTCGGCCAACTCCGGATCGCCCATGGCATGGCCGCCGTACTTGATGACGAAGCTCTTGCCGGCATAGCGCCGCATGAAGGGCAGCGCCTCGGTGATGGTTTTGGCCGTGCGCAACCAGTGCTTGGTTTCGCCGATGTGACGGGTCGTGGTCATGCGCCGCACTCTATGCGCGGCGACCGGGCCATGCCAGGGATTTGCTGTGCTTTAGGCGTCAAGCAGCTGCGCGACGCTGGCGCGCAGGAGAGGCACGCCTTCGCCCTTGCTGGCGGAGGTGAGCAGCACCTCGGGATAGGCCGCCGTGCGTCCGCGCACGCCCTCTTCCACCGCCGCGAGCTGCCGCTCCTGCTCGGCCGGCTTGAGCTTGTCGGCCTTGGTCAGCACCAGCTGGTAGGAGACGGCCGCCCGGTCGAGCAGGTCCATGACCTCCCGGTCCGGCGGCTTGATGCCGTGGCGGGCGTCGATCAGCAGCAACACACGGCGCAGGTTCGGCCGCCCCTTCAGGTAGTCCAGGGTCAAGCCCTGCCAGACGGCGATCTCGCTCTTCGGCGCCCTGGCGTAGCCGTAGCCCGGCAGGTCGACGAGATAAAGCAAGCCCGCGAGATCGAAGACGTTGAGCTGCCGCGTGCGGCCCGGCGTGCCCGAGGTCTTGGCCAGGGTCTTGCGCCCGGTCAGCGCGTTGACCAGCGAGGATTTGCCAACGTTGGAGCGTCCGGCGAAGGCGATCTCCGGTCGCGAGGGGGGCGGCAGCTGCTCCTGCGCCACCGCCGAGATCATGAAATCGCAGGGCTGGGCGAAGAGAAGGCGCCCGCGCTCGATAGCTTCTTCCCAACCCGCCGGGTCGCTCTCCTGAAGCGCCGAGAGAAGCTCAGTCACGTCTTGCTTTGCGAGCCCGAGGAGGAGCTCTGGGAGCCTGACGTCGTCGGTTTCGGATTGCGGCCGATCGGCACGCCCTGCCGCTTCATGATGACCACCTGCTGCAGGATGGAGAGCGTGTTGTTCCAGGTCCAGTAGATCACCAGGCCCGCCGGGAAGCTGGCCAGCAAGAAGGTGAACATGATCGGCATGAGCTGGAAGATGCGCGCCTGAATGGGGTCGGGCGGCTGCGGATTGAGGAACTGCTGGAACCACATGCTGAGGCCCATCAGGATCGGCCAGATGCCGAGGCTGATGATGTTGAAGATACCGAGATCGGGCACGGTATAGGGCAGCAGGCCGAAGAGGTTGAGGATCGAGGTCGGGTCCTGCGCCGAGAGATCCTGAATCCAGCCGAAGAAGGGCGCATGGCGCATCTCGATGGTGACGAAGAGCACTTTGTAGAGCGCAAAGAACACCGGGATCTGGATGATGATCGGCAGACAGCCGGCCAGGGGATTGACCTTCTCCTTCTTGTAGAGGGCCATCATCTCCTGGTTGAGCTTCTGCTTATCCTCGCCGAAACGCTCGCGCAGCTTCATCACCTTGGGCTGCAGCGCCCGCATCTTGGCCATGGCCTTGTAGGACTTGTTGGCCAGCGGGAAGAAGACGAGCTTGATGCCCACGGTCAGCAGCAGGATGGCGACGCCGAAGTTGCCGACGATGCCGTGCAGCCAGTGCAAGGCATCGAAGATCGGCTTGGTCAGGAAATAGAGCCAGCCCCAGTCGATGGCGCGGTCGAAGCCCTCGATGCCGTAGGCCTCTTCATAGCCGTCGATGACCTCGACGACCTTGGCCCCGGCGAAGAGGCGGCTGGTGGTCTCGATGTTGCTGCCGGGCGCCAGGGTCTCGACGCCGTAGACGAAATCGCTCTGATAGCGCTCACCGGCGCTGGTCGGGGTAAAGACGAAGCGGCCTTTGACGGCGCTCGTCTGGTCCGGCACCAGGGCCGACATCCAGTACTTGTCGGTGATGCCGATCCAGCCGCCGGTGGTGTTCTGCTCGATGACGCCGCCCGGCTCGTCGACCACGTCGTCGTAATCGACCTCTTCCAAGGTCCCGTTGAACACGCCGAGCAGGCCTTCGTGCAGGATGAAGAAGCCGAGGATCTCCGGTTGTCCGATACGGGCGATGCGGCCGTAGGGGATGAGGTCGATGCTCTCCTGGCTTTGGTTGACCACCCGCTGGACGACGGTGAAGAGATACTGGTCGTCGACCGAGATAGTCTGCTCGAAGCGGATGCCCTGGCCGTTCTCCCAGCTCAAGGTGACCGGCGTCTCCGGCGTCAGGGTGTTCTCATTCGCCTGCCAAACCGTATCGCCGCTCGGCAGCACGATGTTCTGATCCGACGAGACCCAGCCGAAATCGGCGCCGTAGGCGTTGGGCGCCCCAAGCGGCGAGAACAGCACGATGTTGGGGCTGTTCTCGTCCAGGGTCTCCCGATACTCAGTCAGGGTCAGGTCGTCGATGCGCGCGCCGGTCAGCGCGATGGAGCCGCGCAAAGTCGGTGTCTCGACTTGGAGACGCGGGCCGGCGACGGCCGCCGCGCGGTCCTGCCCGGCCAGGACGCCCGGCAGGGCTTCCCCGTCGCTGAGGCCTGGCGCCTGCGGCGCGTCGCCCGCGGTCGGCTGGCTCGGGTCGGCCGGCTGCTGCGCCTGCTGCGTCGCCAGCTCCTGCTCACGGAGCTGCTCGCGCTGCGGCGAGGCAACGAAAAAGTCGAAGACGAAGAGCACGGCGATCGACAGCACGATGGCGACGAGAAGGTTCTTTTGGTCCATTGCCTTCGACTCTGACTGCTAGGCTCTTCGACCCAGATGACTGGCGTCGATCTTGGGTGCGGCCTCGGGCACCGGGTCGTAGCCCGACCCACCCCAGGGATGGCAGCGTACAATGCGCCGGACGGCCAGCCAGCCGCCGCGCAGCACGCCATGGTTGGAAAGCGCCTCCGCGGCATACTCCGAACAGCTCGGCGCGAAGCGGCAGCGCGGCCCGATCATCGGGGAGATCACGTACTGGTAGACGCGGATGGGCAGGATCAGCAGCCGGCGCGGCAGGCTGCGAAGCCCTGCCATCACGGCGCACCACCTCCCGTTAAGGTTCACCACCCGCTCCCTTTGCATTTATCTTGCCGCCGGCATCGCGCGGATGCCGACGAGGCCGGCCTACTCTCGACAAAGCTTGATATAGGTCCGCGCGCAAGTCGCTGTAAGCGCGCCCGACCGTTGCTGCTCGGGCTATAAGGACGTAGTCCGTTCCAGGCAAGCCCTCGGACGGCAGAATCTCTTCGGCGAGGGCGCGAAGACGGCGCCTGGCCCGGTTGCGGCGGACCGCCGAGCCCACCTTCTTGCTGGCCGTCAGGCCGTAGCGCACAGCCAGAGACGGCACCGGAGGGCGAGAGTCCTCGGTGCGGCGATAGACTTGAAGAACCAGTCCCGGAGTGGCCCAGCGACGCCCGCGGCCGGCGGCGCGCAGGAACTCCGCTCGCCGGGTCAGCCTGGCGAGCGTTGTCATAGGGGTAGTCTAGGCGCTGAGCCGCTTACGCCCCTTGGACCGGCGACGGGCCAAAACCCGCTGGCCGCCCGGGGTGGCCTTGCGGCTGCGAAATCCATGGCGCCGCTTGCGGACAAGCACGCTCGGCTGATACGTGCGTTTCACGATACGAACTCCTTCGAGAACGGGGTCGAAGCCCCGGCTGAACAGCAGCCGCGCTGTATAAAGGCGCGCCTGTGCCCTGTCAATTGGCCATCCTGTGATCGGCCGTGACCGGCCGCCCGGTGGCCAGACCCCTGCGGCTCCTTTACCGTAGGCGATGAGTGGAATGCCCTGTCGTTCATAGCAAGGCCTCTGCTCAGGGGAGCGACGACGGAGAGAGGCCTATGTCTCGCGACGAGCCGGAGGAAACGCCGGCGACGGCGACGACTGATGGAAAGGGCAAGCCGCAGGGTAAACCCTTGTGGCTTCGCTTGTTGCCGCTTGCCGTGCTGCTCGGCGCTGGCGCTCTGCTGCTCTTCGTCTTCGACGTCGGCGCCCTGCTCAATCTCGACAGCCTGCGGGAGCACAAGGCTTGGCTGAGCCAGCAGGTGGCCGCCAATCTGCCCCTGGCCGCCGCGGTCTTCGCCCTGGTCTATGCCGGCTCAACCGCCCTATCGCTGCCGGCAGGCCTCATCCTGACCCTGATCGGCGGTTTTCTATTCGGTACCGTGCTCGGCAGCGCCCTTGTGGCGGTCGGCGCGACGCTTGGGGCCGTTGCCGTCTTCCTGGCCGCCCGCACGGCCTTCGGCGACGTGCTGCGCCGTCGCGCCGGGCCGCTCTTGCGCAAGCTGCAGGACGGCCTGCAGCAGGATGCCTTGAGCTATCTTTTGGTGCTGCGCCTCATCCCGCTCTTCCCCTTCTGGCTGGTCAACATCGCGCCGGCCGTTTTCGGGGTGTCGCTGCGGGTCTATACCGTCGCCACCCTGATCGGCATCCTGCCGGCCACGATCATCTACTGCAGCGTCGGCGCCGGTCTCGGCGCGCTGCTCGACGAGGATCTGGATCTGGCGAGCCTCGGCCGGATCATCCTCGAGCCGCAGTACATCTTGCCGCTGCTGGGCCTCGCCCTCTTGTCACTTCTGCCCATCGGCTACCGCCGCTGGAAAATGCGCAGAAAGGCATAGGAAAGGGTGCATTGCCCGGCGCCGCGTCGCGGTGCACATTAGCGGGTGCAATGGAGAGCCCGGTTCGCCCCCGTCTCAGCGTGTTTCGCGGACTGTCTGCCCGTCTGCTGATTCTGACCGTCTGCTTCGTCATGCTGGCCGAGGTGCTGATCTTCGTGCCCTCGATCGCTCGCTTCCGCATGTCCTATTTGGATCAGAAGCTCAGCTCGGTGCACCTGGTGCTGCTGTCCACGCAGAACATGCCGGAGTCCGCTGCCAGCGACATGATCGAGGAAGAGCTGCTGAGCCACATCGGCGCCTACAACATCGCCATGCGGCGCCCGCAGGACGGCCTCAAGATGACCCTGATGTTCGAGACGCCACGTCAGATCGACGCCACTGTCGATCTGACGCAGGAGAGCGTAGCCGAATCCATCTTCGCCTCCTTCGCCACCCTGTTCAGCAGCGGAGACCGCACTCTGCGCGTCATTGGCCATTCGCCGCTCGACAAGCAGGTTTTCGTCGAGCTGGTGATGGACGAGGCGCCGCTGCACGCGGCCATGGTCGGCTTCGGCTATCGCATTCTGGCGCTGTCCCTGATGATCTCGGCGATCACCGCCAGCCTGCTGTTCCTGGCGCTGCATTTGGTGCTGGTCCGCCCCTTGCGGCGCATTGCCAACAGCATGACCGCCTTCAGCGAAAACCCGGAAGACCCGCGCAGCGTCATCGAGCCCTCGTCGCGCGGCGACGAGATCGGCTGGGCCGAGCGGCAGTTGCACGACATGCAGGAAGCCGTGCGCGCCGCCCTGCGCCAGAAGACCCGCCTGGCCGCGCTTGGCACTGCGGTCAGCAAGATCAATCACGATCTGCGCAACATCCTGTCGACGGCGTCCCTGCTCTCGGACCGCCTGGCGACCATCGAAGACCCGGAGGTGCGGCGCATCACGCCGCGCCTGGTGACCACCATCGACCGCGCGGTCAAGCTCTGCACCAACAGCCTGAATTTCACCCGCGAAGGCGCGCCGGTGCTGCAGCTTGCCGCTTTCCGCCTCGACGACCTGGTCGACGAGCTGCGCGAAGCCTTGACGGCCGTCAGCAAGGAAGACTGGTGCTGCACCAGCGAGGTGCCGGGCGACCTCTTCGTCGAGGCCGACCGCGAGCAGCTGTTCCGCGTGCTGGTCAACCTGGGGCGCAACGCGCTGGAGGCCGGCGCCACGGAGCTGATCATCGCCAGCGACGAGAACGGCGAGCGGCTCTATATCGATTTCCGAGACAACGGGCCCGGCCTGCCGCCGCGGGCGCGGCAAAACCTCTTCAAGCCCTTCGTCGGCTCGGCGCGCAGCGGCGGCAGCGGCCTGGGCCTGGCCATCGCCCAGGAGCTGATGCGCAGCCACGGCGGCGATTTGCAGCTCCTCAGCAGCGACAGCGAGGGCACCTGCTTCCGCCTGATCCTGCGGCGCGGCGAACCACAGCAGGGCCGCCGCGCCGCGGAGTAGTGGTTTTTCTGGGGCACTGGCATTTCAGCATTATGGATCGTCACCCCGGCCCTTAGGTGAGCCCGGGACTGCCTGCAGTCCCGGAGCGCGAGCCTTTGGCAGCCGGGGTCCAGCCACAAGCTCGGACCGTGCGTACCGCTGGATACTCGGGTCTCGCCGCTTCGCGGCTCGCCCAAGTATGACAGTCTAAGGTGAGGCGGCCGGATGGGGGCTCGCGGAGCGAGGCGCGTAGCGGGGATGGAACAGTGCGGCGCGCCTCCGCGAGTAGACACCGAGCTAGCCGGCGCCGGCGCGCCCGAGAAAACTCAGTCCCCCAGTGCAACGCCCTCGCGGCGGGGGTCGGCGCCGCCTTCGAGGCCCTCGTCGGTGATGCGGATGCCGTGCAGGCCGCTGTTCATGCCGCGCATCTGCACCTCCTGTCCGAGCGCCTCAAGCGCCTCAGACAACGCTTCGAGCCGGGTTCCCGCCTCGAGATCGGTGACGCCGTTGCGGTTGGTGAGATTGGGCAGCGAGATCGCGCTCTGCACGTCCAGGCCCCAGTCGAGCACCCCGACCAGTGCCTTCGTGACAAAACCGATGATGCGGCTGCCGCCGGGCGAGCCGATGGCGAGGGTGAGCCCGCCCTCCTCGTCGAGCACCAGGGTCGGCGACATGGAGCTGCGCGGCCGCTTGCCCGGCGCCACCCGGTTGGCGACCGGCCGGCCCTCGACCTCGGGCCGGAAAGAGAAGTCGGTGAGCTGGTTGTTGAGGATGAAGCCGCCGGCCATCAGGCGGGAGCCGAAGGCGTTCTCCACCGAGGAGGTCATGGAGACGGCGTTGCCTTCCCCATCGACGATGGAAAAGTGCGTGGTCGAGGGTGGCTCCGTCTGCCGCACCACGGCGGCGCGCTGCCCGACATCGCCCGGCTTGGCCTCGCCCAGGCTGCGGCCCGGGTCCATCAGCAGAGAGCGGCTGCGCAGATAGTTGCGCGCCAAGAGGCGCCCGACCGGCACGTTCACGAAATCGCTGTCGGCGACATAGGCGTTGCGGTCGGCGAAGGCGAGGCGCCCGGCCTCGGCCAAGAGATGCCAAGCCTCGACTGCCTCGGGACCGGCCTGCGCCAGATCGAAGCGTTCGAGCAGCCCCAGCATCTGCAGCACGGCGATGCCGCCTGAGGTCGGCGGCGGCATGCCGCAGACCTCGTATTGCCGGTAGGGACGGCAGAGCGCCGGCCGCTCCTTGGCCTGGTAGGCTGCCAGGTCTTCCAGGGTCATGAGGCCGGGGTTGCGCGGGGCAGTGCGCACACGGGCGACGATGGCCTCGGCAATAGGACCGCTGTAGAAGCCGTCCGCGCCGATCGCGGCGATGAGGCGCAAGCTCTCGGCATAATCGGGATTGCGCAGCCGGTGCCCGACAGGAAGCGCCTCGCCGTCGGGCAGATAAAAGTAGCGTCGGGTTTCGGGAAAGGTCGCCAGATAGCGGTCAACGCTGATCAGATAGTGCAGGCGCGGCGTGACGGCGAAACCCTCCTCCGCCAAGGCGATGGCCGGCTGGAAGAGCTCCGCCCAAGGCAAGCGGCCGTGCTCTTGGTGGGCCAGCTCCAGCATGCGGATGACCCCCGGCACACCGACCGAGGAGCCCCCGACGACCGCCTCGAAGAAGCCTTTCGGACTGCCGTCCGCGTTGAGGAAAAGATCGTCCCGTACGGCGGCCGGCGCCGTCTCCCGCCCGTCGTAGGCAGCGACCGCGCCGCTATCCCCGTCGTAGTGCAACAGGAAGGCGCCGCCACCGATGCCTGAGGACTGCGGCTCCACCAGGCCCAGCACCGCCTGGACGGCGATGGCCGCATCGACCGCCGAGCCGCCGGCGCGCAGGATCTCGCGACCGGCTTCGCTGGCCAAAGGGTGGGCGGCGGCGACCATGTGGCGCTCGGCCAGGACGGGGGCAGGCCCTTCGGCACGGGCGAGAGCAACGGGGCCGAAGGCGGTCAGCAGGGAGAGAGCGAAGACGGGGAAGAGGCGAGAGATCAGCATGGCCAGACCTTAACGGAAGCTCTGCCATGCGGCTATGAGAACGAGGAGGCAATTCCGCGGCATTGCAGCCCTCTTCCCGCCCGGCTACGACTCTCGCACCGCTCCTTGTTTTGGACTTTTCCCGTGAGCCAGCAACCCCCCTTGCCGATCGTTCGCAGCATCGCCGACCTCCGGCAGGCCGTGCGCGCTTGGCGCAACCAAGGTGAGACTGTCGGCTTGGTGCCGACCATGGGGGCGCTGCACGACGGCCACCTGGCCCTGGTGACCGCCGCCAAGCAGGCCTGCGATCGCGCCGTGGCGACGATCTTCGTCAACCCCAAGCAATTCGACCGCAAGGACGACCTGGAGAGCTATCCGCGGACGGAAGCGCAGGACTCCGCGCTGCTGGCCGAGCGGCACTGCGATCTGCTCTTCGCGCCACCCGGAAGCGAGATCTACCCGCCCGACTTCGCCACCACGGTGTCGGTCTCGGTCGCTTCCCTCACCGACAGCCTGGATGCCCTGCACCGGCCGGGCCATTTCGACGGTGTCACCACCGTCGTCTCCAAGCTCCTGATGCAATCGCTCCCGGACAAGGCCTTCTTCGGCGAGAAGGACTATCAACAGCTTTCCATCGTCATGCGGATGGTCGTCGACCTGAACATCCCGGTCGAGATCGTGCCGGTCGGCACGGTGCGGCAAGCCGACGGGCTCGCGCTCGCCTCCCGCAACGCGCATCTGACGCCGGCGCAGCGTAAAGTGGCGCCGCTGCTCTTCGCCACCATGCAGTCGATCGCGACGCGCCTAGCGCAAGACCCCTCTCAACCAGCCGAGCCCTTGTTGGCAGAGGGCCGCCATCGCCTTGGCCAAGGGGGCTTCGCGAAGGTGGACTATCTGGATCTGCGCGCCGCCGACGATCTCTCGGCCCTCAGCCACGCCAGCCGGCCGGCGCGGGTCTTCGCCGCCGCCTGGCTCGGCGATACCCGGCTGATCGACAACATCCCTGTCGAAAGCCGGACCTAATGCCAAAGCGCAATGAGCGCACCTCGTTGCGCTTTGGTGGACGCCGTTTTCATAAGGCCGAAAGACTTTATGAAAACAAGGACTAGCGACCAAGTGGGAGCGCAGCCTGCGTGGCGCTTGAACGCAATACAAGGGTCATTCCCAATGACCCTTGGTACAAATCAACGCTGGGAGCGCACGATCGGCGGCACTGCCTGCATCTCCATGTCCCAGGGGAAGAGGATCCAGGTGTCCTGGCTGACCTCCGTGACGAAGCTGTCGACCAAGGGCCGACCGGCCGGCTTGGCGTAAACCGTGGCGAAGTGCGCCTTGGGCAGGATCTCGCGCACCTTGGTCGCCGTCTTCCCGGTATCCACCAGGTCGTCGATGATCAGCAAGTCGCTGCCGTCGCCGGCGACGCTCTTGAGCACCACCAGCTCGCCCTGCCTGCTCTCATCGTAGCTGGCGATGCAGAGCGTATCGATCAGCCGCAGCTCCAGCTCGCGCGCCACGATGGCGGCCGGCACCAAGCCACCGCGCGTGACGGCGACGACACCCTTGAAAGGCCCGATGTCCACCAAACGCCAGGCCAGCGCCTTGGCGTCCCGGTGCAGTTGGTCCCAGGTCACGGGGAAGTTCTTCGTGAAGCGAGGCGCCTCGACCGGCTCAGTCATGCGTCACCGACTGTCTGATGCAAACGGCGGTGACTTAGCGGAGCCGCAGCCGCCGCGCAACGGCGGCTGAAGTCTCTTTTGTTGGGCGCGCCTGAACCAACGCAGCATGTTGTTGGAGCGGTGGCGCGCCATGCGGGTCCAGCCCTCTCCCCCTCCCGTGCTATGCACCTCGCTGACGCGAGCCCATAGCGTACGATCCCGTCGGTGGCCGGGAGGAGGAGAGGGCCGGCACGGAACGGCGCACCGGCTGTACCGCAGCACAAACCGTCACCCCGGACTTGATCCGGGGTCCATTGATCGGCCGGCGCAGAATGTCGTCGTTCAGCGCAGAGACTGCGGCCGTCTCGCCTCTCGTTCCGCCGCCCGCGCCCAGTCATTCCATGGTTCCCGGCTCGCGGGCTTCGCCCTTGGCCGGGATGACAATTTGCGTTAACTGCGGGCTTTCGTGCGCAACGGCGATTGGGCCCCGCTAGATCACCGCCTCCGGGGCCTTGCGCATGACCACGCCGTTGATGCGCCACGTTCCGTCGTCCTGCCGCTCCATCAGGTAGGAGCCGATCTCGACCTCCCCGGACGGGCCGACGAAGAGAACGTCCTGCACCAGGCGACCCTCGATCTCGACCACCTCCTGAAACTCGAAGGACTGCGGCCGGTAGACGGAAGGGTAGCCCTGCCGCACCATGCGCATGAAGTTGTCGGCGTTGCCGAACATGCGCCGGATGCCCGGCGAGGCGTAGGAAAAGGCCTCGACGCCGTCGTCGCGCTGGAAGGCGGCGATCTGGTCGCTGATCACCTTCTGAATGTCGGTCGAATCGTCTGCGGCCGCCTGTTGCTGCGGCAAACCCCAAAGCAGGGCCAAAACGGCTAAAGCAAGAAAGAACGGTCTTGCGCCCATGGTCTCGTCTCCCACTGCTTATTAGCGAGAAACTGGCCCGCAAAAGAGACAAGTCCAGGGGATAACGAGACGCGGGCCAGGATCACGGGGAACGGCGCGTCAACGTCGGAGGCATACTAATCTCGTCATCCCGGCCAAGGGCGAAGCCCGCGAGCCGGGAACCATGTTTCAGCTTGCGCGCGGCTTCAAGATGGACCCCGGCTCAAGGCCGGGGTGACATTTGGAGAGTTGATGCGGCACTTGAGAGACTGGCCGGCCAAGGTCGCTGGTGAGCCGGCGCAACGACCTAATCACCAAATCCAAAACTCACCGCACGTAGACGTGCACCTCGTCGACCTGCGCGGCCGGCGCGGTCGTCGAAGACAGGGAGACCCGCTCCGCCGGCAGGCCCATGCTCATCAGCGAGCGCAGCACCTGCTCGGCATGGCGCTGAGTGCGGCCGGAGGCCAGAGCGACCTGCGCCGGCGTGCCGCCCGCCGGGGCGACGCCGACCAGATCGAAGCCGGCGTTGGGCCGCCGTTCAAGCGCGCGGTTGACGGCGCTGAACAGGGCCTGCTCGTACTGCACCTGCGGCTGGTCGAAGCGGATGACGACCAGCGGCGCGGTGCGCCCGACCAGCGAAGCCCCACCGCCGGGGAAGGGCGGCGGCGGCACGCCGAAGGCGCGATTGGCCAGGCTGCCGCCGAGAAACTCGCCGTTGCGCACGGCGACCGACAGGGTCGTCAGGTTGGCGCGCTCGGTCGCCGCATAGTTGGTGGTGCGCTGAATGTCCTCGGTCAGCTCGGTCATCAGCCGGTCGATCAGCACGACGGTCTGGTTGACCTCGTCCTCCAGCACCGCGAGCTGCCGGTGATCTTCGTCGACGGCGCCCGAGAGGCCGTAGGTCGCCCGCGTCGCCCCGAGCATATAGGCGGCCAAGCTCGAGGTCGAAGCGCTGTCGTTGGACAGCCCGGTCATCTCAGAGAGCTGCACCTCGACGCGCTGCAGCTCCTGCTGCGCCTCGTTCCACATGGCGACCAGATTGGGGTTGCCCGGCGTGGTGCCGACCTGGAGGCGCGCGTTGATGTCGCCGACCAGCGTATGATAGATGCCCGCCGTGCTGCGCGCGTCGGTGCGCAGTTGCTGCAGGCGGCCGTTCTCGTTGCTGAGCTGGCCCTGCAGGCGCTGCAGATCGGCGCGCAGCTGCTGCACGCGCTGCCCCACGGCCGTGCCGGTCGGCTGGCCGGGAGTCACCCCTTCCGGCTCGAAGGTGCCGGTGCCGAGCGCAGGGCCTGCGACGCCCTGCGCGAAGACCTCGGTGCCTTCTTCGTCGGCCGGCGGCAGGAATACATCGTCGAAGGTGGAACAACCAGCGAGCATTCCGGCCACGCACGCGGCCAGGATGGTTCGTCGGGGCACTGACATTCTGCCTCTCAAACCCTGATTTTTCGACCCCACGCCGTGCCTTTTTCTCTTCTGTCTCAAACGACTAGGCGTCTTGTCCCGGAGTCGGACTCCCGATTTTGCGCGAGTGTAGGTTATGGCCCGGATCGGTACAAGCAGCAATTCCCGCGTAATTAAGCGTTTAAGCGGTTAATGCGTAGTTAAACGTTCGCACCGCGGATGTCCCAAATCCGGCGATCATTGAGCCTGCCGATCGCGCGAAACGAACGAGGGATTCGAAAGGTCGCGCGCCGCCCGCTTTGGTCTTGCGTGGCAGCAGACCTTGACGTAGGTTCCGCCCCTCCTTCGCCGGGGTCTTCCCCGGCCGATGCGCCCGTAGCTCAACTGGATAGAGCGTCTGACTACGGATCAGGAGGTTGGGAGTTCGAATCTTCCCGGGCGCGCCATCCTTCGCTCTTCGAACTTGCCTACTCCGCCGAAGCAGCCACTTCGGCTGCGAAGGCCGGGCGGGTGGCTTGCGCCAGTAAGGCGCCGGAAATCGTTAGAGCGAAGCGTGCCCTCCGTAGCCTCTCGTCCTCCGAAGCGCATAGCGCGAAGGAGGGCTGGCTCAGTTTCTCTCCAAGCCCCTCGACGCCCCCTACTGCTCTTCGAACTTGCCTACTCCGCCGAAGCAGCCGCTTCGGCTGCGAAGGCCGGGCGGGTGGCTTACGCCAGTAAGGCGCCCGAAGTCGATAGGACAATGCGTGCCCTCCGTAGCCTCTAGTCCTCCGAAGCGCATAGCGCGAAGGAGGGCTGGTTCAGTTTCTCTCCAGGCACAACGCACGGCCTTCTCTCTACAGCTTAAATGACCCGGCTTGCTGGGGCACTTTCGCCGATCCGCCACTGGATCATCCGCTCGGGAAGGTAACTGCAAAAGAGCACGGTCAGTGCCGAGTTGGCCAGGCGCAAGCCAAGCACCGGATCGGCCTTTTCGATACGGCGGATCGTATGTCGGATGCGTCGGTCACAGTGGAGCGGGCACGGTCGGCAAGGTCGCCCAAGCGACGGCTGCGCCTCCCGTTGCATACCGCGGCCTGCAGCTCTTGCCGGGTATCGAACCTTCTCAGTGCCAGTAGACCGTATGGCCGGTCAATCACTCGCAGGGATACTTCGCTCTCCCTGCACCCATCGACTCGGATGGCGTTCCTACCACCCAGACGCCCTGACCATTTCATGGAGACGCCTTCTATGAGACGGAGCAAACCCCGGTTGGAAGGCTTACTCAAATCTCTGTAAAGCCCGGGCGCTGTAGCTAGCCGTCGTCCTGACAATGACACCACGCCAGTGCTTTCCCACATCAAAACTGAGCCACGTACCCTTCATCAATTGCACGATGTTTTTTGCTGCACTAAACTGCGTTTATGGCACGACCGAAGGGCAAAACTAAGACGGCCCGGCTAACCGTCAACCTGGATGAGCACGCATACTCGGTGTTACTATCCATTGCTATGCGTGATGATGTGCCTCTCGCACAGGTTGTGCGCCGCGCAGTAGCGGACTTGGTGCAGCGAGAAGAGGCAAGAATTCAACAGGGGACGCTACCACTTGTGCGCCCACAACAAGAAAACTAGGGCGGGCGCTTGACCGAACTTCTCAACAATTCGCAATCATACTCAGATGCTGCGACAGTGGAAAATGATCGTGCAGGCACGGTGCGCACCCTTCACGAGATCGATTGGAGTTTCCCCGAACGGATCAACCATAGCGATATCGAAGGCATTCACGCCTATCCAGCTAAGTTTATAGCTGAGCTTCCGCGTGCACTTTTGGGACATCTGCCGATCCAATCTGGAACAGTGGTCTTTGACCCCTTTTGTGGTAGCGGCACGGCGCTAGTAGAAAGCCAACGCTTTGGGGTCCGGTCAGTAGGGGTCGACCTGAACCCGATTGCCTGTCTTATGAGTCGTGTGAAGACGCAACCATGTCCCGACCGGCTTGACGGCTACGCAGCGAAAGCACGGGAGATCGCTCGTGACGTGAGACCGTGCGTTCCCGAGATTCCGAACCTCGACCATTGGTTTCGGCCAGAAATACAAGAAGAACTGGCGCGCCTCACCGCTGCCATCGCCAATTTGCCGCAAGAACCAAGAGATTGCCTTCGCTTGGCACTCTCAAGCATCATCGTTCGCGTTTCCAACCAAGAAAGTGACACGCGCTACGCCGCGATTAATAAGGATATTAGTGCGGAGAGCGTTGGGGATTTGTTTGTTCGCGCTGCGCAACGCATACGTACCGCACTCAGCGCGAGAGACTATAAGCTCCTACCGGCAAAGGTGATTGAAGCAAACACCCTCAAGGTGAGTCCAGATCAAATTCAAGCGCCGGTAGGCTTAGTGATTACTTCACCGCCGTACCCAAATGCCTACGAATATTGGCTATACCACAAGTATAGAATGTGGTGGCTTGGGTTCGATCCCTTGTTCGTCAAGGCGCAGGAAATCGGTGCACGTGCTCACTTCTTCAAGAAGAACCATCACACCAAAGAGCACTTCGTTGACCAAATGAGCAAGACATTTAGGCTGCTTGACAAAGTTGTTGCTCGGAAAGGGTTCGTTTGTTTCGTCGTTGGACGCTCGCGTATTCATGGCGAAATAGTCAATAACGCCGACATTGTCGAGCAAGTTGGCCAAGAGCTCGGATTTTCGCGCTACTTCGCAACGGAGCGTGTTCTATCTGCGAGCCGCAAGTCGTTCAATCTTTCCCACGCCAATATAAAAACTGAAACCGTTCTGATCCTACGCAAAGAGGTGGATTAATGCACCTCGTCTGGCACTCCTATAAATATTTCCCTTACGAACGTGACTTAGCGGAACGCGAGGTGGCAGCCTTGTTGTGTCCCTCATCTGTGCGGGAGGCCAAGGCAGGCCTCAAAGTTGACGACGCTTGCGAAGACCTTGCGGCTAGGCGGTTGACCTACTTTTCCGCAACGATCAACGGCCAAGGCTCTAGGCCCACCACGCAGTCAAAGCTCGAAGAGGCTGCACGGAACGGAAAGAACCGGCAGGCAACCCGCTACTCAGTGCACGGCCTTCACGAATACAAAGGCAAGTTTAATCCGCAGGTCGTTAGGGCGCTCCTGAACATCTTTGGCGTTCAAGAGGGTCAACATGTGCTTGACCCTTTTTGCGGAAGCGGAACTACGCTTGTCGAGTGCGCGCACCTCGGGGCCGTTGGTTTTGGTACTGATATCAACCCCTTAGCAGTCCATATGGCCAACGCGAAGCTTTTGGCACTTCGCACGCCCGCAAGTCAGTTTGAACGTGTCTTTGGAGAGCTTTCCGAGCTATCACTCAAGGCGCTTTCATCTGTGGAGACACACCCGGGTAACGACCGCTACGCATATTTGGACTCCTGGTTTGAATCTTCGATTCTCTCCACAATTGAATGCGCTCGCAAGGAAATCGAGCGCATCGCAGGCGCGCTTGCGCCTGTTTTTCTGACTATCGCAAGCGACCTTCTGCGCGAATATTCTCAGCAAGACCCAAAAGACCTACGCATACGCCGCCGTAAGTCGACACTCCCGGAAGAGCCATTTTGGTCAGCGTTTCTAGGTGCGGCGCATACTTTCGTTGAACGCCTGAAAGCCGCACAGACCGTCGTTGGAACCTGTGGCCATCACTGTGATGCTGCCAAGCAGGACGTTGCTCACCTATCGATCGAGCGTGGCGGTCGACTGTTCGATGCCGCCATAACAAGCCCGCCCTATGCGATGGCGCTGCCGTATATCGACACCCAGCGTCTCTCCTTGGTCTGGCTTGGGCTTTTATCTCCCGCGCGCATCCTGGAAAAAGAATCAGAGCTCATTGGCAGTCGCGAAATGCGCGGCAATTCAAAGCGCGAACTCCCCCTTCAGCTACAAGCCAATGCGGCAGATCTTCCAGGCGAAGAAGCCAGTGTTTGCCTCGAGTTGCTTCAAACACTTGGTCCGGATGATGGCTTCCGTAGAAAGGCCGTGCCTGCACTCCTTTACCGATACTTCTCGGCGATGAAGCGTAGCTTCGGAAGCGTGCGGCAAGTGATGAAACCGGGTGCCCGTTACGGCCTCATTGTCGGACACAACCATACCACCATTGGCGGGAATCGCCGGGATATTGATACGCCATCGCACTTGGCCAATCTCGCTCAAGCCGAAGGATGGCGAATCGATGAGCTGATCCCGCTCCAAACCTATCGCCGCTATGGATACCACGTCAGCAACGCCGTTGCCGCGGAAACGCTTGTCGTGTTGCGTGCTGCATGAACGAGCTCACCTTACACCCTAACGTGTATGCGACAGGCCAAAGCAAAGGCTTGGTATCGATCCTGGAACGTGTCTGGCTTCGCGACCACACGCTCGGTGAAGGTACGCTCTTCATCATGTCAGGGTTTGCGAACTACAACGGAGGCGTGCGGTTCTATCCCGTCTTCAGACACCATGTCGAAAACGGGGGCCGTGTCGTGGCGATCTTTGGAGGCAGTACCAGGCAAAATCTTAGCTCCAAGCAAGTCGTTGCAGAACTCCTCGATTGCGGTGCCGAAGTCCATATCGTTAATCGCAAGCGTTTGATGCATGCGAAGAGCTATGGGTCAAAGACCAATGACGGCGAAATGCTCGTTGTGACGAGTGGTAACTTCACAGGCCCTGGCATGGCGCAGAATGTGGAAATGGCTGTCCTGCTAGATAGGCCCACAACAAGTGGGCTTGGTTTCTCCTGGGATGACATGATCTCTAACATGCTCTCTCAACACTGGGACATATATCAACCTAACCTCGCTGACAGAACCGCCCCAGCGTGGCAGCTACTCTACGACGAAGAAAGCAGCACAATTGTTCTTGATGAAACGGACGAAGTTACAATGATACTGCGCCTTGGTCATGCTGACACGGCTCGCATCAACGCCGCACCTGGAAGCAATGCAGGAAAAGGCACGCAGTATTTTTGGCTGAGCCGGGATTGCTATGACTTTTTCCCCGCGCTCACAATTCTGAATGCTCGGGGATACAAGCGGACATACTCTTGCATGATCGAAATGAATTTTGTTGACATAGATCGTACCGAAGAGATTCGCGTTACATTTGAGGCTGAAAACAACCTTGACTTTCGCCTTGGCACTGGTCCCTACAGATACACTGGCGTTGCTCGCGAAGGTGATATTGCCGCTATTTCACGAATAGGTGAAAGCCGATATGAATTGAGAATATACAGGCAAGGGGATGCCTTACACCGAGCACTGTCACCATACGCGATCAACTTCATTGGACATCAAGGCAAGCAATATGGCTTCATGTCCAATCAAGAGTTTCAGGACACGACCAGTATTCATCTTGGACGTAGACTGCACTCCTGAACGCAGGACATCCGAAACTTTGATCCTATTAGTTCCGCGACAGAGTTGATGTCGCACCGCCTATGCGGTCTGACTACGGATCAGGAGGTTAAGAGTTCGAATCTTCCCGGGCGCGCCATCCGCCTTCGCTGATTTCAACAAAGCAAAAACTAGCTACGGCGCGACGCGCCGAAGCGTGCGAAGCGGATGCCGCGCCGAAGCGCACGGCGCGTAGGGGGGCACACCCAGAGCTCCGATCAAATGTCCGCGCTAGCCTCGACTCTCTCCCTACTGCCGCTTGCCGGCGACGATGCGATCGAGGATGAGGGCGCAGAAGAGGATGGCGAGGCCGGCCAGGATGCCTTGGCCCGCGGCGGCGAACTGCAAGGCCTCCAGCACGTCTTCGCCCAGTCCCTTGGCGCCGATCAGCGAGGCGACCACCACCATGGCCAGCGACAGCAGGATGGTCTGGTTGACGCCGGCCATGATGGTGCGGGCGGCCAAAGGCAGGTCGACCCGCCACAGCAGATAGCTCGGCGTCGCGCCGAAGGCCAAGGCCGCCTCCCGCACCGCCTGCGGCACCTGCTGCAGGCCAAGCACGGTGAAGCGGATGACCGGTGGGCTGCCGAAGATCATGGTGGCGACCACGCCGGCCGGCTTGCCGGAGCCGATGAAGGCGACCACCGGAATGAGATAGACGAAGGACGGCATCGACTGCATGAAATCCAGTATCGGACGCACCACCGCAAAGACCTTGGGGCGCCGCGCACAGAAGATGCCGAGCGGAATGCCGAGGGTGATGGAGATCATCGCCGCAGCACCCAGCAGGGCGATGGTGGTCATGGACTTCTCCCAGAAGTCCAAGAGGCCGAGGTAGGCCAGCGCCGCCCCGGTGAAGATCGCCACCCGCGGGCCCGCCGACAGGAAGGCCAGCATCACGATCACCAAGGCCACCACCGGCCAGGGCGTATCGACCAGCACGACCTCCAGCCAGTCGAGCAGCGTGCGCATGCCGAAGGTCAGGCCGTCGAAAAAGCCCCGTCCGACGATCTTGGTCCAGTCGAAGGCGGCCTGGATGCCGTCGCCGACAGTGAGCCGCCAATCGCGATCGGTGGGAAAGGCCTTGAGCAGGTCGATGGCGTCCGGCTGCGCGAACTTGACCGTGGACAGCCCGACCACCGCGGCGAACAGCCCGATGGCGATCCCCAGCCGCGGCAGCGACCAGCCCTGCGCCACCGACTTGTCCGAGCGCCAGCGCGCGAACTGTCCCTCCAAGGTCCAGTTGGCGAGGGCCGAGGCGATGAACTTGAAGAGCACGAGCAGCGCGAGGCCGACGGCCACGTTGGTCAAGCCGGTTTCGTCGGCCTGGGCGGCAGCCGCCTGGGCGTCGGCGAGCGCGGTCTCGAGCGACTCGGCCGCCCGCCGCAAGGCATCGAGCGAGGCGGCACCGGATTGCTCGGCCGCTTCGATCTGCTGTCGCCTGAGGTCCAGCGTCTCGGCGATCCGGTCGGCCCGTTCGCGGAACTCGCGGCCGAGATCGCCGAACAGCCCGCGGCCGATCTGGATGAAGGCCAGTGTCTCGAGCAGGAGGAAGCCCAGGAACCAAGACCAGAGGCCACGCGCGCCGTACCAAATGGGTCCGAGCAGCGCGGCCGCGGGGTTGAGCGTGAAGCGGTAGCCCGGCGCCGCCATCATGTGGGCGAAGATCTTGCGGTAGTAGTCCTGGCTCTGGCCAACGAACTCCCCGATCAGGGCATCGAGGCGCTTGGCGGTGTCCGGCTTGATGTGCTCCATCTCTCGGTCCTCTCGTGCCGCTCTAGGCCTGGCTTTCCTGAATGGCGCGGATCAGCCCCACGCGGTTGATCACACCCACCGTCTTGCCGCCGTCGGTGACGGCAACCACGCCGTGGCCGTCGACGCAGAGGTCCATCAAGGCGCTCAGGTCCATCTCCGGATGCGCTTCATGGGCGTCGTCGGGCAGCTTGCCGTGGGTCGCTTCGAACTCCTCGACCGGCTTCATCACCGCGTGCGCGAAGATCATCTTCAGCTTGGAGATGCCGGCGACGAAGTCGGCGACATAGTCGTCGGCCGGATTGAGGATGATCTCCTCCGGCGTGCCGATCTGAACGATGCGGCCGTCCTTCATGATGGCAATGCGGTGGCCGATGCGAATGGCCTCGTCGAGATCGTGGGTGATGAACATGGTGGTCTTCTTGAGCGCCCGCGACAGCTCCATGAACTGGTCCTGGAGCTGCTTGCGAATCAGCGGGTCGAGCGCCGAGAAGGGCTCGTCCATCAGCAGGATCTCGGGATCGGAGGCGATGGCGCGGGCCAGGCCGACGCGCTGTTGCATGCCGCCGGAGAGCTCGTGGGCGTACTTGTCCTCCCAACCGGTCAGCTCGACCATCGCGAGCACGCGGTCGGCCTCCTCCCAGCGGCGCGCCTTGCCGGTGCCGCGGATTTCCAGCGGCATGGCGACGTTGTCGCGCACCGTCCGATGGGGCATCAGGCCGAAGTTCTGAAACACCATGGCGACCCGGTGGTTGCGCAACTTGCGCAAGCCCTCGTCCGACAGGCCCATGACGTCCTCGTCGCCGATCAGGATCTGACCGGCTGTGGGCTCCAACAGGCGATTGACGTGGCGCACCAGGGTCGACTTGCCGGAGCCTGAGAGCCCCATGACGCAAAACAGCTCGCCGCGTTCGATCTGAAAGGAGGCATCGGCGACGCCGACCACACAGTTGAAGCGGGTCAGCACCTCGGGCTTGCCCAAGCCCTCCGAATGAATGGCCGCCAGCGCCTCTTGCGCCCGTTCGCCGAAGATCTTCCAAACGCCACGCGCATCGATCGCGATGTCTTGGTCCATGATCGCCTCGCGGTGCGCCGCGGCGGCTGAGCCGCCGCGACGTCAATCAGATGGAAAAGGAGGAGTGGCGACCTTTCAGTGGACGCCACTCAGTGGCCGACGCTCAGCTGCCAGCGCTTAGTTGACGGTGAGGCCGAGCCAGCCGTCGACCGTCTGGCCGTTGGCGTCGATCCACTCGGCGACGGCCTTGTCGATCTCCTCGCCCTGAACGACCACCGCATAGGTCAGCTTCGAGAGCTCGTCGGCATCCATGTCGATCTTGCTGAGGAAGGAGGCGGCCGCCGGATTGCGGGTCTCAAGCGACTTCGAATAAGCCACGGTCACCGTCTTGACGATGTCGCCGGTGGTGATGCTCGACTTGTTGAACCAGTCGGCGTCCTGGTCCGGCTGGATCATCGTGAACTGCGCCGGATCGTAGGGCGGCTCCTCGATCATGGTGACGTCGTAGAGCGCGTGAACGTAGTGCGGCTTGTAGCAGTAGAAGACCACGCCCTTCTCTTGGTCCACCGCGTCCTTGAGGCGGGAGTAGAAGACGGTCTCGTCCTCGGTGCCGGGCTCGAGGAAGGTCTCGATGCCGTAGTCGCGAACCTTGACCCGGTGCACGTTGGTGGAGGCCCAGCCGGAGGCGCCGACCCAAATCTCGCCCATGCCGTCGCCGTCGCTGTCGAAGAGCTCCTGCGCCATCGGGGTGGCGAGATCGAAGACCGATTTAATGTTGTGCTGCTCGGCCATGTAGGTCGGCGTGCAGAAGCCGGTGCGGCCTTCGTAGGAGCCGGAGCTCAGCGCCACCGTGCCTTTCTGATCGACATACTCGTCGGTGAAAGACGCCTGGTTGGGCAGCCAGACGTCCGGATGCACGTCGATGTCGCCGCGGCCGCCGTCCATGGCGGCGAAGATGACGGCGTTGGCGCCGGGTGCATAGTCGACCTCGCCGCCCAGGCGTCCCTCGATGATCTGACCGATCAGGTTGGCCATGATCTTGGCGCCGGGCCAGCTCGGCTCACCGATCATCACCTTTTCCTGGGCCATGGCGCCGGTCGAGCCGAGCGCCAGGACCATCGCCGCAGCGAACGTTTTCATCTGTTTCATATCCAACCTCCTCTGTCGTTTGCTTTGTTCGTTCAGGCAGGGTTCGTTCAGGCTCGGGCCCGCGTGCGTTGCGGGTCGATGAAGGGAATGTCGGTGACAGTGGCGCTCAGGCGCTTCATGCGGCCGTCCATCTGGCCGACCTCAAGCGCCGTACCGGTCTCGGCATGCTCGACGGCGAGCCGCGCCATGGCGATGGCACGCTCCAAGCTCGGCGAGCGGGTGGCCGAGGTGACGACGCCCACCGGCCGCTCGCCGAGATAGACCGTTGCGCCATGGCTCGGGACGTCATCGCAGTCGAGCAGCAGGCCCTTGAGGACACGGCGCGGCGCTTCGGCGTTGCGTTCCAGCGCCGCCTTGCCGATGAAGTCGGCCTTGCCGAGGCTGACCGCGAAGCCGAGCCCGGCCTCCAGGGCATCCACGCCCGGCCCGAACTCGGCGTTGGCAGCAGCGAGACCCGCCTCGATGCGGATGATCTCCAGGGCGGCGGAGCCCATCGGCGTGATGCCAAACTCTTCACCCGCCTCCATCACCGCGTCCCATAGTGCCACGGCGTCCGACTTGGCGCAGAACAGCTCGTAGCCCAGCTCGCCGGTGTAGCCCGAGCGGCTCAGCATGAAGGGGACGCCCTCGCGGTCGCCGAGGCGGGCGACGGTCACCCCGAACCACTTGAGCTGATCGAGCGCGGGCACGTGCGGCTGGGTGAAGACGATCTTGCGCAGGAGGTTGCGCGACTTCGGCCCCTGCACAGCGAGGTTCGGCAGGGCGTTGCGCATGGCATGGACGCGGACCTGCAGGCCCTCCCGGTCGGCCAGGGCGACCAGCGCGCGGCCGCTTTCCTCGCTGCCGCAGCACCAGCGGAAAAGCTGGGGTGCGAGACGAAACAGGGTGCCGTCGTCGATCACCGAGCCGGCGTCGTCGCACATCAGGCAGTAGGTGCCGCGCCAGACCGCCAGCTTGGCGATGTCGCGGGTCATCGCCTTTTGCAGCAGGCGCTCGGCGTCGGGCCCGATCACGTCGTACTTGCGCAGGCCGCTCATGTCTTGAACGGTCACCGCCTCGCGGCAGGCCCAGTATTCCCCGATGGTGCCGACCGCCGGGAAGGACACCGGCGCCCAAAGATCGCGCGCCGGGGCAAAGTGTTCGGTCAAGGGGGCGAGCCGCGCGTGAAAGGCGGAGTCCTCGCTGATCGCCATGGGCGCGTCTTCCTTCTCGCGATACGCGACGGCGCGTCGTATCGGCGCATCGGCCTGGTAGATGCGCACGTGAATGTCGGTGGGGTTCCAGCCGTTGATCGGATCGATGTCGTCGGGGCAGGCCGTGGAGACGCAGAGCAGATCGTCCATGGCACGCATGGCCACGTAGTCGCCCGGCCGCGAGTGGGACTCCTCGGTCAGCAGATGGTTGCTGTGCGGGTCTATCCAGGTGCGCCAAAAGAAGTTGATCGCCGGCCAGGCGGCGCGCCGGGCGACGCCGTAGGGCGCCGCCGCACCCGAGATGTTGTCGGAGCAGTTCAGGTGGCCCGGGAAGCCACGCTCCTCATAGCCGCGGGCGGTGCAGGCCAGGCCGAAGGTGTCATGCCGCCCGCAGGTATCCTGCAGCACCCGCAGAAGCGGGCGCATCTCCTGGTCGTAGAACTTGTCGAACAGACCGGGCCCGGGATAGGCGCCCCGCACCATGGAGCGGGTGGCGGTGCTGTCGATCAGGCTTTCTTCGCCACGCGCCAGGTCAGCGCTGCGGAAGGCGACGAAGTCGGAGCACTGCTGGCCTTCCATGTCGATGATCTGCACCGTCTCACCGGCGCGCAGTGCATAGGCTCGCGCGGTGCCACGGTCGACGGTGAATTCCTCGCGCAGCGCGCCGAGTGGTGGCGGCAGACGGTCGATCGGCGACGCCGCACGCGGCTGGTGGGCAAGGGTTACCAGTCCGCCCGCACCGCCGCCGACCAGCTCTGAAACGGCGAGCGGGCGAAGGACCCAGACCGTGCAGTCGCCTTGGGCCTTCAGCACCAGGATCTCGCCGTCGCTTTGGACCTCTGCCGCCGACAGCGCCATCGCCGGGTCGCCACCTTGCGCCGCGATCCAACCGAGCAGGGCGGCGCTGTCGAAGTCGCTGACAGAGATGGCCGAGCCACCGGCAAGCCCGAGCAGGTCGGGCGAGATCGCACCGCGTTCGTCGAAGACGAGAAGCGAGAGCCTTTCGCCGGTGGCCAGACCCTCGATCGAGAGGAGGTCTCCCTGCTTCAGCTCGTTTGGTATGGCCTCGCGCGGCGCGAGACTCTTGCGGCAGAGGCTAGCGTCAGGAAAGCCCGCAAAGCTGCGCCGCGCCGCGTGAAAGCCGACGTTGCTGAATGTGCGTATGGGGGCAGAAAGCGACATTTCTCAGCATACGGGCCCATATAACTAGTTACATTATTGCATGTAACTAGTTACAAGAGTCAAATTCTATATCTATGAACGCCTGCTTCCCTGCGCTAGCCTGAGCCTCGATGGACCTGACGAGTCGGAAAAAACGCGCCAATCTCAGGGACGTGGCCCGCAAGGCAGGGGTGTCCGTCGCCACCGCGTCGCGCGTGCTCAACATGCCGACGGCCGTGTCGGCGAAGACCCGCGACCGGGTTCAGTCGGCCATCGACGAGCTGCGCTTCGTCCCCAGCGCCGCCGCGCGGGCGATCAACTCGGGCCGCACCCGAGTGATTGGCGCACTGGTTCCCACCTTGGACAACGCGATCTTCGCCCGCTTTCTCGATGCCATCGAGAACGAGATGGCGCAGCACGCGCTGTCAGTCGTCGTCGCCACCACCAACAACGACCCGGAGATCGAGGTCGAAAAGGCGCGCAACCTGCTCGACATCGGCGCCGAAGGCTTGATCGTCTCCGGCGTGGCGCACAGCCCAGCCTTCGAGGCGCTGGTGCAGAAGACGCGGATACCCGTCATCGCCACCTCCTGTTACGAGCCCGCCTATGCCCTGCCGACGGTCGGCTACGACAATCGCGCGGCGGCCCAGATGGCCCTGCGGCATCTCGTGGACCTCAAGCACCGGCGCATCGCCGTGCTGCACGGTCCGGCCTTCAACAACGACCGCACCCGGGCGCGCCTCGCCGGCCTGCAGGCGCTGGACCTCGACGTGCAGCTCGATCTCTACGAGGCGGACATTACAATCGCAGGCGCCTGCCAGGCCGTCGCCAAGATCCTGGAAAGCGGCGCGCGCCACAGCGCCTTGCTCTGCCTGTCGGACGTGTTGGCCATGGGGGCGCTCTTCGAGCTACAGCGGAGCGGCCTCAGCGTTCCCGACGAGGTCTCCGTCATGGGCCTGGAAGACCTGCCGAGCTCCTCTTACACCGCACCGGCTTTGACATCGGTCCGGCTGCAGGTCTCGGAGATGGGGAGCCGCGCCGCCAAAGCGCTGGCGAGCTGGATCGAGACGGCGGAACCCCCGGAGCCGGTGCTGCTCGCCGCCGAGCTGATCCCGCGGCAATCGACCAAAGCTGTTGAGCCGGCGTGAAAGGAAGAACCGGGCCGCACAGGACGGCCCGGTCTCCAGTTCAGCGTGGGCAGTTCGCCCCTACTTGTGCTTCTTGTAGCTCTCTTCTTCCTTCATGCCGCCGTAGGCGATGGCGCCGAAGCAGACCACCACGGCCAGCAGCAGAATGATCACCGGGCTGGCGCCGCCGGCGCCGGTGAAGATCGCTGTCGCGTTCTCCCAAGAGTCGATGGGTGAGCCCATGAGTCTCGTCCTTTCCTTTGCGTTAGATCGTCGTTGCCGAAGGGGCCGTCATTGCGCCGGCGCGGGCTTGGCCGCCGTCGGCGTCGTCTCCATGCCCTCCGGATAGGCGAAGGTCGGCACCTTGGCGAGGTCCATGCCCATGATCTCGACACTCTCCGGAATGCGCAGCAGGCCGACCTTCTTGAGGATCAGCGAGACCACGTAGCCGGGGACGAAGCCGAGCAGCAGCATGGACACCGCACCGATCAGCTGGCCCATGAAGTTGGTGTCCGGATAGTCGCCGTTGGGATAGCCGGAGCCGAAGACACCGAAGGCCAGAACGCCGAACAGGCCGGCGAAGCCGTGCACGGAGACCGCGCCGACGGCATCGTCGATCTTGAACTTGTCGGCCAGCCACTTGGCGCCCAGCGGTGCGATGATGCCGCCGCAAACGCCGAGCAGGAAGGCCAAGGGCGGCCAGTAAACGTCGAGGCCCGAGGCCGCCGAGAAGATGCCGGCAAGCGCGCCCGACATCATCCAGAAGGGATCGCGGGTGGCGAGCCAGCCGCCGATGATGCCGCCGCCGAAACACATCAGCGTGTTGAAGGCGACCGACGAGAGCGTGGTTTGATTGCCGAAGATCGTCGTCCACTGACCCGAGCCGTTGTAGATGATGCAGCCGCCGAGGAAGCCGAAGAATCCGACGATCAGGAGCATCAGGCCGAAGGTCGCCATGGGCACGTTGTGCGGCAGAAGATCGTCCGGCGAGGAGCCGTCGGGGGCGAAGCGGCCGATGCGCGGGCCGAGGTTGATCAAGACACCGAGCGCAAAGAAACCGGCGATCATGTGCACGGCACCCGCGGCGCCAAAGTCATGCCAGCCGAATTCGGTCAAGAGCCAGCCGTCGCCGTGCCAAGCCCAGGAGGCGCCGATGATCCAGACCACCGAGCCGAGCAGGATGGCGAGGATGAGGAAGCCCGAGAGCTTGATGCGCTCGATGACCGCGCCCGAGAAAATCGAGGCCGTGGTCGCGGCGAAGAGCGCGAAGGCCCCCCAGAAGATACCCGTCGCGTTATCGGCCAGGTTCGGGCCCATGGCGTCCGACCAGGGCACGCCGCCCGTCTCCATCGAGAAGTCCGGCAGGCCGCCGGGGGATGCGAGATAGAACCACCAGCCGAAAAAGAAGAAGGTCGGGATCATGAACGCGAAGGCCAGGATGTTCTTGATGCCTGACGCCAACACGTTCTTCTTGCGCGACGCGCCCATTTCGTAGGCGAGAAAACCGGCGTGAATGACAAACATGAAGGCGATGCACCACCAGTAGAAGACCTCCATATTGACCGTGGTGGTCCAACCGCCTGCCTCCTCGAGCGCGGCGACTTTCGCCGCCAACTCAGCCACTTCCTGTTCCATTGATTAGCTCTCCCTTTGGACAGAAGAGCGTTTCACCCCCTCATGAGAATTTTTTATTACTGAAGTGAAACACAGTTTGCTGCATGTGCGAAGAAAAATTTTCCGCAACATCGACGGGCTTTGGTACGACGACGTGAGCGCAACGAGCTGGAAGCACCGCTGCGATTTTGGGAGCCCCTAGAGCTTTTCCGTGTTTTTCCGAATCGAAAAAGCCTTCCCAAATCGGGTGGTGATCTGATTCACCCTGCTTGCTGGGATTGGAGGCCAGCAAGCAT
>JANQMX010000070.1 GCA_028279885.1 Rhodovibrionaceae bacterium | reverse complement strand
TCCGCCCGCCAAAAGGCGCACGAAAGCACGAGAACAAAACAAAAAGACTGTCACCCATGTAACCGGTCCAATCTGTCACCCTTCTAACCGGTTGCACAGGATGGAACAGTGCGGCACCGTCAGGTGCCCAAAAAACAGCGGGTCGGGAGAATGCGATGGCAGGCGTTGCAGGGAAGGTTGCGCTGGTCACTGGCGCCGGTAGTGCGGGCGGTATCGGTTTTGCCACCGCGCGACTCCTTCGCGCCGCCGGGGCGAAGGTGGCGATCACCTCGACGACGGACCGGATTCATGACCGCCGCGAAGAGCTCGGCGGTAGCAACGACGAGAGCTTCGCAAAACCCGCCGATCTGACCGACGCAACCGCAGTGACCGGCTTGATCGATGCGGTGGAGGCGGCGCTGGGCCCGCTCGACATCCTGGTCAACAACGCCGGGATGGTTCAGGTCGGCCGGGACACGCCGTCCTTGCCGCTGCGCGAGGTGCCCAACGAGCTTTGGCGCTACGGCCTCGACATCAACTTAACCAGCGCCTTCCTGACGCCCCGGCGGACGGGGCCTAGTGGGTCGATTTCCCTCGGGATGTCATCCCGGCCAAGGGCGAAGCCCGCGAGCCGGGAACCATGGTGAAGCTTGCGCTGGCTTAGACGTGGACCCCGGCTCGGGGGCCGGCTCGGGGGCCGGGGTGACAAGCGTTGGTGCTGTGCCGTCCGTGGCCCCTACCGTTGTCATCCTTGGGCGCACCGCAACGCGGTGCGTCCCGAGGATCCACCCATCAGCCCGCGCCAAGCCTTTCCGTGGATGCTCGGAACTCGGCCCCCCTCGGATTATCGGGGCCTAACGGCCCAGTGGGCCTCGCCCAAGCATGACGGGAATTGGGAACAGCGCCGCCGCGGCCCGTCAGAGAGCGTTGTGTCGGACGCGGGCTGCGTCTCAGGGAAGGCTGTTGGTTGTGGACCGAGAACCGCTACCGCGTCGGAACGGGCGGTTCGGTCGAGTAGTCGTAGAAGCCGCGGCCCGCTTTGCGGCCGACCCAGCCGGCATCGACGTACTTCACCAACAGCGGGCAGGGCCGGTACTTGCTGTCGGCCAGGCCATCGTAAAGCACGTGCATGATGGCGAGGCAGGTGTCGAGGCCGATGAAGTCGGCGAGCTCAAGCGGCCCCATGGGATGGTTGGTGCCGAGCCGCATGGCGGTGTCGATCGCGGCAACCGAGCCGACGCCCTCATAGAGCGTGTAGACCGCCTCGTTGATCATCGGCAGCAGGATGCGGTTGACGATGAAGGCAGGGAAGTCCTCCGCCGCCACCGGGGTCTTGCCCATCCGTTCCGCCAGCTCGCGGATCAAGGAGAAGGACTTTTCGTCGGTGGCGATCCCGCGGATGAGCTCGACGAGCTGCATCGCCGGCACGGGGTTCATGAAGTGCAGGCCCATGAAGCGCTCGGGCCGATCGGTCACCGAGGCCAGGCGGGTGACGGAGATCGATGAGGTGTTGGTGCAGATCAGCGCTTCGGGCTTCACCAGCGGGCAGATCTTCTGGAAGATCTCGCGCTTGATCGCCTCGTCCTCGACGGCCGCTTCGATCACCACATCGCAGTCGCCCAGGCTATCGAGCTCGGTGGCGGTCGAGACACGGCCAAGCGCGGCCAGCTTATCGTCCTCGGTGATGCGCTCGCGGCTGACCTGACGGGTCAGATGCTTCTCGATGGTCTCGACCGCGCGGCCGAGCTGCTCGGCGCCGATATCGCTCAAGCGGACCTTGAGCCCGGCCAAGGCGGCAACCTCCGCAATTCCGCGGCCCATCTGGCCCGCGCCGATCACGCCGACTGTGGCGATCTCCGAGGGGTAAGGTACATCCTTGTTATCGGCGATCATGGCTTGTCTCTCGATCGTGATCCGCTGCGCTCCGCGCGACTGTCGGCGGCTCAGCTTCCGAGTTCCTTCTCAAGCTCCGGCACCGCCTGGAACAGGTCAGCCACCAGGCCATAGTCGGCAACCTGGAAGATCGGCGCCTCCTCGTCCTTGTTGATGGCGACGATGACCTTGGAGTCCTTCATGCCGGCCAGGTGCTGAATGGCGCCGGAGATACCGACGGCGATGTAGAGATCGGGGGCGACGACCTTGCCGGTCTGCCCGACCTGATAGTCGTTGGGCACGAAGCCGGCGTCGACGGCGGCCCGGCTGGCGCCGACGGCGGCGCCCAGCTTGTCGGCCAGCCGCTCCAGCATGACGAAGTTGTCGCCGGACTGCATGCCGCGGCCGCCTGAGATGACGATGCGCGCGCTGGTCAACTCCGGCCGGTCGGACTGGGTCAATTCCTGGCCGACGAAGCTGGAAAGGCCGGCGTCGCCGACGCTCTCGACGTCTTCGATGGCAGCCGAGCCGCCTTCCGCCGCCACCGGCTCGAAGGCCGTGGTGCGAACGGTGACCACCTTGATCGGGTCACCCGACTGCACCGTTGCCATGGCATTGCCGGCATAGATCGGGCGGACGAAGGTGTCGGCCGACTCGACGCCGGAGATGTCGGAGATCTGCTGCACGTCGAGCAGCGCGGAGACCCGCGGCATCAGGTTCTTGCCGAAGGTGTTGGCCACGGCCAGCAGGTGGCTGTAGTTGCCCGCCAGCTTGACCACCAGCGGCGCCAGGTTCTCGGCCAGGCCGTGAGCGTATTCCGCGCTATCGGCCTTCAAGACCTTGGATACGCCGTCGATCTTGGCCGCAGCCTCTGCGGCGGCGCCGCAGTTCTGGCCGGCCACCAGCACGTGAATGTCGCCGCCTATCTCTTTCGCCGCGGCGATCGCGTTGAGCGTCTGGGCGTTCAGTTCGCCCTCGGCCTGCTCTGCGATGACAAGAATGCTCATGATGCTCGCTTTTCCCTGCGCCTATGGGGTTTCGGCCTAGATGACCTTGGCTTCGTTCTTGAGCTTGCTGACCAGCTCCGACACGTCGGCGACCTTGACGCCGGCCTGGCGCGCCGGCGGCTCGGTCACCTTGACCACCGTGAGGCGCGGCATGACATCAACGCCGAGATCCTCGGGCGTCATGGTCTCCAGCGGCTTCTTCTTCGCCTTCATGATGTTGGGCAGCGAGGCATAGCGCGGCTCGTTGAGGCGCAGGTCGGCGGTGACCACGGCCGGAAGCTTGAGCGTCAGGGTCTCCAGCCCGCCGTCGATCTCGCGGGTGACCTTCAGCTCGCCGTCCTGGCGCTCGATCTTGGAGGCGAAGGTGCCCTGCGGCCAGCCGAGCAGCGCGGCCAGCATCTGGCCGGTCTGATTGTTGTCGTTGTCGACCGCCTGCTTGCCGAGGATGACCAGCTCCGGCTGCTCCTTGTCGACGATCGCCTTCAAGAGCTTGGCGATGCCGAGCGGCTCCAGCGGCTGATCGCTGGTGACCAGGATGCCGCGGTCGGCGCCCATGGCCAGGGCCGTGCGAATGGTCTCCTGCGACTGCTGCACGCCGCAGGACACGGCGACGATCTCGCTGGCGATACCCGCCTCCTTGAGGCGCACGGCTTCTTCCACGGCGATCTCGCAGAAGGGGTTCATGGACATTTTGACGTTGGCCGTCTCGACGCCGGAGCCGTCCGCCTTGACGCGGACCTTCACGTAAGCGTCGATCACCCGCTTGACCGGGACAAGAACCTTCATTTCCCCCCTCGGATCCTTATGTCGTGAGTGTTTTCCATGGACAGGGACGGCATTTTTGCGCGTCTCCATGTCGGACGAGGCGTGCTTTTCGCGGGCGCAACATAAGTCTATGACAATAGCGAGTCAATCGCCGTGGAAAAGCCCTGATTCCGGTCACTTCGGCAAGGTTTTCAGCGGTTTTCGCCCCGCACCCAAAGCACGTCCTGGCGCCCCTTGTCGTTGAGGAAGCGTGCCATCACGAAAAGCAGGTCCGAGAGGCGGTTGATGAAGCGCACGGCCTCCGGATTGATTGCCTCGTCGTCGGCCAGCGACGTCATCTCCCGCTCCGCCCGACGGGCCACCGTGCGCGCGAGATGCAGATGGGCCGAAGCGGCCGTTCCGCCCGGCAGCACGAAGGACTGCAGCGGCTCGAGCTCGGCATTCATGACGTCGATCTCCTGCTCCAGCCGCTCGACCTGCGCGGCCGTGATGCGCAGCGGCGGATAGGCCGGCGCCTCCTCCTCCGGCGTGCAGAGATCGGCCCCGAGATCGAAGAGGTCGTTCTGAATGCGGGCCAGCGTTGCGTCAGCCTCATCGCTGGTGTGCAAGCGCACCAGGCCAATGACGGAATTGCATTCGTCGACCGTGCCGTAGGCCGCGACCCGCGGGCTGTGCTTGGCCACGCGGCTGCCGTTGCCGAGCGAGGTTTTGCCCTTGTCGCCACCTCGGGTGTAGATGCGGGTGAGTTGAACCATCTTTTTCAGCCCTTGGACGTCAGCATGGCCAGCGCGAAGAACAGCAGCGCGACGGCCTGCGCCACGATGCGCGCGCGCATCAGCTTGTTGGCGTATTTGTCATTGAACTCGCCGCCGCGCGCCATGGCGATCAGCCCGGTGAAGAGCACGCCGAGAGTGATGGCCATCCCAAGGCCCATCAGCACGGCAAAACCGACACTCATTGCAGCTTTCTCCTACCCTCAGCCGTCCTTACGGACGGTCATGTAAATATGGACATAGTCCATTCCGTGCCCGCTGGGAGCCTGCCGCACCATGCGCTCGTAGTCGTAGTAGTAGGCTTCGATCAAGGCGCGGCGCTCGTCCGCCGTCCGTGTGGGCGAAAGCGCGCCGTGGAATGTGCTCTGTGTCCAGGAGCGCAGGGTGGGAATGTACTCCCGTGCGAAGCGCGACGCGTCCCCGTGGCCCTCGAAGGCCAGGCGGTAGGGACAGGGCGTGACTCGCGTCTCGATCGCCTCCAGCCTGAGGCCCGCCTGGTAGGCCGGCTCCGACGGGTCGGTCAGCGGAGCCGAGAACTCCTCCACCGTGTTGTAGTATTGCGGCAGGGTCATGGCCCGATACTCGTCCGCGGTGATCTGCCCCTCGTCGAGGAAGCTCTGCCACAGGGCATTGAAGCTATCGAACATGGGCACGCCCTCAGTGTTGCCGAGGTAGCGGCCCTCTTCGTCCTTGCCGAAGTTGACCAGCACCAGCCGCCCGCCCGGCGCCAGTTCCGTGGCGCGGTGCAGCAGGATGGTCCGCCAATCCCGATGACCCTGGTCGCGGAAGGCTGCCAGCTCAAGGCCGCTCGCGCCCGTCATGTGCACATGGTCGCTGATGTCGGCCGGCTTGCGGCTCAGCCAGTGCATGGCCGTGGCCGAGAAACCGAGGTCGAGGCTGCCGGCCGGGAGGATCTGGCGGTAGAAGGAGGTGGCCGACATGGTGACGTGGCAGTCGGCGATGCCGGACAGCGGCGAGTCCTCGCCATAGACGTTGCCCGCTAAGGTGTTGTAGTCGTTGCCCTGCTGATCGCAGTAGACCATCCAAAGGCCGCGCGCGGGCTGGCGCGCCCGCGCCATGCCGAGGGCATCCGCAACCATCGACAGCGAGGTGCCGCCGTCGGCGGTGCCCATGTCGCTCATTACGAAGGGCCGTCCTTCCGCCAAGGGCAGTGCCTCGATGGCCGCACGGACGCGCGGCAGGGCATGGTCGATAACGTGCTTGGCGCCGCGGGTGGCCAGCGAATAGCCGCCGGCCATGGAGATGTGATCGGCTTCGGCCGTCGCCCGGTTCATCTGCCCCACCTTCCCTCTACCGTAAGGCGTCAGCTTGCCGCGCCGGGCGAAGGGCGGCAAGGGCGTGTTCACCTACCTCAGGCGCTGACCTTCCAGTCTTCGGCCCAGCTCTGGAACATCAGGAAGCTCCAGAGCAGCTGATTGTGGTCGCGCCAGCCGTGCAGGTGCTGGCGCCAGATGTCCTGCACCTCGTTGGCGGCAAAGAAGCCTTCCCGCTTAAGGCGCTGTTCCGACAGCAGCGCCTCGGCCCAATCGCGCAGCGGCTCCCGCAGCCAGGTGCCGACGGGAATGGCGAAGCCCTGCTTCGGCCGCTCGGTCAGCTCGGGCGGCACGTAGCGAGCCAGCACGTCGCGCAGCGGCCGCTTGCCGCCGCGGCTGTCGCTGCGCATCCCCTCGGGAAGCGACCAGGCGAAGGCCAGCACGTTGGGGTCCAGCAAGGGGCAGCGCACCTCCAGGCTGACGGCCATACTGGCGCGGTCCACCTTGGTCAGCACGTCGCTGGGCAGCCAGAAGACCAGGTCGAGCCACTGCATCAACGACATTTCGCCGAGGCCCTGGGGCCAGTCCCGGCGGTCGTCCATCACGGTTTGCAGCGTCTGCCCGCCGAGCACCAGGCGACTCGGCGCCGGATGCCGCGCCCGCTTGCGTACGTAAGTGTCGGGGGCGTCGCGACCGCCTTCGATGCGCACGGCTTTCATCAGCTTGCGGAAGGCTAACGCCAGCTTGCCGGGCTGCTGCGGCAGGGGGGCGTTGGGCCCGGCCAGGCGCCAAAGCGCCGTGGCGGCGCTGCGCGCCGCGCAAGTGCGCAAGCGTTGCAGGCCTTCCGGGCGCGCGGCGGCGGTCTGCCACTGCTTGAGCACCCGGAAATAGGCGTTGTAGCCGGCGAAGAGCTCGTCGCCGCCGTCGCCGGACAACGCTACGGTCAGCTCCTCGCGCGCCAGCTTGGAGACGAAGTAGGTCGGCACCTGCGAGCTGTCCGCGAAGGGCTCGTCGTAGAGGCTTGGCAGGCGGGGGATAAGCTCCAGGGCGTCCTTGGGCGTCACCGTCAGCTCGCGATGCTCGGTGCCGAGATGCGCGGCGATGGCGCGGGCGTGCACCGCCTCATTGTAGCGCTCCTCCTCGAAGCCGATGGAGAACGTCTTGATCGGCCGGTTGCTCTGCGCCTGCATCAGCGCCACCACGATCGAAGAATCGAGGCCCCCCGACAGCAGCGCGCCGAGCGGCACGTCGGCCACCATGCGCCGGCCGACGGCTGCCTTGAGAAGTTCGTCCAAGCTCTCGGCGGCGTCTTCCTGGTTGCCGACGAAAGGCCTCTGGGCGCCGGCTTCGGCCACCTGCTTGGCCGACCAGAAGGTCCTGGGTTCCGGGAGCTGTCCCCGGTCGTCCGCGCTGAAGGTGACCCAGGTGCCGGGCGCGAGCTGACGCAAGCCGCGGAAGATGCAGTGTGGGGAGGGGACATAGCCGTACTGGATGAACAGCGTCAGCACGTCGCGGTCGATCTCCCGCGCAAAGGCCGGATGCGCGGCGAGCGCTTTCAGTTCCGAACCGAAGAGCAGCGTACCGCCCGACCAGCCGTAGTACAGCGGCTTCTTGCCGGTGCGGTCGCGCGCCAGGGTGAGCTGCCGCGTCTGCGTATCCCAGAGGGCGAAGGCGAACATGCCATTGGCCCGCGTTAGCGCCTCTTCGATGCCCCACTGGGCGATGGCGGCGAGCAGCACCTCGGTGTCGGAATGGCCATGGAAGCTGTGGCCGAGGCCTTCCAGCTCGCGGCGCAGGTCGGGGAAGTTGTAGATCTCGCCGTTGTAGCAGATGACGTAGCGCCCGCAGTGGGAGGTCATGGGCTGGGCGCCGGCCTCGGAGAGGTCGATGATCGAGAGACGGCGGTGACCGAAGGCTACGCCGGCTTCGGGCGCGCACCAGGTGCCGCCGGCGTCGGGCCCGCGATGGCGGATGGCGATCGCCATGGCTTCGGCCAGCGCCCTCATCCGATCCGCGCTGTCTTCGGCTTTGGGAGACCAGTAGCCCGCTATGCCGCACATGTGCTTCCTACACGTCGCTCAAAGTCTTCGTCCGGAGACGGGCGGTTCGGTTTACGCGCCGGCGTGCCTCACGTCCCGCAAAGCAGGCGCTTCGGCGACCGCTGCGCCTGTGTCCTTGAGGAAGCGATTGCACCATTCCGAGAAGTACAGCAACGACCAGATGAGCAAGCGCCTGTTCTGCCTGCCCTCCAAGTGCTCTTCGATCAAGCCGATGGTCGCGGTGCGGTCGAGATAGTCGTAGATCGGGCTGCTCTTGTTGATCAGCGTATCGCGCACATAGTCGAGGCTTTCGCCGCGGAACCAGGAGGCATCCGGCGCCGAAAAGCCCTGCTTCGTGCGATCGACGATCTCCTCAGGCAGGAAGGCAGACATCGCCTTGCGCATGATCAGCTTACCCGCTTTCGTGCGCAGGAAGCGGGACTGCAGCCGCTTCGACGGCAGGTTCTCGTCGATGCGCTCCTCTTCCGACACGCTCTTGACCTTGAAACGGACCGGGATGCGCATCGCCAAGTCGACCAGGTCGTTGTCGAGGAAAGGCACCCGCGTCTCCAGGCCGTGCGCCATCGAGAGCTTGTCCTCGACGACGAGCAAACCCTGAAGGAAGGTTCTCGATTCCAGGTAGAGCGAATGATTGATGAAGTCTTCCGGCCGCCGCAGGGCACTCATATGGTGCTGAAAGACGCTACCCATGATCTCCCGGGTCGATACTCGGCCGCCCTGTTGCTGCGTGCTGCCAAGCACTCGGCTGGCCTCCGCATCGGACAGCAGCCGTTGCCAGTAGGCGTGATAGCCGTCGAGGAAGGTTTCGAAGCTCTGCTGGTCGGTGCCCCGGTAGTAGCGCCAGGGATAACCGCCGAGGATCTCATCGCCGCCAGTGCCGGCCAGCACCACCTTGCCGAAACGGCTGGCGAGCTTGGCGGCATAGAAGTTGGGGTAGGATTGTCCGACGCGCGGCTCCTCCAGGTGCCAGACCAGGTCGGACAGGCAGCGCTCCATGTCGCCTGCCTTCAAGACCATTTCATAGTGCTCGGTCTTGAAGATATAGGACATGTATTCGGCGCTCTCGCGCTCGTCGAAGGCAAGTTCCAACCCGGAAGCCGAATGTAGATCGAAACCGACCGTGAAGCTGCGCATATACGGGAGCTGTTGCGCAGCAATGCAAGCGATCGAGCCGGAATCGATGCCGCCGCTCAGGTAGCTCGAAACCGGAACGTCGCTGACCAGCTGCCGAGTGACGGCCTGCTCGAAAAGATGCCGCAGCTGCTCGACATAGTTTTCCTCGGACGTCGCCTCGTCGCTGTCATGGAAATTGAAGTCCCAGTACTGCGCCAGCCGCGCATCCTGACCAGCGCCGAGCGTCGTTTGCAGCCAACTGCCGGCCGGCAGCAGGCGAACGTTGGTGAAGAGGGTCCGGTCGGTAAAGAAGTTCTGGAACGCGAAGTATTCCTGCAGACCCTCGATGTCGATCTCGGCCCGATAATCCGGATGGGCGAGGATCGCCTTCACCTCTGAGCCGAAGAGAATGGAGTGGCCGAGATCGGCATAGTAGAGCGGCTTCACGCCGAAACGGTCGCGCGCCAGCGTCAGGCGCTGCTCTTCGCGGTCCCAGACCGCAAAAGCGAACATGCCGTTGAAGCGCTCGATCGCAGTGGTTCCCCACTCGGCGAAAGCCTCAAGCACCACCTCGGTGTCACTGTGCGAGCGAAAGCGTCGGCCCTTGGCCTCAAGCTCACGCCGTAGTTCCTGAAAATTGTAAAGCTCGCCGTTGTAGCTGAGGACGAAGCGCCCGTCGGCCGAGAGCATCGGCTGGGCACCGGCTGAGGAGAGATCGATGATCGAAAGCCGCCTGTGGCTCAGCCCCAGGCTGCCGTCGACATAGACGCCGTAATCGTCTGGCCCTCTATGCGCGATGGCATCGGCCATCTTGTTGAGCAGGACCGGGGAGGCTGGTCTGCCGTCACGGTGCAGGACGCCGGCTATACCGCACATGTCCCTCTCCTCTCAGGTCTGGAGACCGAGCAGGTTGTCGATGACATAGGCATAGTCGTCGTTGGTCATGCGGTTGTGCAAGGGGATCGCCATGGAATGACGATCGCAGTCCCTGGCCCCCGGGTAGTCGTCGGGATTGAGGCCGAAGCGCTCCCGGTAGTAGCCCAGCATATGAACCGCGTGGGTGCCGGGCCGCGTGGCGATGCCGCGCGCCTCCAGCCGCTCCATGATGTCGTTCCGGGCCAAGGGCGCGCCATCGGGGTCGACATAGGTGACGAAGGCCTGCCAGGCATGCTGGCCATCCATCGGCTCGTCCGGGCAGCGCAGCCAGTTCAAGCCGGACAAGGCGTCGCGGTAGGCGGCGGCGGCGCGGGCACGCGCGGCGATGAAATCGTCCAGCTTGCCGAGCTGAACCAGGCCGACGGCGCCCTGCAGGTCGGTCATCCGGTAGTTGAAGCCGAGCAGGTTGAAATCCGGCAGGAGATAGGGTCGCGGGCCGTTGTGGCGCACCTCTTCGGAAACCGATGCGCCGTGATTGCGCAGCTTTTCAGCCTTCTCGGCCAGGGCCGGATCGTTGGTCGTCAGCATGCCGCCCTCACCGGTGGTGATCGATTTGCGCGGGTGGAAGCTGAAGCAGGCGAAGTCCCCCAGGCCGCCGGCCGGGCGGCCCTTATAGGCGGCCCCAGCCGCGCAGGCGGCATCCTCGACGATGCGCACATGATCAGGCAGGGCAGTGCGCAAAGCATCGATATCGGCGCAGAGGCCGAAGAGATGCACGGGAATGACGGCTTTCGTGCGCGATGTCACCCGGCGCAGCGCATCCTCGACGTCCAGGTTGAAGGTCGCCGGGTCGACGTCGGCGAAGACCGGCGTAGCACCGCAGTAGAGCACCACGTTCGCGGTCGAGACCCAGGTAAAGGCCGGCACGATGACCTCGTCGCCAGGACCGATGCCCAAGGTCGCCAAGGCGAGATGCAGGGCGGTGGTGCAGGAGGTGGTGGCCAGCGCATGGGCCACGTCGTGGCGCGCTGCGAAGGTCTTCTCGAAGGCCGCCACCTTCGGCCCTTGCGTCAGCCAGCCGCTTTCCAGCGGATCCTTCAGCGCGGCCCACTCCTCCTCGCCGGTGACCGGCAAGGCGATAGCGATTTTGCGGTCTGCGCTCACGGCTTACTGCGCTGCCTGGGCGCGTCGCGCCTCGACTTCGGCGATGTGATCGCGGCGCCAGTCGATCAACGCGCGCAGCCCGTCTTCCAGCGCGACCTCTGCGTCGAAGCCAATCTCCTCACGCGCCTGCTCCGGGCAGCCGATGCGGTTCTTCACGAAGGTCTGTCCCTCCGGCACGTACTCGATGGGCTGGTTGGTGCCGGTCAGCCGCACGATCATCTCGGCCAATTCCTTGATACTTGTCCGCAGCCCGGTGCCGACATTGTAGAAGCGGTCGGTCGTCTCCGCCTTCATGGCGCAGACGTTGGCGGCGGCGCAGTCGCCGACGTAGACGAAGTCGTAGGCCTGGGAGCCGTCGCCGTAAACCTTCAAGCCTTCGCCGCGGTCGATGGAGTCGAGCATCTTCATGATCACCGCGATATAGGCGCCGCGGTAGTCCTGCCGCGGGCCGTAGACGTTCATATAACGCAGCCCGACATAGGGCAGGCCATAGCGATGATGCAGGGCGCGCGCCATCTGCTCGCCGGCGACCTTGGTCGCGCCATAGAAGTTGGTGTTGTTGAAGGGGTGATCTTCAGTCATCGGCTCTTCGATGGCGTCGCCGTAGACCGAGGCCGAGGAGGAATAGACCAGCCGCTTGACGTCATTGGCGACGCAGGCTTCCAGGACGTTGAAGGTACCGCGGATGTTCACGTCGAAGGCGGCGCGGGGATAGTCCCAGCACTGCAATAGCCAGAGCGCGGCGAAGTGGAAGACGCCGTCGGCCCCTTTGATCGCCGCGTTCAGGATATCGGTCTGACAGATGTCGCCGCCAGCCTCGAAGATGCGCACGCGCGGGTCCTTCAGGGCGACCTCGAGGTTGCCCAGCGTGCCGCGTACGAAGTTGTCGTAAATCAGGATTTCGCCAACGTCCTCCTGCAGCAGGCGGTCGACGGTGTGCGAGCCGATCAGGCCGGCGCCGCCGATAACGACGAGCTTCTTTCCCTTGAGGTCCATGACGGTATCTTCTTGGCTAGGAGGCGAGCAGTTGGCGGAGCGCCCCGACAATCCGCGCCTGATCAGCTTCTTCCAGATAGGGATGCATGGGCAGGCTCAGCACCGACTGGGACAATTGGTCCGAAACGGGCGCCCCGTTGCCGGCAACCGGATAGCTGGCATAGGCGGTCTGGCGATGCAGCGGTAAGGGGTAGTAGACGGCGGTGGGAATGCCTTCGGCCTTCAAGGCCTCGGCGACCGCATCGCGCCGCCCTTCCGGTAGGACCAGTGTGTACTGGGCCCAAACCGATGTCATGTCGGCCGGCACCTGGGGCACTTGCACGATATCCCCGAGCCGCTCGGCGTAGCGGTGGGCGACCCGGTTGCGGGCGGCGATCTCGTCTTCGAAGATCTCCAGCTTCTCGATCAGGATGGCCGCCTGCAGCGTGTCGAGCCGGCCGTTCAAGCCGATCTCGACGTTGTCGTACTTGTCACGGCCCTTGCCGTGCACCCGCAGGCTCTTGATACGCGCGGCCAGCGCGTCGTCGTCGGTCATCACGGCGCCGCCGTCGCCGTAGCAGCCCAGCGGCTTGGCCGGGAAGAAGCTGGTCGCCGTGGCATCTCCGATCGTGCCGATGGGTCGCCCCTTGTAGGCGGCGCCGAACGACTGCGCAGCATCGTCGAGTAGCCAGAGGTCGTTGGCGCGGCAGATCTCGGCGATGGCATCGTAGTCGGCCGGCAGGCCGAAGAGATCGACGGCAATGACGCCGACCGGCCGCAGGTCCAGGCCTTTGGCGGTACGCAGCCCCTGTTCCAGGCTTACGGGATCCAGGTTGAAGCTGTTGGGCAGGACGTCGACGAAAATCGGCGTGGCGCCCAGCAAGGCGACCACCTCCGCCGTCGCGGCGAAGGTGAAGGTCGGCACCAGGACGGCGTCGCCCGGTTTGACGCCCTTGCCCATCAGCACCAGCGAGAGCGCATCGGTGCCGCTCGAGCAGGAGATCGCATGCTTGGCGCCGCAGAAGGCAGCCAGGCGACTTTCCAGCTCAGCGACCTCCGGCCCCATGATGAAGCGGCCGTGGTCGAGCACGCGCTGGATGGCACGCTCGACGCGGTCCGACAGCCGCGCACGCTGCGCTTGCAGATCGATGAAGGCGAGCGGCTTGGCGGGGGCTTTCGTTCCGAGCGCGAGATCCATCAGCGCGTCGCCTCCTTCATGCCCGCGCTCTGTCGCGGTATCTCTTCCAGCGAATCCGGCCCGGTTTCGCGATAGCGGCGTCCTTCACGCGGACAGATCAGGTCCGGGCCGAGCCGCTCGCCGGCGTGGCTGACCCAGCCGATGCGCCGGGCCGGCACGCCCGCCATCAGGGCGAAGGCCGGGACCTCGCTGGTCACCACGGCGCCTGCGGCTATCAGTGCGTAGGCACCGATGTCGTTGCCGCAGACGATGGTGGCGTTGGCCCCGATGGTGGCGCCGCGGCCGACGCGCGTCTCGCGGAACTCGTCCTTGCGCTCAATCTCGGCGCGCGGCGTGTTGACGTTGGTGAAGACGCAGGAGGGGCCGCAGAAGACGCCGTCCTCCAGCGTCACGCCTTTGTAGAGGCTGACGTTGTTCTGGATCTTGCAGCGGTCGCCGACCGTCACGTCCGGGCCAACCATGACGTTCTGCCCCAGGACGCAGTCGCGGCCGATGCGCGAGCCTTTTAGCACGTGGCTGAAGTGCCAGACCCTGGTGCCGACGCCGAGGGCGCAGCCCTCGTCGATCTCGGCCGTCGGGTGGACGTCCGGGCCGGGCAGGCGCTCGACCGTGCCGGCGCCTTCCGGCGAGAGCTGCACGGCCTGGCCGGAGGTCATGGAGGCCTCGGCGGCGTTCAGTACGCGCAGGACTCGCAAGCCTTCGCTGGCATCGGTGCGCGGTTGCCGGTTCTCCGTCACGCAGTCGAGGAAGTGCTGGCATTCCAGCTTGAGCGGCTCGGCTTCGTCGAGCGCGATAGCCTCGGCTTCGGCCCGCTCCGGCTCCGGCTTGCCGTTCCGCCAGTGGATGAGGTGGGGGTAGAACAGCAGCTTGCTGGCCCAGGGCTCGCGATCGTCGAAGCTGGCCATGCCCTTGTCGCCGACGACGACCAGCTTCTGCTCCTTGAAGGGGTGCAGCCAGGAGACGTGGACGTGCGCGTTGATGCCGTTGGAGAAGCTGAGATGTGTCGTGGTGGTGTCGGCGATCGACTTGTGCAGGTAGCAGGCGCCGGTGGCCAGCACCCGCTCGGGCATCTCGCCGGCCAGCGCCAGGATCATCGAGATGTCGTGCGGCGCGAAGCTCCAGAAGACGTTTTCCTCGCGGCGGATCTTCCCGAGATTGAGGCGGTTGGAATAGATGTACTGGATGCGGCCGAGCCGGCCCTCCGTGACGAGCTGTTGCAGCTTCAGGAAAACCGGGTGGTAGTGCAGCAGATGGCCGACCATCAGGATGCGGCCCGTCTCCCAGGCCAGGGCGGCCAATGTCGCGCCCTCTTCGACGGTCAGCGCCAGAGGCTTCTCGACGAAGACGTGCTTGCCGGCGGCAAGCGCCTGGCGGCAAAGCGCGGCGTGGCTGGCGGCCGGGGTGGCGATGACCACGGCGGGGAGCGCCGGGTCCTGCAGCACCTCGTCCCAGGTGCGCGCGGCGGCACCGTATTTGTCAGCGAACTCGGCCGCCAGCGCCAGGTCGTCGTCGACCACCGCGCCGAGCGCGCCAAGGGCGGCAAAGTTGCGCACCAGGTTCTTGCCCCAGTAGCCGCAGCCGGCAACGGCGACGCGGGGGGTGGCATCTGGGGTTTCGGACAATGCCATACTCCAATCCGAGAGCCTTATGTCAGGCCGTGCTCCAGCCGAGCCACAAACAAATCGATGTGGAAAAAGGCTTGAGCTGCTCTTGGTCCCTACGCAACTCGATCGCTTCGATAAATAGCCTATCCGACCCGGGAGGCGTTCGAATACTGGCTTTCGTCTTCCATTTTACCCCGGCCTTGTCAAACGCCGAGCTGGTGGACCGGTCGTCCGCCTTCAATTGGTCAAGGCGTCGCCTTTTGTAAACATACCGGAATGACAGGCCTTCTCTGAGTGAAGATAGGTCGCACCGAAGCCCGCGTTCCGAACCAGCTCTTCGAACTCGTCCTGCGAAAAGCGGTAGGCGATGCTCGGCGCATACCAATCGAAATTGGTGGAGACCGACGCATCGAAGCCCATGTCTTCGTTCCAGAAGCACTTGATAAAGTTGTAGTAAACGAATCTCTGCAAGCTCTGGCGGCCGCCTGTGACGCCGAGCTCCGGAATGTCCGGAAAATCGAGCTCCAGATTGGTTTCTTCGAGCATGCGGCCAAGCTCGGTCAGTTTCCGGCTCATCTGCCAAATAGCGTCATGATCGAGCTGCGCGCGGCCGCTGATGAAGTGCTCATCGAGCAGTTCGCGTGGCAGAGCCTTTTTGGCATAGACATACAACGCCGCATGGCCGCCATGAACGAGAACCCGACTGAACTCTGCCAAGGTCGCAGCAGGGTCAATCGTATGATGCAGGACTTGATCGCAGCTCACGAAGTCGACTGAGCCGTCCGGCAACGGCGTGCTGGCAATATCTCCCCGGACGAAGATGATGTTCTTGACGTCGCCGTATCTTTCCGCAGCGAGATAAATGGACTCTGACAAGTCCATGCTGACCACAAGTGTGTCGGGAGACAGCGAGGCAAGATAGGCAGACTTGAAGCCATAGCCCGCGCCGGCATCAAGAATGACCTTTTGCCTTGCGACGAAGGAACGCAGCGCCTCCTCGTCGCTGAAGCCATAGAGCTTAAGGTACCAGGCCCGGTGAAAGGCTTCCACGGGAGCGAGATCATCGTGCCCGACGACCTTTTTCCATTTCTCGCCAAACGCGCTTTGATTGGCTTGTAGTCTACTACGCGATCCATCGCTCTTGTTCAGACAGAGCACGCCGCTATCGCGCATATAGCCCTTAGTCAGGATGTGAGCCTCAAGTTCCTGCTTCACGCTGCTTTACTCGCTGCAATCGAAACCAACGAGGACGGACTGAACATACTCATGTAGCGCGAAGGGTCCCTCGACCGCGGCACCGAGTACGCCAAAGGCAACGAGGTTGCGCACCAAGTCATTGCCCCAGTAACCGCAGCCGGCAACGGCGACGCGGGTTCCGCTTTCACAAATGGGCGCTTGCACCGAACGTCCTCAAAGAATCACGCACTTATTGTGTGCACGTTCTTTTCTAGCAACCAGCAGCGGTGTCAAACCAGAACAATCGCCGAGAGGTTAGAGAGTCTCCAACCGCCGAGCGGCCCCGGCGCCTACGATGCAGGCGGGCCAGCTCACATCAATTGCACCGTCATGCGGCGAAAACTGCGCAACATCCAAAACGAACCAGTCGCCATCGGCATCGTCAGGCTGAACGTTGCTGCTTGGCGCCTCGGCCAGGCTAAATCCAAGACGTAAAAACAGATCGGCGACCATCCGGTTGCGTGGGGATGGTTTGTATTGGCCGTAGATCCGCTCAACTCCCTGTGCGGCAGCCATTTCCACGATTTGATTGATGATCGCCTGCTCGACCCCGCGTTCAAGGATACGGCAGGATTGCAGCCAAGTGTCGATCACCCAGACATGATCGTACGCCCGAGCAATCACCACGCCGATCATCCCATGGTCGGAAAAGGTATCGGACAGTCGTGCTTGAATGCTAACGACTTTTGGATCGCCGATCATTGCTTCTACAGCGGTCTGATTGTATCGGCGCGTGGTGACGTTGAATTGGTTCGACTTGCCGATCAGCTGCGCGATACGCGGCGCGCCGAGCTTGTCGAAGTGGCTCAGTTGCATCATCATCTTCAACGATTGCAGGTATTCTTCGTAGTTACCGACGCGGGCCAGCACATCGGCACGCTTCGCCTCAGCCTGATAGGATTGCGCTCGGCCCAGATCGTCACGGTTTACCGGCAGATGCTCGAACGCGCCGGCGGCCACGATTAAGTCCGCATAGTCTGCTGCCTGCTCGCCCAGCTCAGGTACCGCGACAAACGGCAGCTCTGCCCGAACCCGCGCCCGCTCGGCCGGATTGTCGTCCACGAAAACGAATGACTCCAGCCCAAGGCGTAGCGCCTCTGCAATCGCCGAGATGGACGTTGCCTTGTCGTCCCATCCTGCCTGAAACACCGCTATATCGCTCTCGCGCAGTAGCATATCCGGATGCTCCCGAAAGGGCGCACGCGCGGTGGCGTCATCGTTCTTGGAACAGACGCACAGCACAACACCGCGGCGGCGCAATTCCAATGCAAGCTCCTGGATGCGAAGAAATGCCTCGCCTTGCACCGATCCTTGACCGATCGCAATGCCCTCCAAGCCGTCATCACCGATAACCCCGCCCCAGACAGTGTTATCGAGATCGAGCACCAGCGCCCGTCGCATCTTGCCCGCGCAGGCCGCGAGAAGTCGTGCAAGGCTGTCACAGACAAGTGGGCCTAGATCTGGCGAGAATGCCAGTTTTGACTCAAAAAAGCGCAGAGGGTCGAACCAACGGAAGTGACCGACATCCGCTGCGAGGCCAGCCAGGTCCCACATCAGCCAGTCACCCGCCACGGCGCCATCGGCAATAATCCGATTGACCCCGTCCACAAACCGGACGGGGGTGCCAACGGTCGCCCGATCGCCCGATCCGATACGGCGGTGTACCTCCAGCGGGATCGTCGCGATCACCACCGAGGCGCCAGTGGTCTTCGCGATGCCAGCCGACAGAGACCTGAGCTGCTGCTCAGCTTGCTCTAGCGCCTCGGCCTCGGCGGCCGGGTCAAGCAGCCCGGCAGTTGGCCGATAGGCGTCGCTGTCCTGGCATATCACCACGATATCCGGCGGCTCATCGAAAGCGGTGTGCCGACCATGGGCGACCGCATGGGCGCTATCTATGGGCGCGGTCGCAGGTTCGATCAGGAGAAGCCGAGACAGGCCAGCCACTCGCAGCGGCGCCTCAAGCAATTTGAGGGTTCGGTTGCCGACAAGACCCACCCGTAGGGGTCGCAAGGGCGCGAGGTCATCGCGCAGCGGCCAAAGCTTTGCGGCAAGCTTTTCCAGCCTGAGCTGCTCAAGCGGCCCAAGGCGTTCGACGCTTAGACGATGCGCGAGCTCGGCGAGTCGCGCACCGGCCGTCTCCGGTCGGTGATCTCTGACGAGGTCCCGGGCCTCGTTGTAATACTCGTTCCAGCTGTCGGAAAGGGGCGCTTTCCATGGGAAGTCTGTCAGCGTCATTAGCCAGTCTTCAGATCTGGTCGTCGATCATACCAGCCGGCACAATGCTTTGCGTTTGCCCTTTGGCGATAGTCCGGTCGCCACAGGTGATCTTATAGCGCCCTTCGACCATTCCTGCGGCAACCGAGACATTCGTGACCGTCAGGTTCAATGCTGCCGTCTCACCCACATAAAGCGGAGCGCGATAGCTGATCGACCAGCTGGCCGATGTACCTTTGCGTCCCGGCAGGTGCTGCCCGACGACGTGGGACAGGTGTGCCAGCAATAGGCCACCATAGACAATCACGCCATCGAAGCCCCGTTCCCCGGCAAAGTCGGAATCTGTGTGGATAAGACTGTAATCCGCGGACAGCTTTTGGAACAGCCGCATGTCGTCTTCGGTGATCGTGAAGGAATGCTCAACACTGTCGCCAACGCGAATATGGCGATTACTCGGTGACATCTAGAGAGATTTCTTGCGTTCGATGAGCGTCATTAGTTCCCCGAGATTCGAGAGCGACGCCATTTCCTCTGTCGAGAACCGTACATCCATCGTCTTTTCGATCAAGACAACGAACTGTACATTGCCCAAGCTATCCCACTGTTCAACGTCATGTGCGCTGAGATCCTCGGTGACGGGGCCTTGATATTCATCGAACAAGTCACGGATGAGGCCCTCAAGTTGTGCGAGAATCCCAATGCGGTTCATACGGCCTCAAGCTCCTTCGGACGGTGTGGCGACGACTAAGGTCGAAATGCCGAGATCAAATGCGCGAGCGCGCTCCAGAGGAACGCCAAGAATTGGGTAGAAGCGGGTTTCGACCACGTCAAAACCAGCCTCCTCAACCATGGAAACGACCTCTTCCGGCGTGCGAAAAAGATATAGGTGATCGGGAGCGGGCGAGTTGACTGGCGCGTGCACATAAAGGCGCCCGTCCTGCGTCAGCAGCTTGCGCAGAACGTGAAGCGCCTCCAACGGTTGCTCCAGGTGTTCCAGGACTTCCGAGAAAACAATGCTATCGAACTCTCCGTCAGGCGCGTCGTATATGTTGTACTGTTCAAGTTTGACGTCACGCTCCACCCCCATTGCACTGAGGGCTTCGCGTGTGTTCGTCAGGCTCGCTGCACTTACATCCCAGGCCGTGAGCGATTTGCACCTTTCCGTTTGAGTGGCCAGATAAAGCAGTAGTCCGTGCCCGGGGCCGACCTCAAGATGTCGGGAACTGCCGGGCAGGCAATCGAGAAACGTTTCCTTGTAGAAGCCGATGGCGTTTGTGTGATTGTGCCACCAGACTTCCGACGCCAGTAAACCGTTCATGTATTTGCGCATATAGACTGGGTCGACGTAGACCGTGCGCTCCGCATCTTCAAACGACGACAGGCGATAGGTTCCGTTTCGGCGGAAGTAAACCTCTTCCTCGACAAAGACGCCGGTCAGCCATTTGTAGTCTTCGAAGATCTCATCCAAGTGATCGTGGGCAATTCTCGTGATCAGATCAGAGATCTGATCGGCTAGTTCGAGATGTGCCTGATCCGCATCTGCAAAGCGGCGCTCCAAATACGATTGGTGCTCGGGAAAGATAGACAACTGGCCGTCAAGCAGCTTGCCGAGCGCCGGGTATCTTGAACTATCAATCATGTATCTATCGCCACTCAAAACCGTCCATAAGTCTTCGCCATCTCGTAGATGAATTGCGTATGGTCGACAGCGAAGTTGCCTGTCACGTGCCCCCCCTCGGGAACGGGCCGCACCACAACCGCACCGAGAGAGATTACAGCATCGTCGCCGACGGTGACCTGGTTCGAGACCACGGCCCTTGGGTTGATCCGAACGTTGTTCCCAATGGCCGAACTGCCGAGAATAGTGCAACACAACAACCGGCAGTTTTGGCCGATATGAGCGCCGTGGCCGATTGTGGTCGTGGTCGCCACTTTGGTGTCATCGCCGATGACCGTGTCGCGATAGGAAAAACCCTTGTCAATCGTACAATTCGCGCCGATGTCCACCCGTTTACCGATCAGCAGTCTTCCATCGTGGATGACGCGAATGTTTCCCTTTGAAGTGGTTTTGATTTCGGCATCATCGCATCCCAGCACTGCACCCGGCCCGATCAGACAATCGTTCTTGATAACAACGTCGGGGAGGATGATGGCACCGGCTTCGACACGCGTACTTGCCCCGATCTGTACGTTGTTCTCGGCAACGTAGGCGCTTGGATGGATTTCAGCAGTGTGGTGAACAACGCTGGCCGTCTTGCGGTATCTCTTTGCTGCACAGTAGTTGTAGAGTGTATAGAAACTATAGCGCGCGTCTTCGCACACAATTAAATTAATATCACTACGCCGTACTTTGGGTGCAACGTCTGGCGTAATAAATATCCCTGCTATGCACTGATTCTTTTCCGCTTGGCGAAGGAATTTCTCTTGCTCGGCGAAACTCAGAGTGCCGTCTATAGAGCTATCCAGCATCCCAAGCGCAGAGAAACCACTTTCTCTGCCGGCCGTAAGGCCAGTCGCTTCAAAAATCTCCTCACAGGATACCGTCATGCTTGGACGTCTTCTTGAGATGGGCGAAAGCCAAAAACCACACTTAACTTCTTTCGCGCGCTAGGCTTGGGCTTATCGAGCAGCTTTAGCCGTTTCTCCCGACCATCATTAGGGCGTTCGATAGGATCTCATGTGCAGAGGGAGATGGTCAGATAACGACAAACCCTTAGGCGACTAAGCTTGTTTTAGTCCGACTCTCCCCAGACCACTCTACAAACCGGTGCCCCACGATGTTCGAAAGGGCCCATCCTGGAACCTTGAGGAACAATTTTCCCCGCAGGTCAAGGCTTTCGGTTGCCTGGGCGCCCCTGGCAGCCCAATCTGGCCCAATCTCGCCCAGTTTAGATGTTTAGTCCCGGCATGAGCTGCCTTAGCCGCGCTCAGTACTTACCTCACCGGTATCTTCCCCACCGTCCTGTCGCAACCGATAAACCGTATGACTTTTGCAGGTGAACACCGGCACATAGTCGGCCAATAGCTTCGAGCGCAAGCCTTCGTATTTGTCCTGAAGCACGGTCTCGTTGACCAAGAAATATCGCGTCTTGAGACACTCAATGACGCACGGCTTCGGGTGGGGATACTCCAGGAACAAATCGGGCCAGGCCTTGCATCGGCGGGTGGCTTCAGGGGACGAGAACCAGGGATAAGCGCTCGTTCGATAGGCGAGTTGCTCTGCGAGGCCCTTCTCCCCAATCGTCATTGTCGTTCCGGGGTCTTGTTCCTCGAGAAAGTCGAACGCTGCCGATTTCCCGGACTCCTCTGACGATCGACTGAACTTATCGACTCGCCGCAGCTCGGCACGTGTCGCTTTGACCAGTTGAACCGCGAACCAAGCCGCGCAGCCTATCAGCGCTATGGCCAGTGGGGCGCTATCCGCGCGGGATAGGAGCGCCCCGATCACGACATAGCCGAGAATACAGTGATAGTTGAGGTAGCGCTCTGCCTCGCCAATAATCACGAAGGGCCGGAATGACGTGATGACCCAAACGATCACGCCGGCCAGATAGAAGCTTCTGATCGCGGCGATCTCGGCAGAGACTTCGACGAAGAAAGAGCCGAACATCGCGGCGAGGGGCACAAAGTTCTGCAGGGCACCGGCCGAGAGGGCGTTGCGCTGAAAGAGGTAGTGTTTCAATCGCCCCTTGTTCCAACCCTTCTGCGCTTCGAACGTCTGCCAGGAATTGCGCTTGCCGGCCCATAGCTTGTCGAGATGGTACCAATACCATTTCAGGTGCCGATACTGAGCGACGAACTGCCGGTGTACAGCGAGAGGGAAAAGGCACAGCGCGCCCGCGAAAGCGGCCAAAGGGACAAGGACGAACATGCCGTTCTGATCGAGGAGACCGGCGAGCAGCGGACAAAGCAGCACGGCTTGTCGGCCGAATTTGCTGGAGCAAATCAACACAACGGCCGACAGCCATGCCAGAACCAGAAACACGGCCTGCTGTTCTCCCGTCGCAAGGACAATGAAAAGAAGGAAGCAGGCGTAGACAAGCTCGGCGAACGTCCGTTCGTTGAAAGAAAAGATTCGCGGCCCTGACCTTTGGATTGTGAGGCCGGGATTGAGAACAAAACATGCCAGCAAAGCGGCAAGCTTCCAGTCCGGCTCCAGCGTCGTGAATTGCATGATGAAAAATAGAAATACGATGGATATAAGAAGATCCATCAAGAGAGGTTGGTAAGCCAACACTCTCCATCCGAATACTTTGTATAATTTGCGATATAGACCGTGGAATAAAATAGGATAGAAAAACAAGTCTTCTTGTGTTTTGAAGAACCCGTTTTTATCAATCAGCTTGAGAACCGTTCTGTGGAATAAAGAATCGGAATTGTGATCTTGGAAATACAATTTCTCTCGAAATGCGACGCGCGATGCCAAAAATATCGCGATTACCAACACGAATCCAGCAATATCCGCGAGAAGAAGTGCGTTAAATGATGTCGTCATGAGTATGTCAGGTGCGCAATCTCAGTATTCTAGACGAATAGCAAATGGGCTATGCCGCAGATCATCCCCCAACTGACCGAGAAGGAAGGCGTCTTTGCCCGTCCGTGGGCCCGCTTTCGGTCCGATTCCGTTCAAGCGGGTCGGCCAAGGCTGTCCGCGAACCAGTATTCGGCGCGCATCAGGCAGAGCCGATGATCATAGGCGAACCAACTCCAAGCCTCCGGCGGGAACGCACAAAAGAGAAAGGATGGCGTTTCGCAAGTCTTTCGGGCGCTTTGGCGCGCAATGAAATAGGTGCCATTGGTTCAGTAGCGCTGAAAGCGAGCCGAATCGACCATAGCATCGTCGCATAGGAACAACGGGCGGTGTTGTCAAACGAGCCGCGAGCGGACGTGTAGCAAGGTTGCGCAGGCTCGGAAAAGCCGTAGATAGTGCGCTACGCAAATCTCCAGACAGACCCTTCACATCCCTGCCGACTGGCGACGTTTGAACCATGAGAGCCATCACGTTCGATATCGATTGGGCTCCTGACTGGGCGATTGAGCTCTGCGCGAGCTTGGTCGCCGAGTTCGAGTCTCGTGCGACGTTTTTCGTGACGCACCAGAGCCCAATCCTGAGAAGCCTCGAACGTGACACGTCGCGCTTCGAGGTTGGGCTGCATCCCAACTTCCTGCAGGGCTCGACCCAAGGCGGGACCTTTAGCACGGTGCTGGATCACTGCCTCGAGATTGTTCCGACAGCCAGGACCTTGCGTACGCATGCACTCATGCAGTCCACGCCTCTCTTCGAGCTGGTGGCCGATCGCTATCCGCAAATCGAAAGCGATGTTTCGCTTCTACTGCCCTTCCACGAGGATCTGCGCCCGACCGATATCTATCTCGGGCGCTCGAATAGACGCCTGGTCCGGCTGCCGTACAATTGGGAAGACGATATCGTGGCCGAATGGCCGGGTTGGTCATGGACCAACGAGACGAAACGCAAAGCTGGATTGGAAATCTACGATTTCCACCCGATCCACATTGCCCTTAACACGGATCGGATGGAACGCTACCGCAGCTTCAAGGCGTCATTGAATGGCAAGCCATTGACAGAGACGACCCCGCAAGACGTCGCGCCCTTTGTCAACCGCGGTGAAGGTGCGCGAAGCTATCTGCAACGCTTGCTGCAATACGGATCGGACGTGCCGTCCTTCAAGATATCGGACATCACAGATTTGCATCTGGGGCAGGAGTGTAAGGTCCTATGACGGCAAGAGCGGCAGTTCTTGGCCGGGCTCGATCGCTGCGTGATGTGGTGAGTCCAGCCGTTGAGCGCGGACATCGGATTGCCATCAGTCAGGCGGATTCCGCCAGCCGGCGCGGGCCGGGCCCGGCCCGCCGCTTTGGTACAGAGGGGCGCCGCGCACGGCGCCTGACCGCGTGCCCGTATCTCGGGATATGCTCTTCGCGAGCAGGTTCGATCTTGCCGCAAATGCGCTCCGTCAGAATGGTTCCATATGGTCGGACAGCGCTCTAGCTGCGGTGCCCATCCACCAGCGCGCCACCTCTTTCTCGGCTCTAAGGCCTTGGGTCTTCGCATTTGCGAGGCCGTGCTTTCGACCTCGCGGCATGCGTTCGACCGCATCGCGACGATCGACGACCGGAACGATGCCCGCAGTGTCTATGCCGACTTTATGGCACTGTCCGGTCGTCACGGCGTGGATGTCGAGGTTCTCGCCAAGCACTCGGACCTGGTTTCCTTCATCGGCTCCGGCACGAAGGCCGTCCTGGTTTGCGGCTATTATCGTCTCCTGTCGGAGGAATTGCTCGACCAGCCCGAGAAAGGCTTCATCGGTATACACAACTCGTTGCTTCCCAAGTATCGCGGCGGCGCGCCGCTCGTGTGGTCCATCATGAATGGCGACGAGCAGGTAGGCAGCTCGCTGTTTCGACTGTCCGGCGGCGTGGATGATGGCCCTGTGTTTCATCAGTGGCGTATCGCTCTGTCACAACAGGCCGCGATCGGGGATCTGCTGGCCGAGTTGGAGGCCTCGATCGGCAATGACATTGCGGCGCTTTGGGATGGCATCATCGAGGGCTCTCTGCAGGGTCATCCGCAAGACGGGGGACAGGCAACCTACTCCGCTCAGCGCAAGCCTGAGGATGGGCGGATAGACTGGTCTCTGCCCGCCTCGACCCTGCACAACTTCATCCGCGCGCAGTCCAAGCCCTATCCCGGTGCTTATTTTCTGCATGGGCAGGAGAAGGTGCATGTCCACCGCTCGAGTGTCTTCGAGCGGCCCTACGCCGCCACGCCTGGCCAAGTGCTGCGCATAGACGATCACGCGCTTACGGTCGGTTGCGGCGGGAACAGCGCGATCGTCATCGGCGAACTCATGCGCGAAGGAAATCCAATGCCCGTTCGCGCGTGCTTCAAGAGCTTGAGCATCAGGCTCTAGGCCACCAAGGCGTCCACGTAGCGCTCCACGACAAGCGGCAGATCATACTCCGCGGCGCGTGCTTTGACGCGCTCGGGTGCGGGCGGCTGGGCCAGTGCGCTCGCCATGGCCGCGGCAAGTGCCTCCGCATCGCCCACTGGCACGAGCGGCCCGATCGTGCCGTCCTGCAGGAGCTCCCTTGGGCCGCTCGGGCAATCTGTGCTGACCACGCGGCAGCCGCAGGCCATCGCCTCCATCAAGGCGTTGGGGCAGCCCTCATAGGCGGACGAGAGAACGTAGAGGTCCGCATGCGCCAGGAAAGAGAAGGGGTTGGTCACGTCCCCGTGCAAGTCGACCCGGTCTGCAATCCCGAGTTCCTCGGCTAGCGCACTCAGCTTACCGCGTTCATTGCCTTCGCCGAGTATGATCAACCGAGCCGGCCGCTCTGCGTCCAAGCGCGCGAAAGCGCGCAGCAGGGTTGCATAGTCCTTTGCTGGCTCGAGACGCCCCAGGGCCACGATGCAGTCGGCGCCCTCGCCGTTCAGCCAGGAATGCGCGACCGGGGCTTTGCTTAGATAAGCGATGCGCTCGAGGTCCAATGGGTTGTAGATCGTCTCGGCGCTCGGGACCGCTCGGCCGATAAAACTCTCCAGATCCCTTTTGACGCCTTGGGAAACGCAGACGATCTCGTGCGCCCGCGGATACCATTGCCGGAGCAGTACCGGCGAGGCCGGCGGCGAGGCCTTCCGGTCCTGCGCGAAATCGCGCGAAATCGTCGTCGCGATGCGCAGCACGATGCGCGTCGGCACCTTGGCCAGTTCGGCCGCCCAAACCGCCAGCAGGTTGTTCCCGGTCAGGGTCGAGAAGAGCGCGTCCGGTCGCTCTTTTTGCAGGTAGTCGCGCAACGCCGGCAGGCGGCGGACAAAGCCCGGCGGGTTTTGTGCGAGGAGGTAGGAGAGCAAAGCGGGCGAGGTTCGTCCAAGCTTTGCAATAGCCGGCATCCAATGCCATCGATCCGAGGCGGGGAGCAGGGTGATCTCGACCGAATCCGAAAGCGCGTCGATCAAAGGCCCCTTTTTCTTGCGCAGCAGTAGCTCGACGCGGAGCCCACGCTCTGCCAAGGCATTGCAAAGCGTGATCGTCACGCGCTCGGCGCCGCCCAGCGCAAAGTCGTTCAGCAGAAACGCGACATGCTTCGGCTGGGCTGTCACGATGAGCGTTTCGCGTTCTGCGCGGCCGGTGACACGATCGCTACTGAGCGGCGGTGCGCTCGAGCACCACCTCGTCATAGGGATTGACCGCGATGGTGTTCCCGGCCATCTCCAGCCAGGCCGGACGATGCGACACGGCCAGCACGGTCACTTTGCCGGCTAACGCCTTGATGTTGTCGCAGATGGCCTGCTCCGATTGCTGGTCCAGCGCGCTGGTCACTTCGTCCAGGATGAGCAGCTTGGGCTTCTTGACCAAGGCGCGTGCGATGGCGATGCGCTGCCGCTGACCGCCGGAAAGCTTGCTGCCCTTTTCGCCGACAACGGTCATGGTTTCCTCCGGCAGCTTGGTGACGAACTCCCAAGCACCGGTCAAACGCAGGGCTTCTTCGACCTCCTCTGCGGAGATGCTGGGGTCGCCCAGCGTGACGTTGACGTGGATGCTGTCGTGCAGCAGCACCAGCTCCTGCGGCACATAGCCGATCAGGTTGCGCCAAGAGGCGATGTCCAGTTCCCGCAGGTTCACGCCGTCGATCAGCACCTGACCGGAGTCCGGTTCATAGAGCCCGATCAAGAGATCGGTGATTGTCGTCTTGCCGGCGCCCGAGGGACCGATCAGCAGGGTGAGCTCGTTCGCTGGAATCGTGATGTTCAGGTGGTCCAACACCTTCTTATCACCATAGCTGAAGGAGACGTCGTCGAAGCGGCAGCTCTCCGCGAAACTAGCCTTTCTCGCGCCGACATGTCGTTCCCTCTCGGCTTCGGCCGATGTGATCATCGTGTCGACATTGTAGTAGGCAACCTCGGCGATCCGTACATCTTGGAGTTGGGCCTGTACGCGCCCGATGGTCTTGACGAAGCGGTCGATCACCAATCCCATGACCAGGACCTCGCCCACCGGCATGCCGAGCACCTGGCTCAGAAAGTAGAACCCGGTCAGCAGGAAGATCACCAGAATGGGTTCCTGCAATTGCTTGAGCAGCTGCCGGCTCACGGCTTCGCGCCGTGCCGCTTTGCGGACCTGAAAGATCTTCTTCTCGAACAGGGCTCGGAAGCGCTCTTGCCGGTTCATGGCCTTGAGCGGTTTGACACCCGTAACCGCATCGCTGAGGTCGGTGACCAATTCTCGCGTTCGGAGAATGCCCTTGCGGCCGGCTCGCCGCGAAATCCGGACGAAGACCTGCAGCGACAAGAGGATCACAGCCCCGATGATGCTGCCGGCGACAGCCAGCTTCCAAGAGACGACGAAGGCAACCGCCACGTAAACGAGGGCCTGGACCGTATGTGCCACCAGCCGCGCCAAGTTGCCGAAGAGATTGCCCGACATGCTCGCTTCACCGCCGACGGCACTCACGATATGACCCATCGGCTTGTGGGTGAAGAAGCTCCAGCGGGCTCGCAGCAGCACATCGATCAACTGCCGCCTCAGGCGGCTGCTGACCTCTGCCGTGGCATAGCCGACATAGGTCATGGCGACGATGCTCAGGGCGGACTTCAGCAGCACCATGACCAGAATGAAGCCGAGCAGGCCACCGAGGCTGATCTGCAGCGAAAAGCTACCGAGGACCTCCGTGATCGCGCGATTGATCGGCGAGTCGGGGCTGACTTGATCTCCACTGACCATCGAGATCAGCGGCACGAGACCCGCGATGCCGACACCCTGGGCCAGACTGGCAAGTACCAGGCAAACGATCACCAACCAGGGATTGGTGCCCTTGAACCGGAAGAACAGCTTGAAAAGCTTAAGCACGGATCAATCCTGTCGTACCTGTTTCTGTGCCACGCCCGGACTCTGCGTTGTCTTGAGTTCTCTAGCCCGATTGGATCGCGTAAGCCTGCGCTGCTTCCGGCTCGGCGATATCCTCGCGATAGACATCCTGGAACGGCGTTTGAAAGGCGTCGTCGTTTTCCCGGCGCAGCAGCGCAAAGACGATCAGATCGCGCCTGATGTCCATCAGATCTGACAGGGCCTTGCCGAATGCCAGCCGCTCGTTGCGTTCGTCGTCGCTCAGCTTGTGGTCCTTGCCGGAGCGCAGGAAGCGCTTGCGGTAGTACGCCAGGCCACTCTTGAAGCGGGGGCGCGCCAGCACCAGCCGCAGAGGCACCATCTCGGCCTGCGCCATGTCGCGCCTGACGAGCGCGTCGACGTCTTTCTCGGCCGCGACGATTGCATTGCCCTCTTTCACCCCGATGCCGAGAGCCAGCAATGTGTAGTCGTTGGCGACCGCGAGATTGTAGAAAAACGTCGGGCTGTAATTGAAGAAGCAGTGGTTGACGTAGTTGAGGAACGGCACGGCATGCAGCATCAGGCCGCCGACGGTGGTCATGCGGTGAATGTTGTCGAAGACGGCCTGCTGATTGAAGAGATGCTCCGTGGTGCCGTTGTTGGTGACCAGATCGAAGCGCTCCGTGAAGGCGTAGCGCTCTTCGATGCAGCTGTTGAGATCGAAGGGCAGGCTATTCAGCTGCCCATTGATATCGATCGAGCTGTACCGGTCCATGCCGAGCGCGGCATAAAACTCGGGTGCCCGCTCTCCGATGCTATTGGCCTTGCCGCTGAGCGCCCGCAGAGCATCGAGCTGCCGGCTCTGCTTGCGCGTCTTGGAGAAGCTCTCCAACCAATCGGCCGTCAGGTCGAGTTCCTGGCTGCCGAGGTCGACGACAGAAGCGTCCCTATCAAGGATATCGGCGGCGACGCCGGTAAGGGAGGCGCTGAGAGCGTTGATGCCCATGCTATGCTGGCTCGGAGGCTGTCGGAATTTCGCGTTTGACGCGTTGCTTAGGAGTGGACGGCAGCAAATGCAAGGCGGTGTGCGCTTGAGCATAAGCAGGGGATGCAGCAGCAAGACCCCCCAAAATAGCGCGTCAGCGTGCCGCTGCCGTCTCCCCCGAAGGTGTATCCGCCGGCGCGGACGCCTGCGGGTTTCGTTCGGTGTTCTGCGCCAGGCGGATACGCCAGAGGCTTTCTTCCTTGGTTAGGACCAGCGTCACAAAGCCAAGCCGTTCGTCGCGCCGGGCCCGGGTATCGCCGTGCAGCACCCAGCGCGCCTGGACAAGTGCCAGGTGGTTGCCAAGCGAACGCACCGCCGGATTTTCCATGCGCAGGCGGGTCCGGGCGTAGTAGCTCTCGTGCGCCTCCGTGTTCTTGGCCTGCAGCGCTTCGCGCCCGCGCCACCACTCGCCATAGGCGTTCACAAACTCGCCATCCTCCGAGAAGAGGTTGGCGAAAGCCTTCATGTCATGGGCGTTCCAGGCGGCCACATAGGCCGCCAGCACGGCGTCGGGAGTCTGCACGGGGCGCCTCGTTCCCTGCTCACACTGCGGCCGTAGTCTGGGCCATTCGGCAGGCTTCGTCCATATCTGGACTTATCCCGAGGTGGCCTCAGGCGCCGCGGCGCCTGACGATTTGCTTTTGCCCAAGGACCCGATCCAGCGGCAGGTGACATAGAACACCGGCGTGAAGATCAAGCCGAAGAAGGTGACGCCGAGCATGCCGAAGAACACCGCCGTGCCCAGCGCCTGGCGCATCTCGGCGCCGGCCCCGGTTGCGATCAAGAGCGGCACGACGCCCAGGATGAAGGCGAAGGAGGTCATCAGGATGGGCCGCAACCTGAGGCGCGCCGCTTCCACGGCCGCATCGATGCGGCTCTTGCCTCTTTCTTCGGCTTGTCGCGCGAACTCGACAATGAGGATCGCGTTCTTTGAGGCGAGGCCGACCAGCACCACAAACCCGATCTGGGTCAGGATGTTGTTGTCCATGTCCCGCAGCAGCACGCCGGTCACGCCGGCCAAGAGGCACATGGGCACGATGAGGATGACGGCGAGCGGCAACAACCAGCTCTCGTATTGGGCGGCCAACAGCAAAAACACGAAGGCGACCGCCATGATAAAGGCGAAGATCGCCGTGTCGCCGGCCAGTTTTTCCTGCAGGGCGATCTCGGTCCATTCGTAGCCGAAGCCGGAGGGAAGCTGCGCGTCGAGCAGGCGCTCCATTTCTTCAATAGCTTCGCCGGTCGACACGCTCGGCGGGGTCGAGCCCTGTACGGCAGCCGCGGGGAAGAGGTTGTAGCGCGGCACCCGGTAGGGGCCGGTGATACGCTCCAGGGTGGCGACCGAACCGATTGGCACGATGGCGCCGGACTCGGAGCGCATGCGCAGGTCGAGCACGTCCCGCGGGTCGTCGCGAAACACGCCGTCGGCCTGGGCCGTCACCCGGTAGGTTCGGCCGAGATAGTTGAAATCGTTGACGAAGGTCGAGCCGAGATAGGTTTGCAAGGTCTCGAACACCAGGTCGGGGGGCACGCCGAACTCTTCGGCTTTCACCCGGTCGATATCGGCATAGAGCTTCGGTGTCGCTGTGTTGAACAGCGAGAAAACACCCGTGACCACCTCGCTTTGGTTGGCCTGGCCGACGATGCTCCACACCGCTTCCTCCAGGGCCGGCAGGCCGCGGCCGCGCTCGTCCTGGATATAGAGCCGCCAGCCGCCGGAGTTGCCGATGCCGCGCACCGGCGGCGGTGCGACGATGAAGATGTTGGCCGCGGTCAGCTGAGCGAGCTTCTCGTAGGCTTCACCCGTGATCACCTCGTTCGAGCGGCCGGAGGCGGCGCGTTCCGAGAAGGGTTCGGTGGTGAAGAAGATGGCGCCCGCGTTCGGCGCGTTGGTGAAAGTGGCGCCGTCGAAGCCGGCGAAGCCTGCGGTATGCGCCACCCCTTCGATGCTCAGCAGGATGTCCGTGGCGTCGCGGATGACCTGGTCGGTGCGGGACAGCGACGCGCCGGCGGGCAGTTGGACGACGGCGATCAAGTAGCCCTGGTCCTGCTCGGGAATGAAACCGGTCGGCGTGCGCTCGAACTGGTAGGCCGTAAGGCCCATCAGCCCGACGTAGAGCAGCAGCATGATCGCCGCGGCCCGCAAGAGCTGGCGAACCAGCGCGGCATAGCCCTCCGAGAGCCTGTAGAAGACCCAGTTGAAGCCCTTGGCGAACAGGCTGAAGGGGAGGGAGGCGACATAGTACAGCCGGCCGAGCAGGCTGGTCGGCCTTTTCTCTGCCTCGGCCTTCGGCTGCAGCAGAAGCGCCGCCAAGGCCGGTGAGAGCGTGAGCGATACGAAGACGGAGATCAGCGTCGCAACGGCGATGGTGATGGCGAACTGCTGAAAGAACTGGCCGGTAATGCCGCCGATGAAGGCCACGGCGGGGGTGAACACCGCCAAGAGAACCAGGCCCATGGCGACCAGCGCCCCCGACACCTCGTCCATCGTCTTGTGCGCGGCTTCGCGCGGCGACATGCCCTGTTCCAGATAGCGCTCGACGTTCTCCACCACGATGATGGCGTCGTCGACGACGATGCCGATGGCCAGCACCAGCCCGAAGAGCGTCAGGTTGTTCAGCGAGAAGCCGAAGGCGGACATGATGAAAAAGGTGCCGATCAGCGACACCGGAATGGCCAGGATGGGGATGACCGAGGCGCGGGGGCTCTGCAGGAACACCACGATCACCAGCACCACCAGGACCACCGCCTCGAAGATGGTCATGTAGACGGCGTTGACCGATTCCTGGATGAACTCCGTGGGGTTGTAGATGATGTCGTAGGCCAGGCCGGTCGGGAACTCCTCCGCCAGATCGTCCATCAGCGTTATGATCTCGTCGGCGGTCTCGAGCGCGTTGGTGCCGGGCCGTTGGAAGATGCCGATGGGCAGGGCCGTCTTGTCGTCGAGATAGCCGTTGGCGCGATAGTCCTGGGCGCCGAGCTCGACCCTGCCGATGTCGCGAATGCGGGTCTTCCGGCCGTCCTCGTCTGCCCGGACGACGATATCCTCGAACTGCTCCGGGTCGACCAGGCGCCCGAGGGTCTCGACGTTCAGCTCGAAAGCGCCCGGGCGCGGAACGGGAAGCTGGTTCACCGCGCCGGAGGCGACCTGCACGTTGTTGGCGCGCAGCGCCTCGACCACCTCGCCGGCGGTCAACCCGCGGGCGGCGACCAGCTCGGGGTCGAGCCAGATGCGCATGGAATAGGCGCGTTCGCTGAAGATGGTCGCCTGGCCGACGCCGCGGATGCGCAGCAAACGGTCGATGATCTGGGTACGGGCGTAGTTGGAGATGTAGAGCTGGTCCCGCGAGTCGTCGGGCGACAGCATGTGAATGACCATCATCAGGTCAGGCGAGTTCTGGCGCGTCTGCACGCCCAGCCGCCGCACCTCTTCCGGCAGGCGCGGTTCGGCAATGGCAACCCGGTTCTGGACCAGCACCTGCGCTTCGTCGAGGTCGGTGCCCAGCGTGAAGGAGATGGTGATCGTCAGCTGCCCGTCGGACCGGGACTGGCTGACCATGTAGAGCATGTTCTCGACGCCGTTGATTTCCTGCTCAAGCGGCGTGGCAACGGTGTCGGCGACGACCTCGGCCGAGGCGCCGGGATAGCTCGCCGTCACCTGGACCGTCGGCGGCGCGATCTCCGGATACTGGGCCACCGGCAGGCCGAAGTAGGAGACGGCGCCGAGCAGTACGATGAGAATGGACAGAACCGCCGCGAAGATCGGGCGGTCGATGAAGAAATGGCTGAGGCGCATGGGCCTACTCCGAAGCGCCGAAGGCGAGATCCATCATATTTGGCGTGACCGGAGCACCAGGCCGCGCCCGCTGCACGCCGGAGACAACGACCCTGTCCTGCGTGGTCAGGCCTTCGCGAATGACGCGGAAGCCGCGATGCAGCGGTCCCAAGATGACCCTGCGCTCGGCGACGACATTGTCCTCGTCGACGACATAGACGAGGAGATGCGACTGGTCGGAGACGATGGCCTCGTCGGGGATCAGAACGGCGTCGTACTCAAGGGAACCGGCCAGCCGAAGGCGCCCGAAGAGGCCCGGCTGCAGGAAGCCGTCGCTGTTCGCGAAGGTCGCTCGGCCCTCCAGCGTGCCGGAGTTGGGGTCGATCTGGTTGTCGACGAAGGTCATGCGGCCTTCCCACGGCCAGGTCTCCTCGTCCTGCAGCTTCACGAAGACGGTGTTCTCGAAGTCGCGGGAGGAGGGGCGGACACCCGTGGCATCGAGCCGGGCGTAGCGGAGGAAGTCCGCCTCCGAAACGGTGAAAACGAACTCAATCGGGGTAATGGTCACGATGTTCGCCAAGACGGTTGCGCCGTTCGGTCCGCCAATAACGAGGTTGCCCTCATCGACGTTGGTTGCCGAAATCCGGCCGGAGATCGGCGCACGGATCTCGGTGAACTCCAGGTCGAGCTGGGCGCTGGTCAGCTCCGCTTCGGCCAGGGCGACGTTGGCAACCGCCTCCTGGTACTCGGCGCGGCGCCGCTGCGCTTCGCTGCGCGGCCCGACTTCGCGGCGGAACAGCTCGTCCGCGCGCTCGACCTCGATCAACGCCAGCTCACGCAGGGCGATGGCGGCCTCGAGCCGCGCCTGCGCCTGCGCCACGTCCGCCTGGAACGGGCGGGGATCGATCTGATAGAGCAACTGGCCGGCTTCGACGCGGTCGCCCTCTTGGAAATGGATCTTGTCGAGATAGCCCGACACGCGGGCCTGCAGCACGACGCTCTGCACGGCTTCGAAGCGCCCGGTGTACTCGTCCCAGTCGATAACGCGTTCGGTCAGGGGGGTGGCCACCTCGACCACCGGCGCGCCCTGCGCCAATGTCTCATCAGCTGCGCCGAGCTGCAACACCGCAAGAGCGGCGACCGCCAAACCGAATCCATGAAAAGAACGTGGGACGTCCGCTTGGCCGTTCAAAGTCCGCATTCCCCTCTCTTGCCCGGTGCTTCTTCCAGCCAAAGGTGCACCGTGAAACAACCGCATCGTGTATGCGGTTGCCCCATACCTAGGGGCAGACCCTGTTCGGTCAATGCGCCATCAATACACTTACATACTGTAATTTAAGACTGTTGCCGGTTTGCAAGGCGCTCTCTCATGCGGAGCGTCAGGAAGGCGCCGTCCAGTGACGGCAGAACAGGCATTTCGCGATCCAAGGCCACCTTGGCGACCACCATAGTCGGGCCGGCGGCACGCCATAGCAGCTCGCCCGCTGCGGCAAGCTGATCTTCCTGGTGAAGGGAGAGGCTGTCGGCGAAGCCACAGGCCGCGGCCATTGCGGCGATGTCCGTCTCTCCGCCGGTCAAGCCACTCTGGCGCCCGGTCTCGCCAAAGCTCTCGTTATCAAGGACCAGGACGGCCAGATTGGCGGGGGCGGCGCCCGCGATGCCGGCGAGGCTGCCAGCGCCCATCAGCATCTCGCCGTCGCCGGTGACCACCAGGACGCGGCGCTCGGGTTGCGCCAAGGCGAGGCCGAGCCCGGTCATGGCGGCGAGACCCATGGCGCCCCAGAGGTAGAAGTTTTCCGCCCGGTCGCCGGCCGCCGCCACGTCGTAGGTCGGGCTGCCGAGCCCGGTGACCACCAGGGCATCATCACGCTCGGCCAACAGCCTGGCGATCAGCGGTCGGCGCAGCAGCTGTCCTTCATGGTCGGTCAGGCTCATTGGAAGCTCTTGGCGCCGATGACGCGCTGGCCGACCAGGACGGCCGCCGAGAAACCGCCGTTGAAGGCCAGGTCGGCGGCGGCGGCGAAGCTCTCGCCCACCGCTTCGGCCGTATCGGCGCGAAAGCAGTGCACGCCCATCGCGGTGAAACAGCTTTCGACCGCACGCCCCATGGGCACCTGCCAAGGATTCTGCTCGCCCCACTCGCCGCGCATGGTCACCAGCATCAGGCAGGGCATGCGGCAGATGGCCGGCAGCGAAAGGGCGTTGATGCAATTGCCGGCGCCGCTGCTTTGCATCAGCAGCACGCCGCGCTGACCGCCGAGCCAGAGGCCGGAGATCAGGCCGACCCCCTCCTGCTCGCTGCTCAGGGTGACCACCCGCAGGTCGGGATCGTCCTGGCAGAGGTTCAGAAGGCGCACCAAGCCGCCGTCCGGCACAGTGGCCACGGTGCGGATGCCGCGCGCCTTCATGGCGGTGAAGACGGCGCCGGACCAGTCGGCGCTCTCTGCCGCCGCCGCGGTCGCGTCGTCAGTCATCGTCCCCCCTGTCATTGCCTCCCTGTCATCGCCCTCAGTCGTCGCTGTCGTCGTGGCCGAACTGCGCCCCGAAGGCGAACTCATAGCCGTCCGGGTCGCGCAGGGTGAACTCGTCGACGCCATAGGCTTGGCGTTCGATCGGTCCGGCCTCGTAGCCCTTCTCGACGAGATCCTGGTGGGCGGCGTGGATGTCCGGCACGGTGAAATAGAACACCGTCTCGCCATAACTCGGCCGCTGGCGGCGGTGATCGCTGACAATGTTGTCCGGCCGGTTGAGCATGAAGATGACGTCGCCATGGGTCACCTGTGCCCAGATCACGCCGGACTCGTCCTCCGCCTGCTGCTCGACCTCGAAGCCGAGCGCATTGCGGAAGAAGTCGAGCGAAGCCGAGACGTTCTCGACGTTGAGCAGCGGCGTCATGCGGCTGAGGATCACGGCGCAATCTCCTGTCAGGTCAGATGGGATCCAACACAATAAGTGTGAGATTTGTTCCAGGTTCGCTTGGCCAGGGCAAGCGCCAAGCAGGATCGGATCGTCGCGCCAGTGCTCTAGCCGCGTCTCGCGATGGCGACCCCCAGCAGGCAGAGGGCGAAGCCGACGATGACCGCGGCGCCGATCGGCTCGCCGAACATCAGCCAGGCCCAGATCGCCGTCACCGGTGGCGTCAGGTAGATCAGGCTGGTCGCGCGGGTCGCCGAGGCGCGGGCTAGGTAGGCCCAGTAGAAGCCGTAGCCGCCAAGCGTCGAGATCAGGACGAACCAGAGCACGGCATAGACGAAGCCTGCGTTGGCCTCGGGCCGGACACCGCCGTCTAGCGCCGCCAGACCGGCGAAGAGGATGAGAGAAACGAAGCTTTGAACGCCGAGGCTCGGCAGCAGCGGCAGGCTGGCCGGATAGCGCTTGCTGAGCAGGGTGGCGAAAACGATGCAGACGGTGCTGGAGATCGAGAGGCCGAAGCCCCAGAGCGGAGCGGCCCCGATCGCGCCGCCGAGGGAGACGGCGACGCCGGTCAAGCCCAGGACCAGTCCGAGCCACTGCCGGCGCGTGACGGTCTCACCGATCAGGAGACCGGCCAACGCGGCGGTCAGCATGGGATGCAGCGAGCCGACAAGCGCGGCTGTGCCGGCCGGCACGCCTGCGTCGATTGCCTTCACGCCGGTCGCCAGATAGCCGAACATGGCAAGACCGCCGATGGCCGCTTGCAGGGCCACGCTGCGAAGCTGGCCGCGCCTCAAGTAGGGAAGGACGAAGGGCGTCAGAATGCAGGCAGCGAGGACGAAGCGCCACAGCAGGACGGTAAAGACCGAGGATGTTTCAGACGCCAGGATGGCGCCGATGAAGCCGGAGCTCCAGCACATCACCAGTCCGATCTCTATGAACAGCAGGCTGATGGCGGGACGCCGGCCCGGGCGGTCGACATTCATCGGCGAAGGGTCTAAGTAAAGCGATCATTCTACTTGCATGCACGGTAGAGCGATCGCTCTACTTGTCAAGATGACCACGACCAAGGACCGCATTGCCGCACGTTTGGAGCGGGCCTTTTCCGAGAACGGTTTCGCCGAACTCGGCATCGCAGATCTGCGCGCGGCCGCCGATGTCAGCCTCAGAACGCTCTACAAGCACTTCCCCTCCCGGGACGCGATGGTGGTGGAGGCGCTGGAGCACCGCCACCGGCGCTATCTCGCTCATGTCTTCGACGATCTTCCCGAAGACGCCGAGGCGCGGCTGGAGGCGATCTTCGCGCGCATCGGCTCTTGGATGGCGAGCAACTCGCCGGCCGGCTGCATCTTTCAGAACGCGCTGGCGGCGCAGCCGCACCGGGAGGAGCTGAAGGCGCTACTGGTACGCCACAAGGAGGAGATGGGCCGGCTGCTCTCGGAGAGCCTCGGCCTTCCAGGCCGAGAAGCCGAGATGCGGCAGATCCACGAGGGCGCTATTCAGAGCTGGATCTTTCAGGGCGAGGAGGCCTTTGCCATCGCCCGCTCGTTGACGGCCAGCCTGTTGCGGTCTCATCGGCGTGCTGGCTCATGAGGGAGACCGTACGGGCGTCGGCGCCCGTCTTGTTTGCGGCGGCCTCGCTGCTTAACTGCTGGAACACTGGATAAAGCAACAGAGGTGACGATGGCCGAGATCGTCCCGTTGACCCATCGCGGTGTCCTGCGCCTCAGCGGCCCCGACGTGCGGGCCTTTCTGCAAGGCGTGCTCTCCAACGACGTGGAGAAGGCAACCGAAGCGCAGGCCATCTGGGCCGCCTTCCTGACGCCGCAGGGCAAGTATCTGCACGACTTCTTTCTCGTCGCGCAGGATGGCGACCTGCTGTTGGAAGGCGAGCTGGAACGGCTGCCCGACCTCATGAAGCGCCTGAAGATCTACAAGCTGCGCGCCAAGGCAACGATCGAAGGCCCGCTGGAGGGTTTCGCTGTGGCCGTGGTGCATGGCGAGGGCGGCCTGGCGGCGCTCGATCTTCCCGATCGCCCCGGCGCCGCAAAGGCCCTGGAGGGCGGTGTCGCCTTCGTCGACCCGCGCCTGGCCGAAGCCGGGGCGCGCCTGCTGCTGCCGAGCGAGGCGCTCGCGTCCCTCGGTGAGCGCCTGGGGCTGCAGAGCGGCGCGGAAGAAGACTACGAACGCCGCCGCATCGCTCTCGGCCTGCCGGACGGCAGCCGCGACATGCAGGTCGAGAAAGCCATCCTGCTGGAGTGCGGCTTCGACGAGTTGCACGGCGTCGATTGGGACAAGGGCTGCTACATGGGCCAGGAGCTGACGGCCCGCACCAAGTACCGCGGCTTGATTAAGAAGCGGCTGATGCCGCTGGCTTTCGACGGCGAGGCCCCGGCCCCGGGCACGCCGGTGATGGTTGGCGAGCGGGAGGTCGGGGACCTGCGCAGCACGGTGGGCGAACTCGGTATCGCCCTGCTCCGCCTGGAGCACGCCGAGGCAGCGCTGGAGGCCGCAGGCGTCGCGGCCAAGCCCGCTCTGCCCGATTGGCTCAAGTTGCCGGAGAAGGCGGAGACTTAAGGCAGTTGCGCGTTACCTGGACGCAAGATCGACCGACGCGCTCGGTACATTGCATTCACCCCAACCCTCCCCTGTCGAGGCTAGTGCCTAGTCGAGCTCGGGACCGGCCGTCTTTCTAGGGACGTCACCCTTGGGCGAGCCACGCAGTGGCGAGTTCCGAGGGTCCACAGATAGGCTTGGTGCGAGCGGATGAGTGGATGCTCGGAACTCGGCACCGGGCCTGACGGCCCAGTGGGCCTCGCCCAAGCATGACAGCAAAAGGTCCGGCGCCAGCCGGCGTGTACTTCCCGACTGCGGCTAGCCGCGTCCCAGCAAGCGCTTGCGGCCCAGCCAGCCGAACACGGCCAGTGCCGAGAGCAGCATGACGACCGAGCCCGGCAGCGGCACGACGGTGATGTCGCTGATGTAGGTCGAGCGGCTTACGTTGCGCTCCATGGTGCGGTCGACGCCGTTGAGGATGTCGGTCACGACCTCCTGATCTCGCAATTCCACTCGAAGCTGGAAGTCGCCGGCGAACAGGAAGCCTTCCTCAATGACCGCACTGGATGTGCTGAGGTCGGTGATGACCATCTTGTAGATCTCGGTGAACACGTTGTCCGTGACAGTGTCGACAACGCGCACGACGATCTGGTCGACACCGGTCATGTCGGCCGGGTTGGTCCAGGAGACGGTCGGTGCCACGGAGTTGTCGCTTACCGTTACGTCGGTCACCAGCGGAAGGAACCGCGCCGTCTCGCCGACGCCGATCAAGGGGGCCACCTCGGCTCTGACGGTCCCGCTGCTGTCGGACACCCTCATCGTGAAGCCGGTTTGGGCGAAGGACGTCAGGTCATCGTCGAACGACCGCCAGATACGCCCGTATTCCAAGACCGGCTCCGTCTCTCCGAAGCCCAGAAAGGGCCCCGAGCGGAACATGGGAAAGACCCCTACGCCAGGTCCGCTGAACTCAGCCGTGGCCGAGGTGACGTCCCCGTCCACGTCTTGGAGGCTGATGAACATGGGCAGACGGGGGTCGAGGCTCCCGTCCGAGTTCTGCCGCAGGTCCAGGTAGTGGTAGGCGTCGACGACGGCGAGCGCCTGTGCCCGCTCCGCCAGCGCCGTCAGTCCGATGATGGCCGCGCAGGCCAGCGCAAGGGCAAGTCGCATCCCGTCGTGTCCCCTCGATACTGTCAACCTAGAGCCTGTTTATACAATCAGCGCTATTATCTAAGCGGACTGTCGGCGATGCACGCTTTGGTGTCAATCGGTCACGCTGTTACATTTTTTCTCTTAGCTTCAGGCGAGGCGCGCGTCGATCTCGGCCAGGCGGCTGAAGGGCTGCGCTTCGGGTGAAAGGGACTTGGAGTCGAGGCGGGCCAGGCCGTGGCTGCCGAAGCGCTCGCGCACCGCCGCGCGGAACCAGGCTGCGGTCTGCGTGTCGCGCTGGCGGGTCAGCCGCCCGTCCTCTTCGAGCCAGCGGCGATGCTCGTCGAGCGCCGCCGTCAGCTCAGCTAGGCCGCTCCCCTCGCTGGCCGAGACGGCAAGGCAGCGGGTCGGCCAGGCGCCCCCGGCCGTGCTGAGGCTCAGCGCGCCGGTCAGATCGCTCAGCGCCCGCTGCGCCGCCACGCCCATGTCGGCCTTGGTGACTACGGCGATATGGGGAATCTCGACGATCCCCGCCTTCATGAACTGCAGGGAGTCGCCGCTGCCCGGCTGCACGCAGAAGACGACGCTGTCGGCGGCGAGGGAAATCTCGGTCTCCGACTGGCCGACGCCGACGGTCTCGATCAGCACCTTGTCGAACAGCGCCCGCATCAGAACCATGGCGGCGATGCTCTGCTCGGCGAGACCACCGAGGCGGTCGCGCGCGGCCATGGAGCGGATGAAAACCCCTTCGTCCTCGCCGTTGACCGCCAAGCGCACCCGGTCGCCCAGCAGCGCGCCGCCCGAGCGTTTCGAGGAGGGATCGACGGCGATCACGCCGACGCTTTGGCCGGCCGCGCGGTATTCGGCGATGAGGGCGCCGGTCAGGGTCGACTTGCCGACACCGGGCGGCCCGGTAAGGCCGATGACGTGCGCTTGAGCGGCAACGAAGGCGTCGTCGAGCAACGCCAGGTTGGCCGGCGCGCGCGGCTGCCGCTCCAGCGCCGCCAGGGCCCGGGCCAATGCGGCCTTGCCCCCGGCCCGCAAATGGTCGAGCGTTATGGCGTCCATCCTTTGGGTGAAGCAGGCAACAGACCAGCGGTCAAGCAAGGCCGAACATGATGGTGCGATGAGCGACGACTACCTGACCTCCGTGGCCGGCCACTACGCGCGCGAAGGCTCCCTGGCCGAGCGGATCCTCACGCTCGTGGCGGCGCAGCGGCAAGGCGACGGCCCCCTGAGCTTCAAGGAGCTGGCCCCGGTCGACCAGTTCCACCTGCGCGGCAAGGACGCCAGCGAGGAGATGGCGGCGCTGCTCGATCCCCAGCCGGGCGCCCGCATCCTCGATGTGGGCAGCGGCATCGGCGGCTCGGCGCGCCTGCTCGCCAGCAGTTACCAGGCGGCGGTCGTCGGCATCGACCTGACAGCCAGCTTCTGTGCGGATGCGGCGGCCTTGAGCGCCGCCACCGGCCTCGACGGCGACACGACCTTCGTTTGTGCCGATGCCACCCGCATGCCGCTCGGCGACGCCAGCGTGGATCTGGCCTGGACTCAGCACGTCGCCATGAACATCCCTGACAAGGCGGGGGTCTACAAAGAGGTGGCGCGGGTGCTCAAGCCGGGCGGCCGCTTCCTGCTCTACGACATCATGCTGGGGCCGGTCGGCGACCCGCACTATCCGACGCCCTGGGCCAGCCACTCCGGCGCCTCCTTCCTTCTGCCGCCAGCGGAGGTCCTCACGCTGTTGCAGGAGGCCGGCCTGCGCGAGCACGTCTGGCTCGACCGTACGGCGGAGGCGCTCGGCTGGATACGCGAACGTCAGGCCGCCATGAAGATGGACGGCCCGCCGCCGCTCAGCCTCCAGGTGATCCTGGGTGATCACTTCGGTGAGATGATGGGCAACGTCGCCCGCAACCTGGAAGAAGGCCGAATCGTGGTGCAGCTCGGCATGTTCCGAAAGCCGTTGGACTAAGCCGGTTCGGCCCGTATTTCGGTGACAGTGCACTTAATTCCGCGCACGTACGTTTGTCTGGAACGCGCCGGAAAGCCGGAATTAAGTGCACTGTCACCGAAATACTCTTTCGCGATAGAGCACGATGGCCTGCGCCACCGCGAGCGGCGGGCTGGCCAGCACCGGGACGCCCAGGTCTTCCAGGGTTGCGACCGCCCCGGCCATGGAGGCCTGCGCCAGCACCACCATGTCGGCGTCGCCGAGGGCCTCTCTGATCGCATCGGCAATCGCCGCGGTGTAGCCGGCGAAGTCGCCCGCCTGGAACAGAGCCCAGGCCTCGGGCAGCACGAGGGTGCGGAACGTGATGTCGCGGGCGACTGCCGACGCCGCCTCTTCCAGCAGCGCCAAGGTCGGGCCGATTGTCGTTTCTACCGCCGCCGCCACCAAGACGCGGTTGCTCTCGGCGGCCGCCTTTTCGGCCAATGCCCGGTCGACGCGCAGGATAGGCGCCCCAGCTTCTCGCGCAGCGGCCTCCACGATCGGCCCCAGGGTCGAGCAGGTACAGAGCACGCAGGTGGCGCCTTCTGCCAGTGCTGCGTTCAAGATCGTTGCCGTGTCCGCTGCGATCTCCGGGGTCAGCCCGCCGGCCGCCTCGGCCGCGGCCAGCAGGTCGGCGCGCACCACATGCCGCAGAGGGATGTCCGGCGCTGCCACTTGAAACCGTTCGGTGAAGCCCGCGACGTGGATCTTGCCGGTGTGCAGCAGCGCCAGATAGGGTTCAGGCATCGCGACGGGCCAGAGCGAGGCCGATGCCGGTCCCGATCAACAGCGTGCCGGTGATGCCGTGGCGAATGCGGGCGCGCTTCGGATCCATCAGGCGCCGCCGCAAGCGACTGGCAAGCAGCGCATACATGCCGTCCAGAGTGGTGGCGATCACCACGAAGGCAATCGACATGGCGAGGAGCTGCGGGCCCGCCGCCAGGGTCGGGTCGAGGAACTGCGGGAAGAAGGCGGCGTAGAACAGGATGGTCTTGGGGTTGGTGATGGCAACCAGGATGCCGTGCCAGAACACGCCCTTGGGGTCGCTGTCAGCCGGCATGGCCTCGACCTTACCGGCCCGATAGGCCCGCCGCCATTCGTTGAGGCCGAGCCAAACCAGGTAGGCGACGCCGATCCAGCGCACCCAGACGAAGACGTCCGAGGCGACGGCCAGCAGGGTGGTGAGGCCCAGGGCGCCCGCGGCGACCAGGAGCGCATTGCCCGAGCTGGCGCCGGCCACCGTGCGCAAGCCAGTGCGCGCGCCGTGGGACAGGGAGTTGGCGACCACTAAGGTCACGATCGGCCCCGGCATCAAAATCAGCACCGTGGTGGCGAAGAGATAGCCGATGAAGAGTTCGCTATTCAGCATGGCGACTCAGGTCTCCCGTCTGATTGAAAGGGTATCGAGCCCCGCCCAATCGGGCTGCGCAAGAGTTTTCACAAGAAACGGATGGAATTTTTTGGCAGGGCGGCCATGAAGGAGGTCGGGGGCAGCCTTCCGCCACAGGCAATGGTGTCGGCCGCACGGTGGTGCGACAGTGCTGTCCCGACAAAGCCATAGGAGGTGACGATGAGCGCAGGGCGAGAGCACCACTATCAGGCCAAGATCACCTGGACGGGCGCGGACGAGGGCCCGACCCGTGATTACGAAAGCTATTCCCGCGCCCACCGCATCGAGATGGCGGGCAAGCCGCCCATCGAAGGCTCTGCGGATCCATCCTTCAAAGGCGATCCCAGCCGGCACAATCCGGAGGAGATGCTGGTGGCCGCGCTCTCGGCTTGCCACATGCTCTGGTACCTCCACCTCTCAGCGGTGAAGGGCGTCGTCGTCCTCGACTATGTGGACGCCGCCGAAGGCACCATGCTGGAAGAGCCGCGCAAGGGCCGCATGACAGAAGTGGTGCTGCACCCGCAGGTGACCATCTCGGCCGACAGCGACGCCGCTAAGGCCAAGGCCCTGCACGAGCGGGCGCACAGCGAGTGCTTCATCGCCAACTCGATGAACTTCCCGGTGCGCTGCCAGCCGGTGATCATGGTCGCGAAGGCGAGCGCGGCCTGAGGGGTTTTCTCGGACTGTCATCCCGGCCAAGGGCGAAGCTCGCAAGCCGGCAACTGTCGCTGAAGCTGTGTGTCTAGCGCTGATAGCGGATGTCGACGTTTCGCGCTGGCTGATGAATGGACCCTCGGGTCAAGCCCGAGGGTGACAGTCTGTGGTGCGGCCATTGTTCTTCGGCACCGGCCCACACCCCCTCCCGACCAACCCATGGCATGGTACCCTAGTGGGTTGGTCGGGAGGGGGAGCGGGATGGAACAGCGCAGCACCGAAGGCGCCTAGAGCTTTTCCGTGTTTTTCCGAATCGAAAAAGCCTTCCCAAATCGGGTGGTGATCTGATTCACCCTGCTTGCTGGGATTGGAGGCCAGCAAG
>JANQMX010000049.1 GCA_028279885.1 Rhodovibrionaceae bacterium | reverse complement strand
GGTAATTGACGAGCTGGCCTTCGCCTTCCGGTCCGATGATGAAGAGCGGCGGCATCTCGCCCTGGCCAATGCCGCGCGGGAACTCGATGAAGACCTGCCTCCCGTCGTCGAAGGCGCGGCGCGGCCGCCAGGGCGGCCGGTCGCCTTCGATGCGGTAGCGGAAGCGGAGAGCATCAAGAGCGATATCGCGGCCGATCGGCAGCGCGGTTTCGGCGTCCCGGTTGTTTCGGCGCAGCGCGATCAGGTCGTCTTCCGGGTAGCGCCAGGAGACCGACGCCATATAGGCGCTCGGATGGGCTCTTAACTCAAGATGATAGGTCCGCCGATCGGTGTTGATGACGAGATTGGTGACGATGTCGGTTCGGGTCGGCTTGACGAGGATATGCGTGCGCTGCGTGTCGCCCGAACCGCTAAACGTGTCGCCGATGATCCAGCGGGCGGTGTCTCCCGCCGCGATCGGGCCATTGCCCACGAGGTTTTCGCCGGGCTGCAAGGCGATGTCCGTCACCTGACCGGGGGAGGAATAGACCTGATAGAGCGCGCCGGCGCTGTAGGGGTAGAGCTGCACCGCGTTGATGAAGCCGTCGCGGACGGGTTCGATGCGGGCGGCGGCGTTGGCCTCTTCGATCCGCTCGGGCGGCTCGCCGGCTTCCGGGAGCGGTCCGCCATCCTCGACGGGCATGAGCTGACCGGGCAGCGGCAAAGGCACGGGCCGTTCTACCACCTCGACCGGACGGGCTGGCTCGGGCAACAGCGTCGCCTCGATCGGCGGCTCGTCATACTCGATCTGGGGCGGACGGAATGTGGAACACCCTGATAGCGCCGTTGCTGCAAGGAGGATGGCCGGAAGCACGGCAGAGTGAAGGGTCTTGTTGTTCATTGGGCGCTCTCCCGTGACCAGTTGATGGCGTGAACGAAAATGCCGAGGGGATTACTGCGCAGCCCTTCGGCGTCTCGGGGTGGTTGGACCGCGATGGTGAGGATCGCCGTCCAGCGTTCGGTCGCTGCGAGCTGTCCGTTCTGATAGCGGCGCTCGATCCAGGCGATGCGGAAGCTGGTGTCTGAGGCGCGGATGACGCTGGAGACCTCGACGGAGACCTGCGTGTCGCCGACCCGCGCAAAGGGATCATTGACGCGAGCGTAGTCGTTCAGCGCCAGGGCGCCGCGGTCGGTGGTGAAGTCGTAGGCGCGCAGCCAGCTCTGGCGCAGCACGATCGGATCGGCCGGGACCTGCCGGACATTCTCGATGAAGCGCGCCAGGTGGAAGGCGATTTGCGGATCAGTCGGCCGATAGTCCGCGGTCGCGGGCGCCACGGCCTGGGCCTGTCCGAGTTCGTCGACCTCGACGACATAAGGCACGATCGTGCCTTGGATCGATTGCCAGGCCAGCGCGCCCGCAAGGCCGCCGGAGAGCGCGAGACAGCAGAAGGCCATGAGCCGCCAGTTGCGCGCCTGCACGCGCGCGGCGCCCATGCGTTCGTCCCAGGCCTGCGCCGCCTTCTGATAGGGCGTGACCGGTTCGGGGCTCGTGGCATAGCGGACGCTGGGGCGTTTGAAGAGGCTCATGGTTTCTCCGAAAGACTGATGGATGTCCCGCCGCCGCCATGGTCGCCGGAACGCACCACATGGGCGGCTGTGGCGACGCCGTGATGCATGGTTTGTTGTTGTTTCAGACGCCGCGCCCAGGCGGGCGGCCCGTCATGGGCCGATGCGGACATGTCCGGGCTGTTGGCGAACTTGCCGCCGGTCGCGGTGAACGCGGCCCGCGATCCGCTTTCGTAGCTCTCCTTCATCGCACCGGCGGCCTTGCGGAGCGGGCTCGCCGCCGCGCTCATCCCAGCCTTGCCGACACCAGCGATCCCCGCCGCGACGCCGGGCGCGCCGCCTCCTGCCGCCGAACTGCCGAGCCGATAGGCGGTTGAGGCGCCGCCTGCCATGGACGCCGCGCCGCGTGCACCTGCGCCGACCGTTCCAGCCGCCATGCCGCCCGCCATGGCGCCGCCAACGGCGAAACCGCCCGCCGCAAGGCCGGTTCCGACCGCCGCGCCCGCGCCAAGCTGCGGACCGCCGGAGACAATGCCGTTGGCGATGCCGGGACCGAAGATGCCGAGGGCAAGCAATGAGAGTGCGGCCAGCAAGACGGCCATCGCGTCTTCGATGGTCGGCTCGCCGGTGAAGCCGCCAGTGAACTCGCCGAAGATGGTGGACCCAATGCCGATGATGACGGCGAGCACCAGGACCTTGACGCCCGACGAGATCACCAGGCCGAGCACCCGCTCGGCCATGAAGGCGGTTTTGCCGAACAGCCCGAAGGGCACGAGAATGAAGCCCGCGAGCGTCGCTAGCTTGAACTCGATAAGCGTCACGAAGAGCTGGATCGCGAGGATGAAGAAGGACAGAAGAACGATGATCCAGGCGAACAGCAGGATCGCGATCTGGAGGAAGTTCTCGAAGAAGGAGACGAAGCCCATCAGTTCGCTGATGGCTTCCAGGAGCGGTCGGCCGGCGTCGAGCCCGACCTGGGCGATCCGGCCCGGCTGCAGAAGTTCGCCTGCGGAGAGAGAACCGCCCGAGGCGATGAGACCGAGACCGGCGAAGCTCTCGAAGACGATGCGGGCGAGCGTGTTCCAGTTGCCGATGATGAAAGCGAAGACGCCGACGAAGAGCGTCTTCTTGACGAGCCGTGCGATGATGTCGTCGTCCGCGCCCCAGGCCCAGAACAGCGCCGCCAGCGTCACGTCGATGATGATCAGCGTGGTCGCAAGGAACGCTACGTCGCCGCCCAGAAGCCCGAACCCGCTGTCGATATAGCGGGTGAACACCTCCAGGAAATGATCAACGACGCCGACGCCTTCCATGGACCTACTCCTCTTCCCGGCCGTCGCTGGACGGCGCGAAGAAACGCCGGCGGTTCTCGGTCCAGGCCGCCTGACAGGCGGTGTCGGTTGCGAGGTGTTCGGGTGTGATCTTCCGGCAGCGTTCGAGTTCGGCGCGGAGCGGGTCGTCTGTAGACCGAATATCGACGCTGCGCTCGGGCGCGCGTTCGCGGTCGAACTGAATGGCCGTCGCCAGCGCCGCTGCGATCAGGGCGATCACCGCAACGGCGCGCATCAGGATTTGCGGATCGCGCGCCATCTCAGTTCTGGAACATCCGCACGGCGGTCGGCTCGTAGCCCGTGCCGTAGTCGAGGAAACGGCTGAGGTTCTCCCGCGCTTGTTCTTCAGCGGACGCGCGTCGTGCCGCTTCGAGCGCCTGGGCGCGGTTCTGGGCCGCGATAGCGGCAGTCAGGTCGGCCATCTGCGTCGATTGCAGAGCGAGGAGCTGATTGCCAGCTTGGGTTGCTTGCAGAGCGCCGGTCGCACCCTGGCTTTGAGCGACCAGCGCCTGCATCTCGGCGCGAGCGCTGTCGATGTTGCCGACGACACCGGCCTGAACACGCAAGGCGTCCTCGAAGCCGGCGATCGAGGTCTCCCAGCGTTCGCGGGCGCCACGGATCCGCGTGCCGAAATCGCCCGTTCCAGCCGCCGCGCCATAATCCTCTGCAAAGGCGCGTTCGATGTCGGCGACGGCGTGGGTGATCCGCTGGGCTTCTGACAGAAGCTGTTGCGTGCGCTGCACGGAGGCTTGCAGTTGCCCCAGCGAGGAATGCGGCAGGCTTGCCAGATTACGCGCCTGGTTGATCAGCATCTGGGCTTCGTTCTGAAGCTGGGCGATCTGGTTGTTGATCTGCTCCAGCGCGCGGGCGGCGGTCAGCAGGTTCTCGGCGTGATTGGTTGGGTCGTAGACAATGCCACCGAACCCGCCGAAGAAAGCGTGCGCGGGTGGCGCGGTGATCGTGGTGACGCCTGCGACAGCCGAGGTGAGAATGGTGGCGGCAAAGAGCGCGCTGCGCATCGGCTTATGGATCATCTGAAGTCTCCTGTTGTGGGGGATTGAGAAGCTCCGCGGCCCAATCGAGACCACGGCGCTTGAGCCATTCAGCCGCAAAGCCACTGACACTGTGCTCGGCGAGCGCTTCGCTGATGGCGGCGTGATCGGTCTTCGATGAGGCAGCGGTGAAGGCGAGCGCGACCTCGCCGAGGCCCAGCTCGAATAGCCGGTTGCCGCGCCGGGATTGGGCGTAGTAGTCGCGCTTCGGCGTCGCGCGCGCGAGGATCTCGATCTGCCGATCGTTGAGGCCGAAGCGCCGGTAGATGGCCGCGATCTGGGGTTCGAACGCCCGTTCGTTCGGCAGGAATACCCGCGTTGGGCAGCTCTCGATGATCGCCGGTGCGATGTTCGATCCGTCCACGTCGGAGAGCGACTGGGTGGCGAAGACGACGCTGGCGTTCTTCTTGCGGAGCGTCTTCAGCCATTCCTTGAGTTGGCCGCCGAAGGTCGCGTCATCCAGAGCCAGCCAGCCCTCATCGACGATGATCAGGCTCGGTCTGCCATCGAGACGGCCTTCGATGCGATGGAAGAGATAGGCCAGCACCGCTGGCGCTGCGGCCGTGCCGATCAGACCTTCGGTCTCGAAGGCCTGAACTTCAGCGGCGCCCAGCGCCTCATGCTCGGCATCGAGCAACCGGCCGAACGGTCCACCGATGCAATAGGGTTGAAGCGCGCGTTTGAGGTCCTGCGATTGCAGGAGCACGGACAGGCCGGTGAGCGTGCGCTCCTCGACCGGAGCCGAGGCGAGCGAGGTGAGCGCCGACCAGAGATGATCCTTGGCGGTCGGATCGATCGTGACGCCCTCGCGTCCGATCAGACCGGCGAGCCAGTCCTGCGCCCAGCTTCGCTCGGCGGCATCGTCGATCCGCGCGAGCGGCTGCAGCGCGACAGCATCCTCGGTGTCCGACAGCACGCCGGCGAGATCTTCGAATTCGCCGCCCATGGCGAGCGTCGCACAGCGGATAGAGCCGCCGAAATCGAAAGCGAATACCTGCGCGTCCGCATACCGCCGAAACTGCAACGCCATGAGCGCGAGGAGGACGCTCTTGCCCGTGCCGGTGGGTCCGACGATCAGCGTATGGCCGACATCGCCGACATGGGTGGAGAAACGGAACGGCGTCGAGCCCTCGGTGTCGGCGAAGAAGAGCGGCGGCCCGTCCAGATGGTCGTTACGTGGCGGCCCGGCCCAGACCGCCGAGAGCGGGATCATGTGGGCGAGGTTCAGAGTGGAGATCGGCGGCTGGCGGACATTGGCGTAGAGGTGGCCGGGCAGCGAGCCGAGCCAGGCTTCGACCGCGTTCAGCGTCTCGACCATGCAGGTGAAATCACGGCCCTGGACGATTTTCTCGACGGCTTTCAGTTTGGCTTCGGCGCGGCGCTCATCCTCGTCCCAGACCGTCACGGTGGCGGTGACATAAGCCGCGCCCGCCATGTCGGCGCCAAGTTCCTGCAAGGCCTCGTCGGCGTCGGCCGCCTTGTTGGCGGCGTCACTGTCCATCAGCGTGGAGGCTTCGTTGGTCATCACCTCCTTGAGGATCGCGGCGATACCCTTTCTCTTGGCGAACCATTGCCGGCGGATGCGGGTGAAGAGCTTGGCGGCGTCGGTCTTGTCGAGGCAGATGGCGCGGGTCGCCCAGCGATACTCGAACGCCTGTCCGTTGAGCTCGTCGAGCAGGCCCGGCCAGGTTGCGGTCGGAAAGCCGACAATCGTCAATGTCTTGAGATGCGTGTCCCCCAATCGAGGAGCCAGGCCGCCGACGAGACCGCAATCGGCGAGCAGCGCGTCGAGATAGATCGGCGTCTCGGGGACGCGGACGCGCTGGCGCCGCGTCGAGATCGTCGCGTGCAGATAGGTCAGTGTCTCCTCGTCGGAGAGCCAGTTTGCCTCCGGCATGAAGCCGTCGAGTAGGCCCAAGAGGCTGTCTGTGCGGCTGATGAAGCTTGTCAGATGCTCGCGCGGATCGGCGTCGTCGTCTTCCGCACCCTCATACAGCCAGCGCTCGGCGCGGCTTGCGTCATCAGCCGGCGGCATCCAGACCAGCGTCAGGAAGTAAGCGCTCTCGAAATGCGAACCGGCTTCTTCGAATTGTGCGCGGCGTTCGGCGTCGACTAGCGCTGACACCGGATCGGGAAACTCCGACAGCGGATAGTCCCGCGCCGGAAGCCGTTGTGCCTCGACGAACACCGCCCAGCCTGATCCGAGCCGGCGGAAGGCGCTGTTGAGCCGCCCTGCGGTTGCCACCAGTTCGGCCGGTGTCGCCGAGTCGAGATCGGGTCCGCGAAACCGTGCCGTACGTTGAAGACTACCGTCCTTGTTGAGCACCACACCGGGCGCGATCAGCGCCGCCCAGGGCAGGAAGTCGGCGAGCTTGGAGGCTTTGGAACGGTATTCGGCGAGGCGCATCATCGGCTCACGCCTCGAACCAGGTTGGAAAGCGCAGGTGCCGGCGCGTGACATCGACGATGTCCGGGTCGCGCTTGGCCGCCCAGACGGCGAGGAGATGTCCGGCGAGCCAGAGCAACAGGCCGACGATCCAGAGCCGCAGGCCCAGACCGACAGCGGCGGCGAGCGTCCCGTTGGCGATGGCGATCGCGCGGGGCGCCCCACCGAGCAGGATCGGGTCGATCAGAGCCCGATGCACCGGGGCATAGAAGCCGGGGATGTCCTCGCCGCGCTCCATCAGACGAGCGCTCCGCCGCCGAAGTCGAAAAAGGTCAGGAAGAACGAAGACGCCGCAAACGCGATGGAGATGCCGAAGACGATCTGCACCAGCCGGCGGAAGCCGCCGCTGGAATCGCCGAAGGCGAGCGTCAGCCCAGTGATGATAATGATGATGACCGCGACGATCTTGGCGACGGGTCCTTCGATCGATTCCAGGATCGCCTGAAGCGGCTCTTCCCACGGCATGCCTGAACCGGCCGCATAGGCGGGACCGGCCGCCAGAAAGACGCCGAACGCCAAGGCCGCCGCGTATATGGGCCAGCGTGGAGTGAGAATGGAAAGTCTGGTCACTGAGGGTCTCCTTCTGTGGGGCTGAGGGCGTAATCGCCTTGGGGGTCGAGGCCGGTGACGCGGGCAAGCTCGGCGAGGCGCCGGTCGGCGCCGCGGCCTGCGAGAACGGCGACGAGGTCGATGGTCTCGGCGATCAGCGCACGCGGGACGGTGACCACGGCTTCCTGAATGAGTTGTTCGAGACGGCGCAGCGTGCCGACGGCGGAGCCGGCATGGATCGTCCCGACACCGCCCGGATGGCCGGTGCCCCAGGCTTTCAAGAGGTCCAGCGCTTCGGACCCGCGCACCTCGCCGATGGGGATGCGATCCGGACGCAGGCGAAGCGACGACCGAACGAGATCGGAGAGCGTCGCCACGCCATCCTTGGTGCGCAACGCCACGAGGTTGGGCGTCAAGCATTGCAGTTCGCGCGTGTCCTCGATGAGAACAACGCGGTCGGAGGATTTGGCGACTTCGGCGAGGAGCGCATTGGTCAGCGTCGTCTTGCCGGTAGACGTACCGCCCGCGACGAGGATGTTGCGGCGCTCTGCCACGGCGATGCGAAGCGCGTCCGCTTCGGCGCCGGTCATGATCCCGGCGGTGACATAATTATCAAGGGTGAACACGGCGACGGCGGGCTTGCGGATCGCGAAGGCCGGTCCTGCGACGACCGGCGGCAACAGACCCTCGAACCGCTCCCCCGTCTCGGGCAACTCAGCGGAGACACGCGGATTGCCGGCGTGGACCTCGGCGCCGACATGGTGGGCGACGAGCCGGACGATCCGTTCGCCATCCGCAGGGGCCAGTTCTTCGCCCGTGTCCGTGAGCCCTTCTCGAAGACGATCGAGCCACAGCCGTCCGTCCGGGTTGAGCATGATCTCGACGACGGCCGGGTCGTCGAGCCAGGCGCCGACATGCGGCCCGAGTGCGGTGCGAAGCATGCGGGAGCCGCGCTTGATCGCTTCTGTTCTGAAAGGTTGGACGGTCATTCGCGGCCCCGCAATTGCTTACGGGGTCGACTAAGAAGACCTCTATCCGGCGCGGATCAACAGAGTTGAAGGCGTAGTAGTGGCATGGCGTGTTAAGAGAAGGCGCAGTGCCGCTTCATAGCGACGTAAGATTGGAATGTGCCGGCGGTTTCGGGTCGTTAGCCCTTCACGGCGCTTGCGAAGGCGCCCGAAAGAGTCGTGACGGCCGCTGCTTCTCGATCATTCGCCACCCGGGCGTGGATCATGATGGGCAGTCGTGGAAGAGCCGGGAGGCCGAGCCTCGTCCCGACATCGACAACGCCGAGCGGCAGCATACGCCGGGCCAGCGCGGCGATGCCGAGATTCGCCGTCACCGCCGCCGAGACCGCCGTCACGCCACCGCCGACAAACACCTCCGTCCAGGCAATGCCGGCTTCGTCGAGACGCTTTGCTGCCAACGTACGCACGCCGCAGGGCTCCGGCATGGTCGCGATCGGCAAGGGCTCTCCCGCGCGCGGTTGCCAGCCCGAGGCCGCGAACCAGCCGAACGGTTCCTCGGCGACAAGCTCACCATCGTCGCGTTCGGCCTGAAAGCGGACGATCGCCACGTCGATCTCCCGGCGGTCGAAAGTCCTGAGCAGATCTAACGACGAGCCGATCCTGACCTCAATGAGGAGCTGCGGGTCCTGCGCGTTCATGCGCGCGATGAGGGCGGGCAGGTCCGGGCCGGCGACATGGTCGCTGATGCCGATGGCCAGACGCGGGCGGGCCTCGCCCACCGTGATGAAGGCACGGTCATGCGCCTCGACCAGTTCGCGGGCGCGCTCGAGGAATGCCGCTCCATCCTGTGTGAGACGCACATAGCGCGGGGTCCGGTCCAGCAATCGGCAGTCAAGCCTCGCCTCCAGCCGTTTCAGCTTGAGACTGATCGCCGATTGTGTGCTGCCCATGATGTCGGCCGCGCGCGTGAAGCTGGAGGTTTCGGCCACGCGCACGAAGGCGCGGACGGTATCGACATCAAGTGCGCGCTCCATCATTTCAAATCCTCATGATAAATATCAGCAGAGACAAGCTATCGAAATGATGACGTGGCCGCTAGCCTCAATCCTTACGAATGGAAGGAGGCCTGTCATGCCGATCGCCCACATATCCATGCGCGCGGGGAAACCCGTAGCCTATCGCCAAGCCATCCTAGATGGCATCTATCAAGCCATGCGCGATGCGCTCGATGTGCCCGAAGACGACCGGTTCATGACCATCACCGAGCACGACGCCGACAATTTCCGGTACGGGTCGGCGTTCGGTATCGAGCGCAGCGACGATCTGATCTACATCGGGATCACGCTCTTCGACACGCGCCCCATCGAGCACAAGCGGGCGCTGTTTCGCCGGATCGCCGAAATCCTGGCGGAAAGCCCGGGCATTCGACCGGAGGATATCTTCATCAACCTCTATGACACACCGAAGGAAAATTGGTCGGTCGGTCATGGCGACATGCAATTCGGACCGGGACGGGCGTCTCACGGATAGGTCAAAGCGTCAGCGATCGAGAAGAAAGCACGGACTGTTTGGCTTGGCATGCTCACTTTGACGACGATGGCGGTGATCAGTCCAAAGGGAACAGGCGCTCGAAGGCTTCAGCTCCGGTTTTAGAGAATGTGACGATCCGTGTTTTCTGATCTCTTTTGACCCAACGCAGTTCTTCGAACCGGCTCATGAAGGCACGGCCGAGGCTGCCAGCGAGATGCGATCGCCTTTCGCTCCAATCCAGGCATTCGCGGCACAGCGGGGTTCGGTTGCCCCGCAGCGCCGCAAGATCGATCCGTAGCTTAGCGGCGAGATCCGCCCCTGCATGGGTCAGGCGAAGGCTGTCGCCGTCACGTATCAGATGCCCCTTGGCCATCAGGCTGTCGAACATTCTCGTGCCCATATCGCCCGCCAGATGGTTGTAACACACACGCGCCTGACGAAGTGCTGCATCCCTCGGCCCGGTGCGTTTTCGCAAGTGCCCCGATCCCGCCGCCAGGCCCATCAGTGCCTCCAGCACATGGGCCACGTCATCATTGGCAAGCGCAAAATACTTGTGCCGCCCCTGTTTGCGGGGGCGCAGCAAGCCACCTTCATCCAGCTTTGCGAGGTGCGAACTGGCTGTCTGAATCGTCACGCCGGACTCCTCTGCCAGTTCGCTCACCGTTAGCGCTTTGCCGCTCATGAGTGCGGTCAGCATGTTCGCTCTGGCGGGATCGCCAATCAGCGCCGCGATGTGGGCGATGTCAGGACCTTCTTTCATAGTTCGATCGTAGTCGAAGCATTGGCGTGCTGCAATCATCTAGCTTGGGTGCGACAAGCCCAAAGAAGGACCAAGCCATGCTGACTTGCGTGATCCGCTACCACATCGATCCGACGAAGAAAGCCGAGTTTGAACGATATGCCCGCAATTGGGGGCAAGCTATCCCGCGCTGTGGTGCCGACCTGATCGGCTATTATGCGCCGCATGAGGGTTCGAGCACGCTTGCCTACGGCATCTACAATATCGAGAGCCTTGCCGACTACGAAACCTATCGCGCAAGACTGTCGGCTGATCCGCTCGGGCGGGAGAACTACGAGTTCGCCCAGAAGGAAGGATTCCTGCTGCGCGAGGACCGGACTTTTCTGAAACTCGTCTCCGCGCCGCATGGTTCGGGTGGCTCAGAATGATAGCCGTCATATTTGAGGTCGAAGCTGCGGACGGGCGACAATCGGACTATCTCGACATCGCAGCCGAACTGCGACCCCTGCTTGATGAGGTGGAAGGCTTCATATCCGTTGAGCGCTTCCAGAGCCTGACGGACCCGAACAAGATCCTCTCGCTGTCGTTCTTCGAGGATGAGGACGCCATTCGCCGGTGGCGGAATCTCAGCGCTCACCGGAGCGCTCAAGTCCGGGGGCGAAGTGGCGTGTTCCAGGACTACCGTTTGCGGATTGCAAGCGTGATCCGGGACTACGGCATGTTCGATCGCGCAGAAGCTCCAGCCGACAGCCAAGCAGTCCATCAGGCGTAGTTTTCTTGAGGAAGCTTTCTTGGCGGCGGTGTCACGTCGATCAAAATAGTAACTTAGGGCAATCACTTGCCGGAGGCGAACGGATCGAATTCCGTAGACACTTCTTTGGCTAGGGCTTGGTCCTTTTCCAGTCTTCTGCTGAGTGCTTCGACAAAGCACTCGCATCGCTCGCGTCCCTTGGTCTGCGCTGCGTCGCGCAGCGTTTCGTTAAGGAGTGCATCCCCCATATCAAGATTGGCCAAGCGGCTGTCCAATTCCCTTGATCCAATGTCTCCTCGAGAACTTGACTTTTATCCCATAATCGAGAAATATCCCGTTTATGAGATATTCGACGTTCTCTGAAAACCATGTGCTCGCCAACCATCTTCGCGGGCTGCGCGAAGAGCGGGATCTGACACTGGCCGAAGTTGCAGCGCGTAGCGGCGTAAGCCGGGCCTCTCTTTCACGGATTGAAAACGCGGACGTCAGTCCGACCGCTGAAACACTGGGCCGCTTGGCTGCAGTCTATGCCGTGTCGATCTCCCACCTTCTGTCGCCGCTCGACAAGGGCTTTCAGCCGCTTGCGAAACGAGCTGATCAGGCGACGTGGCGCGACCCGGAGAATGACTTCCTGCGGCGCAGTATCTCGCCTTCAAATGGCCAGCTATCGGTTGAATTGATCGAAGGCACGCTAGGAGAAGGCCAGCGCATCAAATACCCCGCTCCGGCCATTCCTGGGCAGGAACACCATGTTTACGTGTTGTCCGGTTCAATGCAGATCACGGTTGAGGGCATTGCCCATGATCTGACTGTGGGCGACTGTTTGCGATACATCCTGTTCGGCGAAACCGTCTTCCTGACCACGGCCTCGTCATGCACCTACGTGATTGCCCTGTCATGACGGACCTTCCGCCAGCTATCCGCCAGATTTCATCGACCGAATTGGAATCCTGCAAGAGCGACCTCTGCCATGTTCTCATCGACAGTGTCGCCGATGGGGCGGCCATCAGTTTCATGGCACCACTGTCCCAATGCGAAGCGGAGCGGTTCTGGCTCAGCGACGTGAAAGCTGCTCTGGACGACGGGAGCCGTCTCTTGTTCGGTGCGTTTGTTGACAAGCGTTTGGTGGGCACTGTGCAGCTTGTCACCGGATTGCCACCCAACCAGCCCCATCGCGCGGAGATTTCCAAAATGGTCGTCCACCCGGACGGACGTCGTCGCGGTCTTGGCAAAGCCTTGATGGCGGCCGCGCTCAATGCCGCAAGGCAAGAGGGCAAAACCCTCGTGACACTCGACACGCGGACTGGCGACGTATCGGAAAACCTTTACCGCAGTCTGGGTTTTGAAGAGGCGGGCGTCATCCCGGATTTTGCCTTTGACCCGGATGGCGGATCTAAACACGCCACGACCTATATGTACCGGTATCTCTGAGCGATGTCTTTGACTGTTGTCTTGTTTGCGGGTCTGGCATTCGTCGGCGGAATGCTCGTTGCAGCGCAAGGGCCGATCTATGCACGACTGTCACAGGGTTTGGGGCATGGCTCTCTTCTGGCGGTGTTTTTCGCGTTCGCAACCGTTGCAGCGTTAACAGGTGCGTTGGCCTTTTTGGCCGGTAGTTTTCGCGGTTTCAGCGCTGCAACTTTGGCTCAACTGCCTGTCTGGGTTTGGCTTGGCGGGCTTTTCGGGGCTGTGCATGTGGTTATCTCCATGCACAGCGTCCCGGTGCTGGGCGTGACGCTGTTCCTTGTCAGCGTGGTAACCGGTAATCTGGTCGGTGCGGCCATTTACGATCATTTGGGCGCAATGGGGCTTCAGGTTCGACCGTTCTCATTGTCGAAAGCTGTTGGCCTGTTTCTTGTTGTTGCGGGCGTTGGTATCGTCGCGCGTTGATGAAATCACACGGGCAGGCCACCGAGCGGAGTTCGAAGCGCTCATTGTCCGCCGCTAACGCGTTTGCAGCTTTCGGCTCAGAGCTACCGTTAGTGCGCTGCACGATCCTGAACCTCTTCGGACACCTCTTTCGTCAACGTGTTCCCCTTAGCAAGTCGTCGACCGAGCGCGTCGACGAAGCCGTCATAGCGTTCACGGCCCTTGGCCTGGGCCGCATCGCGCATCGTGTCAGGCAGCGGAGGTGTCGTGGTGAGCCAGAACTTCACGAAGAGGGCCAACGCCTCGGTCGAGATGGTGAGGTCGCGTTCCAATCGTTCGATCGCGCGGGTGAGCCGGTCGAGGCGGCGAACGATGGCGGCCTCGCGCTGGTCATCGCCGTCCGGCGAGAGGTAGGAGACGAGCGCCGCCTCGACGATCTGTGACTTGGACACCTTGCGCCGCGCCGCGAGGCTTTCCAACTCGGCCGTCAGTGCGGGATCGAAATAGACGTTGAGGCGGTATTTCTTCATGGCTTTACCTCAAAGCTCGATGCCGTCGTCAGGATCGAGCGCGGCCTGGCGCGCGGCACCCCGGAACCGGTCCTGTAGTTGCTTCGCCCTCTGAGCGTCGTCGTCCGGCTCGTCGTCGAGCGCGGCGAATTCCTCACGCGCGGGGGTCGGGTGTTCCGGAGCAATCGCTTCATGCTCTGGAATCTCAGGCTCGCGCCGGATGCCGCCATCGTCATCATCACTGGCCTGGCTGCTCGAAGCGGCGGGCGTGTCGACGACGGGTGACATGGTCGACCAATCATCGGGACCCGCGGTCGACATGAGTTGACGCGCATCTTGGGACTCCGGCGGCGAAAGGATGCGGGCCTGAAGTTGCGGGTCCTTGAAGTAGCGCCCCTTCTGCGCCCGGATCGGCGGCGCGCCTGAGACAAGCACCAACTCCTCATGGGGCGGGAGCTGCATGATCTCGCCGGGCGTCAGCAGCGGCCGTGCCGTTTCCTGCCGCGAGACCATAAGATGGCCAAGCCAGGGACTGAGCCTGTGGCCGGCATAGTTCTTCATCGCCCGCATCTCGGTCGCCGTGCCCAGCGCGTCGGACACGCGTTTGGCCGTGCGTTCGTCATTGGTAGCGAAGGCGACGCGCACATGGCAATTGTCGAGGATGGCGTTGTTCTGGCCGTAGGCCTTTTCGATCTGGTTGAGCGATTGGGCGATCAGGAACGCCTTCAATCCGTATCCTGCCATGAAGGCGAGCTGGCTCTCGAAGAAGTCGAGCCGACCGAGCGCGGGAAACTCATCCAACATCAGCAGCAAGCGATGCCGACGTTCGGCATGCAAATCCTCCGTCAGCCGTCGGCCGATCTGGTTGAGGACCAGGCGCACCAGCGGCTTGGTCCGGCTTATGTCCGACGGCGGCACAACCAGATAGAGCGTCGCCGGTCTGTCGCCTTCAATGAGGTCGCTAATGCGCCAGTCGCACCGGTTCGTCACCTTGGCGACGACGGGATCGCGATAGAGGCCGAGAAAGCTCATCGCCGTCGACAAGACGCCCGAGCGTTCATTGTCCGATTTGTTCAGCAGTTCCCGCGCGGCCTGGGCGACCACCGGATGCGGCCGGTCGCCCAGATGCGGCGTCTTCATCATCGCCGTCAGCGTCGCTTCGATCGGCCGGCGCGGATCGGAAAGGAAGGCGGCGACACCGGCGAGCGTCTTGTCCGCCTCGGCATATAGGACGTGCAGAATCGCGCCGACCAGGAGCGCGTGGCTGGTCTTCTCCCAATGGTTTCGGCGTTCGAGCAGACCTTCGGGATCGACCAGGATGTCGGCGACGTTCTGGACATCGCGCACCTCGCTGTCGCCGCGCCGTACTTCGAGCAGCGGATTGTAAGCGGCGCTCTCCGGGTTGGTTGGATCGAACAGGAGCACGCGACTGAAACGCGAGCGCCAGCCGGCGGTGAGCTGCCAGTTCTCGCCCTTGATGTCATGCACGATCGCCGAGCCCGGCCATGTCAGGAGCGAGGGCACGACCAGCCCGACGCCCTTACCCGACCGCGTGGGCGCGAAGCAGAGCACATGCTCGGGGCCGTCATGCCGGAGATAGTTGCGTTCGAAGCGGCCAAGAACGACACCATCCGGCTTCAAGAGGCCGGCGGCTTCAACGTCCTTTGTCTCGGCCCAGCGCGCCGAGCCGTAGGTGGTGATGTCGTTCGCCTCGCGGGCGCGGAGGATCGACAGGAAGATGGCGACAAGGACGGAGACGATGCCGCCCGCGCCGGCAATGATCGCGCCTTCGACGAAGACGCGAGGCGCATAGGCGTCGTACCAGTACCACCACCAGAAGAAGGCGGGCGGTACGTAAACAGGCCAACCGAAAAGGGAGAACCATGGTTCGCCGAGCCCGGGCTGGAAGCCGAGCCGCCACGCTGTCCACTGGGTCGCCGCCCAGACGAAGAGCAGCGCCACTAGGCCGACAATGAGGATCTGTCCCCAGAGAATTGTCGTGGCGGGTGATTGCGGATCGCGTTTTGTCATGAAGGCCTCTTTTCTCGGCGGCTCAGATGGTCAGCCCGCGCTTCCGGCCGAGCGACCAGTCAACACCGCCGCCTGGCGTGATGGCCCCGGTCACGCTCTGGCCGAGATGCTTTTCGAGCTGCGGTTTCCAGGGCACGAGTTCGAAGCCCAGGCCGTTGTCCAACATGGCGAAGCGGCCCGAAGCGAGATCGAGGCGTTGGCGATAGACGCCAGCGACCGTGCCGTCTTCACCGCTCTGGTGACGTTTCAATCCGGTTTCGGCTTCGAGCCGGGCGGCGGTGGCGGCAAGTTCGCGTTCGCGCAGGGTTTTAAGGAGGTCGCGTGAGAAGTTGACGCGGCTGCCCCGGCGGGTGGCGAGGCCCTCTGCCTCCAGATGGTCGATCCGCCTTTCAAGCGCCGCGGACACTTCGGCGCCGAAGCCAGCTTGGCTCAGCGGTGCACGCTCGCGGGCAAGCTGCAGGCGGTCGAGCCAAGTCGCGCCGTCAGCCGACACCTGCGCGTCCAATGTGAGGTCGGATCGGCCGACCAGCGAAAGGTGCGGACGGCCACCGTCGCGCGCGGTCCAGCTTCGTGTTTCGACGATGCCGCCGACGGGGGTGTCGCCCGTCCTCTCCAGATCGGAAAAGCGCAGATGATGGACGCGGCCATCGACGCCGTCGATGACGGCATAGGCGTCGCCCTTCAACTCGTCATGGAGGCCGCGATCGACAAGCCGTCCGAGGATCGGCTCCGATGGCTGCGCCTCAATGGCAAAGTCGGTAAGCGGTCGCTCGGCCCCGGCGCCCATCGCCCGGTGCATGGTCTTGATGATGTCGCCACGTATGGCGAGATCGCGCAGCGTTTCTTCCGCGCCCGGTTTGAGCGCCCAAACCGCAGGTGCGAGTTTGTCGGTGACGCCAAGTTTTTCGAGTGTTTGAGCGCGCCCAATCAGCCGCCTGCGCATTTCTGGGTCGCGCGGTTCCTGCGATCCGAGCCGCAGATCGGCGATGCCGGCGTTGTCGTCAGCAAGTCCGCGCAGCGCTTTGTCCAGGCCGGTCCAGCGCTCCGCCTTCACCTCTGCATCGAGACTCGCGGCGATTTCCTGTTCGGTGCGATGGCCAAGTTCCAGTGTCACCAGTTCTTCGGCGCGAGCGCGAAAGCCGCGGCTGATGTAATCTCGCGAGATGACAAGGTCTTTGCCGTCGTCAGCCTTGCCGCGCGTGAGGACATGGATGTGCGGATTGTCGGTGTTCCAATGATCGACCGCGACCCAATCGAGTTCGGTTCCAAGATCGCGCTCGGCCTGAGCCATGAGGTCGCGGGTGAAAGCGCGCGCATCTTCCAGCGAACCGGCATCTTCGGGCGAGATGATGAAGCGGAAATGGTGGCGATCCTCTTCACAGCGTTCCGAGAAAGCGCGGTTGTCGGCAGCATTGTCGTCACGGCGGAACATCGCCGCATCGCGCCCGTCTCGGCTGACGCCATCGCGTTTGAGATAGTCGATGTGTTTGGCCAGAGGCGCCGAGCGATAGCGGGCGCCACGATGGCGAACGATCCGAGCCTTTATGACGACGCGCCGCTGTGTGCGAGAGAGCCCGCGCGCCGCCTTGACGAAGCCGCCGCGTCCGAAGCGTGAATTGCGCCCGTGCCGTTTCGGGCCGGAGAACCGATAGCCGGTGTGACCGGCTTTTCTCGCCGCGTTCATGACCTGGTTCACGAAGCTCTTGGGGCGCACGCTTCGTCGCCCGCCATTGCGGATGCGCCCGGGGCGGATGCGAAGATCGTTGTCGCGATCGCTCATGATGCCAGACCCGCACAAAAAAGTGCGGCACGGCGAAAAGACCATGATAACAAGGGGTAAGCGGGAAGAGTGGCACTAAGGCGATTCCCGCGGCACCAAAAAACACCAACAACAGCAAGGCGATAGAGCCTGTTGGCTCGCGCCGTTTTATCTCGCCCTCCAGCCGTTGGTCGTCTCTCCGATCCCCGCACTCCACGTAAACACGCGCTGGTCCGCACCGGAGCATTCCTTAGTGCGACACAGGATTTCACGGTGAAACCTCCGCTTGGGGACCAATGAACAGTGCGTTCGGAGGTCGCGCAGGTCCTTCGTCGTCGGCACGCGATGTGCTTTCGGAGGGGGTGCCGACTGTCTCTTGATTGGGTGGTGAAGCTGTTGTTGCAGCGTCGCCGAACTGCTCAATGAAGAGCGGTGCTACACGCCAATCGGAGACGGTCGGAGGCCCGTTGTCCTGCACACGCCCTGCATCCGGCCGCTCAATAAGCGGCGCGAGGCGGGCCACATAGGCGCGCGTCTCCCGCGGCAGGGGACGACCGGTCGAGAGGTATTCGGCGTAGCGTCCGGGTCCCGCATTATAGGCGGCGAGGAAGCCGGGTGACCCAAAGCGGTTGTACATGGCGCGCAGGTAGGCGGTGCCGGCAAGGATGTTTTCACGCGGCTCGAACGGGTCGTCGCCGAGACCATGGGCGGCGGCAAGTTCGTCCCAAGTGCCGGGCATGATCTGCATCAGGCCCATCGCGCCGGCCTCGCTGATGGCGCTCGGATCGCCCGCGCTTTCTGCCTGCATCACGGCACGTATCCAGCGCTCAGGAATCCCGAAACGCTGTGACGCCTCGGCAATGATCGCGTCAAGCGACGGCTGGGAGAATGCGACGGTGATGTCCGTGACGCGCGGGGTAAGCGGCTTGCTCTGAGCCATGGATGGCGTGCTTGTGAGCAGCATTGAGAGCGCGATGGTGGTGATCGTGGCAACGTGCAGGCGACGGCCGGAAAGAAGAGGAAGCGGCATGGCTCAGCCTTCCCGAACCCAGATCGGGGTCGCCCGGCCGACAATTGTGTCCGCACCGATAGGCCCGAAATAGCGGCCGTCGAGGCTGGCCCGATGATCCGCGTTGAGGAGGAAAATCTCGCCGTCGTTGAGGATGCGGCAGCCTGCCCAGACGGGCAGCGGACGGCCGAGCCGGTCGCGCTCGTGCGCCTCGGCGACGGCCTTGCCGTCTATGCGGATGCTGCTCCCGTCACGGCAAACCTCTGCCTCGGGCAGCGCGGCAATGCGCTTCAACAGTGGCGTGTCGCGACCGAGATAGCGGTTCTCGACCAACCAGGATTCAAGCGCCCCCGGTGGCCGGACGGCGACCAATGCGCCAACGTCCAAGGTGTCGATCGGCGTCACGATGTAGAAACCGATCGGAACGCTCGGAGAAGGATTCCAGAGCACGAGTGGATCGTTTCTGACCACGACGGAAGCGCCGATCAGGGCGACGCAGATGAACGTGGTGAAGAGAATGCGGGGGGAGCGGATCATCTGCCGACGTCCCGTCGCATCAGCCAGGCACCATGTCTGAGCTTTGTGTAAGAACGCGGTTTGAGAGCGCCGGTCAGGCGATTGTGGACGTGTCGCCAATGGTCCGGGCAGACGTCCTCGGGAGCGATCCCGAGCGCTTCAACCTGATCGATGGCGTTGAGCGCCGCCTCGACTTTCGGCCATCCGGTGAGGCGCAGGAGGATTTCCCCGCCCGGGGTCACATGCGGGACGGTCGAACAAGGCTCGCCTGGACCGACGGCACGCAGGATGTCGATCCGGCTTTCGACCGTGCCATAGTCGTTCGACGACCACCGCACGAAGGCGAAGACGCTTCCCGGATCGAAACCGACGGTGCTCCGGCTGCGGCTGTGAATTGTCTCTTGAGTGATGCGGCCGAAGCGAATCCAGCGCTCGATCCGGCCTTCGATCCACGTCAGATCGACGCTTGTTCGGCCGGTCATCTGTGCGTCTTGTCCGCATAGGCCGGCGCGATGGCCGCATGCTTCTTGGCGGGCAGAACCTCATCGCCGGTGTCGTCAGAGGTGGACGTCTTTTCGCCGCGACCGACCCAAGCCTGCAAATCCTCAACAGCGTAGACGACGCGTCCACCGATCTTCGAATAGCGCGGGCCTGTGCCGTAGGTGCGGTGCTTTTCCAGCGTGCGGCCGGATAGCCCCAGGAAACGGGCCGCTTCGGGCGTTCTGAGATAGCGCGGCGGAAGGCCGGCATTGGGATCTGGCATGGGTGCACCTCCGACGGTTGGCGAGCGCCACGGGTTGCGGCGACCTGTCGGAGGCGAGAATTGCGGAGAAGTATCCGCTGAGGGGATGACGATTTGTGGGTGGCGAAAACGTCACCCCTAAGGGTTCACTTGCGAAGGAGGATCGTTGGAACTCGAAATGGCAGTGTTGGTGTTCACAGCGACTTCGAGTTCAAATCGACTCTGCGATTTTGGTGGTGCTAGGCTGATGGGAAGTTTGCAAAGCAGAAACGATGACTCTGATTCAAGACATTGATCACGTCCACATAGAAGTTCGCGACCGAGAAGTGGCGTCTGAATGGTATGCGCGCGTGCTGGGGCTCGTTCGTCACAAAAGTCTTGCGCGTTGGGCTGACGATCCGATGGGACCACTGATTCTAGCGACCGAACTTGGAAAGCCCGTGCTAGCTCTGTTTGCTCGTGACTCGAAGCCTGTATCGCGTGATGCCACGATCGCGTTTCGTGTGTCAGGGCAGCAGTTCTTGGATTTCTTGAGTGAACTGAAGCGCCACGGGCTGAGCCACTTTTCGGGGCAGCAACTGACTCCGGAACACGTCGTAGACCATGACCTTGCATGGTCAATCTACTTCCTCGATCCCGATGAAAACCGGATCGAACTGACCACGTATGACTATGACTGCGTTAGGGACGGCCTATGATTCCGAAAATAGCGTTGTGGGCGCGGCACCGCCTTGTCTGGTGTTCGCTTTTTGCAGCCGCAGGACGTCATTTTACCAAGCCTGAATGCTCCTCAAGCCTGGCTTCAGCGATCTCGGCGTGCAACCGAACGGCCTGAATTGCCGTTGAGCAGCATGCGATAGCCGTCCTTGATCAACATGCGGCCGTGTATGGCGAGACGAGCGATCTGCGCTTTGAGCGAGCTTGTTTTCCATGGTTCTTGAGACACACGGCGGCTGCCGAAAAAAGCACTGGCGATGGTTCGATAGCTTGCGCCTTCTCGCCTTCCGTCGATGGTTCGGAGCGCGCGTTTGAGGCGTTCGCGCCGCTGGCGGGTCAATGGTGGGTCTGCGGTGTTGCCGATCAACTGGGTTCGCAGACGATGCGCGGCGGCAACCCGAACGGGCCAGTCATCATCGATCGGGATGACAACGCTTAGCGAGTCAGACTCGATATCTGCGTCGGTTCCAACGACGATGGCACCATCATGCAGACGCACCCAGGATAGGCCACGGCCGTCGGTGCGGCGCTCGGCGATCTTGTCGGCGAGCCTGACAGATTGCAGTGACAGCTCCGACGTAGCGGCAACCAGTGTGACAACGGCGGGCGCGATTTCGGGGCGCCAGAAGATTGAAGCGTCGGGCGCTGGCAAGTCCGGATCGACAGGGAAATCGCAACCCCCAATCTGAGGGCACCCCATCATCTTGACGCTTTCGTTCGTAATCAGCGCGATAGGTTGCGTTGCGCCTCAAACATTCCCAGGCGAGACCCGAGAGATCGAGGTCATCGAAATGATCGTATGCATGATCATTACGCCAATCCCTTGACATGCGTCGTCTCCCTCAAGCGGGCGCGCAACCTACGCAGAACTCTGTCAAAAGAGATTCGGTCTTGAGTTGCCTTTGCATAGGTATCGCAACGGCATTTAGCGATCCGTTGGACGCATCGCTCGATCGGAATTTTCTCAGGGGAGCCCTTGTTGCAGAAGGCTTCTGTAACCGTGCTCCGTCATCCAGCGCGCTCGGCCTAGGTGGCTGGCATGCACACGTTGAGCGCGCTCGGGCTCCCTTTCAGCGTCGATCCCAAGCAGGATTCTGGCAACTTCGACAAGGGGCGCGCCCGCTGCCTCGGCGTCCAGAAGCCGCACATAGAGCTTCAAGTGTTCTCGGTCGTAGACGGTAACGCTTTTCGCAGAGGGCGGGGAGTCAACGATCGGTGGATCGGGATTACGTGTCATCTCGAGAGTCCTGGCGGGCTTTGCCCAATTGATTAATGGCCCGGAAACCATAACTCACGCAACCGCCGGGTGGTTGAACCGTTGACGAATGGTAGGAGGTCTTCGAGCATTCGCGTATTTTAATACGTCGCACTAAAATACGCGATCCGCAATGTGCTTGCGGATGGACATTCGTGAGACATTTGGGAAAAATCTGAAGCACTTCAGGCTGAAAGCAGGCATCAGTCAGGGTGCGTTGGCTGCAAGAATGGGGGTCGACCGCGCCCATGTCAGCGCCATGGAACGCGGTCAGCAGAACGTGACGATCGTCACGCTCTGGCATGTCGCGATCGCATTGGAGGTGAAGCCAGCGGCATTGCTTGAGGATGGGCCTGAACGTGGCTGAGATCGCCATTGCTGCAGTTCAGTTCCTCAAAAGAAGGATCGCTGAGCAGCGGGGGAAGTTGCCTTTCGCCTCGGCCGATGGAAAGCTGCGTCATTGAAAAGCGAGGTGCGCGCTGGCACCTGTCTAGCTCCAACGTCGCTGCCGCACTACCGGAGAACAATCGATCAGTGAACGCGTCTAGCTGAACCATGCGCCATAGGCGGCCGTCTTGTATGGCCTTGCCGTCTTCGCGCTCGGTCATCGTGTCAACGATAGCTCGAGTCGATGTTCCAGTCCGATCCGACCGTGGTAGATTGGGCCGCTGTCGGTCATGCCAAATCGACGATAAAGCGATAGTGCAGCGGAGTTCCCGGCGTCGACGGCTAATATCAGGGTGGTGGCGTCCGGCCACGTCATACGCGCCTCGTCGATGGCGAGCTCAAGCGCTTTGCGTCCGAAACCCTGTCCTTGAAATGTGTGTGCTATCTTCAGTCCATGCAAAGAGACTGCGGAGGGCGGGGTCCAATCCGGTGATGCTGGAGGACGTTTCAACAGCACGATGCCTACCGGGGCGCCGCTGTACGTAGTGAAACAAAGACCAAGAACACTCTGCCCTGCGTTGGCGCGCCACTCTTCAACGGTTTCAGCGAATGTCCCCCCGAAATCTTCCTGAGGCTTCGATACCTGAAGGCTACAAAGAGTGTTCACCTGCGTATGAAGTAGTGAAGAAAGATTGATGGCTCGAAGGCCATCCGTTGCAACGTTGTTTTGCATCTCATGATCAACCATTGACGCCTCGAACTTCGCAGGATCTACCGCACGCATGCCTTCACGATGAGCGGTTTACAACGGCAGTCACGCAATGCACCAGCGCTGTCTCGGCTTGATCGTGATGAGGTGTTTCGGGTGATGTCGTAAAGTAAATGAAACGCCTTCTTGAAAGCTCTTGCCTACGCCGAAACGGTCATTTCGTGGATTCTGTGACCTTTGGTGCTTGTGTTCTCGAAGCTGCCGCTGGGAGTTTTGATGTTGGCAATGGACCGCCCCGCCATCTTGCCGGCGGGGCGGTCGTAGTCCTCTCAATCGCCGTTCTGACGGCGGGCGCGTGACCAGATGAGGCTGTAGTTTTCTTCGCCCTCGATGACGCTGTCGTCGAAGAGGTTGGCGTAGATTGGAGCGGTGAAGCTCGGATCGTCGAGCTTGAGGCTCAGATAGTCGCGACCCTCGTTCGAGCGCTTGGACCAGGCGGCACCGATCTCTGCGCGGCCGACGAAGACCCGGTGGCTGGGGGCATTGCCGTTGGTCGAGCCCTCTTCGGGGACGATGCGGACGTTCTTCGCCTGGACGCTGAGGGTGACGATCTCGCCGACGAACTCGCTGCCGGTCTTCTTGAAGGTTCCGATGGTGGCCATGTCAGTTCTCCTTTTTGGCTCTCGAGCCCGCGTCCGTCGCGGCCTCGATGGCGATCGACGAGGCCGGGGCGACCGCCGACGCAGCCGTTCAAGGCCCGTAGCGGAGCGCAGGACGGCGGGAACGGTCTTTCTTGTCTCGCGAGGAATGGGCCTCGGCCCAGGGGAAGAAAGTCCGGTTCCGCCGTTGCGGCCAAGGCGGTCGAGGCGCTAGCCGGTTCCGGCCAGATCAGTCCATGAGAGGCCGTAACGGACGCAGGTGACGGGGACATGGGAGAGAGGCTGACAGTCGCACATCAGTACCTGCAAGAGCGGAGCCACGGGTGTCGTGCGAAGGCAGGCGCTAGCGTGCAGACGGGCTGAATGGTGTCGTTGCCGGAATAGTATCGATGTCTGCACGAGACTCCTGCCATCCCCGTGAGGTCGGGCGCATTTCACCCGCGTCAGAGAACGGTCGTATCGATCGTAAGGTGTTCGCGACGAGCCGACTATGACTTGGTTTGAGCTTTTCGCTCCTCTCGGTAGAGAATTTCGACATTGTGCCCATCGGGGTCGTGAACAAAGGCCGCAAAGTACCCAGGGGCATAATGGTCGCGATATCCGGGCTTTCCGTTGTCGACACCGCCGCCGGCGATGGCGCCGGTATAGGCTCTCTCGACCGAGTCTTTGCTTTGCGCCACGAAGCAAATGTGCAGCCTCGGTGCGGTGGCTGTGCCTTCGGTGAGCAGGAAGCGAACAATGCCGCCCTTTCCGAAACCGGCCGATTTTTCACCCTCATCATAGAAGACTTCTTGTATGCCGACGGCATGGCAGATCGGCTTGTAGAAGCGCCTGGCAGCGGCGATATCGGCAACCGAGAACTCGAGATGGTCAAACATGCGGGTGCCTTCGTTCTGCGTGGGCGAGACGTCGGGTGAAGTGGACACGCAATCAGTGTGGCATTGCTGCTGCTAGCCACCATTGACCGTCGGGCCGGCGGCGATCGTAGATGCTTGCGGCGCCGATTGAGAATCGTCCTGCGATCCCGCCAGGGTCGCGACGCGCGCCCATGCGGTGGTGCCGACGATGATGGTGCCGATGCCGCCATAAACGAGCGCCCAAGTCTCGCCCGCACCGCCGATTGCGGAAAGGCCTTTGATGGCGTGGAAACCAGCGAGACCAGCGGGGATGGCGTAGAGCGCACCCAGCACTAAGCGGATTGGCACCGAACGGATGGCGGCGAACGCGACCTGACCGAGCGCCAAGGTGAAGCCCCCTGCCAGGAAGGCACCGACAATGACGGCGATGATGCCCGCGTCGGTGCCGTGAAGGTAATAACCGACGGTCATGGCGACAAAGAATGGCAGAGCGTAGACGGCGAGATTGAATAGCACCCAGCAAATGACGCCGAGGCCGAGAACACTGAGGATTGTCGATATCAACATTGGCGGTCTCCTGTCGGAATGACGCGCCTCCACCACCGCCATGGCGCAGATGTAGTCTAGCGAAGAACGCGCTGCGCGGGAATGCTCCGGCGCAGCGCATCGTGATGCGATCTGGACATCACCGGTCATGCCGCTTTCGGCTTTCGCCCACGAAAATCGTAGAGTGGGACGCCGAGCTTTCTCGCTTTGTCGGCGAGATTGTCCGTGATGCCCGAGCCGGGAAAGACGATCAGCCCGATTGGCAAGACGTCGAGGAGCTGGTCGTTGCGCTTGAAAGGCGCGGCTTTGCCGTGGCGGTTCCAGTCCGGCTTGAAGGCGATCTGCGGAACCTTGCGGCTATCGGCCCAACAAGAAGCGATTTTCTCCGCGCCTTTCGGTGTTGCGCCATGCATCAGTACCATATCGGGGTGTTTGGCATGCACCCGGTCGAGTGCGCCCCAGATGGCACGGTGGTCGTTGCAGTCAGCCCCGCCCGCGAAGGCGATCTTGGTTCCTGCCGGGATCAACGTCTCAGTCTCGGCACGTCGTCGTGCCGTGATGAAGTCACGGCTGTCGATGACCGCGCTGGTCAGCGTGCGCCGGCTGGCGAGCGAACCTGAATGGGGCCGCCAGGACTGGCCGAGATGCGCCTCGAAGAGGTCGACCGCAAGGTCGCGCATATGCTCATGGGCGTTGCGGCGTTCAATGATCGTCAGACCTTCGGCCGTAAGCTGTTCAAGTTCGACCGAGCGGACTTCGGAGCCGTCCTGTTCGCGTTGTGCGCGCCTCTGGGCTTGCTCATTGCCATCAAGGTCGCGCTCAATGCGGCCGGTGGCCCGGTGGAACACGTTAACGGTCGACCAGAGCAGGTTTTCGAGATCGGGTTCGAGGCGGGTGTCGCGAAGGGCGACGACCAGCGCGTCGAAGATGTCCGTGAGAGCGGCCTGAAGCGCTCCAGGGTCGGGCAAAGGTCTCGGGTCTGGTTCGTCCGCGAAGGGACGGTGCCCGTAGAGCTGCAATTCATCGAGTAGCACGGTAGTGGGCGATGCCTGATGCGGTTCGAAGGTGTCGGTGGTCGTCATGGCGGATCGTCTCCTGGTCTTGAGACCGCGGCTCTCGCGGCCTTTCCGGGCGCCCGAGAGCGGGGCCGGATCGGGCCTGCACCGCCGCCCGCGTTTTCCTTGAAAATGGGGAGGCGGCCGGAGCTTCAGCGCAGGACGGCGGAGGACGCGGGATTTTGTTTCGCGCTGCAAAGCGGGCGGCGTGAGCCGAACGCGGCGGAAAATCGCGCGGCCGCAGCCGTTGTCGGACCGGGCCGGTTCCGCTTCCGTCGCCCGCTTTCAAAGGCCGAAGAGGCGGCGCTCTGAGATCGGAAGCGTCACGACGGCTCGCCGGATACAGCCTTGAAAACGCCTATGCTTACCCGCCGACGATCGTTCGCCGTGCCCAAGCGTGCGGCGTCTTGCGGTGCAAGTTGAGCGATCAGTGTTGCGGCGAGCGCTGCCGCTCCACGGGCACACAGGTCGTCATTGAAGTCATTGCCGGTCGGAGCCAGCCGGAAA
>JANQMX010000044.1 GCA_028279885.1 Rhodovibrionaceae bacterium | reverse complement strand
ACCTCCACCATGGACGGTCCCCTCTGTTTGAGTTGTCGATAAACTCACTCTGGCACATCCGATGCCGTCGGGGGCCGTCCACAACAACATTCATCGGCCCGCGCGGACTGCCGTCGTTGCGTGCAGGCGTGGCGGCAATCATCCCGCTCTTCATTCCACGGCCTGCGCCCGGCCCAGCCATGGACCCCGGATGTCGCCTCTCGCGAGGCTCCTCCGGGGTGACGATATACGGTAAAGGCGCCCGCCCGTGTCGCACCACAGACTGTCACCCCGGCCCTTAGGCGAGCCCGGGACTGCGTGCAGTCCCGGCGTGCGAGCCTTGGCAGCCGGGGTCCAGCCACAAGCTCTCACTGTGCTCACCGCTGCCTTCGGCCACTCGCTCCGCGAGCCTTGCGTCTCGACACTGCGTGTCTTGCGCAAGGATGACACCGTTAGGGGCCGCCGACGGCGCAGCACCACAGAACGTCACCCCGGCCTGACCCGCAGGGTCGGAGCCGGAGTCCATTCATCAGCCAGCGCGGAACGTTGGCAGATGCCTTCGGCAACTCGCTCCGCGAGCCCGGACACACGGCCTCCGCTCACGCGGAGACCGCGTCCGGGATGACGGGTGGAGATGGTTGCCCGCCCTGCGCCACATTCTCGCCGGCTTAAGGCGGCAGTCCCTCACGATGCTTGTGTGCAAGGCCGATCTTGGGGGCTTTGGTCGGGCCGGCGCTTCGCCGTTGCCGCGGATTCGCGGCATGGTGTAGGTAGCGCTGTCGAACCTCCACGAATTGATTCTGTAGCGCGATGGCGAACACTCGAAAGTCAGCCAAGCCAAAGGGTGCGCCCAAGCGCGGCCCCGGGGCCAAAGCCAGGAAGGCGAGCGGCAAGAAGCCGGCGGCTCGGCGCTCGCTGTCGTGGCGCATCGCGACCTGGAGCCTGGCGGTCTTCGTCTGGCTCGGCATCGCCGGCATCGGCACCCTGGCCTACTTCGCCTACGACCTGCCGGACGTTGGCAAGATGGCGGAGATGGACCGGCGGCCCAGCGTTCGCGTGCTGGCCGTGGACGGCACGCCGCTGGCGACCTATGGCGACCTCTTCGGCGATCCTCTGCGGGTGGCCGAGCTGCCGCCGCACCTGCCGCGCGCGGTGCTGGCGGTCGAAGACCGGCGCTTTTACGACCATCCCGGCATCGACCCCTTCGGCCTGCTGCGGGCGATCGTCGCCAACATTCAGGCCGGCCGTGTCGTCCAGGGCGGCTCCTCCATCACCCAGCAGTTGGCCAAGAACCTCTTCCTGACGCCAGAGCGCACCTTCAAGCGCAAGGTTCAGGAGGCCATGCTCGCCTTCTGGCTGGAGAACCGCTTCAGCAAGGACGACATCCTCAGCCTCTACCTCAACCGGGTTTACTTCGGCGCGGGCACCTACGGCGTCGATGCCGCATCGCGGCGCTTCTTCGGCAAGTCGGCGCGGCAGGTCAATCTCTACGAAGCCGCCATGTTGGCCGGCCTGCTCAAGGCGCCGTCGCGCTACAACCCCGCCAACAGCAGCGAGCAGGCGCACCGCCGCACCACCATCGTGCTCTCGGCGATGACCGATGCCGGCTTCATCAGCGAGACCCAGGCGGAGCGGGCGTCAGACGAGCGCAGCCGCGGCCGCGCCTTCGGCGGCATCGGCGGCCGGCACTTCGCCGACTGGGTGCTCGGCCGCGCCACCGGCTACCTCGGCGAGATCGACGGCGACCTGGTGGTCCGGACCACCATCGATCCGGTCTTGCAACGCATCGCCGAGGAAGAGGCGGTCAAGATGCTGGACGGTCCCGGACGCGAGCGCGGCGCCAGCGAGGCGGCTGTCCTGCTGCTTTCGCCGGACGGCGCCATCCGTGCCATGGTCGGCGGCGGCTCCTACGACGACAGCCAGTTCAACCGGGCGACCCAGGCCCTGCGGCAACCGGGTTCCGCCTTCAAGGCCTTCGTCTATCTGGCGGCGCTGGAGCAGGGCATGCGTCCGGAGGACCGGGTGCTGGACGCACCGATCACCGTCGACACGCCGGTCGGCCCCTGGACGCCGAAGAACTACACCGGCGAATACCACGGCGAAGTGACCCTGCGGGAGGCTTTCGCCGGCTCCTACAACACCGCGGCCGTGCGCCTCTCGCAAGAGGCCGGCCTGGAGCGCACCACGGCGGCGGCGGCGCGCCTCGGCGTGACCTCGCCGCTCAAGCCCTTGCCAGCCGTTGCCCTCGGTGCCGCGGAGATGTCGCTGCTCGAGCTGACCGGCGCCTATGCCGTCTTCGCCAACAGCGGCTACGCCGTCTGGCCCTTCGCCATCGAAAAGATCACCAGCCCAAGCGGTGTCATCCTCTATCGCCGCGACTCGCGGGCCTTGGCCCGCGTGGTCGAGCCGCGGGTGCAGAATGCCATGCTCGACCTCATGACCGCGACTGTCGCCTGGGGCACCGGCAAGGCGGCGCAGGTCGACGGCGGCGCGCGCCCGGCCGCCGGCAAGACCGGCACCAGCCAGGACTTCCGCGATGCCTGGTTCATCGGCTTCACCGCCGAGATGGTCGGCGGGGTCTGGCTCGGCAACGACGCCAACACCCCAATGCAGAAGGTGACCGGTGGCAGCCTGCCGGCACAGCTCTGGTCACGCATCGTCACCCGCGCGCTCAAGGACGAGCCGCTGCGGCCGCTGCCGCGGGAGAACGTCTTGGCGGAGCGTGAGAGCACGCCCTCGCCGCGGCGCGTCTCGGACCGATCGGATGACGGCTCCGGCGGCGGTTTCATCGACCGCATCATCCGGACCCTGCGCGGCAGCGACGCCGAGAAGAGCGGCAGCACGCGCGGCTGGGACCAGGGCTTTCCCGGGGACGACCGCTAAGGCTATGCTCCTCGGCTGATGCGGGCGGCAGGGGGCGCCTGCGCCTGGGACCCAGTATAACAATATGAAAATGCGCAAGAGCGATCCCTGGATGCCGGCGGACGACTACGGCCGCAGCCTGCGTGGCTTCGGCGTCAACCTGCTGGTGCGCCAGGTGAGCGAGGCGTTGCCGTTCTTCGAAGAGGTGCTGCAGGTCGAGCGGGTCTATGCCGACGAGGACTTCGCGGTGCTGCGCCACGGCCAGGCCGAGTGGATGCTGCATTCGGACCATACCTATCAAAGCCACCCCTTGCTGACCCTGACCGGTGACGGCGCCGTTCGCGGCGCCGGGGCCGAGCTGCGCCTCTATGATATGGACCCGGACGCGGTCGAGGCGCGCGCCAAGGCAGCCGGTTATCACGTGCTGGCAAGCAGTGCCGACAAGCCCCACGGCCTGCGCGAATGCTACATCGTCGACCGCGACGGCTACGTCTGGGTTCCGGGGCAACCCTTGGAGTGACGCGCTTTGGCTAAGACGGGAGCGCGGCCGGCTGCACCCCCCGCCGCGCGCAGCGTGGCGCTCGCTTTGGTCGGGCAGGTGCTGGCTCGGTCCAAGCCGCTGGATCAGGTTCTGGCAGAAAGCCGTGACTTGGCGCGGCTGGAGACGCGAGACCGGGCCTTCGCCCGCGTGCTGGTCGTCACCCTGCTGCGCCGCCTGGGGCAGGTCGATGCCGTCCTCGGCCACTGCTTGGAACGCCCGCTGGCGCCGGCGATGGCGCGGACCCGCGGTATCCTGCGGCTTGGGGCCGTGCAGCTCCTCTTCCTCGGTACCCCGGCCCACGCCGCCGTGTCCGAAAGCCTCGCGCTGGCCGAGGCGGTCGGGCAAGGCCGCGCCAAAGGATTGATCAACGCCGTCCTGCGCCGCATCGATCGGGAGGGCGCGGCCCTGCTGGCGGAACAGGATGCCGCGCGGCTCAACACGCCCGACTGGCTCTGGCAAAGCTGGTCTGCGGCCTATGGCGAGGAGACCACGCGGGCCATCGTCGAGGCTCACCTGGCCGAGCCGCCCCTCGACCTCAGCGTCAAAGACGATCCAGTCGTCTGGGCCGAGCGCCTGTCCGCCGAACTGCTGCCGAACGGCAGCTTGCGTCTGGCGAGTGGCCAGGGCGCGGTCGAGCGCTTGGCGGGCTACGAGGAGGGCGCCTGGTGGGTGCAGGATGCCGCAGCCACGCTTCCGGCGCGCCTGCTGGGCGATGTGAAAGGTCTGCGTGTCGCCGATCTCTGCGCCGCGCCCGGCGGGAAGACAGCGCAACTGGCGGCGGCCGAGGCCGAGGTCGTCGCCGTCGAACGGACGCGAAGCCGTGCCCGGCGTCTCGAGCAGAACCTCGCGCGCCTGCAGCTCTCCGCCGAGGTCGTCGTCGCCGACGCACGGAGTTGGCAGCCAGATCAGCCCTTCGATGCGGTGCTGCTCGATGCACCCTGCAGCGCCACCGGCACCTTGCGCCGCCATCCCGACATTGCCTGGCTCAAGGCGCCGGTCGACCTGCCGCCGCTGATCACTTTGCAGGACGCGCTGCTCGATGTGGCCGTCGCCATGCTCGCGTCTGGCGGCTGCCTGGTCTACGCCACCTGCTCGCTGCAGCCGGAGGAAGGCCCGGACCGCATCGCAGCCCTGCTGTCGCGCAGGCCTGACCTGTCGCTTGTGCCGGTCGAACCGGCGGAGCTGCCCGGCTTGGCCGAGGCTGTCACGAAAGAGGGCTATCTGCGCAGTCTGCCCTGCCATTGGTCAGCGCGGGGCGGTCTCGACGGCTTCTTTGCCGCGCGCCTCAGGCGCGAAGCTTGATCGCACAGCGACAAAGCACGTCGCACTTTCCTTGCAGCCGCCGCTTTACCCGATTCGGCGGCGCTTGCTAGCTCTGGCCAAAGATGCAAAACGCCACGCTTGTGCCCAGGTGAAGCATCAGTGAGTCAGCGCATGCAGCAGAGCGTCAAGATTGCCCCTTCCATTCTGGCCGCGGACTTCGCGCGCCTGGGCGAGGAGGTGCGTGCCATCGAAGCAGCCGGCGCCGACTACGTGCATGTCGATGTAATGGACGGCCACTTCGTGCCCAACATCACCATCGGCCCACAGATGGTGGCGGCGCTGCGGCCCCATTCGGAGCTGACTTTCGACGTGCACCTGATGATCTCGCCGGTCGACCCCTACGTCGCCGCCTTCGCCGAGGCGGGCGCGGACATCATTACCGTGCATCCGGAGGCCGGCCCGCATCTCCATCGCACCATTCAGCTGGTGAAGTCGTTGGGCAAGAAGGCCGGGGTCTCGCTCAACCCGGGCACCCCGGTGGCGGCCGTCGAGCCGGTGCTTGAGATGCTCGACCTGGTGCTGGTGATGAGCGTCAATCCGGGCTTCGGCGGCCAGGCCTTCATCCCGGGCTCGCTCGACAAGATCGCCGCCCTGCGCCGCAGCATCGATGCGGTGGGCAAGCCCATCGACCTGGAGGTCGACGGCGGCATCAACCCGGAGACGGCGGCCCAGTGCATCGCCGCCGGCGCCGACGTGCTGGTCGCCGGCACCGCGACCTTCAAGGGCGGCACGGACGCCTATGCCGGCAACATCCGCACCCTGCGCGGGGCGGAGGCCTGAGGAGGCGCGGATGGCGGAGCAGGTCCTCGACAGGCCGCTGATCGGCCAGGACGCCAAAGCCGACAAGCGCAACCGCCGCAACCGCCGCCTCAAGCGCGGCGAGCGCCGCCTGGTGGATGTCGCCGAAAGCCCGCTCACCCGGCTCGGCGCCACCTTGCGCCTGCCACGCAGCCTGCTGCTTGGCCGGCTCGGCTATGCCGTCAGGGAACCCTTTTCGCATCTCGGGCTGGTGCCGGGCTCCGGCGTCGCGCTCGGCGGGCGCCAAGCCTATGCGCCGCTTTGCACGCCGGCCGACCCCTGGCCCGGCGACACCGACAGCGGCATGGCGCTGGTCGGTGGCCAGTATCGCTTTGCGGGCCTGACCGTCGAGGCGCCGGACGGTCCCTGGGTGGCCCCCGAACGCGTCGAAGACTGGCGCCGGGAGCTGCACAGCTTCTGCTGGCTGCGGGACCTGCGGGCGGCGGCCATCGACCCGGCGCGCCGCCATGCCCGCGAGCTGACCGGCCAGTGGCTGGAGCAGCACGGCGGCTGGTCGCCCCTGACCTGGGAGCCGCTGGTGCTCAGCCGCCGGCTTGCCCACTGGCTCGGCCAGTACGAATTCTTCGCGGCCAGCGCCGACGCCGAGTTCCGTCAGGCACTCTTGAGCTCTGCGCAGCGCCAGGCGCGCTATCTCGCCGCCGTCCTGCCGGCCGGGCTGGCGGGCGCCGAGCTGATTTGCGCGATCAAAGGCCTGGTGCTGGCCGGTGCCTGCCTGCCCGATACGGAGGTGGCCTTGCGGCGGGGCTTGGCCCTGCTGCGTCGCGAGTTGGCACAGCAAATCCTGCCCGACGGCGGTCATGTCGAGCGCAGCCCGGCGCGGCATCTCGCCGTGCTGCGCGACCTGCTTGATATCCGCTCGGTGCTCAGTACCGCGGGGCAGGAGGCGCCCGCGGAGCTCGACGCCGCCATCCAGGCCATGACGCCGATGCTGCGCCTCTTCCTGCACGGCGACCGCTCTCTCGCGCTGTTCAACGGCTCGGGCCAGGAGCGGGACTACAAGATCGATCTGGTGCTGCAGCGGGCCGACCGCTACGGCCGTGCCTTGGCGCAGGCACCGCACAGCGGCTTCCAGCGCCTGCAGGCCGGGCGCACCGTTGCCGTCGTCGATTCCGGTGCGCCGGCCCGGGCCGGCTATGACAGCCGGGCCCATGCCGGGACCCTCAGCTTCGAAATGAGCGTCGGCAAGGAGCGCCTGATCACCAATTGCGGCGCGCCCGGCGTCGGCGCGGCGGCACAGGCGCTCCCGGCGACCTGGAAGCGATTGATGCGCGCGACCGCCGCGCACTCGACCCTGACCATCGACGACAGCAACTCCGCCTGGCTCGGCGCCACCAGCTACCTCGGCGGCGCCGGTCTGGCGGAGCGGCCGCAGGACGTCACCTGCCGGCGGGAGGAAACGGACGGCGCCACCCTGCTGGACATGAGCCACGACGGCTACCGCTCGACCCACGGCGTCATCCATCACCGCCGCCTTTTCCTCTCGGCTGCTGGCGACGACCTGCGCGGCGCCGACAGCCTGACGCCCGTCGCCTTCGTTCACCGCGGCCGGCGCCATCGCTATGCCGTTCGCTTTCACCTGCACCCCGATGTCCGCGCCAGCCTGCTGCAGGACAAGCACACCGTGCTGCTGCGCCTCGCCAAGGGCGGCGGCTGGCGGCTTCATTCTGACGCGCCGGTGGTGGAGCTGGAGGAAAGCGTCTATGTCGGCAGCGGCGCCCCCCGCCGCTGCGAGCAGGTTGTCTTAAGCGGCAGCTTCTGCAATGAGCCGGTGGCCATCCGCTGGGCCCTACGCCGGGAAAGCTGAGCGTCTCGCCGCCTGTCCGGCGCCGTCCGCAATCTCGTTCGTCTTACTTGGAGGTCAAACCGTGTCCGAGCAACCGATCCGCCGTGCGCTGATATCCGTGTCCGACAAGTCCGGGCTGGTCGACTTTGCGCAGGCGCTGGCCGACCGGGGGGTGGCGCTGATCTCCACCGGCGGCTCGGCGCGGGCGCTCAGGGAGGCGGGGCTGCCGGTCACCGAGGTCGCCGAGGTCACCGGCTTCCCGGAGATTATGGACGGGCGGGTCAAGACGCTGCATCCCGGCATCCACGGCGGCATCCTGGCGCGGCGGGACGAGGAGAGCCACCTCGCCGCCATGCGGCAGCACGGCCTTCAGGCCATCGATCTCGTGGTGGTCAACCTCTACCCCTTCCGCGAGACCGTGGCGCGCGGCGCCCCCTGGGCAGACTGCATCGAGAACATCGATATTGGCGGGCCCGCTCTCATCCGGGCGGCGGCCAAGAACCATGACTTCGTCACCATCGTGACCGACCCCGAAGACTATGGCGCAGTCCTCGCCGATATGGAGCGCCTGGGTGGCGCAACCGATCTCGCGACCCGCCGCCGCCTGGCCCAGCGCGCCTTCGCCCACACCGCCGGCTACGACAGTGCCATCGCGAGCTGGATGAGCCGGCAGGCCGGCGAGGATCTGCCGGACGAGCTGGCGCTCTCGGCCAAGCGGGTCGCCGCTCTGCGCTACGGCGAGAACCCGCACCAGGCGGCGGCCGTCTACAGCGACGGCAGCGACCGGCCGGGGGTGGTCACCGCCCGCCAGCTCCAGGGCAAGGAACTGAGCTATAACAACCTGAACGACACCGATGCGGCCTATGAGCTGGTGGCCGAGTTCGCGCGGCCGGCCGTCGCCATCATCAAGCACGCCAATCCCTGCGGCGTCGCGGAGGCGGAGAGCTTGGAGGAGGCCTACCGCAAGGCCCTGGCCTGCGACCCGGTCAGCGCCTATGGCGGTATTCTGGCGGTCAACCGTCCGCTCGATGCAGCGACGGTCGAGGCCCTGGAAGGTCTGTTCCTGGAAGTGATTATCGCCCCTGCGATTGACCCCGCCGCGGCCGCGGCGCTGGAAAGCCGCCGCAACCTGCGGGTTCTGGATGCCGGTGGTTTGCCGGATGCGAAGGGCGGGCCCTATCTGATCAAAAGCCTGGCCGGCGGCCTGCTGCTGCAGGAGCGCGATAGCGGGCAGGTCGACCCTGAGGAGCTTGAGACGGTCACCGAGCGGGCGCCGGACGCGCGGGAGTTGGCCGACCTGCTGTTCGCCTGGCGGGTGGTCAAGCACGTCAAGTCCAACGCCATCGTCTTTGCCAAAGAGGGCGCCACCGTCGGCATGGGCGCTGGGCAGACCAGCCGGGTCGATGCGGCGCGCCTGGCGGCGCAGAAGTCGGTCGAGCTGATCGGGGTGGAAGCATCGAAGGGCGCCGTCGTCGCCTCGGACGCCTTCTTTCCTTTCGCGGACGGCTTACGGGCGGCCATCGAGGCCGGTTGCACGGCGGTCATTCAGCCGGGGGGCTCGGTGCGTGATGAGGAAGTGGTCGCCGCCGCCAACCAGGCCGGCCTCGCCATGGTCGTCACCGGCATGCGCCATTTCCGTCATTAACTTAATTTCTTAAGGATTTCCGCCAAAAAGGCGTTTTGCGAATCGGGGGAATCGCTCCCGTGTGAGGCATTTTTGTGATAGACAGGCATGCTCTTTGTTGGGCTTATCGGTCAGATGTGGTAAAGGAAGTGTCATCGGGTGGCCCGGCCCGGCCGTTAAGGTTGGGGGTGTTAGGTCGGGTGCCCGAAGAAGTAGGGGATATAGAAGGTTCGAATGTCTTCGTTGTTGTCCACCTATCGCCAGGCCGTACAGCAAGCGGTCGGGCGTATGCATGCGGCAGGCATACCCGCCTTTCAGGGCGTGGAGGGCTATATCGCTGCGGTCTATCCGGACGGCACGGTTCGACGTTTGAAGCCACTGGCCATGGTCGGCCAGGAGCGCAAGGTGCAGCTAGGGAACGGGGATGCGGCCAACGGCGACGATACTCGCTGGTCCGAACGGGGCAGGGAAGTCAACTCTCGCTTCGGTTGAATTTGCCCGCGAGATCGAAAGCGGCTGTTTCCTCTTCGCCAATGACGCGGACGGGGGCTCGTCCGCGTACGGTGAGCGGCTGGCGCCGGAGGAGTTGACCGGTCGCCTCAACCAAGCGGCGGGCTTGGTGCGGCGGCAGACCAGCTTCGTGCTGGAAACCAGCCTCTCGTCCACCGCCTTGCTCGACTTTCTGCCCGGCTTGCGGCAGCAGGGCTATGATATCTTCCTGTTGTTTCTCTTCCTCTCAGACCCCGACCTCTCGATCTTTCGGGTCGCCCAGCGGGCGCAGCTCGGCGGGGCGTACGTGTCCGCCGACTTGGTGCTGCGCCGCTACCAGGCCGGCATGCGCCATTTGCCGGCCTATATCGATGCCGTGACCTACGCCAAGATCTTCCTCTCCGACGGCGAGCCGCGGGAGGTCTTGACCAAGAGCATCGACGGCTTCCGCGCCCACGACCCCGACATGTGGCGCGCCATCGAGGAACGGCTGGGTTAGTCCAGCCCCATCGGCGGATGGGGCGAACCTGTCCATCGCTTGGCGCTACGTTACGTTGGCTTCTCTCGGACTGTCATCCTTGCGCGAGCCTCGCAGGGCCGTAGGCCCGAAGAGGCGAGTTGCGAGGATCCACTTCTCGGCCTGCACGGAACCTTGGCGTGGATGCTCGGGACGTGACGCTTGGCTCTTCGAGCCAGTGCGTCCCGCCCAAGCATGACAGCTTGTGACGCTGCGCTGGCCGCGGCCCTTCTCAGAGTGTCATCCCGGCCAAAGGCGAAGCCCGCGTGTCCGGGCTCGCGCAGCGAGTTGCCGAAGGCATGGTAAGGCCCGCGCGGGCGTCCACATGAGCCCCGGATGTCGCCTCTGACGAGGCTCCTCCGGGGTGACAACAGAGGTGAAACGCAGGGAACGCCGCCTACTCCGCCGTCCAGGTGCGGGCGAGGGCGGTGACCTCCTCCACCAGGAAATCGACGAAGCGCCGCACCTTGGGCGAGAGAAAACGCCCCGGGGCATAGACGGCATAGATGGCGCTGTCCGGCGCCGGATAATCCGGTAAGACCACTTCCAGGCGGCCGTCGCGGATGTCCTCGCCGACCAGCCAGAGCGGCAGCAGGGCAACCCCGAGGCCAGCCAACACCGCCTCCCGCAAGGCGCCGGCATCGTTGGCTTCAAGGTTGCCGTTGACCCGGATCTGCTCGCGGCCCTGCGGTCCGTGGAACTCCCAGTCGTGGCGCTGGGCGCGGTAGGTGTAGGTCAGGCAGTTGTGGTCGAGCAGATCGGGCGGCCGCTGGGGACGGCCGTGGGCCTCGAGATAGCTCTCTGCCGCCACCACGATGCGGCGGTTGGGGGCGAGCTTGCGGGCGATCAGGCTGGAGTCCGCCAGCTCCCCGATGCGCAGGGCGAGATCGAAGCCTTCCTCGACCAGGTCGGCGAAGCGGTCGTTCAGGGTCAGATCGATCTGTACTTCGGGATTGGCGGCGAGAAAGCTCGGCAGGCGCGGCGCCAAGTGCATGCGCCCGAAGGCGACCGGAACCGAGACACGCAGCAGGCCGCGCGGGTTGCCGGCCATGTCGGTCACGGCCCGCTCGGCTTCGGCCAGATCGCTCAGGATGCGGTCGGCCCGGGCGAAGAAGGCCTGGCCGACATCGGTCAGGGAGATCTGCCGCGTGGTGCGGTTGAAGAGCCGCGCGCCGAGGCGCTCCTCCAGGCGGCCGATCTGCTTGCTGACCGCCGAGGGGGTCAGGTCGAGGCGGCGGGCGGCGGCGGAAAAGGAGCCCTCCTGCGCGACGCGCACGAAAACCGACATCTCGGAGAAGTTGCCTGTCATAACAACAGCGCTCTTATATGTGAACAGAATTCCATAATGATATGCATTCAGGCCGAATTATCAATATACGCGGAAAGTCGTAGCTTAAACGGCAGGTGAATGCCTCGCAGATGACAGCAGGAGGACAGACCATGCCTCAGAGAGCCGAACACGATCGTATGACCTTCGATCATCCCTTGCCTGAGGGTTTCGAGCAGGTTGCCATGGAGGCTCACATTGCGCGCGGGCGTATGCTCCAAGCCAAGGCGATGCAGCAGGGATTTGCAACCGCCTGGCAGAGCTTGCGGCACCTCTTCGACTTTCGCCTGGGGCTCTCGCATCCGGCGAAGGCCGATCACGCCTGAGGCGGAGGCGCCGGCTCCCGCCCGCCGGCCTTGATCGGCAGCAGCAGGATGAGCCCGGCCAGGAAGAGCACGAGGATGGTGGCCATGCCCCAGCGCTGGCTGGCGGTCAGCGCGGTCACCGTGCCGACCATGAAAGGCCCGAGAAACGCGGTGATGCGCCCGGAGAGGGCATAGAGCCCGAACATCTCGGCGGTCAGGTGGGGCGGCGCCATCAAGGCCATCATGCTGCGGCTCGCCGCCTGCGCCGGACCGACGAAGATGCCCAGCGCGCAGCCTAGGACGTAGAACCACATCTTGTCCTCGATGAGCAGCAGCGCGCCGCCGAGGATGAAGAGTGCGCTGACCGAGACCACGATGGTGGGTTTGGCCCCGAACCAGTCGTCGATCCAGGCGAAGCCGAAGGCGCCGAGCCCGGCGAAAACGTTGAGCAGCAGCGCGAAGATCAGGATCTCCTCGGTATCCATCCCGAAGGTGCCGGCAGCGTAGATGCCGCCGAACTGGAACAGGGTGTTGAGGCCGTCCGTGTAGAGCATCCTGGCGAGCAGATAGCGCGGGATGGGGCCGAAGCCGCGGAAGCTCTTCAGGGTTTTCCAGAGGGTGCTCAGGCCGACCGAGACGGCTTCGTGGACCGGCTTGTGGCTGCGCGGCTGATCGGGGGTGAAGAGGAACATCGGCAGCGCGAAGATCATGAACCAGATGGCGACGAAGGGCCCGGTGGCGCGCACCTGCTCGGCGGTCGACTTGTCGAGGCCGAAGAGCGGCGGATCCGCCTGTACCAGCAGGACCAGGCAGAGCCCGAGGCAGGCGAGGCCGCCGGCATAGCCACAGCCCCAGGCCCAACCCGAGATCAGGCCGATCCGGTGGCGCTGCACCAGACTGGGCAGCATGGCGTTGTAGAACACCGTCGCGACTTCGAACCCGAAGTTGGCGATGCCGACCAGAAGCATCGCCCGGATGGCGTCCTCGGCTTCGGGCTTCACCGTCCATAGGGCGAAGCCGGAGACCACGCAGATCACCGAAAATCCGAAAATCCAGGGTTTGCGCGGTCCGTTCTGATCGGCGATGGCGCCAAGGATCGGACTGACGACGGCGATGGCCAAGCCGGACAGGCTCAGCGTCCAGCCCCACCAAGCGGTGCCGGTCTCCTCGTCCGGGGCGATGCCGGTGGTGAAGTAGACCGCGAAGACGAAGGTGATGATGACGGTCGGAAAGGCGGAGTTGGCCCAGTCATAGAGGCACCAGGCGGCGAGGGCGCGTCTGCTGACGGGTCGGCTTTCGCTCATGGGCGCTCCTGCTCACTGGCTTCCAAGACGGCCTGTCTGGCACAATCCGTGCTTTCCATGGCGCCGACAAGCCTTGTATTTCTGCCACAGCGGCGTGAGCCGCTCTCTGCCGGCAAATGACCGGGCCAACCGCAGCGAAGAGGCGCCCCTATGATCGTCACCACCACGGAAAGCCTGGAAGGCAGGCGTATCGTCCAGTACCTCGGCGTCGTCAACGGCGACTGCATCATCGGCGCCAACTTCCTGAAGGACTTCTTCGCTCGCGTGCGCGACGTGGTCGGCGGGCGGGTCGGCAGCTATGAGAACGTGGTGCGCGATGCCAAGAACAACGCCGTCGAGGACATGGTGGAGATGGCCGAGAAGATGGGGGCCAACGCCGTGGTCGGCGTCGACCTCGACTACGAGGCCATTGGCGAGTCCATGCTGATGGTCAGCGCCAACGGCACGGCGGTGATCATCGAATAGGGCCGTGGCTGTCCTCGAAGCGGTCGAAGGCGCGGCAGACGCGCCGGCGGCGCGGCCGGTCCTCAAGTGGGCCGGCGGCAAGCAGCAGCTCCTGCCGCAACTTCTGTCTCGCGTACCCAAAACGTACGGCCGCTATATCGAGCCCTTCTTCGGCGGCGGCGCGCTGTTCTTCGCCCTGGCGCCGGAAAATGCCGTCATTGCCGATTCAAATGCCGAAATCATCAGTCTTTATAGGCAACTGGCGAAAGACGCCGGTGCCGTGATCGCGGCCATGAAAGGTCATACGTACGACGAGGCGCATTTCTATGCCGTACGTGCGCAAGCTTTCGATGCTTTGACCCCGACCGAGGCGGCCGCGCGTACGCTTTATCTCAACCGGAGCTGCTTCAACGGCCTCTATCGGGTCAACCGGCAGGGGGACTTCAACGTGCCCTTCGGCCGCTACGTGAACCCGCGGCTGTGTGACGCCGCTGGCCTTGAGGCGGCCGGTCGGGCGCTGGCGGCGGCCGAGATCCTCTGCGCCGACTACCGCGACGTCCTGGCCACGCACGCCCGGCCGGGCGATTTCGTCTACCTCGACCCGCCCTACCTGCCGGCCGGCGGCTACGCCGACTTCAAGCGCTACACCAAGGAGCAGTTCCGCGAGGCCGATCATCGGGCGCTGGCCGCCGAGGTGCGGCGTCTCGCGGCGCTCGGCTGCCACGTGCTGCTGAGCAACGCCAAGCATCCCCTGGTCTGGGAACTCTATGGCGACTACGCCATCGAGGTGGTGCCGGCGCGGCGCAACATCTCCTCCCGCGCCGCGACCCGCCGCGGCGAGGAGGTAATCGTGACGATCGCGCCCTGACCGCTATGCCGCTCGACAGTCCGCAAGCATTCCCCGCACAGCTCTCGCGCTTTCCGCCGACCCGCTATATGGGCTCCAAGGAAAAGCTGCTCGGGCCGATCTGGGATTTGGCCAGCACGGTGCCGCACGACAGCCTGCTCGACCTCTTCTCCGGCTCCGGCGCGGTGGCCTACCTCTTCAAGACGCAAGGCAAGGCCGTGGTCGCCAACGACTACATGGCCATGGCCCGCACTGTCGCCCGGGCCACCCTGGTCAACAATCGGGTGACCCTTTCTGACGCCGATCTCGACCGTCTCCTCAGCGACCATCCGCATCCCGACGGCTTCGTCGCCCGACACTTCGCCGGGCTCTATTTCGGCGACGCAGAAAACCGCCGCATCGATCATGTCCGCGCGCAGATCACGGGTCTGGAGTGCGCCGACAAGTGGGCGCTGGCCATGGCGGCGCTGATCCGCGCCTGCATGAAGAAGCGGCCGCGCGGCATCTTCACCTACACCGGGCGGCGCTACGACGATGGCCGGCGCGACCTGCGCCTCAGCCTGGAGGCGCAACTGCGCGAACAGGCGGCGCTCTTGAACGACGCCGTCTTCGACAACGGTCGCGCCCACCGGGTGCTTTGCGCGGACGCCATGCAGGTCATGACGCAGGCGGAGCTCGTCTATATCGACCCGCCGTATTTCTCGCCCCTGTCGGACAACGAGTACGTCCGGCGCTATCACTTTCTGGAGGGCTTGGCGCGCGATTGGCGCGGCGTGGAGATGCAGTGGCACACCAAGACCCGCAAGTTCCGCAGCTATCCCACGCCCTTCTCGACCCGGGCCGGGGCCTGCGCGGCCTTCGAACGCCTGTTCCGGCGCCACCGCGAGTCCGCCATCCTGGTCTCCTACGCCTCCAACGCCCAGCCGACCAAGGAGGAGCTGCTGGCGCTCCTCAAGCGCCACAAGCGGCACGTCGAGCTGGTCGAGGTCGACCACCGCTACTCCTTCGCCACGCAAGGCGAGAGGGCTGGCGCGATCAAGAACGGCGTACGCGAGTACCTCTTCCTCGGCCGATAAACCGCGGCTTTCTCACTGGTTTGTGAGCCCGCTCACAGCATCGGGCGCCCGTTAGGGTTAAATCCTGTGCAATACAGCGACGCGGGAGGCGGGCAGATGTTCGGAAAAAGCACACACAGGAGCAAGACGCGCGGAACGCAACGCCTGCTGCTGACGGCCAGGGAACGGCCGCGGGTCCGGCGCGGCATCGGCTGGATGTTCGGACGCCGCAACCCCTTCACCCTGATCTTCGGGGCGTAGCGCTCTCATTCGCTTTGTCTACTGCCAAGAGGGCGATGCCCGCTGTACTGGCACTCCGCTTGACCCCCATGCGCACCGCAACGGGCTAATCCCTCGTTGTCACCCCGGCCCCCGAGCCGGGGCTTGTGTTTGTCCCCGGCACCGGCCGCAGCTCTTCTCTGAATGTCATCCTTGCGCGAGACACGCAGTGTCGAGACGCGAGGATCCAGCGGTAAGCACGGTTCGAGCTTGTTGCTGGACCCCGGCTGCCAAGTCTCGCACGCCGGGACTGCAAGCAGTCCCGGGCTCGCCTAAGGGCCGGGGTGACGGTCAGTGGGTGTGCCGCGCCGCTTAGGTCTTTTCATTCGACCGATTGGCTCAGTAATTATGTGCCTATGAACGATGCGGCGCGACTCTTCGAAATCTTCCTGGATATCCAACGCGGCCTGCCGCGGCAGGGCCCCGGCTGTGCCGAGGCGACGCGCGAGGCGCTGGCGCTCTGTGGAGCGCTGCCCGAGGAGCTGAGCGCCCTCGACGTCGGCTGCGGCCCCGGCCTGCAGACCATGACCTTGGCGGAAGCTCTCGGCGATGCCCTCGGCCGGCCGATCGCCGCGCTCGACAAGTACGGGGAGTACCTGACGCAGCTCAAGGCAAGCTGCGCAGCGCGAGGGCTGGACCGCCTGGTCGCGCCGCTGCAGGGTGACATGGAGGCGCTGCCCTTCGCGGAAGAGAGCTTCGATCTCATCTGGTCGGAGGGCGCCGCCTACATTATGGGCTTCGCCGAGGCCTTTGCGGCTTGGCGCCCGCTGCTGCGAGCCGGGGGGTGCGTGGCGGCGACCGAGCTGACCTGGCTCGTGGCTGAGCCGCCCGAGGAGGCTGCCCAATTCTTCGTCGAAGAGTATCCGGCCATGGCGGACGTCGAGACCAACCTGGCGAGGCTGCAGGCCGCCGGCTTTGAGGTGCTCGGACACTTCACCCTGCCCGATGCGGCTTGGTGGACAGACTACTACACGCCGCTGGAAGCAAAGCTGCCGGCGCTCCGCGCGCGCTATGCCGAGGATGCGATGGCGCGCGATTTCGTTGCCACCAGCGCGCGGGAAATCGAGATGCGCCGCCGCTATCCCGACAGCTACGGCTATGTCTTCTTCGTCGGCCGCAAGACCGACTAGGCCGCATGAGTGCCTTTCACAGACGGGCACCTGAGCGGCCCAATCTTGGATGGTGCCTACCGCTGGATACTCGGGCCTTCGCCGCGCCGAAGGGCTTCGGCCCCGCAGGCGGGTCTCGCCGCGATGCGGCTCGCCCAAGTATGACATTCTGAGAGAAGCCTCGGCTTGCGCTGCGCCTTCTCTTGGCAGCCGGGGCTCGCGCAGCGAGTTGCCGAAGGCAGCCACAAGTTCTGGCCGCGCCTAACGATAGATGGTTCCCGGCTCGCGGGCTTCGCCCTTGGCCGGGATGACAGTCTGTGAGAGGTCGCCGACGGTACGGCACCCAATCCCGTCACCCCGGAGGAGCCTCGCGAGAGGCGACATCCGGGGTCCATCTCGAAGCTAGGCGCAGGCTGACAAGTGGTTCCCGGCTCGCTGACGCAGCCAAGATGACAGTCGTTGGTGTTGGACCCCGCGATGGCTCAATTCGGCAGAGGACCGTTCTTAAGCGCTAAACAGTTTCCGCCGGCGCCATGCCCTTGGCGGTCAGCTCCTCGATGGCCTTCTCGCTCTTCTTCAGCCCGTCAAGGCCCATGCCGTGCAGCACGTTGGGTGCCTTGGTGAACTGAATGTTCGTGTAGCCAACGATCTCGATGCGGTTGCCCCAGGGGTCGAGGAAGTCGAGGAAGGGCCCCTCGAGGGTTTTGATGCCTAGCTCTTCCAAGCGCTGCCGCACGGCCTCCTTGTCGTCGACCACCAAGCCGAAGTGGCGGTCATCGTCCGGCGCCTGGCGCCGGCCTTTGGAAAGGGCGAGGAACTGATCGCCAAGATCGATGAAGGCCATGCTCTCGCCTTTGCCGCGCAGCGTGAAGTCGAAGAGTTCGCCGTAGAAGGCCAAGGCCTCTTCGATGTCGCCCACTTCCAGCGCCACATGGTTGAAGCCCAGGGCGCGTGCTTTCTTGCCGCTCATGCCGTTTCTCCGATTAATAAAGAAATTGCTTTATAATATAGCGAGACAGTTTTCTCTGCCAAGCGGTGCGTCGGCCGGTGCAGTGAAGCAGCTCACAGAAGGCGATAGGCCAGCACCTGGTTGGTGATATGCGCCTTCTCCGGCACCTCGGCGAAGACCGGATAGACGGCGCACTCGCCCTCCCGGCGCCAGATGCCGCGGGCCTCCAGCTCGTCGGCCTTGGCGAGATAGGTCTCGCCCTTGTCCTCGTCGCAGCGGATGCTGAAGACCACCTGGCCGCCCGGCCGCACCACGCGGCAGATCTCCTCGAAGCTCTCGGCAGGGGCGTGCTGGGCGGTGAACACACCGGCGGCGACGGCGGTGGCGAAGCTGCGGTCAGGAAAGTCGAGGTGGTCGCCCAAGGCCATCTTGCGCAGCTTCGCATAGGCGTCGCGTTGCCTGGCTTTTGCCAGCATGCCGTCGCTGATGTCGATGCCGGTGATGGGGCCATAGCCGAACCAGGAGAGCCATTGGCCGAGCCGCCCGGTGCCGGCGCCGCAGTCGAGCAGCGGTCCGGCGTCCGGGGCGACATGGCGACAGACCAGGGCAATGACCGCGGTCGGCGCGCCGTGGCCAAGCGCCGTCAGGTCGTCGTCGTAGCTCTCCGACCAGTCGTTATAAACAGCGGCCAGCTCTTCGGCCGACTTTGCCCGGTAGACCGCGTCGAGATGTTTCTGCGAGTTCGTCATGGCAGACACCTTCCTCCCAAAGTCGCGCTTTGTTAGGCTTGCCTCAAGGACTTTACCGGACATATGTATAGCGCATAAGCAACACCCGCGGACTCGGTCGCAACCCTGTCGCGGGGCGCAGAGTCGGTTCGGTGGAAGCGTCGCCAGAAGCGCCAAAGCACATGAACCCGCAGCGAAGCTGCGATATCTGCGCCCACGATAGGCCTGCGGCGTCATCGCCTTCTCCAGAAATGGCGTGCCGACAGGCCCAGCACGGAGAAGAAAAGATGACCCTAGGACAAGACAGCCTGAAGACCCGCCGCACGCTTTCCATCGCTGGCAAGGACTACGATTACTTCAGCCTGGAGGCGGCGGCCGGCCAGATCGGCGATGTCGTGCGCCTGCCGTACTCGCTGAAGGTGCTGCTGGAAAACCTGCTGCGCTATGAGGACGGGCGCAGCGTCACCGTCGACGACATCCAGGCCATGGCGGACTGGCAGAAGGAACGGCGCAGCGACAAGGAAATCGCTTATCGCCCGGCGCGGGTCCTGATGCAGGACTTCACCGGTGTCCCGGCGGTGGTCGATCTCGCCTCCATGCGCGAGGCCATGCGGGAACTGGGCGGCGACCCCAAGAAGATCAATCCGCTTTCGCCGGTCGACCTGGTGATCGACCACTCGGTGATGGTCGACTACTTCGGCGGCAAGGACTCCTTCGAGAAGAACGTCGAGCTGGAGTTCGAGCGCAACCGAGAGCGCTATGCCTTCCTGCGCTGGGGGCAGACGGCCTTCGACAACTTCCGCGTGGTGCCGCCGGGCACCGGCATCTGCCACCAGGTCAACCTGGAGTACCTGGCGCAGACCGTCTGGACGGCCGAGGAAGAGGGGCGCACCGTCGCCTATCCCGACACCCTGGTGGGCACCGACAGCCACACCACCATGGTCAACGGCCT
>JANQMX010000026.1 GCA_028279885.1 Rhodovibrionaceae bacterium | reverse complement strand
GTGACGCTGGATGCAGAACGAGCGGTGGCACTCTACCTCGTTTCCTGGTCGGTCGCCTTGCTGTTCGGTTTGGCGGTGGCGCTGCGCCATTTGCCATGGCATGACCTGGCCGTGCGCGCTGCCTATCCTGTGGCTGACTGGCTGCGGAGCGCCGCGCCGTTGTTGTTGAGCGGCGGCATGTTCTTTCTCCACAGCCGGACCGATATCCTGATGATCGGGATGTTCGAGAGCGCCGATCAGGTTGGCATCTACCAAGTCGCCAGCAAGAGCTCAGGCGTTCTGCTGTTCTTTCTCACGCTTATTGCCGCTGTGATCGCGCCCTACGTGGCCAGCCTCTACAGCGCCGGTGAAAACAAAACCCTGCAACGGGTGCTGTCATACAGTGTCGGCTTCGCCTTCTTGGCCACGCTCCCGGCTGTGTTGATATTGTTTTTCTTCGGCGAGGCCTTGGTCACGCTCATCTTCGGTCTCGACTACTCCCCAGCCTACACGCCAATGGTTATCTTGGCCGCCGGCTACTTTTTCAGTGTCTGTATGGGCTCATGCGGCTTGGTGCTGAACATGACCGGCTTTGAAAAGAAGGGCGCCATCGGTTTGGGCATCTCCAGCGTGGCCAACGTTGCGCTCAATCTTCTCTTGATTCCGCAGATGGGTATCGAGGGCGCCGCCTTGGCGACCGCGATCAGTATCGTGCTTTGGAACGCACTGCTGGTCCACTTCGTGTGGCAGAGCACCAAGCTCGACACCACGATTCTGGGCTTCTTCCGGCAGCCGGTGCTGCGAGAGCTGCGCCTCAGGCCATGAGCGAGTTGACGCCCGTCTTCGTATTCTCCGCGCCGCGCAGCGGGACGACCATGCTCGGGGCGATGCTGGGGGCCAGTTCCGAGGCCGTGGCCCTTCCGGAAGCTCCGTTTATCGGCTATCTGCACTATCGGTACCTGCGCGAGGCGGACAGCGTTCCGGCGCAAAGAATCGTCGATGAGATCAACGGCAGCTTTCGCTTGGCGCACTGGGAGATCGGCCGGCTCGACGATCGCCTTCCCGTGCCCGAGCATCTCGATGACGCTGGGTACGGAGCGCTTGTCGAGGCCATGGTGCAGGCCTTCATCGAAAGACAGAAGGCGAGCGGCGTCACAGTCTGGATCGAGCACAGCCCGGTGCATTCGCGCTATGTCGAAGGTCTCCGACGGGTCTTCCCAAAGGCTCGTTTCGTGCATTTGGTACGCGACGGCCGGGCTGTGGCGGCCTCCACCTTGCCGTTGGACTGGGGTGCCAACACCATTCGGGAGGCGGCCGCCGGCTGGCTGGAAGATATCGCTTACGGCGTCACGGCGGAGCAGCTGCTCGGCCTCGACGTCTGCCTTCGGGTGCACTATGAGGCGCTACTCCTCTCACCCGAGGAAACGCTCAAGACGATATGCGATTTCCTGTCCTTGCCCTATGAGGCGGACATGGTCCGGGGGCAGGGCTTTCACGTCCCTGACTATACACGATCGCAGCACGAACTGGTGGGCCGCGCGCCGGACAAGGAACGGGTATCGGCCTGGCGCGACGCGCTGACCGAACGAGAGGTCAAGATATTCGAGGACAGCGCCGGCCCCATGCTGTTGCGCCTTGGGTATGATCTGACACAGACGGCGGTTCCGCAGCCGACCGTGTTTTATGAAAGAGTCGCGATGGGGGCCAAAGGCTTCGTCAAAAAAGAGCTCAAGAACAGACTCTCGAACAAGGTGCGACGCATGAAATGAGCGGTGGAAAGCCGCGCAGTCTTCGATTTCTTCGAGTGCAGCGCTATTCCGACTGACAGGCGTCGATGAAGGCCAGCGTCTCCTGCCACCAGGCGGCGTCTTCGTCCCAGTCGGTGCGCTTCGAGCGTCCACGGTGCGTCCAGATCACGGCGCCGTCGGCGTTCCGGCTCAGGAACTCCAGCTGCTGCCGCCACATCTCGGTCGGGATCGGCGTGGGATAGTCAAGGATGAGAAAGGGGCTGATGTAAGGGTAGATCGGCTTGCCGTCGGCAATCCGCCGCGCCTCTTCCATGTAGACCTTGGCCTTGCGCAGCCAGCCTTCGAACGTGACGTCGGCCGAGTTGGTGTACAGCGATGGGAACACGGCATCCACTTCGTCGATCAAAGGTTGGACACCGTCGTTGGTCTGGCGCCAATCCCTCAGCACAGAGGTTCGAGCGGCGCGCTTGTCCAAGCCGCCATGGGTCGGATGAAAGCCCTTGTTGTAGTAGCCGATGGTCGCGTCCGGGAAGACGTCCCGAAAAGCCCGCAAGACAGCCAGGTGCTTTCTGTTGGTCTCGTCGAGGACTCGCGACGAGACGTTGTAGGAGACCCAGTGTTCGATGTTGATCGCGATGAGATCCGGGGACTCCCCATCCAATACGACCTGCTTGTAGCCGGAGTTAATGAAATCTAGGGGCGGCACGTCATCGGCGGGTGGGCCCTTGCCCCAGATGTCCCACGTGTAGGCGGTGTGTATCGGTGTCAGCGGGAGATCTGCCGGCTTGTCGTAGAAGTACAGCTCATCGAACAGGGTGCAGGACTGTCCGGTCTCCGAGGCGTCGCTGCTGCCATGGCCGGGGCGTGCCGCGATGGCGGCTATCAGGCACAGCATGGCCAGAGAGATAGCCACATTGAGCGTGAGGCGGTGATCGGCGTTCATGCTGATTCTCAAGCTGTTCAGGGTCATTTCAAGGCTGCTCGGCGAGGTGGGCTGTAGAACGGAACGCTGTGTCTCGTGCTGTTATCATCAATTTGTTCTCGACCGACGCTTTGCGCGGCGCGGAACTGACGTAATCTCCGCGGCGTCCAAGACCGACTTCAACGACGACGTCAGAACGCTCTGTCTCTTTCTCTTCCCATATGCTCGTTACCTAATTGCCGTGACGGCCCAGAGTAAGGCGCTCAGTAGGACAACGAGGAGACTTCCTGGGGTGACGGCCAATCTGTTCGAGCAGATCGTAAGACTGCGCCGAGGGGCCAGCCGGCGGGCGAGACGCTTGCTCTATGGGCTGCGCTGCAAGCGCTTCGGCCGCGGTGTCGAGATTGCCGATCACGTGCTGATCTTCCGCCCGGAATTCATCGAGATCGGCGACGGCGTCACCATCAATGATCGCGTTATCCTGCAGTCCTGCGAAGGAGCGGAGCTCACGATCGGCGATCGGGCCGTGCTGTCCTACGGCGCCTACATCCTGACCGGCGGCCGCGCGCTTGCGGATGGGAAGGTCGCGCAAACGCACAGCAGGGCGCCTGTGAGCATAGGGCCAGGGGTTTGGATAGGCGCGGGTGCGATCGTGCTGCCGGGTGTCACGATCGCCGCGTCGGCCGTGGTCGGTGCCGGCTCAGTCGTCACCAAAGATGTGCCAGAGGGGTGCAAGGTTGTCGGCTCTCCAGCTCGTCCGATCTGAAGGCATGGCGGTCGAACCGAGCCTGCAGGTCCTCTACCTCTGCGGCGGTCGAAGCTTCACCGCGGCCCGCCTCGGCAACAAGATCGCCAATGTCGTGCGTTGCTGGCGCACGCTCGGGCTTGATGTCTCTCACATTTGTGGGGGCGATCTCGAGCTGCAGCGTTCGGGTGCAGAGCCCGCTGCCGACTATGGCGCGCAGTCCCATTACGCCCCCTGGTACCGCTCTCATCCTGCCCTTGCGCCGCTGCGGCATTCACTCTCGGAGTGGCGCGACATGCAGCATGATCGCCTCGTGGAATCGCACCTTCGTTCGTTGAGCGCGGGCCATCGGCCGGCCTTGATTTGCGAGCGTTCCGCCCGCCTGCACAAAGCCGGCCTGACCGTGGCCCGGAGTCTCAAGGTGCCTTACGTGCTAGAGTGGAAGGACAATCTGGTGAACTACGGGTCTTCGCTGTTTCGCGCGCAGGCCCTACGGGTCGAAGCGGAGAAAGAACGGCAAGCCGACTGGATCATCGTCGAGTCTCAGGTGTTGAAAGATCAACTTGCCGGTGGCGGGCTCGACCCTGGCAAGATCCTGGTGGCCTATAATGCCGTGGACAGCGCCGCTTTCGCCCACGACCCCTCGGAGCGACAGCGCGTTCGTCGCTCACTCGGCATCGGCGACGAGCCTGTTCTGATCGGCTATCTGGGCAGCTACGCCTGGTACCACGACACGCCGCGGCTTATAGAGGCGGCGGAGTCGTTGACGTCTCGGTTTGCGGAGAGAGTCCGCATTGTGCTGGTGGGCGCCGGTCGCGACCGCCCAGCCTGCGAGGCGCTGGCCCAGCAACATGGGCTGGCGGCGAGCGTCGTCTTCCATGATCCGGTTTCTCCGGATGCCGTGCCGAAGCTGCTCTCCGGACTCGATATCGCCGTTCTGCCCGGCTCCACCGACATCATCTGCCCCATCAAGATACAGGAGTACATGGCGGCTGGATTGCCGAGCGTCGCGCCCGACTACGACTGCAACCGTGAGGTTCTCGAAGACGGGCGCTTCGGGTTGCTCTTCCGGCCCGGCGATGCGTCCGATCTGGCCGAAAAGCTGGCAAGGCTTGTCGATGACGAGGCGATGCGCCGCCGTATGGGCGACGCGGCGCGGCAAGCGGCGGTCGAGCGCTTCTCCTGGCAGGCGACCTGGGGTGCCGCCATGCTGACGGTGCTTGATCAGCGACGCATCAAAGATAAGGCGGAGCAGGGGAGCGCTGGCTCGCAATGACACAGCGTGGGCAGAGAACCCTGGTCAACTGCCTGTCCGCCGGCAGCGGCGGCTCGCTGAGCTACGTTCGCAACCTCCTCCCGCGTCTGGTGGTGGAGGCTGAGCGACAGGGCATGCCGGGTCGCTTCTGCTTTCTGCATGGCCGGCAGCAAAGAGCGCTCTTCTCCGAGATCGACGAGGCGGATCGGATCGAAGTTGACGAGTCTATCTGCAGCTCTCCGCTCCGCCGCTACCTGTGGGAAAGCCGCTGCCTTCCTCAGGTGGTTGCCAGCCATTCAGTCGGGCAAGTCTTCCTGCCGTCTCAGTTCGGCGCCATCGTCGATGGGATCGAGAACGTCCTCATGATCCGAAACATGGAGCCTTTCTTCGCCCGCCGCTACAGCTATGCCCTGGCCAAGGACATGCGGAACCGAGTCCTGGCGCCCTTGTCGCGCCGTGCGCTCACGCGCGCCGACCGCGTGATCGCTGTATCCGAGTTTTCCCGACAATACTGCCTGGAGGACATTGGGATCCCGGAACGAAAGCTCTCACTGGTCTATCACGGCCGAGACGCCAGCTTCTCACCCGAGTGCGGCCCGCACGACGCGGACGTCCTGGCGCGCTATGGATTGGCCGATGGCTACGTCTTTTCCTGCGGCTCGATGCTGCCCTATCGGAGATTCGAAGACCTCATCGCCGCCTATGGCCGTTTGCTGGCGGAGCGGCCCAACCTTCCGCCCCTGATACTCGCCGGTGGTCGAGAGGACGGCGGCTACGCCCACCTGGTCCAGGCCGCCATAGCCAACACGGGTTCGGAAGGGGCCATCCGCCACATCGGCAGGCTGGCCTACGAAGACATGCAGGTCCTGTACCGGAACAGCCTGGTGTTCGTCATGTCGTCGGAGATCGAGGCCTGTCCCAACGTCGGCATTGAAGCGATGAGCTCCGGCTGCGCTATCCTGTCCTCGGACAATCCGCCTTTGCCGGAGATCTTTCAGGATGCGGCTCTCTACTATCCCGCCCGGAACGCGGCAGCTCTCGCCGCTCGGCTGGCCGAGCTGTTGGACAGTCGGCCGATGCGCCAACAGCTATCAGACCACGCCTTGGAGCGGGCGGCCTTCTTCTCCTGGCAGACGTGCGCCGAAGAGACCTTAGCCGTCCTCTCTGCCTCGGCCCCTCAGGCCGAGCGCCGCTCGGGCATCCCCGCTTCTCTTGGCGCATAGGGCTCCACGGTGATCTCCCTTTGCTCCTCGAGGGCCTGTTTGGTCTTGAGAAAGAGATCGCCGGTTTCCCAAAGATAAGCGAGCGAGCAGCCCTGATTGCGGCCGCCGCCCCTCTCGCTCATGGCGTAGCTGTTGAGCACCCAGTCGCGGTGTCCATGGTCGCGGTGGCGCAGCCGCGTGCGCTGCTTCTTCTCGCCCTCCTCAATGACCAGCTCCTGGAAGTCGTCCAGGGCCAGGAGCACATCGCCTTTGTGCGCGGCGAAGCGTTCCTTCACGCCTTCGAAGGCGTGGCCTTTGGCCGAGAAGGTGATGGCCGAAATGCTGCCGTCGCCAAACACGTAGCTCACAGCGATGTCGCAATCGGAGCGTTCCCAGCGCGCCGGCACGATACGGATGGGGTATCGCACCTCGCGCGGGACGAGCTGCAGCACGAAGTCGGTCCAATGACAAAGATTGCCCAGCACGCGGCCGCCCTCGGCGGCTGAGAAGTACCAGTGGTCCGGTTCGATACGGTGACCGGCGATGAACCAGTTGAAGACGGCAGGGCCGGGCTGAGCCGCCAGAGCCGTGGTGATTTTTCGCCCGAGGACGCTCTCCGGGCGGTTGAAGCCGAGTGCCACGCGGCCCGACGAGCGCTCGGCGGCCGCAAGCAGCCGGATGAGTTGGTCCCGGTTGACCACGTGCGGCTTTTCGATGTGGACGTGCTTGCCGGCCTCAAGCGCGGCGATCGCGTATTCGGCGTGCGATGCATGGTTCGAGCAGATGTAGACGAGATCGATGCGATCGTCCTCGACGATCTTCTGCGCATCGTCGCAGTAGTAGGCGGCGCTGTAGTCCTCGAAGGCAGAGATGGCGCGATCGATGTTCCGGTCCATCGTACCGCGGATGACGGCGCCCGGGCCGCGCTTCAGGTAATAGGCGACGACGTTGTACGCGAAGTTGCCGCAGCCGATGATGCCGACGTGCGCGCCCCTGTCCGCGTTCTCGCGCAGAGCCGGCCGCTGGTCGTAGTGTTTTTTCATGTGATACTGAGCGCGGACCTTCGCCAGGGTTCGCGCGAAGCCATAGAGCTGGACGTAGCGTATCGCCTTCTTGGCTTTGAACAGGAACGGCTGGCTTGTGTAGTCCATCCCGGTCGGCTCTCGCTAAAAGAGGAAGAGGTCTTCGCTCAGGTTTTCGAGGGTGAAGTCCCGCAGCACGATACTCTGAGAGTCTCCCAGGTCGATCACGACGTGGCTTCCCACCTGCTCGGCCGTTTCGGTGGGGTGCCCGCCGAGGGACGCCAGTGAGAAGCCTTCCAACAGGATCAGGTCGGTTTCGCCCGGCGTGCTGTTGAAATCCCAGATGGTGTCGTTGCCGTCGCCGGCAGCGAAGACGAAGCGATCTTCGCCCGCACCGCCGAACAGGTCGTCATCGCCAGCGTTGCCCCGCAAGATGTCGTCGCCGTTGCGGCCTTGCAGCAGGTTGTTGTTGGCGTCGCCCGACAACGTATCGTCCAGTTTACCGCCCGCCGCATTCTCCACCGAGACCAATTGGTTGCTGGAGCCGGCGGAGGAGCCGCTGCCTGCAGCCAAGTCGACCACGGCCGCGCTGGTCGCGAAGGCGTAGTCGACGATGTCTTCGCCGTCGCCACCGTCGAAGAGGTTGGTGCCGGACTGGGCGTAGAAGCGATCGTCGCCGCCTTCTCCGAAGACACCGTCGTTACCCGCCCTGCTCAGCAGGCGGTCGTTGCCGTCGCCGCCGCGCAGGACATTGTCGTCGCCGTCACCGTAAAGCAGATCGTCAAAGGCAGATCCGGTGACGTTCTCGATAGAGCTGTAGCTGTCCCCGCTGGCCTCGCCGCTGTTGGATTGCGGCCGCTCCAGGCGAACGGTCAATCCTTCCGAGGCATCGGCATAGCTCGCGGTATCGCGGCCGCCGCCGCCGATCAGCGCGTCCTCGCCTGCACCGCCAAGCAGGCTGTCGTCCCCTGCGCCGCCGAAAAGGCTGTCATCGCCGGCCAATCCGATCAAAAGGTCGTCGCCGTCGCGGCCCTGCAGGCGGTTGGCCAGCTGATCTCCCGTCATCTGGTCGTCGAAAGCGCTGCCGCTCGCATGCTCCACGTTGATCAAGCTGTCTTGAGACGCGCCGCTATTGCCGCTGTTGCTTGCCAAGTCCACGACAACCCCGTCGCTGGCGAAGACGTAGTCGACGATGTCTTCGCCGTTGCCACCGTCGAAGAGGTTGGTGCCGGATTGGGCATAGAAGCGATCGTCGCCGCCTTCTCCGAAGACGCTATCGTTGCCGGCCCGACTGAGCAGGCGGTCGTTGCCGCTACCGCCGCGCAGGACGTTGGCTCCGCCATCGCCATACAGCAAATCGTTGAAGGCCGAGCCGGTAACGTTCTCGATGGAGCTATAGCTGTCACCTTTGGCCTCGCCGCTATTGGATTGCGTCCGCTCCAGGCGGACGGTCAGTCCTTCTGAGGCTTCGGTATAGCTGGCGGTATCGCGGCCGCTGCCGCCGAACAGCGCGTCCGCACCCGCGCCGCCAAGCAAGTTATCGTTCCCGCCCCAGCCCAGCAGGATATCGTTGTAAGCTGTCGCCGAGATCTCGTCGTTCGAGGCGCTGCCCTCGAAAATGTTATCGAAGACGGTTGCGGCCGGTGAAAGGGTCAGCGGATTGGCGACGTTGCTAAAGCTGTTGCCCGATATCGTCAGCTGCCTAGCCGCACCGTCATCGTCGATGGCCCCTCCGGCCGGCTGACTGTTCCGGAAACTGTTGCCCGAGATGTCCAGGGAGCCCTGAAATCCCTCCGAAATCCAAATCAGCCGGGAGGTGTCGAAGTCGGTGAACTCGGACTCTCGGATCCAGCTGTCATGCTTGCTCGTCGTTTGGGCTTTGAACTGAGCAAAGCGGTCCGGCGAAGAGACGCCGTCCACCGTCAGCCCATCAACCTGCAGGCCTCCACCTTCAGCACCAACGAAGAACAAGCTGCCGTTGGTGTCGAGAACGGTCAGCTCGGTATCGGTCAGCTTCAGCAAGGCGTCCGGCGTGATGGTTTGGATACGCCAGGCTGCGCTGTCGACGGTGAGCGTACCTCCCTCGATGGTCGTTTGGCCGGTCAGAAGGGAAATTCTGCCTCCGGTCACCGCGATATCAGAGTCGATGAAGCGCTGGGTGCCGTCGCCGCTGCCGAACCTGGCCGTTCCGCCGATCTCGATGTCGCTGCGGTGAACCTCAATCAGTGCATTGCCATGCGTGCGGAACGACTCTTGCTGGGCGTCGCGCGCGATACCGTCGTAAAGGCGCAGCTCGCTTTGGTCGACGGAGACCGCCCAGCTCTCGGCATCTCGAAAGTCGAATCCATAAACCCATGCCTTTGCCGCGCCGTGCGTCGTGATCGCTTGATCGCTTTGCGGCGGACCACTGCCGGCTGCCTGACCGGTCGCCTGGGTCGAGATGTTGTAGAAGACCGCTTCCGCGGTACCATCGAGGCTGAAGCCGTCGCCGCCTTCGGTGCCGTCGGTGCTGCGGTTCCAAAGAACATGCGAGTCGGTGACCGTGACGTCCTTCGAATGACCGTCGAAGCGGAACACGGCGGCACCGCCTTGGCCGGTCCCGTGCAGGTTCTCGATCTCGATGTGAGAGGTGCTACGAACCAGGATGGTCGGTTCGTCCAAAAGGGCGGGAGACGGGTGGAACGTCGGCTTTTCCCCGGGCAGGCCGGCATAGACGACCGGGTTGTCCTCGTTGCCGCCCGAGGGGATGACAAGGTGACCTTGGAAGTCGCCGCCTTGATCTGAAAAGCCGATGCGATCGCCCGGCTCGAAGCGGGATGCGTTGAAAGTCTCGAGGCTCATTGCCCGCGAGGGGCTGCCCGGTGGCCCTGTCGCGTCGTCCTTGCTCGCTGTCCCGTCTGCCCGGACGTAGTAGTCGAACGACATGCCGCTGTGATCGCTCATCGGCTCCCAAACCGCCTGGAGGTGCGTAACGCCCTATTTAGATCTCTGCTACGCTCAATGGAAACGGTATTTATCCAATAAAATTCGCATGCGGCGTCTGTAATTCGGAGATTCTCAGCAAGACTCACTTGTTCAGAGCAACGAGTTTTAGCAGACTTGGTCTATTTTTGTGACTTTCGATTAAATATTTAGTGTCAGCCTATTTTGGTTTCAGGATCGAGGGCGCGTTGTGCTGTCCAACGCGGGACGATTGAGCAAGAGTAGGGAACGGCCTCGCCGCAATCCAAGGCTAGGTCGGCGTGTCTCCTTTGGAGCTGAGAAGCGGGCAAAAGGTATGGTCGCTCACAACTGGGCTGCGGCGCTTTTGGTGGCGCTGCTCGTTTCTGCAGGCGCGGAAAGGCCGGCATATGCCGCCGCCGTCGACCTGACGGGATCGCTCGACTTGCTGCACACCTCAAGCGATGGAACGCAGCTTCCCTATCGCCTCTATGTGCCGGACAGTCTCGACAGCAGCAGTGGCAATCCCCTCATCCTTTTTCTCCACGGCTGGGGCGAGAAAGGCACGGACAACGAGCGCCAGCTGCAGCAAGCCGGCGGCTTGATCGAGGCGGCGCGCCAGTACGATAGCTTCTTGCTCGCCCCGCAAGTCCCGGTGGGCGGCAACTGGGTGGCCGATACGATTTCCGTCGTCGGAGAAATCCTGCAAAGCACTCAAGACAGCTACGCCGTCGACAGCGGCCGGATCTACGTCACAGGCTATTCGATGGGCGGCTTCGGCACGCTCAATTCGATGCTCATCTTCCCGGAGGTCTTTGCCGCCGCCGTGCCCATGCATTCCTCGATCTCACCGGCTGCCGGAGGTTACATCGATCATATTCCGACCTGGGGGTTCAACGGAGAGCTGGACGTCAGCGCCGAGCGCATGGGCGAGCTGCTGCAGGTGATGGCAAGCGCTGGCCTCGCCGACATCCGCTACACCGAGCTGGCTGGCTTGGGTCACACGGGATGGGAGGGCGTTTACCGCGACATCAACCAGGAGCTCTATCCCTGGCTGTTCTCCAATGAGATTGTCGCGACGCCACTGCCAGCCGCCGCGCCGTTGCTGCTTTCTGCCCTTTTAGGGCTCGCCGCTCTGCGGCGCTGGCGTCGTCGCTAAGCGGCCTTTTTGTTTGCCGTAGTGCCGTTTTTGGACAGAAGCAGGTCCTCGACTTCACTGCCGTTGCCATAGCGTGCCTCGCGTTCCAGCCGGTTGCCTGAGCGCAGGAACAGGGTCGCGTGGTGCTCGAAGCCTGTCCCCACAGGGCGGGAGCGCCCAAGCAAGAGGCGTCCTCCCTCCACCAGAGAGTCTCGGATGCCCTCTGCGGCTGCCGCGATCTGCTCTCGCGAAAATCCAAATCCGTCCTTGTTCAGATTGAGCACGTTCATGGCGCGGACGAACTCGAATCGCGCCGGACCGCCGATTTCAAAGGCGTTGAGTTTCTCGAAGCGAAAGCGCGGGTCTCGACCGGCGAGATCTTGGACCTTTGGCGACAAGAGAGAGAAGCGAACCGCAGCACGCCCTCCAATGGCATCCGCCTCGGCGGCAGCGATGCGGTGCCGCATGTCCTTTCGGAAGGTGCTGCAGTAGTAGAACACCGCTCTGTTCAACAGCAGTAGGGGATTGATGTGCACACCGTCGGTGATCGGCACGACCAGCGGCCCCAGCGCCGTTTGAATCAGCTTACCGTCATCGTCGATGACATCCCGCCAAACTGGACCGTTCGACACCCAGATGTCCCGGTTCAAGTCCGAACCGACGAACGTCACGTTGCGATGGGTTGAGAGCGTGCCGAAGAGTTCCAGGGAGGTCGTTCCGTCGCTGGCGCCGATATCCAGAACGCGCAGCTGCTCCGGGTAGGCCCTCAGGAGCCGCTCGCAAAGCCAGGCATCGAGGTCGGCAAAGCGACCCTCCCAGGTGGTCTTTCCGGTTTTGTTTTTGAGCACCAAGCGGCGAATGATCTGCTGGCGCAGCTCATCCCGCCTTGGGATGTCCTCGCGCTGTTCCAAGGCGACAAGCAGGGCGCCGCTGACCTGCCGGTGTTGCGGGAGAGCCTCGGAGGTGAGCTGATCGAGCTTCGTGATTCCCAGTTTCAGCATGTCTTAGAGCGCTCTCGGTTTCACCGGACGACGGCTTCATGGACAGTGACTTGCGGTGCGATCGAATGAAGCGCTTCCCAGATGCTGCGGCGCTGAACGTCGTTGGTCATCGTCTTGGAAGCTTCCCAGCCGGCCTTGGCGAGGCATCGGCGCAATCCCTGGTCGGACGCCAAGCTGCTGATCGCGGCTTTGAGGGCGGGAGAGGAGCCGGGCGGAACCAAGAGGCCGGTCGTGTTGTGCTGCACGAGCTCACCCGTGCTGCCCACGTCGGTGGCTATGACCGGCAGCCCCTGAGCCATGGCTTCGGCAACCACCTTGGGCACCCCTTCTCCTCCGACAGAGGGCAGCACGAAGACGTCGGCCTCTCGATAGGTCGCCAGCAGCTCCGGCCCATAAGGAATGTAGCCGCGGTTTTTCACACGGGCCTCGGCGGTGAGGCGGGGCGCGAGCGTCGGGAACTGAGCCGCTAACTCTCCTTCCCCGACAAGAACGACCTCGAGGTCGAGCCCTTCCTGGTAAAGCGCCTCGGCAGCCTTGAGGAAGGGCCCAAGGCCTTTTCTGCTGCTGAACTGGCCGACGAAGATGATGCGGAACGGCCTGGGCTCAGCTCCATGCAAGCGCCTTTCGAGCTGCTCGGCCGGCAACCTGTCTTTCTCGGTCAGAAGGAAGTTGGCGAAGGTGAACTCAGGTTTGCTGTGACCGGGCGAGTAATGGTCTCGCAAGGTCGTGCCGACGAAAAAGTTGGCGATGCTTTGCCGGCAGAGCTTACGCGTAACGCCTTCGGCGTGACGCGCTTGAAGCTCGGCGAGCCTGCGGCGCGAGGCGCTCTTGGCCTTGTCCGAGGCGACCGCTTCGTAGGCCTGCCCCCAGTTGCCATGGACCGAGACAAGGAGAGGGGTTTTTGTCGCCGCTGCCATGGCGGCGAAGGCAGCCCCCACCCATGATGGCATCCGGACATAAAGCAGCCCGGCGGATGCAACCATCTGGTGGAAGGTGCGGCTGATCAGCCGGCTTGCCAACAGTGGTGGCAGGTGCGTCTTACGCACGTCCTCAGGCGGCAAGAGGACGAAGCTGCTTTTGCAGATATCGGAGTACTCAGCGGCGTTTGCCGCGCGCGTCTGGTGCTTTATGGACAGCGGGCTCGACAGCTGATCGCGAAAGATCCGCAACATCTCATTGCTGCGCCGCGAGATGTACGCCGTGTTGTCTTGGATGAGGGCGCCGTCTTCGACGATGACGACCGTCTTGGAATCAATGCCCGCGCAAAGTTCGTTTGCGGGAACAGAGGTCAGGCGTTGGTCCCGATATGCAGTGAAGTCTTGGCTTGGCGGCATCGAGAGGGGGCGAAAGCTCGTTGCGCCCTCCTCGCACAGCCCGCGCCGGGTTGCCAGTGATAAGACTGTGTCGAAAGTCGCCTAGCGAAGGAATGCCCTAAGCCGCGAAGGTTTGTGGAGTTTCGCGCGAGGGTTGCTGGCAGGCGACTCGATTGCGGCCCTCTCGTTTCGCCTGATAGAGCGCCTTGTCGGCGCGTTCGATGACCGTCTGCGCGGTGTCGCCGGGCACGTAGTGGGTGACACCGAGCGACAGGGTCACGCGGCCGAAGTCATCGCCCGTGCGGCGATTGCGCAGGCGCTTGCCGGCCAGCGCGGACCGCAGGCGCTCGGCCACGGCTTGACCATCGACCAACTTGGTGTCGGGCAGGATGACGCTGAATTCCTCGCCGCCATAGCGCGCCACGAAGTCGTCTTCCTTCAAGCGGTGGGTCATGATCTTGCCGACGATCTTGAGCACTTCGTCACCCATTTGGTGACCGTAGCTGTCGTTGAACTTCTTGAAGTGGTCGACGTCGGCCATGACGAGGGTAAAGGTGTTTTGCAGCGCCTTGGCTTCCTGGATGGCCTCGCCGAGGCGAATGTCGAAGGCGCGGCGATTGGCAACCTGGGTGAGGCCGTCGGTCAGGCCCTGTTTCCTGACATCCTGCAGGTGGTTGCGAAGATCGGAGATCTCTTGCGTCGAGCTGTAGATCGCTTCGGCCAGCTGGGTGTTGCGCCGTGCCATGTGCCGGACTTCATCCGACAGCGTGGTGATCAAGCTCCGCAGAACGTCTTGGCTCTGATCCTCGTCCAGATTGCCGCTGATGCTGGCCAGCCGTTCGCCGTGCTGCTCGTTGTCACGCCCGGCTTCACCAAGGCGGGAGAGCACCTGGCCGACGGCCGTTTCAATCCGGTGGCTCGCAACCAGTACCTGATCGCGCTCCTTGTCCGTATCGAAGTACTTGCCGTAGAGCTTCAGGCAGAGCTCCTGCGAAAAGGCCTCGCCCCGCGCAATGTAGCGCTCAATCTCGGCCACCAGGTCACGGTTGGCGCCCTGGTGGTAGGCGAACCAAACCGTAAAGTTCATTGGCGTCGGAGCGATCTGAAAACGCTCCATGGCAGCAAGGGCATCTCGCGCCAGGCTTTCCGCCCGATCGTCGGAAAGCGTGGAGGCGACTGCAGAGCCTGCGATCATCATTACCTCGTAGCGGTGGCAGCGTTGAACGACAGGCGCTGCCTGCTGTGAAAGAGCTCCCAAATCTTTGCCGAGAACGATTAAGCGCCAGTAAATCCCTAGCGTGTGGACTGCTGAAAACCGCCCGGTTTGTTTCGCCTGAGCGAGTTGCAGTGCCGCAGCGCGTAAGACCTATTGCGCCTGGGTTTGCTCGCAGAGACGTGTGATTGCGGCGTCGCAAATGCAGAAACGTCCATGAACAGTGTGTTAACTGGCTCGGTCATGCATCATCGCACCGCCTCTGGGAACGCGTATCGAGCGGACGAATTCCTGCATCTCTTCGCTTGGCGCTGGGGTCAAACGGCTGACCAGATAGGTGAGGGCAAAGGCGAGGGGCAGCCCAAGTAAGCCGGCTGACGTGGTATCCAGGCCAAACCAGAGCGGCTGAGCCCCAACGGCCGGGTGGGTCCAAAGGATGTAGAACAGCGTCAGCAGAAAGCCGCCGGCCATGCCGGCGATTGCACCATGCTTGTTGGTTCGGGCGGACCAGACACCCATGACCAAGGCGGGGAATAGGCCAGCAGCCGCAAGCGAGAAGGCGAAAGCGACCAAGTCGAGAATGTTGCCGAGCTTTCCTGTTGCGACCAGCAATGCGCCGGCTGCAGCCACGGTAATCAGCAGAATCCGCGCGATCGCCAGGCGCTTGGCTGTCGAGGCGGAGGGGTCGACACTGCGATAGTACACATCGTGGCTGAGCGCATTGGCAATTGCCAACAGCAAACCATCGGCCGTCGAGAGAGCTGCCGCTAGGCCGCCTGCCGCAACCAGTCCGGCCACGACGTACGGCAGGCCGGCGATCTCAGGCATGGCGATGACGACGGTATCGCCAGCCAGCTGGAACTCTCCGTGGCTTAGGGTGGAAACGCCGCGGGCCTGGCAGGCGTTCAAGACGGCCTGGGCGGTGGTCGCGTCCGCTCCGCAGATCTGGACCAGCTCGAGTGCGCCATAGGTGAAAACCCACTCGGGCAGGGCCGCGATCGCTTCGATCGAGGCCAGGCTCGAGCCGAGCACGTTCTGATAGACCTCGAGCTTGGCGTAGGCGGCGTAGGCCGGGGCCGTAATGTAGAGCACGAAGATGAACAGCAATGCCCAGCCGACGGAGCGTCGCGCATCGCGAACGCTCGGGGTGGTGAAGAAGCGCATCAGAATATGGGGCAGGGACGCGGTCCCGATCATGAGGCACAGCGCCAACGCGAAGAAATTCAGAGCCTCCGTGAAGGTCTGCGGCGTCTGTAAGAAAGGCACAACGCCTTCCAGCGCAGGTTTGCTGGCTTCAAGTTGTTGTATTTCTTGGAGAACTGCGCCGTAGGTCAGTTGCGGCAAGGGAATGCCGGTCTGCTGTATCGAGAGCATCACAACCGGCGCCAGATAGGCGACGATCAGAACGAGGTACTGGGCGACTTGGGTCCAGGTCACGGCCCGCATTCCCCCCAGTAGGGAGCACAGCAGGATAGCGACAAGCCCGACGAACACCGCGACCTCGAAATCGATGCCGAGAAAGCGGGAGGCAATGAGTCCGGTGCCCGTGATCTGGCCGAGGAGGTAGCTGAACGAGCAGCTGAAAAGGATGACGATGCCGATCAAGCGGGCGAAGTCGCTACGATAACGCGCACCGAGGAAGTCCGGCACGGTGTAGGCGCCGAACTTCCGCAAGTAGGGTGCGATGAGCACGGCGACCAGAACGTAGCCGCCGGTCCACCCGATGACGAAAGCCAGATGGCTGTAGCCGCCATGATAGAGCCCGCCGGCCAGGGCCAGAAAAGACGCGGCCGAGAGCCAGTCGGCCGCCGTGGCTATGCCATTGGACAGAGCCGGGACACGTCGGCCCGCCACGTAGTACTCCGAGACCTGCATGGTCCGAGAGAGAAAGCCGATCAGCGCGTAGATGAAGATCGTGAAGAAGACGAAGAGGTAGCCGATCACGCGATCGGGAAGACCGAGCTGCTCCAGCAGCGCCAGGAGCAGCACGAAGCCGGCAAAGCCGCCCGTATAGATGGCGTAGATGCGGCCCAGATTGCGTGTGAAGTCGGCCTTCATGCGTGCCGGGTCACTCGTCCTCGGCCATTCCGAACCTGAGGTCGATCTGGTTCTGGCGCCGGGCAAACCAGAACACCAAGACAACGAAGACGATCAGTGAGCCTTGCGCTGCCATGTACCAGCCGAGCGGAAATCCGAGAAAGACGAACTGATTGAGATAGCCGGCAAAGACGTGGATGCCGAAGGCGAAGACCAGCCAAACAGCGAGGATCTTGACCATGAGCGCCTTGGTCTTGGCCCAATGGGTCCGCAGCGGATCTGCGTTGGTATCGGACTCAGCCATGCCGTGCCTGGCGCCCCCGTCCTAGCCGGTGGCAGCGGTACTTCGGCATCGGTCTTGGCGCGCAGGCCACCCCTTGGAACAGCGGGAACCCACTTTTCCATCTCCCCCGGCTATGGCCACCCCGACCCGGCGGCCTCACGTGCTTGTCTGCACCACCATCTGTCGGCTGCAGCACAATTCCCTGTCAAAACGCTAACATAGCGCACGCTGGCCGATAAAGTAGGAGATCGGCGGTACTTTCTCTGCGAGATTTGTGATCTCCAGGCACAATCTAGAGCCGTGCAAAGCCGGCGAGGTGCTGGCAATGCCTCCGTGACGTCCGATCTGGATGGTTGGCGGATGTCTGCAGCGAGCCGAAGAAGCCGCTCGATGATGAAACAGAACTTTTCATTCCGATGGAATCATGCTCTAGGGGGCGGCGTCTCGATGCGAGACAATCCCTGCCATTTTGAGCCATGAAAACGGGAGCGCGGGCGGCCTATGGCCTCTTACCAGTACATCTACTCGATGATGGATCTGTCGAAGACTTACCCCGGCGGTAAGGAGGTGTTGAAGAACATTCACCTTCACTTCCTGCCTGGGGCAAAGATTGGCGTTCTCGGCCTGAACGGCGCCGGCAAATCCACCTTGCTGCGCATCATGGCTGGCCAGGAGCAGGAGTTTAACGGCGAGGCGCGCGCCGCCGATGGCATCAAGGTGGGCTATCTGCCTCAGGAGCCTGCGCTAGACCCCGACAAGGACGTGGCCGGCAACGTCATGGAAGGGCTCGGTGAGCTCAAGGTGCTGGTCGATCGCTTCAACGAGGTAAGCGCGGCTTTCGCCGAAGAGGATGCCGATTTCGACGCCCTGATCGCCGAGCAGGCCGAGTTGCAGGAGAAGATCGATGCGGCCGATGCCTGGGACCTGGAGCGGCGCGTCGAGATTGCCATGGATGCGCTGCGCTGCCCGCTCGGAGAGGCGGATGTCACCAAGCTCTCCGGTGGCGAGCGCCGGCGGGTCGCGTTGTGCCGGTTGCTGCTGCAGAAGCCCGATCTGCTGATGCTCGACGAGCCGACCAACCACCTGGATGCGGAGTCGGTCGCCTGGTTGGAGCGCTATCTGGAGGAGTACAGCGGTACCGTCGTAGCGGTGACCCATGATCGCTATTTCCTCGACAACGTCGCCGGGTGGATTCTCGAGCTGGATCGCGGCCGTGGCATTCCGTACGAGGGCAACTACTCCGGCTGGCTGGAGCAGAAGCAGAAGCGCTTGGCGCAAGAGGCGCGGGAAGAGAAGGCCCGGCAAAAGACCCTGTCTCGCGAGCTGGAATGGGTCAGGCAGAGCCCACGGGCGCGGCAAGCAAAGTCGAAAGCCCGTATCTCAGCCTATGAGGACTTGCTGGCGCGAGAAGCGGACAAGGCGCCGGAGGCGGGACAGATCTCCATTCCCGCCGGTCCGCGCTTGGGTGACCTGGTGGTCGAAGCCAAGAACCTGCGCAAGGCCTTCGGCAACCGATTGCTGGTCGAAGACTTGAGCTTCAAGCTGCCGCCTGGGGGTATCGTTGGCATTGTCGGGCCGAACGGTGCCGGCAAGACAACGCTTTTCCGCATGATCGTCGGACAGGAGAGCCCGGACGGAGGCGAAATCCGTGTCGGAGACACGGTGAAGCTGGGCTATGTCGATCAGAGCCGGGATGCTCTCGCTGCCGACAAGACGGTGTGGGAAGAGATTGCCGACGGGCTCGATGTTATCGAACTCGGCAAGAGGCAGGTTCCTTCCCGCGCCTACGTCGGCGCCTTCAATTTCAAGGGCAGTGACCAGCAGAAACGTGTCGGCCAGTTGTCCGGCGGCGAGCGCAACAGGGTGCATCTCGCAAAGATGCTGAAGTCTGGCGCCAACCTTCTGTTGCTGGACGAGCCGACCAACGATCTCGACGTCGATACCTTGCGTGCGTTAGAGGATGCGCTATCGGATTTCGCCGGCTGCGCCATGATCATCAGCCATGACCGCTGGTTCCTCGATCGCATCGCCACGCACATTCTGGCTTTCGAGGGCGACAGCCAGGTCGTCTGGTTCGAAGGAAACTTCCAAGACTACGAGGAGGATCGCCGCCGCCGTCTGGGTGCAGAAGCCGATCAGCCGCACCGCATCAAATACAAGCCGCTGGAACGCTAAGCCGCTCAGTTGCTGGTGGTCGCGACTCCGGCCTTTTCGGCTTGACGCTGCAGAGCGTCGATCAGCCCATCCAAGCCGCCCTTCCGCCGCATGAAGGTCTGGAACTCGTCGCGCAGCGTAATGGCCATGCTGGTGCCTTCGGCTTTAACGTCTTGAATCTTGAAGCCGTTGTCGCCGGTCTTCTTCAGCTTCCACTCGGTTTGGGCCTGTTGTCCGCTTTGGCCCACATCGATTTCGATCGTAACCCAAGAGACATCGTCTTCAGCGGCATCCGATCGCACCTGGCCGGTCTCGAATTCCTGCCCCCTGTATTCATCGAACAAAGGCAGGAAGCGCTGAATGAGGTAGCCCCGGAAGGCATCGTAGAAGGCTTGCTTTTGCTCGTCGCTCGCGGCTCGCCAATAGCGCGCCGTGACGAACTGGCTGATTTGCGGAATGTCGAAGCCTTCCTCCAGCAGGTCGCCGAATCGCTTGGCCTGTTCGGGCCGCTCGATCCCCTCTTCCGTGAGGCTTGCGACGGCCTGGTCAGCGAAACTTTTCAAGAATCCGTCGGGCTGGCCAGTGGACGCTATCGCCGGCGTCGTAAAACCCGCAATCAGGCAAACAACAAAGACTCGATACAAGCGCAGCAAAGCTTGTCTCCCTTCCCGTCTACTCGGACACAGCGGAAAGCAAGGCCGTCTTGCCCCGCAGGTCCTGACTACCGTCTCCCCACAAGCCCAAATGGTTTGTTAGTTCGGGCTGTCCATATTCGAGCGCAGGAAACCTTCAGTCGCTGCTGTCTCGATATCTTCTTCGTCGTTGAGAATTTGCTGGCGCCGGTTCTGCAGCCACAGGGAACGAACGCGCGCGTACTCATCCAGCGCATCGCGCCGAATCTCGTCAATCGTGTCCAGATTGCGTTCCCGTGCATCCAGCGCTGTGACGCCGGCCCGGCCGATGCTCTGGGGCGTCGTCAGCACATAGGTCAGCGGGTCGAGCAGAATGTCGACACCCGTACCGACGCCGTCTCGCACAGTGGTTGGGCCAAGCAAGGGCAGAACGAGGAACGGCCCCGAGTCGACGCCATAGACCGCCAGGGTCTGCCCGAAGTCTTCCTCGTGATACGGCAAGCCGGAATCGGCCGCGACATCGAAGAACCCGAAGCCAATCGCTGCATTGACGATGAAGCGACTGGTCGTGATCTCGGCGCGTTTCAGATCCCCTTGCAGCAGGTCGTTCGCTAGAATAACGGGCGTTCTGACAAAGCGTATGAAATTGGTGACCGATCGGCGCACGCCATCCGGCACGACCAAGCGGTAGGCCTCCGCGAACTGGCGGAATATGAGGATATCGAGTGCGTTATTGAGGTCGTAGAAGTACCGATTGAGCCCCTCCAAGGGGTCATCGTCCTCTCCGGTCGTGCCGACCGCGACCTGCACGAGCGGCACGTCGCTGGTGTCGGGCACGTAGGCAACCTGCGTACCAATACTCGGTCGATAAGCGACCTGGGTGAGGCTCGGCGTATAGGCCTTTTGTGCCGAGTCGCCGGAGACCGTTGCCTCTGTGTAGCGGCCGTTCAGCGCATCGCGCGACGAATCGGGGGTTGAGGCGCAGCCGGCCGTAATCAAAAGCGCCATCAGGCAAGCCACGGACCCGTGGCTGCGGAGGCGGCGCGGCCACGATTGCGACCCTGTCTCCATACTGCTTGCTCCCGGACGCGTCGGAAGGTCTTAGCCCCCCGACTTGCCAACCTATTCGATAAAGGCGGCTACATCAAAACGATGCATGAGTCAAAATACGGTTATCAAAAGCAGGAAGATCAGTCATCGGCTTTGTCCGGCCGACGCTTCCGAATTCATTGCCAATTTATGAAGAATCACGCCTTTCACGCGCCAGCAGGCGGCGATAGACCGGGTGCACCAGGGCTGGCAGCGTGTACATCGGGAACTGCGCCAGGGCAAAGAAGAGCACGACGTCGAAATCGGTGTCCGGCGGTAGAGTCGCCAGGATGAGCATCATGTTGCAGTTGCCGGACATCAGCCCGACGGTCAGCGCACGGCGGAGCCCGAGATGGAGAAAACAGGAGGTTCCGATCGCCTGCAGCAAGAGGTTGGCGCCGTAAGCGGCGGCCAACCAAAGCAGCACTGTGTCGGGCCGCTCGCTGATGGTCGCGCTGACGCCGTCCATGATGGCGATGGCCAGCAGCGCCATGACCAGCACGATCGAACCGTTGATTTCCGTTCCCCAGCTGGCCAAACGCTCCTTTCCCAGCCAGCGGCGGATCAGCGCAGCGGCAAGAAAGGAAGACAGCACGAGAGCCGCGAGCCGAAGCATGAAGTCCAGGGTGGACACGTCGAGCGCCAGGCCGAGCAGTTCCAAAGCCAACGGCGGCATTGTGATCGGCGTGAGCAAGGTGCTGACCAGGCCGCAAACGATGGCAAGCGGTGCGTCCAGGCCGAGCAGCAGAGCGATGGCGATGGACCCCAGGATGGGCGGTGCGCAGGCCATCAGCACCACCGCCGTTTCCAGCGCATCAGGTAGCGCGAAGAGCTTGAAGACGGCCCAAACTGCGATGGGCGCGGCAACCATCAGCCAAGCAACCACCAATCCGACCAGCAGCGGACGTCGCGCGTAACCCACCATGGACGTCCACTCGATACGCAGCAGACCCAAAACCAGGATCGCGGCAACGCCGGGCGGCAGCAGCGGTCGCAGAAGGCTGGCAAGATCGGGCAGCAGGAGGCCTGCAAAGACGCTGACGAAGAGCACGCGCGTGCCGTACCGCCCGAGGGCGGCGAAAAACCACCTCATCTGTCGAACCCGCCGGCTGGCCCCAGGCTCTGCAAATGAAAGGCAGGTGCGACTAAGGCACCCTTGATGGCTAAGCGCGGCTTGGGCATCTATGCGCGGTACTTAGGCTAGGGTGAGCAGGAATGAGCATGGCGGCTCCCTGGGAGATACACCGGGCAAGGGTTCTGCCCGAGTGGATCGACTACAACGGACACATGAACGTGGCCTACTACGTGTTGGCTTTCGATCACGCCTTCGACGTTCTGATGGCGGAGATCGGTATCGACAAGACCCATCGAGAGGAGCGTCGCGGCACGATCTTCGCCCTGGAAGGCCATGTCAGCTACTTTCAGGAACTTGCAGAAGGCGCCCCGTTGCGCTTCACCTTGCAACTCCTGGGCTATGACGCCAAGCGCATTCACAGCTACTTTCGCATGTATCACGGCGAGGAGGACTTTCTCGCCGCTTCCGCCGAATGGATGAGCAGCTACGTGAACCTAGACAGCCGCAAGACTGCACCCTTCCCACCGGACGTTGCCGCAAAGCTTCAGGGGATTTGGGAACGACACGGAAACCTCCCCTGGCCCGAGGAAGCGGGGCGGGGACTGGCCCTGCCAGCCAAGCGGCGGGCAATGGCATGAAGCTAGTCACCGTTTGGCTTTGGCTTTTGGCCAGCTTTCTGCTTGTTTTTGCACCGTCTTCCGCGCAGGCCGACTGTGCCGATGCGCCGGGGCCCGGCGTGGACTGGAAGCGGTGCAGCTTCAATGGCTTCGAGTTGCAGGGCGTCGACCTGTCGGGGGCCGTGCTGCGAGACGCGAGCTTTCTGCGGGCGGACCTCTCAGGCGCTATCTTGAACGACATTCAGGGTTTCAAGGCCAAGTTCGTGAACGCGCGCCTGGTCGGTGCGATCTTTGAGGGCGCCCGCCTGCCGCAGGCCGATTTCACCAAGGCACAGCTGGAAGGCGCCCGCTTCGCCGGTGCTGATCTGCGCGGCGCGCGTTTCAATCAGGCGGACCTGCGCGGTGCCGATCTGACGGGTGCACAGCTTCGCGGCACGATTTTTCAGCAAGCCGATCTGTCGGGTGTGACCTGGATCGATGGCGAACGGGTTTGCGCCGAAGGCTCGATCGGCCGCTGCAATTGAGCGCAAGTCTGTCGTAGGACGCTCCAACCCGGCCAAGTGTCTCGGCTCTCGAAGCCGATGTCGTCTTTTCTTGAAACCGATGTCGTCTTTGGCGCGGCACGCCGTGGAATCTGGGGCCATGACAGGGCACGCTCGCGCTTCGTGATGCCCAGTGCCTGACTGGGCGGCTCTCTGAAGACGGGCGTCGTCCAGGGGAGGAACCTCATGAAGTCGCAATATCGTGTGGTGGTCATCGGCGGCGGCGTGGTCGGCGCCTCCGTGCTCTATCATCTGGCGAAGTTCGGCTGGCAAGACGTTTGCCTCATCGAGCGCTCCGTCCTGACGGCCGGATCGTCTTGGCATGCGGCCGGCGGCGTTCACGCGCTCAACGCCGACCCCAACATGGCGGCGCTGCAGGCCTATACCATCGATCTCCTCTCCCAGATCGAGAAGGAAAGCGGGCAGTCCATCGGCCTGCACATGACCGGCGGCATCACCGTCGCTTCGGCCCCGGCCCGTTGGGAATGGCTGCAGGCCGCCTATCGCATCTTCCAGACCATCGGCATCGAAGACTGCCATCTGATGACGCCGGCGGAGATCAAAGAGAAATGCCCGATCATGGACGTGACCGGGGTGATCGGCGGGCTCTGGGCCGACCGCGAGGGCTATGTCGACACCACTGGCACGGTGCAGGCTTATGCCGGCGCGGCGCGCAAGCTCGGCGCCGAGGTTATCGAGCACAATAAGGTCGTTGAGCTCAATCAGCGCCCCGACGGCTCCTGGGACGTGGTGACGGAGAAGGGCACGGTCGTCGCTGAGCATGTGGTCAATGCCGGCGGCCTGTGGGCCAAGCAGGTCGGCCGCATGGTCGGGCTCGAGCTGCCCCTCTCGCCGCTCGAACATCACTATTTCGTGACCGACACCATTCCAGAGGTCGCAGCCCTCGATTTCGAAGTGCCCATGACAGTGGATCTGGAAGGCTTCACCTACATGCGCCAGGACCAGAAGGGCGTCCTGGTCGGCATCTACGAGATCAATCACAAGCACTGGAACATCGACGGCGCCCCCTGGGACTACGGCATTGAGCTCATCCAAGAGGATACCGACCGTATCGCCGACGAGCTGGTCATGGCGTTCGAGCGCTATCCGGTGCTGCAAGAGGTCGGGGTCAAGAACTGGGTCAACGGCGCCTTCACCTTCTCGCCGGACGGCAACCCGCTGGTCGGGCCGGTGCGCGGCGTGAAGAACTACTGGCTGGCGTGCGGCGTCATGGCGGGCTTCCTGCAGGGCGGCGGTGTCGGCAAGACCCTGGCCGAGTGGATGATCCACGGCGATACCGAGGCCGACGCTTGGTCGATGGACATCGCCCGCTACGGCGACTTCACCGCTAACCGCGAGTACATCAAGCAGACGACGGGGCAGTTCTACTCGCGCCGCTTCGTCATGACCTACCCGAATGAGCAGCTTCCGGCGGGCCGTCCGCTCAAGAAGGCGCCGGCTTACTCGGACATGACGGCAGCGGGCGCTTTGTGGGGCAATTCTTGGGGCCTCGAAGTACCGCTGATGTTCGGGCCGAAGGGCTTCGAGGAAACCCCGACCCTCAAGCGTTCGAATGCCTTCGAACACGTGGCTGCCGAATGTGCGGCCGTGCGGGAGAATGTCGGCCTGATCGATATCACCGGCTTTTCCCGCTACGAGGTGACGGGAGCGGACGCCGAGGCTTGGCTCGACAAGCTCATGGCCTCTCGCCTGCCAAAGCCGTGCCGTGCCCGCCTGGCGCCGATGCTATCGCCTGAAGGCAAGCTCAAGGGCGATCTGACCGTGCTCAGCTGGGGCGACGGCACCTGGTGGATCATGGGCTCCTACTACCTGCGGAACTGGCACATGCGCTGGTTCCACGACCACCTGGAGGGCGATGTCCAGGTGCGCGACATTGCCGATGCCACCTGCGGCTTTGCGCTTGCCGGGCCGAATTCTCGGAAAGTCCTGGAGAAGCTGACGGAGCAGGATGTCAGCCACGAGGCCTTACCGGTGTTCGGCTGCCGCAGCTTGGATGTCGGTCTCATCCGGGCCCGGGTCGCGCGCATGTCCGTGACGGGCGAGTTGGGCTTCGAGATCAATTGCGGCGCCCTGGAGCACATCGTGCTGCGCGAGATGCTGCTTGAGGCGGGGGCGGAGCTCGGCATCAAGGAATGGGGCTTCTACGCCATGAACAGCCTGCGGCTGGAAAAGAGCTTCGGTATCTGGAACGCCGAGTTCATGCAGGACCGGACGCCGGGCATGACGGGCATGGACCGCTGGATAGCCTGGGATAAGGGCGACTTCATCGGCCGTGCCGCGGCGCTCAAAGAGAAGGAAAGCAACACGGCGCCGCAGCGCCTCGTCACCTTGGAGGTCGATGCCCTCGACGCGGATGGCTCGGGCTATGAGCCTGTGTGGAAGAACGGCCGGCGGGTCGGCTACGTCACCTCCGGCGGCTACGGCCACACGGTGGGCAAGAGCTTGGCCATGGCGCTGGTCGAGCCGGATTTCACCGAACCGGGCGAGGAGTTGACCGCGCATATCGTCGGTGTCGAGCGCGGCGCCACGGTGATCTCCGCCTCGCCGCACGACCCGCAGGGCCAGCGCATGCGGGCGTAGTGCGTCGCTTGCCGGCTGTGGCATGAAAGTCTCGCGCGTCGCCGTTTGGCAAAAGACATTGCCGTTGGCGAAGCCTTACTGGCTGTCCGGCGGACGGTTGAAGTTCGAGGCGCTCGACTCGACCTTCGTTCGGCTGGAGACCGACGAAGGGCTTAGCGGCTGGGGCGAGGGCTGTCCTTGGGGACATACCTACCTGCCGGCCTTTGGTGGCGGGATCCGGGCCGCGATGGAGGTCCTGGCGCCTGCATTGCTCGGTCGGGACCCGCGCCATATCGAAGCGCTCAATCGAACGATGGACGTGGCGCTGCCCGGCCATCTTTACGCCAAGGCGCCGCTCGACACGGCGCTCTGGGACCTGCTCGGCCAGTCGACTGGCCTGCCGCTTCATGCCCTCTTCGGCGGCGCCGAGGGCGAGGTCGTTGCGCTCAACAGCTCGATCTCGACCGGCACGCCGGAGGAGATGGTGGCCTCGATCGAGGCGGCGCGCGCCGCCGGTTACCGCACCCACTCGGCCAAAGTCGGCGGGAGGGAGCCGGCGTTGGACATCGCCCGCATCGACGCCATTGAGGCGGCACGCCAGGCGGCCGATTTCGTCACCTATGACATCAACCGTGCCTGGACACCGGCCGTTGCCGTCGAAGTGATGAACGCGGTCTCGGCAAGCGGTTGGTTCGAGCAGCCCTGCGAGACGTTGGACCAGTGCATCCAGGTCCGGCGTCTGACCCGTCAGCCGATCATGCTCGACGAATGCCTGCAGAGCTTCCAGGACCATCTCGACGCCTGGAAGGCCGGTGCCTGCGAGGGCATCAAGGTCAAGCCCAACCGCGTCGGTGGCCTGACCAAGGTGAAGCGCGTGCGCGACTTCGGGGTCTCGGTCGGTTGGCGCATGCATATCGAGGACGTCGGCGGCACGGTCCTGGCCGACACGGCGGCCTTGCATCTCGCGCTCGCGACGCCGGAAGAGAACCGCCTCGCCTCCTGGCTCTGCCATCCGCATCTTGCCGACGACCCCATGCCGGGGCAGGGTGCGCGCAATGATGGCGGCCTCGCTGAGCTGCCCGCAGTGCCGGGCCTCGGTGTTACCCCCGGACCTCGATTGGCTTGGCGAGTCGGTCGCCGTTTACGTTTAGCGGCTTAGCTGTTCGGCACGTCGAACAGCACCTCGTTGCGGCGAAGGAAGCCCGGGGTGAAGGGGGCGTTGTAATAGGCGAAGGTCGGTGGACCCGAAGGCTCGATGCCTCGCGCCTGCAGCCAGCCGCGCAGGCGTGCCTCTTGCTCGGCAAGTGACTCGTCAGTCGCGTGCCCGCTGAAGCGGACGGCGGCACGACGCTGGGCCGGCGCCTCGACCAGGCGCACCTCGGCACCGGCGGGCTTGGGCAGCGTATCCAGGCTGTATTCCGAGGGCATGATGAAGCGGACCGACCAAGTTTTCGCCCCGTCCGCCTCCGGTGTCTGGGTCACCGGGGCGGTCATGGCGATTTTATCGCCTTCCCGCTCGGAGGCGAAGATGTAGGACGCGAGCGGACGGAAGCCCTTGCTGACGGCGTCGCGGCGGTCGCCGCTACTGGTGACCTCGGCCATCACCATAGGCGGATAGTCGCGGATCTCGAAGTCGCCGTCCTGGACGACGGCGCCATACTCCGGCTGTTCGACATCGTTCACGTACCAAACATAGCCGAGGTAGCCGACGATGGCGATGCCGATGACGGCGGCCAGTATCACGAAAAATAGCTTCATGAGCTTTGCTGGGCCTTTCCCGCAGACATTGTCTGTATTCAAATGAGCCTACGAGCAGACGCTGGCAACGGATTACGTCGAGTGTGAGGTCCGTCGCTAACGCTCGATGCTCGGCAGCACGGCATCCAGCAGTACGCCGACCGGCACCTTCCAGGCATCGGGCTGATTGTAGTTCCCGGCCGTCACGACCATCAGCATGTTGCCGCGCGGCATGATCTGGAGCCGCTGGCCGCCGTTGCCGAAGGCACCGACCCACCGTTTTCTGTCGTTGTTGTTCTTACCCAACCACCAATGGTAGCCATAGTCGACGTCCCGGTCGACGTCGGCCCGAGTCTGGAAGGAACTGACCAGCCACTCCTCCGGCACCACCTGCCGGCCCTCCCAGCGTCCACCGTTCAGCACCAACTGGCCGATGCGGGCCAGGCCGCGGGGCCGGAGGCGCAGGCCGGATGCAGCGATGTAGGCGCCGTTGCGATCCGTCATCCACTGATAGGTCGCGATGCCGAGGGGGGTGAAGAGCTTTTCCTTGGCGTAGTCTGCGAGCGGTTTGCCCGTCCCTTTTTCGATCAGGCGGGCGAGGACGGCCGTGGCGCCGCCGTTATAGATCCAGCGCGTACCGGGCTCGGTGACCATCGGCTGGTCGAGTACGTAGCGATAGCGGTCCGGAGCGCGGTCCATGGCGATCTCGCTGTTGCGCGGGTCGGCATAGGAGAGGCTTTCGTCCCATTCCGTGCCGAGCTGCATGGAGAGCGCATGGGCGACGGTCATACGCTGCCGTTGCGGGTCATCCGGCAAGTCGTCGTACTCGGGGAAAGCGCTGAGGAGTGGCGTGTCGAGGTCGGGCACGCTGCCTTCGGCCAGGGCAATGCCATAGAGCAGGCCGACAATGCTCTTGGTGACGGAGCGTAGATCGTGCAGGTCTTCGGGGCCGAAGTCGACTGTACCGCGCGGTCGGCCCCGAACCTCATCTTCGCCTTCGTAGTAACGCTCCAGCACCAGCTTTCCGTGGCGGACCAGCAGGACGGCGTGGAGACCGGCGAAGCGGCCGTCAGCGACGCCGGCATCGATCTTCTCGCCCAGGTCTTCAGAGAAGCCAGCCTCGGCCAGGCTCGCCGTCGGCCAGTGTTCAGCAGGCTCGCCAGCGGAGGCGCTCACGCCGGCGGCCAAGTACAGTGGCGCAAGCAGGGCGAGGGCGCCGCGCAGCGCGCGGGGGCATGTCTTTCGCATCGGTTGCTATCCGTACTTGCTAACATGCCCATTCAATAACTCCTTCGTGGTGCTATTCCGACTCGAATCCCTGCTCTGCTGCTGCACCGAGCTGGCGCTTGACCGCATCGATGTCGCCTAACACCCAGAGTTCCGTGATCCGTTCTCCGTCGGTCTTGAAGAAGGCGGCGCCGGCCCATTCAATCTCCCGGCCGGTCGCCTCGACACCAAAGAAGGGCGCCTGGTGGCGGCCGACGAAACGCACCTTGGCTACGGCTTCGTGCTCGATCGTCAGAAGTTCTTCGATCTCGCAGCGGTAGTCGGCCAGCGCCGCGTGAACCGAGCGCATGTAGGCAATGAAACCCTCCGGCCCAAGCCGTTCCGGCCCCAGCGAGGCGCGGAAGCGAAACTCGGGATGCAGGATCTCCCGTGCCACGGCCTCGTCGGCCCGATTCCAAAGCTGGTGATAGAAGCGCTCTACAAGCTGAGCAGCACCAGTGACCACCAAAGGCTTTCCTCTTCAGGCTGCAGAGGCTGAGTCGATAGGGGACGCTAGCACGATACGCCCCGGCGGCCACACTGTCGTGGAACGCGAAGCGGGGTCCAATCAGCTCAGAACCAGATCGTCGTCCGGTCCTTTGGTGTTTCGAACATAGGTGTCTTGGTGCCTCTCCAGCAGCCGCGCGGCGTCTTCCTCGTAGTCGCGCTTGATGCGCTCGTTCATCCGCAAGATCGACTGAACCTTGGAGATCAGCACGTCGAAGTCGACCGGCTTCGTCAGGTATTCGTCGGCACCCGCATCGAGTCCCTTGAGCCGCTCATCTCGCGCCGCGAGGGCTGAGAGGAAAATGAACGGCATCTGCGCGTACTGTTTGCCTTCTCCCCGAACTGCTTTCAGCACGTCATAACCATCCATGCCAGGCATGGAGATATCGCTGATCACCAGGTCCGGATGACAGCTTCGTATCTTATCCAGGCCGTCTTGGCCGTTGCGCGCTTGTTCGACGCGATAGCCGGCTTCTGAAAGTTCCTCGGACAGGTCCTCGAGCAGGTGTATGTCGTCTTCGATGCATAGAATAGTGGTCATGGTTCTCAACTCCCGAACGTTGCTGATTTGTTAAGCCGCGATGCTTCCCCTGGTTTCCCCGACACTGGTGGGCCAAACGTCTTGAATAGGCAGACGAACAAAGAATGAGCTGCCCACGCCTCGTTGGCTTTGCACGCTGATGGCGCCGCCGTGCAGTTCTAGGAGCGCTTTGGCCAAGTTTAGTCCAATACCCGTACCGCTTACTCCGATAGCGGACTTGGCTCGGAAGAAACGCTCGAACATCTGCGGCAGGTCTTCTTCGTCGATACCGATGCCTTTGTCGCGCACCTCGACGAGCACATCATTCCCATCGCACCTGGCGAGGATTGTCACCTCGGGCGTACCGGCGGAGTATTTGACCGCATTCGATACCAGGTTCTCGAAGACATGCTCCAAGGCGCCGCGGTCGGCTTTGACCGTCTCGGGAAGGGAGCCGAGCTCGACCCGAATGTGGGCGTCCTTGTTCAGTTCGCGATGGCGATCGCAGACCGCGGACAGAAGCTGGCCCAAATCGACATCGGTGGGCACGATCTTGATTTGACCAGCATCCATGCGGGCCGCATCCAAGGTCGTTTCCATCAGATTCGTCATGGTGGCCACCGCCTCGCGGACGGTGCGGGCGCGCTCCTCCAGTTCTTCAGATGACAGTCGCTCCTTTTTGCGCACCAGTCGCTGGACGGTGCTGTCGATGATCGCAAGCGGTGTCCTGAACTCATGCGAAGCCGTGGCAACGAATTGCCGTTGCATTTCACTCAGCTCCTTCTCTTTCGATAGAGCCTGCTGAAGCTTCTCAGCCTTGGTCTTGAGGTCGGCCGTGGCGGCGTCCACGAGTTCTTGGAGGCGATCGCGATGCGCGGCGAGCTCTTCCCGCTCGGCACGTTGGTCGGTGACGTTCTGGACAGCGCCGACCAGCTTGGTGGTGACACCATCTTGCATCAGCGGCTTGCCAACGGCCCGTAGCCAAATCTCTCTGCCTTTGGCGGTGATGATGGGTAACTCTAGGTCCCAACCCTCACCTGTCTTGACACCCAGTTCTACCGCCGTCTCGATAATGGCCCGAGAATCAGGGCGGTAGAAATCGATGGCCGCTTCGACGTTTGGTTCGTAATCGTCGTCGACTCCGTGTATCGCTTTGGTCTGGCTGCTCCAAAGCAGCCGCATCGATCGCAGGTCGAGCTCCCAGCCGCCAACCTGCGCCACCTCCGCCATGCTAGAGAGAAGCGCTTCCTGAGAACGTGTGGCTTCCAGCGCACGCTCGGCGTTTTGGCGATAACGGTTGGCAACATCTGCAGCGTCGTTGGCGGCGCGATTGGCATCCAAGGTTCTTTGGCGATAGTCGGCCACTGCGCGGCAGAGCACGCCAATCTCATCGTCGCTCTCGGGCACCAGCGCCGCGTCGGTCTTTCCGGCCGTCATCGCTTGAACGGTCTTCACCGCACGAAGCAGCGGCCCGGTAACGGAGCCGGCAATCGTCAGGCTCATCGCCGTGCCCATCGCGACGCCGAAAAGTGCCGTCGCCATCATCACGGTCAATCCGTCGACGGCCTGTTCCCGCGTTGATGAAATGGTGCTTTGCAGCAGTGTCTTCATTTCACGCTGGGTATGGGCGACGTCATGCGCGATAGCTTCCTGGTGCTCCTTGACCTGCTCATCCAAGGATGTGGCCTCCAAGAGGCGGCCTTCTTTCAGAACTTGGAGTTTCTCCGTAGCACGCTCGACGTAGACGTCATGATGTACCCGGATCTCTCCAGTTCGCTGGCGCAGCGACTCATAGACCTTCTGCTGCTCCTGGTTTTGGCTCTGGTCTGCTAAGACACCAAACTGCAACTCGGACACGACGAGCATGTCGCTTATGATTTCAGCGAGCGTTTCGAATTCGAGCTTGGCGCTTTCGAAGGATTTCTCTGATCCCGGCAACTGCCCAATCGTTGCTCCGGCGCGCCGTGCAGCACCAAATGCTGCGGCTTCTTTCGTTTGCATCAGCATCAGCGTAGTGAAGCGGGAGATGGCCGGCATTTGCCGTTCTTGAACCTCCCGCAGCTGCTCGCCACTGTGCTGGATGGTCCAGAAACCCGTCCCGCCATTGACGGCGATCAACAGCAGAAGAAAGCCACTCAGATAGAAGATCCGAGACCGGACGGAGAGCCGCGACAGTTTGGCGTTCAAAAACGAAGTCACGGGATCGCCCGTTACGCAAAGCGACAAGGCGTCCGCCGCTTTGCCTGGGTCTTGGCAAATTGAAGGCGGGACACTTCTCGGATGACAGAATGGATTATTCCCACACGCATTCCGGTAGATTAGTGGCTTCACACTTCAAGAAAGCTTAATGTACGCGGGGTTTTGTGTGATTCCAGCGCACCGCGTAACGATGCGCATTCGGGCATCGTTCACGCACCACGATCGCGGCTCTAAGACAGGCGCCGTCCGTTTGCCGCGTCGAAGAGGTGCAGGCTTTTCGGTGTGGCGCGGAGCGGCAGGCGCTCGCCCTGATCGAAGTGGGCCGTGCCGGGCAGGCGCAGGGTCATGAGGCCGGCGGTGGCGCTGACCAGGGTCGTGTCCGCCCCCTCCGAGGCTGCGCCGTTGCCGGCGCTCAGGCGGCCGTGAACCAGAGTGTCGGCGCCGAGCGGTTCGACCATCTCGACCCGCAGGTGCAGGCTGGCCTCCGGCTCTTGGCAGAGCAGTAGGTCCTCGGGCCGCAGGCCCAAGGTGACGTTCTGGCCGCCACCGAGGCCGTCGGGACGGTGGTCGAGAGTCAGGCGGTCGCCGGTGGTGAGGCCGAGATGGCTGCCGTCCTCGGTCAAGGTGGCCTCCAGGAAGTTCATGGCCGGGGAGCCGATGAAGCCGGCGACGAAACGGCTCGCCGGGTGACTGTAGACGGCGAGCGGGGTGTCGATCTGCTCGGCCACGCCGGCGTTCATGACGATGAGGCGGTCGGCCAGGGTCATGGCCTCCACCTGGTCGTGAGTGACGTAGACCGAAGTGGTGCCGAGCGAGCGCTGCAGCTGTTTGATCTCCAGGCGCATCTGCACGCGCAGCTTGGCATCCAGATTGGAGAGCGGCTCGTCGAAGAGAAAGACGCTGGGGTCGCGCACGATGGCGCGGCCCATGGCGACACGCTGGCGCTGGCCGCCGGAGAGCTGGCGCGGCTTGCGCTCGAGGAAGTCGGCGAGCTCCAGAATGGCGGCGGCGCGGTCGACTCGCTGGCGGATCTCCTCGCGCGGTAGGCCGGCAATCTTCAGGCCGTACGCCATGTTGTCGAAGACCGACATGTGGGGATAGAGCGCGTAGTTCTGGAACACCATGGCGATGTCGCGGTCCTTGGGCTCCAGCTCGTTGACCACGCGCTGGCCGATGGCGATCTCGCCGCCGGTGATGCGTTCCAGCCCGGCGATCATGCGCAGCAGGGTGGACTTGCCGCAACCCGAGGGACCGACCACGACGATGAACTCGCCCTCGGCGATCTCCACGTCCAGGTCGTGGATGACCGGCGTGTTGCCGTAGCTCTTGGCGACGCCGCGAATGGAGATGGAAGACATGGGTCCCTACTTTTCCGTTTCCACGAGGCCTTTGACGAAGAGGCGCTGCATGCCGAGCACGACGGCGAGCGGTGGCAGCACCGCCAGCACCGCCGTTGCCATCACCACGTGCCACTGCGGCTCGGCATCGGCCACCGTCACCATGCGCTGGATGCCCATGACGATGGTGGTGAAGCTCTGGTCGGTGGTGATCAAGAGCGGCCAGAGATACTGGTTCCATCCGTAGATGAAGAGGATGACGAACAGCGCCGCGATGTTGGTGCGGCTGAGCGGCAGCAGGATGTCCTGGAAGAAGCGCCAGGGGCCGGCGCCGTCGATGCGGGCGGCTTCGACCAGCTCGTCCGGGACGGTGAGGAAGAACTGGCGAAACAGGAAGGTCGCGGTCGCCGAGGCGATGAGCGGCACGGACAGCCCGGCGAAGCTGTTCAGCATGTTGAGGGAGGAGACGACCTCGAAGGTCGGCACGATGCGCACCTCCACCGGCAGCATCAGGGTGATGAAGATGATCCAGAAGCAGAAGGTGCGGAAGGGGAAGCGGAAGTAGACGATGGCGTAGGCCGAGATCAGCGAGATGGCGATCTTGCCGATGGCGATGCAGAGCGCCATCACCAGGCTGTTGAACAGCATTTTCCAGACGGGGATGGCGCCTGAGGCCGCCACGCCCTCGCCCAGCACGAGCTCATAGTTCTCGACCAGACGGTCGCCGGGAATGAGGGGCATCAGGCCGGTGATCAGCGCGCTCGGCTCGTGGGTCGAGGCGACGAAGGCGAGCCAAAGCGGCAGCACCACGATGGCGACGCCGAGCAGCAGCACGAAGTGCGCGACGAAGGTGAAGAAGGGGCGGTTCTCGACCATCAGTAATGGACCCTCCGCTCGATGTAGCGGAACTGCACAACCGTCAGCCCGATGACGATGATCATGAGGACGACCGACTGGGCGGCCGAAGAGCCGTAGTTGAGGCCGATGAAGCCGTCGTTGAAGACCTTGTAGATCAAGGTCGTGGTCGACTGGCCGGGCCCGCCCGAGGTGGTCGCGTGAATGGTGCCGAAGGTGTCGAAGAAGGCGTAGACCACGTTGACCACCAGCAGGAAGAAGGTGGTGGGGGAGAGCAGCGGGAAGACGATGCTCCAGAAACGTTTCACCGGGCCGGCGCCGTCGATCGCGGCGGCCTCGATCAGTGAGCGCGGAATGGCCTGCAGGCCGGCCAGGAAGAAGAGGAAGTTGTAGCTGACCTGCTTCCAGGCCGAGGCGATGACCACCAGGATCATGGCGTCGTCACCGTCGAGGAAGGGGTTCCAGTCGTAGCCCAGGCCCTGCAGCAGATAGGCCAGGATGCCGACCGAGGGGTTGAAGAGGAACCACCAGAGCACGCCGGCGATAGCGGGGGCCACGGCGTAGGGCCAGATCAGCAGGGTCTTGTAGGTTGTCGCGCCTCGGATGACATGGTCGGCCATCACGGCGAAGAGCAGGGCGCTCAGCATAGAGAGCAGAGTGACGCTGACGCTGAAGCCGAGCGTGCGCCACAGGGTGTCGATGTAAAGCGGATCGGCGAAGAGCCGCTCGAAGTTCTCGAACCCGACGAAGCGCGTGTTGAGCCCAAAGGCGTCCTGCCTCAGGAGCGACTGATAGATCGCCTCGCCCGCCGGCCAGATGAAGAAGACGATTGTGATGGCGAGCTGCGGCAGGATGAAAAGATAGGGCAGCGTGAGATGCCGGAAGGTAACGCGCTTTTGCATGGACTGAGGTTTTAATGTTGAGCGCGCAGCCGGCACCCAAGACGGAAGTCCTGGGTGCCGGCCGGCAAAGACTGCGCCGTGGTCTCTATGCCCACGACGCCGAACGAACGGCTAGCCGTTAGTTGGCAGCCTCGAACTCACGCAGCAGGTCGTTGCCGCGGGCAACGGCCCGGTCGAGCGCTTCCTTGGCGGTCTTCTCACCGGCCCAGACGGTCTCGAGCTCTTCGTTGATGATGTCGCGGATCTGCACGAAGTTGCCGAGCCGGAGACCCTTGGAGTTGTCGGTCGGCGGATTGAGCGTCATCTGCTTGATCGAGGTGTCCGTGCCGGGGTTCTCGTCATAGAAGCCCTGCTTCTTGCTGAGCTCATAGGACGCCGAGGTGATCGGCAGATAGCCCGTGGCTTGATGCCACCAGGCCTGCACTTCCGGGCTGGAGAGGTAGGAGAAGAACTTGGCCACACCCTTGTACTCGTCCTCCGGACGACCCTGCAGCACCCAGAGGGTGGCACCGCCGATGATCGAGTTCTGCGGCGCGCCGTCGACCTGCGGCCAGTAGGGCAGCATGCCGACGCCGAACTCGAAGTCCTTGGCATTGGCGCTGACGCCCGCATAGGCGGCCGAGGAATTCATGTACATGGCGCACTCGCCGGAATAGAACAGCGGCGCCGAGTCCGAGCGACGGCCGCCGTACTTGAAGACGCCGTCCTTCTTCCAGTCGGCCAGCGACTGCACATGGGTCACGTGCAGCGGCGAGTTGAAGGCCAGCTCGGTATCGAAGCCGCCGAAGCCGTTCGCCTTGCTGGCGAAGCTGGCGTCATGCAAGGCCGAGAAGTTCTCGAGCTGCACCCAGGACTGCCAACCGGTGGTGAAGCCACAGGTGGCCGCGCCGGAATCGATGATGGCCTTTGCCGCCTCGGCCAGCTCGGGCCAGGTCTGCGGCGGCGCCTCCGGGTCCAGGCCCGCCTTTTTGAAGACGTCCTTGTTGTAGTAGAGCACCGGCGTCGAAGAGTTGAACGGCATGGAGAGCATGTTGCCCTCGGTGTCCGTGTAGTAGCCGGTGACTGAAGCGAGATAGTCATCCGGATCGAAGGGCTCGCCGGCGTCAGCCATCAGCTCGTAGACCGGATAGATGGCGCCTTCGGCAGCCATCATCGTCGCGGTGCCAACTTCGAAGACCTGGACGATGGCCGGGTTCTCCCGGGCACGGAACGCTGCGATCGCGGCCGTCAGCGTTTCGGTGTAGTTGCCCTTGTAGACCGGCGTGATCTTGTAGTCGCTTTGGGTGGCGTTGAAGTCGTCGGCGATTTTGTTGAGCTTCTCGCCCAGCGCACCGCCCATGGCGTGCCACCACTGGACTTCGGTCTGCGCGAAGGCCGCCGTGGCCATAATGGTGGACGCACTAAACGCCGCAGCGAACGCGACGCTACGTTTGAGTTTCATGATCACATCCCTGTTTGTTGATTTGCGAACTCGGCCCGGCACCCTGCATAGCCTCTGTTGCAGTTTCTTGAAGGTTTTATGAAGATGCCATGCTATGACGGTGGGCATCATGGCGCAATAAGGCGGCTTCGTTAGGCTCTGGAAAAACCACGCCTGACCACAGTGATATCCACCGAACAGAAATGGCGATTTCAGCCGATTTACATGCGTTGACGAGGAGCAGAGCCTGGGTCCGCTGGCTCAAGCGGCTGTGGGCCAACGACCACATCATACTCGGCGGGCTCGCCATCCTGATCGGCGTGGCCGCCGGCCTGGCGGCCATCGGGTTTCGCTATGGCATCGATCTCTTTCGCGCCCTGGCCTACGGCAATTGGATCGTCGACGAGCTCTTCAACAGCTACGCGGCGCAGATGCCTTGGTGGCGCGTGCTTCTCGCGACGACGCTTGGGGGCCTCGCCATCGGGCTTTTCCTGCGCTACGCGATGCCGGACCGAAAGCCGCAAGGCGTTGCGGATGTCATCGAGTCCGTGGCGCTGCGGGGCGGTCAGCTGCGTGCCACCGACGGGCTCAAGGCGGCCACCCTCTCGGCCGCCTCTATCGGCGTCGGAGCCTCGGTCGGACGGGAGGGCCCCGTGGTCCATCTCGGCGCTAGCCTCGCATCCTGCCTGGCCGGCTGGCTGCATCTTGGCCGCCGCTTGACCCGCACGCTGCTCGGCTGCGGCGTGGCGGCCGCCATAGCCGCCTCGTTCAATGCTCCGATCGCCGGGGTCTTCTTCGCCCTTGAGGTCGTGGTCGGCCACTACGCGCTCTCCGCCTTCGCGCCCATCGTCATCGCCTCGGTTGTCGGTACGGTTATCAGCCGCATGCACTATGGCGACTTCCCGGCCTTCATCCTTCCGCAGTCCTACGAGATCGCTTCGTTCTGGGAGTTCCCGGCCTTTGCCCTGCTCGGTTTGGCAGCGGCGCTGTTGGCCATCGTCTTCACCCAGTCCGTGGCCGTTTCGGCGAAGCTGTTCGAGCGCGCCAAGATTCCAGTCGTTCTGCGTCCAGCCGTTGCCGGGCTGGCGATCGGCTGCATTGCGCTGGCCTACCCTGAAGTTCTTGGGGTCGGCTACGAGGCGACGGACAAGGCCCTGCAGGCCCTCTACTCCTTCGAAACGCTGGTAATCCTGCTGGTGCTCAAGGTCGCCGCCACGGCGATCTGCCTGGGCGCAGGCTTTGGTGGCGGTGTCTTCTCGCCGTCGCTCTTTCTCGGCGCCATGCTGGGCGGCGCCTTCGGCATCGTGGCCACGCAACTCTTCCCGGAGCTGTCGTCCGGCAGCGGTGCCTACACCGTGATCGGCATGGGTGCTGTGGCAGGCGCGGTTCTGGGCGCGCCGATTTCCACCATCCTGATGATCTTCGAGCTGACCGGAGACTACGAGCTGACGATCGCGCTCATGGTGGCGACGGCCATTGCGTCCGTGGTGGTCCAGCAAGCCAACTTGGCGTCTTTCTTCGCCTGGCAGCTTGCCCGGCGCGGTGTCAATCTGCGCCGCGGGCAGGAGACCGAGATACTCAACGAGACCAAGGTGCGCAGCCTCCTGGACAGCAACTACGCCACCGTGACGCCCGACGCGCCTTTCGCCGAAGTACGCGACGCTTTGGTTCGGGCGCCGTTTGGGGAGCTTCTGGTTTGCGACGGGGACGGCGCTCTACGCGGTACCATCACCTTCGCCGAGCTGGCGCATCTGGCCTTCGACAGCGAGGCGCAGGAGAAGCTGACGGCCGAGGACTTGGCGCGCAAGCGGCCGCCGGTTTTGCTAGCGGACGACGGTCTCAGCACGGCCATCCGGGTCTTTCAGACCAGCGCCGAGCCGCATTTGCCAGTTGTCGACAACAAGCAAAGTCGCCGGCTGCTCGGCTTCGTCCACGAGCATGAGGCAATGACGGCCTATCACCGCGCCCTGCAGCAGGTGCGCCGGGAAGAGAGCGGCGATCCTTAGGCTAACCGCAGCTCGACTTTGTCGATGTAGAAGGCGAGGTGGTCCTTGATGGAGGCTACGGCGTCGTAAGGTGCCTCATAGGTCCAGACGGCCTTTTCCGCGGCCTCGTCGCCCGTCTCGATATCGTAGTAGTTGGCATCGCCCTTGTAGGGGCAGTAGCTGGTATCGTCCCGTCGACGCAGCGCGCTCATGTCGACATCCTCGCGCGGGATGTAAAAGACGTGCGGATAACTGGCCTCGGCGAGCTTCAGGGCCCGGTCGCTGCGGGCGATGCGTGCTCCGGCGAGGTAGACTTCCACCGTCTCATCGTGGTCGCTGATGGTGATGGGGTGTGTCTCGTCGGGAATGCGCATCCGACGGGCAGTTTGGCTCATGGGGCATCTCCTGGGAAGGCTCGTGCTGCTCTTCACATGGGTTGCGGTGTCGCCGCTTAGAAGTCCTTGCACAACCGCAGTGCGTCGTAGATGGCCGCGTGGATGTTGCGCGAGGAGACCGCATCGCCGATGCGGAAGAGCTGGAACTCTCCGTCCGGGTTTTCCGTCAGGGATTGCGGGCGCCCCTCCCGCAGGGCGTCGTAGTCGCAGGCACCGAGGTTGCTGGAGCTTGGTTTGAGAGCGAAGTAGAGCTCGTCGAGCGGCAGCGTGCCATGCTCCACCACCACCTGGTCGACGATCCGCTCCTCCCGCCGGTCATGATAATCGCTGCCGATGACGGCGGCGAGGCGGTTGGCTTGTCGCTGCACGCCCAGCACGCGGCTGTTGATGGTGACGCGTACCCCCTTGGCGTGGAAGACCTCGGCATAGGCGGCGTGATTGAGCCCCCCGATTTCCGGTGCGAAGAAACGCTCCGGCGTCACCAGTTCCAGGCTGCTGCCGTCCTCCGCGATGGCTTCGGCGGCCTGCATGCCAGGGTGGGCGCCGTTGTCGTCATAGAGCAGCACCTCCTCGGCCGGCTTGGTTTCGCCGGAGAGGATGTCCCAACTGGACACGACCAGGTCGTCTCCGGCTTCAAGAGCGGGCGACTGAGGTAGGCCGCCGGTCGCGATCAACACAACGCCCGGCGTCTCCGCCAAAACATCATCAGGCTCAGCGTAACGGTTGTAGTGGATCTGGACACCCAGATCCGCCAGTCGCTCCAGGCGCCAGTCGACAATGCCGATCAGCTCGCTGCGCCGCTTGCTCCGGGTCAGCAAGCGGATCTGTCCGCCGGCCTGATCGGCGGCCTCGAACATCACCACGTCGTGTCCGCGTAAGGCTGAGACGCGGGCCGCCTCCAAGCCGGCCGGGCCGGCGCCGACGATCACCACCTTCCGCTGCGGCCCTTCGCGACGTGCGATGACATGCGGCATGGTGGCTTCGCGACCGGTTGCCGGGTTGTGGATGCAAAGCGCGCCGTGGCCCTCGTAGATGCGGTCCAGGCAGTAGGTCGCGCCGACGCAAGGGCGGATCTCTTCCTCCCGCCCTTCGGCGACCTTGCGGGCAATGTGGGGGTCGGCCAGGTGCGCTCGCGTCATCCCCACCATGTCGAGCTTGCCGCTGGCTATGGCGTGCCGTGCCGTGGCAACGTCGTTGATGCGGGCTGCGTGAAAGACCGGAAACTTCGTCGCCTCGCGCAGCTCGCCGGCCAAGTCGAGATGCGGGGCTGAGCGCATGCCTTGCACCGGGATGACGTAGCGCAGGGCGGCATCGGAGTCGATGTGGCCGCGAATGACGTTGAGAAAATCGATCTGCCCGCTAGCGACCAGCCGTTGTGCGATCTCGATTCCCTCCTCCCGCGACAGGCCCTTCTCCCAGTCCTCGTCGGTGACCAGTCTCAAGCCGACGATGAAGTCCGCGCCCACCGCCGCACGGATGGCGTCCAGGACGCGAAAAATGAAGCGCAGGCGATTGTCCAAGCTGCCGTTGTAGTCGTCCTCGCGTCTGTTGGTGGCGGGCGACCAGAACTGGTCGAGCAGGTGGCCGTAACATTCGAGTTCGATGCCATCGAGGCCGGCCGCCTGCATGCGTTGCGCCGCCGCGGCATAGTCCGCGACGATGCGGTCCATATCCTAGTCCTCGATTTCCTTGGGAAAGGCGCGGTGGGCCGGCTCACGCACCGGCGAAGGGGCAAGGACGGGAAACCAGTCGGCCTTGTTCCAATTGGTGCGCCGGCCGAGGTGGGTCAGCTGTATCATGACCGCGCTGCCGGCCTCGTGGCAGTCGTCGGCCAAGCGCCTGAGCCAAGGCACGATCTCATCGCGGTAAGCGTGCAGGTTGCCGAAGGCCGGTGCCGAGTCGCGGGAGACGATGGCCGAGCCGGCGGTCATGGTCAGCGCAATGCCGCCCTTGGCCTTCTCCAGGTGGTAAAGGCGGTAGGTGTCTTTCGGCAGACCGTCTTCAGAGTAAGACGGCTCATGCGCCGTCGACATAATCCGATTGCGCAGGGTGAGATGCTTAAGCTTGTAGGGTTGCAGCAGAGGGTCGTTCGAAGCCATGCACGAACGATAAGTGCGTCTCGGTTGATTGACCAGTTCGCTGGCCGGCGGTCGGCTATGCTCTAGCTCAGACCCTTCTGACCCATGGCAAGAAACTTCTGCTTGCGCTGGGCCACCAGCGATGGGGCATCCAGGCCGGAGGTTTCTGTCAGCGCCGCATCGATCGCGTCACCGACGCTGGCAACCGCCGTTTCCAGGTCCCGGTGTGCCGCGCCGATCGGCTCCTCGACAATGCCGTCGATAACTTCTAGGGCGTCGAGATCCTGGGCGGTCAGGCGCAGGGCGGAGGCCGCGGTTTGGCTCTCGTCGGCCGAGCGCCAGAGGATGGAGGCGCAGCCCTCCGGCGAGATGACCGAGTAGATGGCATGCTCGAGCATGAAGACGCGGTCAGAGGTGGCGAGGGCGATCGCCCCGCCCGAGCCGCCTTCGCCTATGACGACCGAGATCGTCGGAACGCCAAGCGTCAAGCCAAGCTCCATGCAGCGGGCGATGGCTTCGGCCTGTCCGCGCTCTTCGGCGCCGATGCCGGGATAGGCGCCCGGTGTGTCGACCAGAGTGATGATCGGCAGCTTGAAGCGGGCGGCCATGGTCATCAGCCGCTGCGCCTTACGGTATCCCTCCGGTCGCGGCATGCCGAAGTTGTGGCGCTGCCGCGTGGTGATGTCGTGCCCCTTCTCCTGGCCGATCAGCACGCAGCTGCGGCCGCGGAAGCGCCCCAAGCCACCGACGATCGCCGCGTCTTCAGCATAGAGACGGTCGCCGGCCAAGGGCGTGAAGTCCTCGATCAGGCGTTCCAGGTAGTCGGCGACATGGGGGCGGCCGGGGTGACGGGCGACCTGGGTCTTTTGCCAAGGCGTCAGCTTGGCGTAGAGCGCGTTGATCTCCTGCTCCAGCTTGGTCTGCAGGCGCTCGACTTCCTCGCTGATGTTGACGCCACCCGTCGTGCCGAGCCGGCGCAGTTCCTCGATCTTGCCTTCCAACTCGGCGATCGGCTGTTCGAAATCGAGATAGTGTTTCATAGCGAGAGCCGCTCAAACGGAGCGCGGAAAGCGCCGCCGTCGCCAGCAAGATGGCAAGTGAATGGAACCAGGCCGACTGGAACCGTCAGCCGGTCTTACCGTGACAGTGCTTATACTTCTTTCCCGAGCCGCAAGGGCAAGGCGCATTGCGCGGCACTTTTCCCCAGGTGCTCGGATCGTTGGGATCGATCTCTGCCGCCGCGGCGTGGCGGACCGGCGTCGGCTTTGCGGGTTGTGCGGGCCGTGGCGGCGGGCCAGCTTCGGCGCCAGCAAGCGCGGGTTCCGCCTGGGCATCGGCAAACGCCGGGTCCTGCCGAGTCTCATGCATCTCGGCCGGTTCCTGGCGCGGCATCATCTGACTGAGGCTCGGCGTCTGGATTTCGACGTGGCTGAGCAACAGCGTTGTCTCCTCGCGCGTGCTGTCCAGCATGCCTTCGAAGAGCTCGAACGCCTCCCGCTTGTATTCGTGCAGCGGGTCGCGCTGGGCATAGGCGCGCAAGCCGATGCCGTGCCGCAGATGATCGAGCACGAGGAGATGCTCTTTCCACTGCTTGTCCAGCACGGCGAGAAGCACCTGCTTCTCGGCCTGGCGCATGATATCGCGGCCGTAGTTGGCTGATTTGGCCGCCATCTTCTCGTCGATGGCCCGCCGGATCCGCTCGTTGATCTCTGCGTCGGCGATGCCCTCTTCCTTGGCCCAGTCGGCGACCGGCAGGTCCATGCCGAAGATGCGCAGGCATTCTTCGTGAAGCGCCCCGATCTCCCACTGTTCGGAATAGGCATCCTTGGGGATGAAGCGGCTGACCATAAGATCGACCACCTCGTGACGCATATCGGCGACGGTCTCCTGAACCTCTTCGACGCGCATCAGGTCCTTGCGCTGCTCGTAAACGACCTTGCGCTGGTCGTTCATCACGTCGTCGAACTTGAGCAGGTTTTTGCGGATTTCGTAGTTGCGCGCTTCGACCTTCTGCTGCGCCTTTTCCAGGGCCTTGTTGACCCAAGGATGAATGATGGCTTCGCCTTCCTCCAGCCCCAGCTTGCGCAGCATGCTGTCCATGCGCTCCGAGCCGAAGATGCGCATGAGATCGTCTTCCAAAGACAGGAAGAACATGGAGGCGCCCGGGTCGCCTTGGCGTCCCGAGCGTCCGCGCAGCTGATTGTCGATGCGGCGGCTTTCGTGTCGCTCGGTGCCGAGCACGAACAGGCCGCCCGCCCCGAGCACGACCTCGCGATTGGCCGCGACCTCAGCCTGAATCTGCTCGATCTTCTTGTCGCGCTTGGCCGCATCCTCGATGGGCGCCGCCTCTTGGCCGATCCGCATGTCGACATTGCCGCCCAACTGTATGTCGGTGCCGCGACCGGCCATGTTGGTGGCGATCGTTACGGCGCCGGGCGCGCCGGCCTGGGCGATGATGTAGGCCTCCTGCTCGTGGTAGCGCGCGTTGAGGACCTTGTGGGGGATGCGCTTGGCCTTCAGGATCTCGGCCAGAGTCTCCGACTTTTCGATCGACACCGTGCCGACCAGCACCGGCTGATTGCGGCCGCGGCACTCCTCGATCTGCTCGACGATGGCGTCGTACTTTTCCTTGGCCGTGCGATAGACCTGATCGTCATGGTCCTTGCGCTCGACCGTAACGTTCGTCGGGATCTCGATCACTTCCATCCCGTAGATCTCGCTGAACTCCCCGGCTTCGGTCATTGCCGTGCCGGTCATGCCGCCAAGCTTGGGATAGAGCCGGAAGTAGTTCTGGAAGGTGATGGAGGCGAGCGTCTGGTTTTCCTGCTGGATGGCCGCCTTTTCTTTGGCCTCGATCGCCTGGTGCAGGCCCTCGGAATAGCGTCGGCCCTCCATCATGCGGCCCGTGAACTCGTCGATGATGATGACCTTGTCGTCTTTGACGATGTAGTCGGTATCCCGAGTGAAGAGCTTATGGGCTTTGAGCGCCTGATTGACGTGATGCAGCAGCGTCACGTTCTGGATATCGTACAGCGAACCGCTTTCGATGAGGCCGCTCTCGCGCAGCAGCTCCTCGGTGCGCTCGACACCGGCGTCGGTCAGGCTGACGGAGCGTGCCTTCTCGTCCTTCTCGTAGTGCTCTTCCTCGAGGTGGGGAATGAGCGTGTCGATCGTCCGGTAGAGCTCGGAGGAGTCTTCCGCCGGGCCCGAGATGATGAGCGGCGTCCGCGCTTCGTCGATCAGGATGGAATCGACCTCGTCGACGATGGCGAAGTTGAACTCCCTTTGGACCATGTCTTCCAGACGGAACTTCATGTTGTCCCGCAGGTAGTCGAATCCGTATTCGTTGTTCGTCCCGTAGGTTACGTCGCAGGCATACTGGGCGCGGCGCTCCTCGTCGGAAAGGCCATGAACGATGCAGCCGACCGACAGTCCGAGAAACTGGTAAATCTGGCCCATCCAAACGGCATCGCGCTGCGCCAAGTAGTCGTTGACGGTGACGATATGCACGCCTTTGCCTGACACGGCATTGAGGTAAACAGGAAGGGTGGCGACCAAGGTCTTGCCTTCACCCGTCTTCATCTCGGCGATCATGCCGCGATGCAAGACGATGCCGCCGAGCAGCTGTACGTCGAAATGACGCTGGCCAAGCGTACGCTTGGCAGCTTCGCGTACAGTGGCAAAGGCCTCATGCAACAGATCGTCAAGCCGCGCACCCTCTTCGATGCGGCGGCGGTATTCGTCCGTTTTCGCGCGCAGGTCTTCGTCGCTCAGTGCTTCGAAGTCCTTTTCCAGGGCGTTGATCGCCTCAACGTCCTTGCGCAGCTGCTTCAAGAACCTATCGTTGGCGGAGCCAAAGAAGCTCTTGGCAATCGCCTGAAGCATTCAAATCCTCAATGCAATGTGATGGCGGCGGCGGTTCGCCCGAAATGGTCGCGCCGTTGCTGACAGATATGCCTCGCCATAGGGCCTGTCAACGTGACGCAAGGCGCATTATCCGCAATTTTTGGCTGGTTTTTTGCGCTGATCGGGCTCGGCGCATTATCCAACGCGCCCTTGTGATTGCTCAGTCCTTCTGCAAAGTTGCGCTACCAATACGGAGCGTACCTCGCCGTGCGGGACGGCGAGTCTCATCCAGCAAACGGAGTCTAAGGGCCCATGCCGACCCTCGCACGCAGCCGCGCTCTTGCGGCTCTCTGCAGTGTTCTTGTCCTTTTTGGCGCGGCGCAGATCGCGTCGGCGCAGGATGCGGATCCGGTGGTCGCCAAGGTTAACGGCAAGGAAATCCTCCGTTCCGAAGTGCTCGCCTCCGCTTCGAACCTGCCGCCGCAGATGCGTGCTCAGGCCGAAGAGCTCCTGCCGGTCCTCCTCGAACGTTTGGTCGACATACAGCTGATCACCGAGGCGGCGAGTGCCGAGGGCCTGGAGACTGACGAAGAAGTGATCGAGCGCTTGGCCGAGGTGAAGAAGGAGGTCATGCGGCAGATTTATCTCGAGCGCCTCGTCGAGCAGGAGGTCACCGATGAGAAGCTCCAAGCTCAATACGATGAGTTCGTCGCGGCGAACCCGCCGGAGCAGCAGGTCAAGGCCCGTCACATCCTGGTAGAAGACGAGGCAGTCGCGAAGGAGATCATCGAGGCGCTCGATGGTGGAGCCGATTTCGCCGAGTTGGCCGGCGAGCGCTCGATTGGTCCCAGCGGGCCACGTGGCGGCGATCTTGGCTATTTCACCAGCGGAACCATGGTCCCGGCTTTCTCCGCGGCCGCTTTCGCGCTGGAGCCCGGGAGCTACACGGCCGAGCCGGTGCAGACTCAGTTCGGCTGGCACGTGATCCTGGTTGAAGACAAGCGCGATTCGCCGGTTCCGAGCCTCGACGAAATGCGCGAGCAGCTGACGGAAGAGCTCACGCGCAGTATCTTTCAGGACAAGCTGACAGAGCTGCGCGACAGCGCGGACATCGAGATCATTCAACCCGAAGAGTAGCCGGGCGAACCTGCCGCGCATGCCGCTATGATCGCGCGTTCTCCCCTTGCGCCGGCGCGCTTCCCGAGCCTGCCGCCGATCGCCGGCTTGCGATTGGCCTGCGGCGAAGCCGGCATCAAGTATAAAGACAGGGCCGACGTGCTGCTGGTCGCCTTCGACCGGCCGGCGGCCGTGGCGGGCGTGCTGACCAAGTCCGCCACCGCAAGCGCCGCCATTGCCTGGTGCCGCAAGGCCCTGACGGGCGGGCAGGCCGCGGCGCTCTTGGTCAATGCCGGCAACGCCAATGCCTTTACCGGTGCGGCCGGCGTCGAGTCGGTCACGCTCAGCGTCGAGGCGGTTTGTCGGGCGCTCGGCGCGGAGGAAAATCGGGTCTTCGTGGCCTCCACCGGCGTGATCGGCGAGCCTCTGCCTGACAAGAAGGTGACCGACTGCGTCGGACGCCTGGCCGGCGAGCTGGCGGCGCCCAACTGGCAGGCGGCTGCTGAAGCGATCATGACCACCGACACCTTCCCCAAGGGCGCCGCGCGCAGCGCGACGATCGATGGGCAGGAGGTCCGCATCTGCGGCATCGCCAAGGGCTCAGGCATGATTGCGCCGGATATGGCGACCATGCTGTCTTTCGTCTTCACCGACGCGGACCTGCCGCCAGGGGTATTGCGAGCGCTGCTCGAGCGCGGCGCGGAACGCTCTTTCAACGCCACCACCGTCGATGGGGACACGTCGACGAGCGATACCCTGCTGCTCTTCGCGACGGGGGCGGCGGGCAATGCGCCGGTCACGGACTGGAAGGACGGGCGACTCAAGGCCTTCGCCGCGGCGCTCGACGAGGTCTTGATCGACCTGGCGCAGCAGGTCGTGCGGGACGGTGAGGGGGCGAGCAAATTCATCACCATAGACGTCAGCGAAGCGGCCAGTGCGCGGGCCGCCAAGCGCATCGCCTTGGCCATCGCCAACTCGCCATTGGTCAAGACGGCGATCGCCGGCGAAGACGCCAACTGGGGCCGCATCGTGATGGCGGTCGGCAAGGCCGGCGAGAGGGCGGATCGCGACCGCCTGTCCATTTCCATCGGTGGGGTTGAGGTGGCGCGCAATGGCCAACGGGTGCCGGACTACGACGAGGCGCCCGTGGCAGCGCACATGAAGGGCCAGGAGATCGACATCGCCGTCGGGGTCGGCATCGGTCGGGGACGGGCGCGTGTTTGGACCTGCGATCTGACCCACGGCTACATCTCGATCAATGCCGATTATCGTAGCTGATGACGATGGAGCCTGACCGCGGCTGCTGGCAGGCCGAGGTGCGCGAGGCGGCGCCCGGTCTCCCTATCCTGCTGGTGGCAGCCGTGGCCTTGATCGATGCGGATGGGCGCGTGCTGCTCGCCCAGCGCCCTGAGGGCAAGTCCATGGCGGGGCTATGGGAGTTTCCAGGCGGCAAGGTTCAAGCGGGTGAGACGCCGGAGCAGGCCCTCATCCGTGAGCTGCAGGAAGAGCTGGGCATCGACACCAAGGGCAGCTGCCTGGCACCGATCGCCTTTGCATCCCACGCCTACGACGCGTTCCACCTGCTGATGCCGCTCTACGCCTGCCGGGTTTGGCGCGGCAATCCGGAGAGCCGAGAAGGTCAGGCGCTTCGCTGGGTGCGGCCGGCACGGCTGCGCGACTACCCCATGCCGCCGGCCGACGAGCCGCTGATTGCGCAGCTTCAAGACTTGCTCTGACCGGCGGGCTTGGCGGCAGGCCCCAAGACCTTGTCTCCCGCCGGCTGTTCATCGGTGTCCAAGGCCTCGGCGAGGCGGTGGCCGGCACTGCCTGGCCGTAGCGGTTTCTGCTGGCTTTCGTGTGGCGCCCAAGCGGTCATGAAGATGACCTGGAAGGTGGCCGGCAGGCGCCCGTCGGCAAGCGCATGGCGCGTGCGGTAGCTGCCTTCCAGGGCCGGAAAGAGGGCTCGGGGGGAGAGGCTACGCGACCGCTGCTGCAATGCGCTGGTTTCGCCCATGCCCCGCAGATCGTGGAGCAGCTTGAGGCTGTTCTCGTAGGTCACCGTGATGCTGTCGAGATCAGCCACCGGTAGAGCAAAACCTGCGCGCTGCAGGAGAGCGCCGGCATCGCGCACGTCTGTCATTGGCGAGACGCGGAGATGGCTGCCGCCTCGGACCTCTGTCTCGGCCTCGGTCAGGCTGGCACGCAACTCGTGCAAGCTGTCACCGCCGAACAGGGCGGCGAGAAACAGACCGTCCGGCTTCAGGCACTGGCGAATCTGGATCAGAGCTCCCGGAAGGTCGTCTATCCAATGGAGATCCAGGCAAGAGAGGACTAGGTCGAAGCTCTGCGGCGCAAAGGGCAGGGTGTCCGCGCTCGCGACCGCGGCCGGGCCGTTCTTTCCGGCCTGCCGGGTCATGCGCTCCGACAGGTCGCATTGCACCAGCCAATCGGCGCCCGCCTCACGGCGCAAGGCCTCGGCCATCTCACCCGTTCGGCAGGAGAGATCGAGCACTCGGGGAAACTGCCGCCGGATGTCGCCCAGGCGATCGTGCAGGCGCGCGGTGACTTCCCGATGAAGGAAGTCGTGCGAGTCCCACTGCGCTGCGGCACGCTCCCGGTTCCGGCGGTGTGCCTGGCGGTCGAAAATCGGTGCAAAGTCGGACATACTGGCCAATATGGCCGGTGGGCCAGGGGAGGCAACGTCTTGCTGCAGGACAGAGATCAGCGCATCGACGCGGTGTTGGCCGGCGCCAGGGCGGCGGGCCGGCTGGCCGTCGATCTCTTGCTGCCGCCGCGCTGCCTGGCCTGCGGCGACCTTGTGGCCGAAGCGTCCAGCGTCTGCGCCGAATGCTGGAGCGGTCTCGATTTCATCACCAAGCCCTATTGCGCAAGCTGTGGCTATCCCTTCGAGTACGAGGTTGGGGAGGCTGCGGTCTGTGCCGGCTGCGAAGCCTCGCCGCCGCGCTTCGACCGTGCTCGGGCGGCGATGCGCTACAACGAGGCGTCCAAGCCGCTGCTGCTCCGCTTCAAGCATGCCGACAAGGCCGAGCTGGCGCCGGTTCTGGTCCGTTTCATGGCGCGTGCCGGAGGAGAGCTTCTCGCCGGTGCTGATCTCGTCGCGCCGGTGCCACTGCATCGCTGGCGCTTGCTTCGGCGTCGCTATAATCAGTCGGCGCTGCTGGCCAAGCAACTCGCGGCCGAAGCGGGGCGCCCGTTTCTTCCTGACTTGTTGACGCGCCGCCGCAACACGCCGCCGCAAGGCCAGCTCGGGCGGGAAGGGCGGACGCGCAACGTCGCTGGTGCTTTCGCCGTCGCGCCGCATCATCGTGACGACGTGGCGGGCCGGCGGGTCTTGCTGGTTGACGACGTCATGACCAGCGGCGCAACCGCAAACGCCTGTGCCGCCGTGCTCAAGCGCAGCGGCGCCGAGCAGGTGTTTCTGTTGACCGCGGCGCGGGTCGTGCTGGCGTAAACCTGCCGTCGCCGGATGACTGTTATGTTGGATTTCGCGGGGCAGCGCACCCATATGCTGCGATCGAGACTGACCCGCAGGAAACGAAACGAGGGCCGAGATGCCGAAGGTTGAGATCTACAGTTCGATGCTCTGCGGCTTCTGTTACCAGGCCAAGAAGCTGCTGAAGCAGAAGGGCGTCGACTTCGAGGAAATCGAGGTCACGATGAACGCCGGGCGCAAGCGGGAAATGATCCAACGGGCCGGGGGGCGGACCAGCGTCCCGCAGATCTTCATCGATGACGAGCACATCGGAGGCTGCGACGACCTCTATGCTCTCGATGCCGCCGGTCAGCTCGACGCGCGACTGCAGCAGGCATCGGCGTGAGCGGTGCCTTCAAGGCCGCCTGCATCCAGGTCAACGCCTCCACTGACCTGGAGGAGAACATTGCCCAGGCCTCGCGGCTGATCGTCGATGCGGCCGGGGCAGGTGCCAAGCTCATCCTGACGCCAGAGAACACCACCATGATCGTGCGGGGACGCGAGGCGACCCTCGCGAAGGCCCATCCTGAGGCGAGCCATCCGGCTGTCCCCGCATTTGCGGCTCTGGCGGCGAAGCTGGGGGTTTGGCTTTCGATCGGCTCGCTCACCATTCGCCTCAGCGAGGAGGCGGCGGCCAACCGGAGCTATCTCTTCGCGCCCGATGGCTCTCTCGCAGCGCGCTATGACAAGATCCACATGTTCGATGTGAACGTGCCGGACGGTCAGGTCTACCGCGAGTCGGCGACCTTCCAGCGCGGCGAGGGCGCACCGATCGTGCCGCTGCCTTGGGGCAAGTTGGGTCTGACGATCTGCTATGACCTTCGGTTCCCGCAGCTCTATCGCGCGCTGGCGCAGGCGGGGGCGGATTTCCTGACGGTGCCCTCTGCCTTCACCCGCGTGACAGGGCGAGCGCATTGGCACACGCTGCTGCGCGCCCGCGCCGTTGAGACCGGTTGCTACGTTTTCGCAGCCGCCCAGTGCGGCGATCACGACGGCGGCCGCGAAACCTATGGCCACTCCCTGATCATCGGGCCCTGGGGCGAGGTGCTGGCAGAGGCCGATGAGGCGCCGGGCATCATCCTGGCCGACATCGAGCCGGCGCGGGTTGCCGAAGCCCGCTCCATGGTGCCGGCCTGGCAGCTCGATGCGCCTACGGAAGAGGTCTTGCCGGCGACCTAAGAAGTCTCGCGGCACGCGGCGATGCGCTGGACGGCTGCGGGGTTCGGCTGTTCGACCTTGAGGTCTTCGTATGCCAGCACCCGGAGCTGGCCATGCACCGCGTCCAGCAACTCGCCGGGCTTGAGCAGAAAGTTCGGATTGCTCGGTTTGCCAAAGCGCTCGTTGCCGAGTGCGAAGGTCTCGTAAAGCAGCAAGCCTTGCGGCGCCACCGCCTCTATGAGCGCCGGCAGAAGCGGGCGATAGAGATAGTTGGTGACCACCACCGCATCGAACCGGCGATCGGCTATGGGCAGTGAGTTTCCCTGTTCCAGGTCGGCCTCGATGATCTCCAGGCTGGGCCGAGGGTGTAGACGCGAAACATCCCGGTCGACCGCCACCACGTGATAGCCGCGGCCAAGAAAGAGCTCACTATGGCGCCCGCTGCCGCAGGCCACGTCCAAAACCGTGCCTCCAGCAGGCACAAGGGGGGCGAAACGCTCGATCCAAGGGGATGGCGGGGCCTTGCCGTGGCTGTCGGGAGGCGCCATTTTTCTAGAGTCTCAGCGGAGTCATGGACTTAAAATGATCAAGTACCAGTTGCGCTGCAACAAGGAACACGAGTTCGAAGGCTGGTTCGCCGACAGCGCGGCTTGCGATGAGCAGCTCCAGGGCGGCGACGTGGCCTGCCCGATCTGCGGCAGCGTCAAGGTTTCCAAGGCGATCATGGCGCCGCGCATCGGCAAGGGAGAGAGCGGCAAGTCCGTCGCGGTTTCGCCGCCGCCGGAGGCACTCCAGCTCAAGCAAGCCCTTCGTGAGCTGCGCGATCAGGTCGAGAAGAACTGCGACTACGTCGGCGAGCAGTTCGCCGAGGAAGCGCGGAAGATCCACTATGGCGAAGCGGATGCGCGCGGCATTTACGGCGAGTCGACCGAGAAGGAGTCGGCTGAGTTGGCCGACGAGGGGATAGAGGTGTCGCGGATTCCCTGGCTGCCGCGCGAGGACGCCTAACCGTCCTTGGCGGCGAAGAGGATGTAGTTCACGTCCAGATCGCGTTCGTCCAGATGCCAGCGATCCGCGAGCGGGTTGTACACCAGGCCGCTCAAAGCACCCACCTTCAAGCCGTTTTGCCGCAAGGGCCGTGTCAGCTCCGAAGGCTTGACGAAGCGCTGCCAGTCGTGGGTTCCGCGGGGCAGCCAGCGCAGCAGGTATTCGGCCCCCACGATAGCCAATAGAAAGGCTTTGGTGGTGCGGTTGAGGGTCGAGAGAAAGAGCGCGCCACCCGGCCGTACCACCCGCCCCAGGCTCGAGAGGAAGGTGCCGACGTCCGCCACGTGTTCGATGATCTCAAGTGCGAGGACCAGATCGTATTGCCGGCCCGCCTCCGCTTCGTCCTCGGCGGTGGCGCAGCGATAGTCGATCGTCAGCCCGCTGGCTGCCGCGTGCAGGCGCGCCACCTCGATATTGGCGGGGGCGGCGTCGAGGCCGGTGACGGCACCGCCGAGGCGTGCCATCGGCTCACTGATGAGGCCACCGCCGCAACCGACATCGAGCACGCTCAGCCCGTCGAAGGGATCCAGCCTATCGTCGTCCCTGCCGAAATGACGACAGCTCCGCTGACGGATGAACTTGAGGCGCGTTTCGTTGAGCTGGTGCAGCGGCTTGAACTTGCCGTCAGGGTCCCACCAGTCGTCAGCCATGGCGGAAAACTTGTCGATTTCACCCTGATCGACCGTTGAAAGCTTGCCCATTGACCCCGTTAGCCCCTTGCGGCTCTGGTTCAGCTTGTTTGTTCTCAGGTGCTTAAGTATGGATTGGCGCGCGTGGGTCGCAAGCCCTTGACGGCTCTGGCGTACACTTTGTGCAAGCACCTCATCCGCTGAACGATGCCCTGCCTCGTGATGAAATTTGGCGGCACCTCGGTTGCCGACTTGGCGCGCATTCGAAATGTCGCGCAAACCGTCAAGCGTGCCCACGATGATGGCGCCGATATCGCGGTCATCGTCTCGGCGATGAGCGGCGTGACCAATCAGCTGATCGACTATGTCAGCGACATTGCGCCGCTGGCGGACCTGCGCGAGTACGACACGATCGTGTCGTCCGGTGAGCAGGTGACCAGCGGCCTGCTGGCCATCGCCTTGCAGAACCTCGGAGTTCCGGCCCGCTCTTGGCTCGGCTGGCAGATCCCCGTGGTGACCGACGACGCCCATGGCTCGGCCCGCATTCAGAGGATCGACGTAGACGAGATCCGCCGCCGCTTTGAGGAAGAACGCCAGGTGGCCGTGCTGGCAGGATTCCAAGGCTTGGAGAAAGGGCGTCAGCGCATTACAACCTTGGGGCGCGGCGGCTCGGACACCTCCGCCGTGGCGCTTGCCTCGGCCCTGGAGGCGGAGCGCTGCGACATCTACACGGACGTAGAGGGCGTTTACACCAGCGACCCCCGCATCGTGCCTCGCGCCCGCAAGCTCGATCGCATAACCTACGAGGAAATGCTGGAGATGGCCTCCCAGGGCGCGAAGGTCCTGCAAACGCGCTCGGTCGAGATGGCCATGAAACACCGTGTCCGCGTTCAGGTGCTGTCTTCTTTCGAAGACAAGCCCGGGACGTTGGTGGTCGATGAGGACGAGATCGTGGAGCAAGCCCTGGTGAGCGGCGTGACCTACAGCCGCGACGAAGCCAAGATCACACTGCAGTCGGTGCCGGACCGTCCCGGTGTTGCCGCCGCCATCTTCGGCCCGCTGGCCGACGCGGCCGTGAACGTGGATATGATTGTCCAGAACATCTCGGCAGAGAACGGCCACACCGACATGACCTTCACCGTCGGCAATGCCGACCTGCAGCGAACGATCTCTGTCTTGGAGAAGAACCGCGAGCAGCTCGCCTATCGTGAGCTCAAGGCGGACCCCAATGTCGTCAAGGTGTCGGTCATCGGCGTCGGCATGCGCAGCCATGCCGGTGTCGCCCAGCGCATGTTCCAGGCTTTGGCTGAGAAGGGCATCAATATACAGGTCATCTCCACCTCGGAGATCAAGGTCAGTGTCTTGATCGCCGCCGAGTATGCCGAGCTGGCTCTGCGCAGCCTGCACACCGCTTACGGACTGGACTCCGCGTAGCCGATGCTCGCTGTGACCCTGAGGCCAAGGGGCGCGCCATGAGCAGCGCCCAGAGCGGGACTTGGGGAGGGGCGCGGCCGCTGATGCGGCAGCTGCGCGACCTCATGCGCAGCGGCGGGTCGACGCAGGAGCGGCTGGACCGCGTCGCCTCCCTCGTCGCCGACGACATGGTCGCCGAAGTCTGCTCCATCTACGTGCAGCGTGCCGGCGAGGTGCTCGAGCTCTTCGCGACCAAGGGGCTCAAGCCCGAGGCGGTGCACAGCACCATGTTGCGCCTCGGTGAGGGTATTATCGGCGACATAGCCTCCAGGGCGCGTCCGCTTAGGCTGGCCGATGCCCAAGGTCACCCGAACTTCGCCTACCGGCCTGAGACCGGCGAAGAAATCTACCGGTCAATGCTCGGTGTGCCGATCTTGCGGGCCGGTCGGGTGCTGGGTGTTCTCGCCGTTCAGAACAAGACCCAGCGCAACTACAGTGAGGAAGAGGAAGAGGCGCTCGAGACGATTGCCATGGTCCTGGCTGAGATCGTCTCGGTTGCCGGGATTGTTTCCGCCGACGAAGAGAAGGGCACCGAGAGCGCACGGACGATGCCGGCGCGTCTGACCGGCTTGGTGCTGCACGAAGGCTTGGCGATGGGCACGGCCGTGCTGCATGAGCGCGGCTTGGTCATTACCCGCGTCGTTGCCGACGATACAGCGGCGGAGCTCAAGCGGCTGGACGAGGCGCTGCAGGACATGCTGTCCCACCTCGACGATCTCGTGGCGGGCAGCGGTCTATCCGACAGCGGCGAATATCAGGAGGTGATCGAAGCCTATCGGATGTTCGCCCAGGATCGCGGTTGGCTGGAGCGGATTCGCGAGGCCATCAAAGGCGGTCTCACGGCGGAAGCGGCGACGCAGCGGGTGAACACCGATACGCAGGCTCGCTTCGAGCGGGTCAAGGACCCCTACATTCGCGAGCGTTACGCTGATCTCAAGGACCTCGGCGACCGCCTGCTTCAGCATTTGCTCAAGCCCGACAGTCAGCCGCAGAAGCACAAGCTGCCGCGTGAGGCGGTTGTGATCGCCCGCACCCTGGGCCCGGCCGAGTTGCTCGACTACGACACGGACAGCCTGCGGGCCGTGGTGTTGGAGGAGGGCTCGCCCACCTCCCATGTCTCGATCGTGGCGCGCGCCCTCGGCGTCCCGATCGTTGGCCGCTGTTCGGGGCTGCTCGGTCGCGTACAGGCCGGCGATTTCGTCGTGGTCGATGCGGACAATGGCCAGGTCATGATACGGCCGCGCCAATCCATTCGTGATTACTTCCAGCAGGCCATGGACGTTCGCAGTGCGCGCAGGGCCCTGTTTCAGCGCCTGCGAGAGCTGCCTTCGGTGACGAAGGACGGGGTCGAGGTCTCCTTGCACATCAATGCCGGTCTGCTGGTCGACGTGCCGCAGATTGCCGATGTCGGGGCCGAGGGCATCGGCCTCTACCGAACGGAAGTGCCGTTCATGGTGCGCCATGCCTTTCCGGACGTGGAGGCGCAGCAGTCGCTCTACGCCCGTATCTATCAGCTGGCCGAAGGACGGCCGGTGGTTTTCCGGACGCTCGATATCGGCGGCGACAAGCCCTTGCCCTACTGGCAGGTGGACGAGGAAGAGAACCCGGCGATGGGCTGGCGTGCGATACGCGTCGGCCTCGACCGGCCCTCGCTGTTGCGGGGGCAGATCAGGGCCCTGCTTCGCGCCGCCGCCGGTCGGGAGCTCAGGGTGATGTTCCCGATGATCTCCGACGTCTGGGAGTTCCGGCAGGCCAAGGCACTGCTGATGAAGGAGCTGGACGTCCACAATCAGGACGGCAGGCCCTCACCGCGTCATCTTCAGGTCGGCGCGATGCTGGAGGTTCCAGGCCTTGCCTGGCAATTGCCGGCCTTGCTTCGGGAGGTCGACTTCCTGTCGCTTGGAACCAACGACTTCTTTCAGTTCTTCTTTGCCACCGATCGCGGCAACCCGCGTTTGGCACGGCGCTACGACACGCTGTCCCCAGGCAGTTTGGCCTTTCTGCGTCAGCTCTCCGAGCAGGCACAGGCTGCCGGCGTACCGGTGACCGTCTGCGGTGAGATGGCGGGGAACCCCTTGGAAGCCATGGCGCTGGTCGCCTGCGGTCTCAGGCGCCTGTCCATGAGCCCGCCTTCGGTCGGGCCGGTGAAGAACATGGTGCGCAGCTTGGAACTGGCGCCATTGGAGCAATTTGCGGAGCAACTGAGCCACAGCGCCGACCACAGCGTTCGCGCGGTCATGCGGGCTTATGCGCAAGATCGCGACATCGCCATCTGAAAGCCACAGCCCAAAGACAGGGTTTGCTGCCACGTACTGCCGCTGATAAAGAGCTTAGTGATGCTATCCTCTTTTTTGGGCATTGCCCAAGGCGCGATGAGGTCGATTCATGGATCCCTATGACCGCCTACAGGCCGGAGACGAGCTCTCCGAAAGCCTGATGCCGCCGCTCGGCACTGGAGAAATGCTGGCCATACGCCGTGAGGAGCTTGGCTACTCGCTGGCCCAGGCTGCTGACGCCCTGCGGATTCGTTACGTCTATCTCCAGGCCATCGAGGACGGCCGCTACCACGATCTGCCGGGCACGGCCTATGCCATCGGATTCGTGCGCTCTTATGCCGAGTTCCTCGGGCTCGAACCCGAGGAGATCGTCAAGCGCTTCAAGCAGGAGATCCACGGACTGGAACGGGCGCCCACGCTCGCCTTTCCGGTGCCCAAGCCCGAAGGCAAGCTGCCGGGCGGGGCCCTCATCCTCATCTCCGTCCTCTTGATCGCCCTGGGTTATGGTGCCTGGTATTTTCTGACCACCTCCGGGAACCAGGTCAGCGAGGTGCTGCCCAGCGCCGCGCCGATCGGGCAGGAAAACGGGCAAGCCGGCGAATCGGCATCCAACGGCAGCGAGCCTGTTACGGCGCGGCCGGCCGGAAATGCCGATAGCGAAGATCAGACCTCAGCCGGCGCGACGGCCGAGCAGGGCGGCACCGGCGAACAGGCCACGGAGACTCAGACTCAAGTTCCGGCTTCTACGGCGCTTGGTGCAGCGCCGGCCGATATCGGCGCCGGGGCAGAGATTGAAATCCCTGCCGCTTCCGAGGCGCCAGGCGTCAACGCAGAGACGACCGAGACCGGCCAAGCCCCGAGCCAGCCGGAAGCTGAGGCGGAGGCGCCCGAGGCTGCGGTCGATACCGCAACCCAGACGGCCGTGGTCGAGCCGCCCGCCGCGCCCCAATTGCCCGCGGGCGCCGCTGCCGGAGGCCGCATCTTTGGCGCCGACAACGCCGATGCCCGCGTTGTCCTGGCGGCGACCTCCGACAGCTGGGTACAGGTCCGCGACGCCGAGGGCGAGCTGCTGCTGACCCAGGTTTTGCGTACCGGGGACAGCTTCCTCGTGCCCAACGAGCCGGGCGTTACCATGCGCACCGGCAACGCGGGCGGTCTCTCGATCACGGTCGATGGGCGCCAAATCAACAGCTTAGGCGCGCTGGGTGACGTGATCGACGGTGTCCTGCTGGAACCCGACCGCCTGCTCAACGGGACGGCCCTTTTGCCGCGTTAGCGGTTTTCTGCGGTTGTCGGCTGTCATCCAGCCGTCACGTGAGAGGTCTTGAAGAGGCGGCGTGCCAACGGCATGTTTTGCTTGGAGTCCAGCAGTCACGGCCGGACGAGAGGGAGAGCGATCTATGTCTTTGCGGCCTTACCGCGATATCTACCGCCGCAAGTCGCGTCAGATCTTCGTTGGCAAGGTGCCGGTCGGCGGCGATGCGCCCATCTCCGTCCAGTCGATGACCAACACGCTGACCACCGATGTCGCCGCGACCATCGAGCAGATTCGCCAGCTCGAGATCGCCGGGGCTGACATCGTGCGGGTTTCCTGCCCCGATGAAGGCTCGAGCGCGGCGCTGAGGGAGATCGTGCCGGAGGTGACGGTGCCTATCGTCGCCGACATCCACTTTCACTATAAGCGGGGTCTCGAGGCGGCCGCGAACGGCGCGGCCTGCCTGCGCATCAATCCCGGCAACATCGGCGGTCGCGATCGGGTCAAGGAAGTGGTCAAGGCGGCGCGTGACCACGGCTGCTCAATCCGCATCGGCGTCAACGCAGGCTCCTTGGAGAAGGAGCTTCTTGAGCGCTATGGCGAGCCTTGTCCGGAAGCCATGGTGGAGAGCGCGCTCAATCACGCCAAGCTGCTGGAGGACGAGGACTTTCACGAGTTCAAGATCTCGGTGAAGGCGTCCGACGTGTTTTTGTCGGTTGCGGCTTATCAGCAGCTTGCCGAGGCGACCGACTGTCCGCTGCATCTTGGCATTACCGAGGCCGGTGGCCTGCGCAGCGGTACCATCAAGTCGTCGATCGGCATCGGCTCCCTGCTCTGGGCCGGCATCGGCGATACGATTCGCGTGTCGCTCTCGACAGACCCGGTTGAGGAGATCAAGGTCGGCTTCGACATCCTGAAGTCGCTCAACCTACGCCACCGCGGTGTCAACGTGATCTCTTGCCCGTCCTGCGCGCGGCAGCAGTTCGAGGTCATCAGAACCGTCGAACGCCTCGAGCAACGTTTGGCCCATATCACCACGCCCATGACTCTTTCGGTGATCGGCTGCGTGGTGAATGGCCCGGGTGAGGCCCTGATGACGGACATCGGCTTCACTGGGGGCGGTCGCGGAACCCATCAGGTCTACGTTGCCGGAGTGCAGCACCATCGGCTCAAGGACGAAGACATCGTCGATCACCTGGTTGAGATGGTGGAGCAGAAGGCGGCTGAGATCGAGGCTGCCAAGGCAGAAGCCGAAGCCGCTGGCGAAGTCCGAACAGCCGACGCCGCCGAATAAACCACTCGTTCCTTTTTCTTGCCTTTAGGGTCGTACGCTTTTGACAACGCTTCAGCCTGTCCGCGGCACCCATGACCTCTTGCCGGAGGACATGCGCCGCCATCGTTTCGTCAGTGAGAGCGCCCGCGAGATCGCGGCGCTCTATGGCTATGACGAGATTGCCACGCCGGTCTTTGAGTTCAGCGAGGTGTTCAAGCGCACCTTGGGCGAGGCGACGGATATCGTCACCAAGGAGATGTACAGCTTCGCGGTCGGCGAGGGCGAGGAGATTACGCTGAGGCCGGAGAACACGGCCGGCGTGGCGCGAGCGGTGATCTCAAATGGGCTGACCCAGCAGCTGCCGCTGAAGTACTTCTACTCGGGCCCAATGTTCCGTCACGAGCGCCCGCAAAAGGGCCGTCAGCGGCAGTTCCACCAAATCGGGGTCGAGCTTTTCGGCGTGCCCGAGCCCGAGGGCGATGTGGAGGTCATTGCGCTCGGCGCAGACATTCTGGCGCGCCTCGGACTGCTCGACCGTGTCAGGTTGGAGCTCAACACCCTTGGCGATCCCGAGAGCCGCAAGGCCTATCGCGATGCGCTGGTGGCCTATTTCGAGGAACACCGCGATGCGCTGTCCGAAGATTCGCGCGATCGCCTGACCCGCAACCCTTTGCGTATTCTCGACTCGAAGGAGCGCAAGGATCAGCAGGTCGTCGCCGGCGCGCCAGCCTTCGATGATTACCTGACGGACGCAAGCAAGGCTTTCTTCGACGCGGTCAAGCGTGGGCTGGAGCGCAACGGGATTGCCTATCAGCTCAATCCACGGCTTGTCCGCGGCCTCGACTACTACTGCCACACCGCGTTCGAGTTCAAAACCGATGAGCTCGGCGCGCAGGACACGGTGCTGGGCGGCGGCCGCTACGACTATCTGGTCGAGATGATGGGCGGCAATCCGGTCCACGGCGTCGGCTGGGCGGCCGGCATCGAGCGTCTCGCGCTGCTGCTTAGTGAGGGACCCAGCACGCCCCGCCCGATTGTCGTGGTGCCGATCGGCGAGGCACAGGGCGAGATGGCCTTCGCGCTGGTCCAGCGTTTGCGCCGCGCAGGATGGCGTGCCGAGATCGGTTTCAGCGGCAACGTCAAGAAACGGATGCGCCGGGCCGATCGCCTGCAGGCGCGGGCGGTGCTTATCTTGGGCGACGAAGAGGCCGAAAAGGGTGGCGTGACCTTGCGCGATCTCGACAGCGGTGAGCAGGACTTCGTCGCCGAGGCCGACTTGCAAGCTAGGCTCAAGCGTTTCATTTAGTGCGATCGAGTTGAAAGAGCCGGCCAAGGAGGCGTGAGTGCCTTCACTCTCGTCGCTCGCCATCGTTGGAATGAATCACCGCTCCGCGTCGTCCACCCTGCGCGAGAGGATGTTCGTCAGCGACCAGGATTTGCCGCAGCGCTTGACGCAGCTGCGCGGCGCCGGTCTGGAAGAGGGGCTCATTCTCTCGACCTGCGACCGCGTTGAACTGGTTTGTCACCGCGCGGCAGAGGACGAGGAGCGGGCCTTGGCGCTTTTTGCCGAGTGGGGCGCTTTGCGTCCCTCCGCCCTCAACGGCCACCTCTACAGCTATCAGGGCGAAGACGCGTTGAGGCACCTTTTTGCGGTGGCGTCTTCACTCGACAGCCAGATGATCGGCGAGCCGCAAGTGCTCGGTCAGATCAAGGCCGCCCATCGGGCGGCGCGGGACGCCGGCCTGACCGGGCCGCTGCTGGAGCCGGCGTTGCAGTCCGCCTATGCGGCCGCCAAGCGCGTGCGCAGCGAAACGCGGATCGCCGAGCGCCCGGTCACCATCGCCGCCTCTGCCATGCAGGTCGCCCGGGACCTGCATGGTGGTTTGGACCGTTGCCAGGCGCTGATGGTGGGCCTGGGAGAAAGCGGCGAGCTTCTGGCTGGGGAACTGCGCAGTGCCGGCGTGGCATCGCTGACCCTGACGCACCCCTCGAGCGTGCGCGCGCAGCATGCGGCGGAGCGCTTGCGCTGCCACATCGGCCGCTGGGACGACCTCGGCGCGGCACTTGCTCAGGCCGACATCGTCGTGGCTTGCGGGGCCGCGGGTGAGCGGGTGTTGACCGTTCGCCAGGTCGAGGAGGCCTTGCGTCACCGCCGCCGTCGCCCAATGTTCTTCATCGACACGGCCATCCCCGCTGAAGTCGAGCCCGGTGCTCACGATCTGGATGGCGCCTTCGTCTACGACCTCGATGACCTTGAGCGCCTGGCGGCGAGTGGCCGGGAAAGCCGGCAATCCGTTGCGACGGAGGCTTGGCGTATCGTTTCGGAAGAGGTCGCGGTGTTCTTGCGCGACCGGGCGGAACGCGGGGCGGTGCCCGCTGTGCGAGCGTTGCGAGAGCATTTCGAGGAGGCGCGCCGTGCAGTGCTTGCCGATCCGCGGCTGGGCCCTGAGGATGCAACCCGCCTCTTGATCACCCGCCTCCTGCACCAACCGAGCGAAGCCTTGCGGCAGGTGGCGGCGGAGACGCCGGAAGGCGCCGAGGAGCTGGATCGGATGGTTCGGCGTCTGTTCGCTTTGCCAGAGGAGCCTGAAGAGTGAGTTTGGAGGAGAATGTTGCGCGGATTGCCTCGCGGTTCGAGGAACTGAAAGGTCTGATCGCCGAGCACGAGGCGCCGGGCACCGACGAATACACCCAGCTCTTGAAGGAGTTTTCCGATCTCACGCCGATTGCCGAGCACTACCAGGCGCTGCGGGCGGCGCAGAGCGAGCTTTCCGACCTGGAGACGCTGATCGCCGACCCGGAGGGCGACAGCGAGATGCGCGACTTGGCCGCCGAAGAGCTGGAAGCGCTGAAACCCAAGCTGGAGAACATGGAGCAGGAGCTGATGATCATGCTCCTGCCCAAGGACGAGGCCGACGAGCGCAACGCCATTCTGGAGGTGCGCGCCGGGACCGGCGGCGACGAAGCGGCGCTCTTTGCCGCCGAGCTCTACCGCATGTATCAGCGCTATGCCGAGCAGCACCGTTGGAAGTTCGAAGTGCTGGACTACGACGAGACGGGTATCGGTGGCTGCAAGGAAGCGAGCGCGTCGATTTCCGGGCGCGGCGTTTTCGCCCGTCTCAAGTTCGAGTCGGGTGTGCACCGGGTCCAGCGTGTCCCGGTCACGGAGTCGGGCGGCCGCATCCACACCTCGGCTGCGACGGTCGCCGTCCTGCCGGAGGCGGAGGAGGTCGATGTGCACGTCGAAGAAAAGGACCTGCGCATCGACACCTATCGCTCCCAAGGCGCCGGCGGGCAGCACGTCAACACCACCGACTCGGCCGTGCGCATCACCCACCTGCCTTCCGGCATCGTCGTGCAGTGCCAGGACGAGAAGTCGCAGCACAAGAACCGCGCCAAGGCCATGAAGGTGTTGCGCGCGCGGCTCTACGACCACATGCGGCAAGAGAAAGAGGCCGAAATGGCCGCCGAGCGCCGTAGCCAAGTCGGCAGCGGCGACCGCTCTGAACGGGTTCGCACCTACAACTTTCCGCAAGGCCGGGTCACCGACCATCGCATCAACCTGACACTCTACAAGCTTGAGCGCGTGCTGGCGGGTGAGGCGCTTGACGAGTTGATCGATGCCCTCGTTTTGGAGGATCAGTCGGCCCGCCTTTCCGCCATGCAATGAGGTGCATCGACGAAGCCGTGGCTCTCGGCGCCGAAACGCTGTCGAAAGCCGGCATCGAGGCGCCGCGTCGTGAAGCGCGTCTTCTCCTGGCGCATGTTTTGAAGGCCGACCTCGGACATCTTCTCGGTCATGGCGAAGACTCGATCGGGAACACGGAGTGGTCTGGCTATCTGGACCAGCTGGAGCGCCGCGCGCAGCGGGAGCCGCTCTCGCGGATCGTGGGCTATCGTGAGTTTTGGGGACTTCCCTTTCAACTCGGGCCCGACACGCTCGACCCTCGGCCTGACAGCGAGACGCTTGTCGAGGCTGTGCTGCAACGCTTTCCCGAACGGCATCGTCCGCTGCGCGTCCTCGACCTCGGCACGGGAAGCGGCTGTCTGCTGATCAGCCTCCTGGTGGAGCGGCCCTGCGCTGTGGGGGTGGGCATCGACCGAAGCTTCGCGGCGGCCGCCGTGGCAGCGGGCAATGCGGCGCGTCTGGGGGTCGGCGAGCGGAGCCACTTCAGTGTAGGGAATTGGTTGGATGCGCTGGCCGGCCGCTTTGACGTGGTCGTTGCGAATCCACCCTACGTGAGGACGGAAGAGCTTTCCGGATTGGCGCCCGAAGTAGCTGTATACGAGCCCAAGCTGGCGCTCGATGGCGGGAAAGACGGTCTCGACTGCTACCGCGCGATTGCTTCCGGCCTGTTCCCGGCGCTCGCGGACGGAGGCTTGGTGTTTTTTGAGCTCGGCGAAAGCCAGGCCGATGCCGTAGAGGCCCTTCTGCGCCATGTTGGCTTCTCGAGTTTTGAGCGGCTGGCCGATCTGGCCGGGCGAGAACGCTGCCTGGTGGTGGGGCCGTGATGCTGGAGGCCGCAAAAAAGAGGTTGGAATATCGGCATGTCGAAGCTAGGTTAGGAATACAAAGAGGTGCGCCCCAGACACCGCGTGAGAGGCACAGTGTGACGGGGCCATCTTGTTCCCCCAAGAGGATTAGTGCGGCTTCTTCGGAAGCAATCGAACCTCGCAGCGGGCCGAATAAGGCTTGCCGGGTGGAATGGATTAAGCGGATAAGAAATCGTTCTTAGTAAAACACGGGGCGATGAGACCTAACAACAATCAGCGGCGCGGTCGTGGTCGCGCGGGCCGGCGTCCGAATGTTCCGGCGCGGGCACAAACTTACGATAGCAACGGGCCTGGTGGGCGGATTCGCGGTAATGCGACGCAGGTCTATGAGAAGTATGTTGCCCTGGCGCGTGACGCCATGGCTGCCGGTGACCGTGTTCTCGCCGAAGGCTTGAACCAGCACGCCGAGCATTACTTCCGCATCATTAACGACAGCACGGATCCGGAGCCCCTCCGTCCGCCTGCGCCGCCCAAGGAAGAGATTGAGGTGTCTCAGCCTCAGTCTCAGGACGTGGCAGAGCAACCTGCGGCCAGCAGCGAAGCGCCGGCTGAGGCAACGCCGAGCGAGGCTGACAGTCAGCAACAGCCGCGGCGGTCACGCCGTCGTCCCAGGCCGCCGATGGGCGATGGAGAGGCGGCTGGCGAGGCTTCTCAAGCCAGGCCCACGCAACCGGCCGATGAGCAAGCGGGGCGCAGCGAAGCCTCCGAACAGCCCAGTGCTGAGGACGAAGGGCTGAGGAAGATGCTCTCGGCCACCGGTGGAGCCGCTACAGGCGGTGCCTCGGGCGGAAACGCATCGCCGCGGCGCCGTAAGTCGAACGGCTCCGCCGAGGCAAAGGAGCCTGACGCGCCCGACGAGCAGCCCGAGACGGCGTCGGAGCCGGCGTAAGCCGCGCACTCATTTGCGGAGACAACCGCAGTCACTGCGGTGGCGTTTGCGGTCTATCGTTCCCAAATCTGTTGGGGAACCGCTCTTTGCCGGGGGATCCCCCTTGTGTCAAATTTGCAACAGTCCAATATACGGCTAGGACGCCGAGCCTTCCTGTAGGGTTGCTCAATTGAGGGCCTTGAGGCGGCTCGTTTGGGTCCGGCACCGCAACTCGTGCGCTTCATACAAGGCACGGAAGAGGAGGGCGAATCAGCATGGATTTCGAAAAGTATACCGAGCGCGCGCGCGGACTGATCCAGGCCGCGCAGACTTTGGCGACGAGGGGGAGCCACCAGCGTTTGACGCCGGAGCATCTGCTCAAGGCGCTGTTGAGCGACGATGAGCAGATTTCCGCGCGCTTGCTGGCTGCTGCCGGTGGCGATGTGGCCGGTATTACGCAGGCTTGCGACCTGGCGCTCGACAAGCTGCCCAAGGTGGAAGGCACCGGCGCTGGGCAGCTTTATCTGGCGCCTGAGTTGGCTAAGGTGTTCGAACAAGCCGAAGAGCTGGCCAAGAAGGCCGGTGATAGCTACGTCACGGTCGAACGCCTGCTGCTGGCGCTGAGCATGGCCTCGGCGACGACGGCGGCCAAGATCATCACGGAAGGCGGCGCGACTCCCCAGGGCATCAACAGCGCGATCAACGATCTGCGCAAGGGGCGCACGGCCGACACGGCCAGCGCCGAAGATACCTTCGATGCTCTGGAGAAGTACGGCCACGACCTGACGGCTGTCGCCCGGGCCGGCAACGTCGATCCGGTGATCGGGCGCGACGAGGAGATCCGGCGGACCATTCAGGTTCTCTCGCGGCGCACCAAGAACAATCCCGTGCTGATTGGTGAGCCTGGTGTCGGCAAGACCGCCATTGCGGAGGGCTTGGCGCAGCGCATCGTCAACGGCGACGTGCCGGAATCGCTCAAGAACAAGCGCCTCATTGCCCTTGATCTGGGTGCCATGGTTGCCGGTGCAAAGTTCCGCGGCGAGTTCGAAGAGCGCTTGAAGGCGGTGCTGGAGGAAATCAGCAACGCCGCGGGCGAGATCATCATCTTTATCGACGAGCTGCACACGCTGGTCGGAGCCGGCAAGGCGGAAGGGGCAATGGATGCCTCAAACATGCTGAAGCCCGCTCTGGCGCGCGGGGAACTGCATTGCGTCGGTGCCACCACACTGGATGAGTACCGGCAGCACATCGAAAAAGATGCCGCCCTGGCACGCCGCTTTCAGCCGGTCTTCATCAACGAGCCGTCGGTCAGCGAGACCATCGCCATCCTGCGCGGGCTGAAAGAGAAGTACGAGCTGCACCACGCGGTGCGCGTGACCGATAGCGCCTTGGTCGCCGCGGCGACCCTGTCCAACCGTTACATCACCGACCGCTTTCTCCCTGACAAGGCGATCGACCTGATCGACGAAGCCTGTAGCCGCCTTCGCATGGAGGTCGACTCCAAGCCGGAGGAGATCGACGGTCTCGACCGTCGGATCATCCAGCTCAAGATCGAGCAGGAAGCCCTCAAGAAGGAGAGCGACGCCGCCTCGCAGGAGCGTCTCGAGGCCCTGCAAAAGGAACTGGCGGACCTGGAGGAGCGCTCTGCCAGCCTGACGGCACAGTGGCAGGCCGAGAAGGAGACTCTCGCAAGCTCGCAGAAGATCAAGGCCGAGCTCGAGCAGGCCCGCAGCGACGTGGAGATTGCGCAGCGCGAAGGGCGACTCGACCGGGCGTCCGAGCTGATCTACGGCGTCATCCCGGAGCTGGAAGGCAAGCTTGCCGAAGCCGAGAGCCTTTCCGAGAGCCGCATGGTCAACGAGGAGGTGACCGAAGACCAGGTGGCGGGTGTGGTATCGCGCTGGACCGGCATTCCCGTCGACAAAATGCTGGAAGGTGAGCGTGACAAGCTCTTGCGTATGGAAGAGGTGATCGGCCAACGGGTCATCGGCCAGCAGGAAGCGATCACCGCCGTCTCCAATGCCGTACGCCGCGCGCGGGCCGGTCTGCAGGACCCCAATCGTCCGATCGGCTCCTTCCTCTTCCTAGGGCCGACTGGCGTCGGCAAGACGGAACTCACCAAGGCGCTGGCGAGCTTTCTGTTCGACGACGAGCACGCCATGGTGCGCCTCGATATGTCCGAGTACATGGAAAAGCACACCGTCGCCCGCATGATCGGAGCCCCCCCGGGCTATGTCGGCTATGAAGAGGGCGGCGCGCTGACGGAAGCCGTGCGCCGGCGCCCCTATCAGGTCGTGCTCTTCGACGAGGTCGAGAAGGCGCACCCGGACGTCTTCAATGTCCTCTTGCAGGTTCTGGACGACGGCCGCCTGACCGATGGGCAGGGCCGGACGGTGGACTTCCGCAATACCCTGATCATTCTGACCTCGAACCTGGGCGCCGACATCCTGGCGCAGCAGCCCGAAGGCGAGCCGGTGGAGATGGTGCGCGAAGCGGTGATGGAGAGGGTTCGGGCCGCTTTCAGGCCAGAGTTCCTCAACCGTCTCGACGAGATCCTGCTGTTCCACCGCCTTGGCCGTGAGCAGATGGCGGGAATCGTCGAGGTGCAGCTTGAGCGCCTGGAGGCTCTGCTGGCCGAACGCAAGCTCACCCTGTCTCTGGACCAGAGCGCCAAGGACTGGCTGGCCGAGCGCGGCTATGATCCGGTTTACGGCGCGCGGCCGTTGAAGCGGGTGATTCAGCGCGAGCTGCAGAATCCCCTGGCCGAGCGCATCCTGTCCGGCGAAATCGGTGAGGGGGCGGCGATCTCGGTCAGCGCCAGCCTGCTTGGCCTGATCATCGACGGCGCGGCCGCGAAGGCAGCTTAGACTCGAGTGAACTTTGCCAGGTCGAGGGGAGTGCTGTTCGGCAACTCACCTCGACCTGGCTTTGTCTTTAAGGGCAGGGGCGTCCGCGCGCCTGCGTAAGGCTATCTCTGCCGCACTGCGACGATGGTGCTCTGCGGGCGGTGGCGTTCGCGCAAGGCGTCGATGCGTTCGCGCGCCTCCTGAAAGGCCTTCAGGTCTGCGCCCTTGAGGCGCTCGCCGGCCGGCAGCTTGATCGAGCGCGGATTGACCTGCTTGCCGTTGGAGATGACCTCGTAGTGAAGGTGCGGTCCCGTCGAGCGGCCGGTCGAGCCGACGTAGCCGATGACCTGACCTTGCTTGACGCGGGCGCCGGCCTTGATCCCGCGCCCATAGCGGCTGAGGTGGGCATAGGCGGTCTTGTACGTTCCGTTGTGGCGGATCCGCACGTACTTGCCATAGCCGCCGTTGCGGCGTGCCTTTTCGACGACACCATTGCCGGCGGCATAGATGGGCGTGCCGGTCGGCGCGGCGAAGTCGACGCCTCGGTGCATCTTGCTGTAGCCCAGGATGGGGTGCCGCCGCATACCGTAGCCGGAAGAGATGCGGGCACCGTCGATCGGGGTGCGCAGCAGGGATTTGCGCACCGAGCGGCCGTCTGCCGTGAAGTAGTCGGTGAAGCCGCTCTCGGGTGTGAAGCGGTAGATGCCGATCGGCTTGCCGCTCAGGATGAGCTCGGCGTAGAGCAGGTCCCCGGGCTTGGCCAGTTGGCCGTCGTGCTCGTGCAGGGTCTCATAGAGCAGCGCGAAGCGGTCGCCCGGCTGCAGTTCGCGCTGGAAGTCCACGTCGAAGCTGAAGGCCCGGATCATCGCTGCGAGTGTCGCGGGCGGGATCTCCAGCGCGCTGGCATCGGCGAAAAGGCTTCGGTTGATCTCCCCGTCGACTGCATTCAGCGAGGGGAAGAGCTGCCGGGGAATAGCTTGCGCAACGTAACCATCGCCGTCGAACCGCACTTCCACATCCTGCTCGACGTTCGGGCGCATCTTGAGGCCGAGCAGGCGTTGGCCGTCGCCATCGGCCGGCTCGAGCATGAGAGAGATTTCTTGCCCGGCGCGAAGCCGCCGCGGCGAGAAGATGCCGTCCATGGCCTCTACGGCGGCATGCACCTCGCGGTGCGATACGCCGAAGCTGGCAAGCAGGCCGGCAAGCGTGTCGCCGGACTCAAGCACAGCGGTGGTGCTCCAGTCGTCGTCGGTGATCTCTGTCAACGTGGCGGCGTCTGGCGCCGGCTCTTCCATTGCGTGCGACAGGGCTGGCACTGTCGCCAGCGCCAGGGCGGCCAAGAGCGTTCCAATGCGACGGACAGGCGCGCTACGAACAGTGCTGCCGTTTGAAATCTTGGGCTGCCATAGACGAATGGCCCGGTACCGGGGTGGTTGTTTTTCTGTCAAGGATAAGGTCCCTCACGTCCGTTTGCTTTGTTGGGTGCAGGCGCACCATGTCCCCCGGCGATCGACGAGGTTTTAGCCTCGTTAACCATCCTTTACATATTTGCACCTTGGTTAGGTTGTTTTTCTCTGTCAATCGTTAAGATATGCCGGCGATTGCGTGCAATGCCGGTTTTCTGTGGATTTGGCAGCGGCAGGGATTTGTTGCTTTCCTGTTGACAGCCTTTAACGCTTTCGCTACACACAGTGCCCTTGGCGTTGCCGCTGGCAGCGCCAAATCCTTCTCACAAGCGGGATTCGCCGGGGCAGCGCCCTCGTTCGCGCTTGGGTTATTTGACAAGTTGTTATGATTTGGAAGGGATGTGTTGGCGGTTGGCCTTTGTTGGGCTGATCAGCTGATATGTCTTAGGTGTCTGTCT
>JANQMX010000102.1 GCA_028279885.1 Rhodovibrionaceae bacterium | reverse complement strand
GCGTTCAGGCGCCACGCAGGCTTTCCTCGCTTCGCTGCGGACGCGCAGTCGCGCTTGCCAAGCTGCAATGAGTTTCACTCATTACAGCTTGGTATTAGTCGTCTTCGCTCAGCACGGCCGGGAAGCCGGCCGCGCGCAGCTCCGTGCCGAGAGCGTCCTCGAGCTGCTTGACGACCTTAGGCGACCAGGCATCGCTCCCGTATTGCACCCGGGCCCGGGCGAAGATCTACTCCACCGTCCCGGCGAGCTCCAGCGGGACGCCGAACTCGCGGCCGAGATCGTGCACGAAGCTGTTGCCCGAGCTGGCGCGGATGGCGGCGAAGGACTGGGAGGCGCCGGAGGACCGGCCCTACCACAGCTCTAATTCGCGGGTCTGAGGCGGAGTGTCGAAAGGCCCTAGCTGCATCATTACACACCCCCTGTAGTGAAGCTTGGAGGTCGCTCATCTTCGATGAGCTTCGGCAGCGCACCGCCGATGGCCGGGATGCCCGGGTCTTGGCGGATGCTGAGGCAGAAGCCGCTTGGCTGATGGAAGCGTGGGCCGGTCACTGCCGCTATCGCGCGGCGAGCGGCAGACCCAGGTGGGCGCGGCGGCGCAGCCAGGGACTCGGGCGGTAGCGCGGATCGCCGGTCAGGCTCAGGACGTTCTCCAGGATGTTCAGGATCGTCATCGGCCCGATGCTGTCGCCCAGCGACAGCGGCCCCTCGGGATAGCCGAGGCCGATGCGTACCGCATCGTCGATGTCCTCCGGGCTGGCGATGCCTTGTTGGGCGATCTCGCATCCCAGGTTGACGATGACCGCGAGGATCCGCTGAACCACGAGCCCGGGGCTGTCGCCGATTACGCTCACCGGCAGGCCGTCGGCGGCCAGGAGCGCGTGGGCCCGGTCGCGCCAGACCGGGTCGGTCCCGGGCAGGACCATGAGCGTGCGGCGTCCGCTGTCGATGCCGAACAGCGGGTCTACGGCGACCGCGCGGGCCGGATCCAGTCCGAGACCGGCGCAGGCCGCACTGCCGTCCAGCCCCAGCGGTGCCAGCACGACGAGGCTGTCCGGGGCCGGGTCTGGCCCTCCGTCCAGGCGGGCGCCGAGCGCCGCCAACCGGGTCGCCAGCGCTTGCGATGCCGAGCCGCCGCGCTCGATCCAGACCGCACCGGGCAGGGGGGCGTCGGGGATGGGCGGTTCCGGCGGCCGGACGATCCGGCCGTCGTCGTAGCGGTAGAAGCCTTCGCCCGTCTTGCGGCCGTAGAGCCCCGCCGCCACGCGCCGGCGAGGCAGGGGCGAGGGCCGGTAGCGAGGATCCTGGAAGAACTGCTCATGGATCGATTCCAGGACGCCGCCGGACACGTCGAGCCCCGTGAGGTCGAAGAGCTCGAAGGGCCCCATTCGGAAGCCCGCGGCATCGCGCATCAAGGCATCGACGGTCTGTGGCGGCGCCACGCTCTCATGGACGATCTGCAGCCCTTCGGTGTAGAGCGCACGGCCGGCATGGTTGACGAGAAAGCCGGGACTGTCCGTGGTCGTCACCGGGCGATGCCCGAGGGCCTCGGCCAGGGTCGTCAGCCGTTCCATGACGGCGGCGTCCGTACGCTCGCCACGGACCACCTCCACCAGCTTCATCAACGGTACCGGATTGAAAAAGTGATAGCCGGCAACCCTTTCGGGACGCGCGCATCCGGCGGCCACGGCGGTAACGAGCAGCGACGAGGTATTCGTCGCCAGAACGGCGTGCTCGCCGACGATGGCCTCGAGCCGCCGAAACAGGTCCTGTTTGACGTCCAGGCGTTCGGCGACGGCTTCGACCACCAGGTTGGCCGGCGCCAGAGCATCGAGGGCGTCCACCGCTACGAGATTGGCGATGGCCTGCTCGGTCTCCGCTTGCGTTGCCGCGCCCTTGTCCGCGCGACGCCGTAGCATGCGGGTGATGAAGTCCACGGCGTCCGCCGTCTGCTCCGGGTTCGCATCGTGAAGCAGCGTGCGCAGACTGCCTTGCGCGAAAAGCTGGGCGATGCCCCGGCCCATGGTCCCCGCGCCGATTACGGCGACGGTCTCGAAGCCACTCATCTTGTCATCCATCGCTTTTGTCTCCCCGGGCCAGCCGTACCCAGCCGTCGACGGCGACGGCGCCCCGCCCTTCGGTTTCCTGTCCTTCGCGCATGACGATCATCGGGTTGATTTCCGCCTCGAGGACCGCGGCGCCGTCGTCCGCGGCGAGCCCGGACAGGGCGGCGACCGATCGCGCCAGCGCATCGACGTCGCCCCTGGGATGCCCACGGGCCCCGAAAAGCGGGGCAAGCCCCTTGACCTCGCGCAGCATCGACAGAGCCTCCTCCCGGTCAACCGGTGCAAGCCGGACGGCCACGTCTTGGTAGACCTCGGCAAGCACGCCGCCGACGCCGACCATCACCACCGGGCCGACCAACGGGTCGACGTGAAAGCCGACGATGACTTCGGCTAGGCCCCGCACCATGGGCTGGACGAGAATGCCGTTCAGCCGCGCCTCCGGCTGCGCCGCCGCGGCGGCTTGATGGATGCGCCGCGCTGCTTCGCGCAGCGCCGCTGCATCCGGCACGCCCACCGCCACGCCCCCCAGGTCGCTCTTGTGGGCGATGTCCGGGGACAGGATCTTGACGACGACCGGATAGGGGATGTCCTCCGGCACCGGGCCGTCTTGGTCCATCACCCGGCAGGAGACGGTCGGAATGCCGAGGGCGGAGAACAACGCCAGGGCCTCCTGCTCATCGAGCGTGTCGGCTCCGCTCGGATGGTCGAGCGCTCGGCGGGCGGCGGGCGGCAAAGGCGCGACCGGTCGGGGGCGCGGCGGGGTCCAGCGCAGGTAGGCGTCGAGCGCGTCGGCGCAGGCCTCGGGCGTGCGAAAGGCCGCGATGCCGGCCTCGGCCAGCAGGGCGAGCGACCGCTCCGCATTGGGAAACAGGAACGACACGACGGGCTTGGCGGCCCTGGCCCATTTCGCCAGAGGCTTGACCGCCAGCTCCGGGTAGAACTCCGAGGAGGAGCCGACGACCATCACCACCGCGTCGACCTCGGGGGAGTCGACCAGCGTGCCGAGGCAGGCGTCCACGGTCTCCTCGCGCGTGCCGGCCATGGTGAGATCGACGATCCGCGAGTCCCCGATGTCGAGCCCATGACCGGCGAGGGCCTGCTGCAGCTCGGCAGGCGGCCGGACGACGCTCAGGCCCCTCTCGCCGAGATGATCGGCGACAAGGGCGCCGCCGCCGCCGGTGGTGGTGACCACCGCCACCCGCCGTCCCTCCGGCAGCTGCCGGCCGGCGAGCAGGGGCGGCGTCTCGATCAGGCTTTCGAACAGGCTGACGCGCAGGATGCCCATGTCGCGCAGGAAGGCGTCCATGGCCGTCGCTTGGCCGGCCAGCGCGCCGGTATGGGATTGGGCCAGGCTCCGCCCGAGCTCGGAGCGGCCGAGCACGTAGGCCATGACCGGCTTGCCCGCGGCATGGGCCTGTGCAGCCATCGCCTCCAGCGCCGAGCGATCGCGCAAGGTTTCCAGAAACAGGGTGATGACGTCCGTCTCCGGATCCGCCACCAGCATGGCGGCCACCTCACCGACCGAAAGGTCGGACTCGTTGCCCACCGACACCAGGGTCGAGAAGCCTATGCCGCGGGCCTGGCCGCGCGAGACCAGCGCCCCGATCAGGCTGCCGGACTGGGAGACCAGCCCGAAGCGGCCGGCCGGCAGCGACTCCCGCTCAAGAACGGCGTTCGCGCTCAGGGTCATCGGCAGACGGGTGTTCACGACCCCCAGGCTGTTCGGGCCGAGCAGGCGCAGGCCGCCGTCACGCGCCTTCGCGGCTAGGCGCCGCTGCAGGGCAGCCCCCTCCGGCCCGCTCTCGGCATAGCCGCCGGTGAAGACGCTGGCGCAGCGCACGCCGGCCTCGATGCAGTCCTCGATCACCGCTTCCATCGCCTGGCCGGGCACCATGACGTAGGCATGGTCGATCGGCCGGCCGACGGCCGTCAGCCGGGGAAAGCAGGGTCTGTCGAACAGCGTCTCATAGGCCGGATTGATCAGGTAGACCTGCCCGGGATAGCCGTGCTTCGCCAGGTAGCGCTGGGGTCGGCCGTTGTTCTTTTTCAGGTTCGCGGAGGCGCCGACGATGGCCACGCTTTGCGGCCGCAGCAGGCAGTCGGCGAGCGGCCTGGTGTCCCGTTTCTGGGCGCCCCCCGATCCGGCGTTTGGGGCGGTCGGCGCGTTCATCCGGCTGCCTCGGCGGCACGCGGCGGCCGCTGGGAGAAGCGGCGGTCGAAGATGCCCTCGGCGATCCGGTTGCGCATCATCTCCATGGAGCCGCCGGCGATCATCCAGCCGCGGGTCTTGCGGAAGCAGTACTCGACCAGGTGCTCCTCGCAGTATCCGGTACCGCCCAGGATCTGCACGGCCTCGTGGGCAGCCTCGAAGCCGGCCTTGTTGCACATCAGCTTCGCCAGCGCGGTGTCCTGCGCCGAAGGCAGGCCCCGGTCGGCCTTGACCGCGGCCCGATACAGCAGCAGTTGCGCGGCCTCAAGGGCCAGGAGCGCGTCTGCGAACTTCCACTGCAGTCCCTGGAACTCGCACAGCGGCCTGCCGAACTGGCTGCGCGTCAGCGCGTGCTCGCGGGCCGCCTCGAAAGCGAACTGGCCGAGCGCCCGTGCCCGCGCCGCGTTGCCCAGCCGCTCCGCGTTGAAGCCCGCGATCTGCTTCTTGAAGCCGCCGGGCCCGAGCAGGACGTTCTCCGGATCGACGCGGACCTTGTCGAAATAGAGCGCACACCACTGCTCGCCGTTCATATAGCCGCTGGGCTGACCGAAGGTGAAGCCGTCCTGGCCGCGCTCCAGCAGCACCGAACCGATCCCGTCCACGCCCGGGCCGAAGCGGACATAGACCAGGAACAGGTCGGCTTCGGCCGAATGGCTGGTGAACACCTTGCCGCCCGTGATCCGCCAGCCGTCGCCATCCGGCTCGGCCCGGGTGGTCAGGTCGGTCACGGCGGAGCCGGCGTCGGCCTCCGTCATGCCGAGGCCGATGATCGTCTCGCCCTTGAGCAGGGACGGCAGATAGCGTGCCTTCTGGTCCGGCGTGGCATACTCGGCCAGGGTGCGGATGGCGCCGAAGTTGCCCTGCTGGACGGCGTCCGCGGCGCGCGGGTCGACCAGGGCCACCTGCTCGATGGCGATGATGGAATCCATCAGCGTGCCGCCCTGGCCGCCGTCTTCCTCGGCAAGGGTGATGCCCATCAGCCCGGCGTCTGCCGCCGCTCGGGCGGCATCGAAAGGGAAGCCCGGCTCGTGCGCGCGCTTGAGCGCGCCGTCGGCCAGGTGGCGCTTTGCGAACCTGTGTACGCTGTCGCGAAACAGGCTTTGCTCTTCGCTCAATTGGAAATCCATGGTGTCCCCCGTCCTTATGACCCCCGATCGTCCGACCTGCTTTATGGGATGGCGGGAGCGATCTGATTTGTGTCTTCTTGTATCTACTTTAATACAATTTATGCCGAAAGGCAAAAGAAGGGTCAGGCGCTGGCCGGCCCGACGGGCTCCCACAAGGCATCGGGGTCGTGGGGTTGGATCTGCATGTCCATTTCGAACTCGTAGCGGTCCGGACGGTAGAGGGCGCGCAGGTGCTCCACCGGCCGGTCCCGGACGTCGCGCACGCTGCGCTCGATGCCCAGTAGCGGGGCGCCGACATCCACCTCCAGCAACGCCGCGACCTTGGCCCCGGCGGCGCGTGCGAATACCCTCTGGCTGGCCGCCGCCGGCGCTGCGCCGCCCCGGGCGAGGAGGCGCATCAGCGGCGTGGAGGTCAGATCCCTGCGCCCGAAAGTTCGTCCGATCGCTTCGGGCAGCCAGGTCACGGCGTAGGAGAACGGCGCGCCCTTGTAGCTGCGCAGACGGATGGTATGCAGAGCGATGGTGCCGCTGGCGATCCCCAGGCGCTCGGCGACCGGCGCGGGCGCCGGCTCGAAGGCGAAGTGCAGGACTTTGACTTTGGTCCGCAGGCCCATGGCCAAGAGGTTCTCCACCAGCCCGATCACTTCGGCCCGTACCGGCTCGGCGGCCCGGCCGGCGCGCACGAAAGTGCCCCGGCCTTGGAGGCGCTCTACCAGACCATGGCGCTCCAGTTGGTCGAGGGTCCGGCGAATGGTCACCCGGGAAACGTCGAACTGGCGGGCGAGCGTCATTTCGCCGGGCAGCTTGCTGCCGGGCGGATACTCGCCGTCTTGGATCTGCTCGGTCAGGACCGTGTAGATGCGATGATAGAGCGGCAGGGTAGCCATGCTTTTCCTTCCCGTCCGGTCGCGTGTCCGCCCGGCCGCTTGGTTGGGGGAGGCGCACGGCGTCGAGCGCTTTCAAAAGGTATCGTTGACATGACAATATTAACAGAGTGGCCGACGCGAGACGACGCCATGGGGGAGAGCCGTCGCTGTGCGACATGGCGGATGCGCTAGCCCGGTTCACGGCGGAGACCTGCGCTCCGGCCGCCGCCGTAGTCCTAGCCCGGCAGGCCTGAGGGCGCGCGTCTCCCGCTTCCCCGGAAGTTACTGTGCTGCATGGGTGTCCTGCGCAAGGGCGCCGAAGCGGGCTTCAAGGTCGGCGATCACGCGGTCGAGTGGTTCGACGTCCGCGAACTTCATGTCCATGTCGAAGAGGCTGCTCTGGTGTGCCGTCGCGCAGCGATCTCCGACCGCCTCCTGCGGCACGATGACCCGGAAGTTGTGGGAGAAGGCATCGGTCACGCCGGCGCGGACGCAGCCGCTGGTGGAGATCCCGATGCAGATCAGCGTGTCCACGTCGTCGTAGCGCAGGAAGGACTCCAGCGGCGTCTCGAAGAAGCTGGAGGGCTTGTTCTTGTACACGATGACGTCTCGTTCTCGCGGCGCATAGCGGTCCGGCCACTCGTCCGCCCGTGGATCGCGGCTGTACTGAATGTCGTCGGCGGTCCCCAGCTTCAGATTCCAGATGCCGCGCCGCACGGGGTGCGTACGGTCGTCGCGGCGGCTGTAGTAGATGGGAAGGTCGAGCCGGCGGAAGGTCCCGGTGATCCGCTCGATGGCGGCCAGCAGCGCGGGGTCTTCGGCGCCGCACTGGCTGTACGCCGGGTCCACGAACATATAGGTGGTGTCGATGTTGAGCAGGGCCGGCCGCCGACCCAGGCCGATCCTGTTGCCGAAGCCGCCCTTGATGTAGGTTTCGAGCTCAGCATCGGGCACGAAGCCGCGCCATTTCTCTATCTTGTCGGTGGTCGTCATGGGTTTCTCCCTCAGGTGACAGCAGGCAGGGCTAGAGCGTTATGATCTTAGGGTCTCGACCAGCGGCCGCAGCCTCTCGCTCGATCTCCCACAGGCTGCCGGGGGCGGCCTCGACGCACGCCGGACGGCTTCTCGGATCGGCGTGACGGCTGTCAGCGGAGCATGGGCGCGAGACTACGGCAGAGGTAGGCGAGCCTAGGACCCAGCTCTCCTTCCAGCTTCTCGCGGTCGACCACGAAGGCGGGGGCCCCGCACATGATGCCCATCACCGTCTGTCCGTCCATGGAGACCAGCGGAGTTCCGACGGCGCGCATGCCGTGGTGCCACTCGTCCTCCAGATAGCAGAAGCCCCGGTCCTCCACCTGGGTGATGGCGTCCTCCACCCGGTCCTTCAGCGCGGCCCACTTGCCCGCGCCCAGCCGCTGTTCGAAGCGCTCGTAGAAGAACTGGCGCTCCTGCTCCTGCACGCCGGCCAGGAAGGCCCGTCCGACCGCTGTGTTCGGCATCGGCACGCGTGAGCCGATTTCTAGCCGCAGGGTGCCGAGTGACCGGCCATTGCAGACATCGACGAAGATCATGCTGAGCCGGTCACGGCTGGCCAAGCCGACCGAAACCTGGTGCTGCATGGCCAGCTCCTGCATCGGGCCGTGGGCGATCTGGCGCACCAGCATGTTCGACAGCACCGCATAGCCAAGCGCCAGGATCGATTCCGTGGGCTCGTACTTGCCCTCCGCTTTCAGGTGCCGGAGGTAGCCCAACTCCGAAAGGGTATGGGTCAGCCGGGATACCGTGGCTTTCGGGATATGGGTGATGCGCGACAGCTCCTGGTTGCCCAGTGCCCCGCTGCCCGGCTTGAAGGCGCGCAGCACCTCGAACCCGCGGGCCAGGGCCGTAATGAACTTGCGATCGGCGCTGGCGTCCGGGGAAATCTCGTCGTCCTTCTCAAGATAAGCATCCTCGGCGAGGGGGACGGGGTTGGCTTTCATGACGTCATCTTCCTGCTCAAGGTGGCGGGCCGGGCTGCCGATCGAGTGCCGACCGGAAAGACTTTAAACAACAACAGTATTATAGCAGCGGCTTTGGGTTGGCGATAGTGATTTATAGAAACTGCATAGCAGAATATATTGACGCTAAATTGAGATACTGGTATCGCTGAGCAATCTAGTGACCTGCCGTGCCTGGGAGGCTAAATAAACAAGGAATGGGGAGCGAATGTTTGAGAGAGCGGTCACGGCAGCCGCCGTGGACCAGGAGGCTTCGGTCGAGACGCGACCGATAGCAGAGGCCAGCCCCACGTTGATTTCCTACCGGGGGGTCGGAAAGACATTCGAGACCCTGCAGGGTGATGTGGTCGCCGTGCGCGACATCACCCTGGATGTTCGCGAGGGTGAGTTCGTCACGCTGGTCGGCCCGTCCGGTTGCGGCAAGTCGACCCTGCTCAACATGGCCGCCGGCCTGTTCGAGCCCACCACCGGGACCGTCCACTACCGCGGCGCCGTGGTCGCCCCCTACAACCAGCGCGTCGGCTACATGACGCAGAACGATCACCTGCTGCCCTGGCGCGACGTCATGGGCAATGTGAAGGTACCGCTCGAAATCCGCGGGGTCCCGAAAGGCGAGGCCCGCGACCGGGTCGAGAGCCTCTTGCACAAGGTTGGGCTCAAGGGCTTCGAAAAGTCCTATCCCTCCCAGCTCTCGGGCGGCATGCGCAAGCGCTGCGCCTTGGCCCGCCTGCTCGCCTATGACCCAGAGGCGCTGCTGATGGACGAGCCGTTCGGCGCGCTCGACGCGCAGCTCCGACTGAAGATGCAGATCGAGATCCGCAGCCTTGCCATGGCGTTGGGGAAAACCACGGTCTTCGTTACCCACGACCTGGATGAGGCGGTCAGCCTGGCCGACCGCTGCGTGGTCTTCACCCACCGGCCGGGGACTATTGCGCGGGTGGTCGATGTGCCGCTGCCGCGCGAGCGCGACCTGATGCGCTTGCGTCACAACGCGACCTATCGGGATCTGACGGCCGAACTTTGGGATCTGCTGTCTCCGGACATGGAGCAGATGGAGGACTAGCCATGGCCGATACGACGCAACCACGGGCCGCGCCGTCGCCCGCTGCCGAGTCCCTTCGGAAACCGCAGAGCACTGCCGAGGCGCGCAAGCAGGCCGAACGCCGGCGCCGGCAGAAGATCTGGCTCGCCCGCGCCTTACTGCTGGTCGGAATCGTTTCCCTCTGGCAGTTCGCCGCCGGCCGCCTCATTTCCGACTTCTTCATCGGCAAGCCGACCGAGATTGCGGAGACCCTGTACATCTGGGCGATGTCCGGCAAGCTGTTCTTCCACGCGGGCATCACCAGCATCGAGGCGCTGCTGGGTTTCCTGTTGGGCAGCGCGATCGGCATGACCTTCGGCGTCGTGCTCGGCCGGGCGCAGACGCTTGCCGACGTGCTCGACCCCTTCATCATGATGTTCTACAGCCTGCCCAAAATCGCGCTCGCGCCGATGTTCATCCTGTGGTTCGGCATCGGTATCGACATGAAGATCTATCTGACCGCGACCATCGTGTTCTTTCTGGTGTTCCTGAACACCTACTCCGGGGTCCGCGCGGTCAGCCGCGAGCAGATCGCCATCATGCGGCTGATGGGCGCGAGCGAAAGCGACATCCTACGCAAGGTGGTCATCCCCTCGGCCATCACCTGGGTGTTCAACGGGCTGCGCCTGTCGGTGCCCTATGCCCTGATCGGGGCCATCGTCGGTGAGCTGATCGCCTCCAACAAGGGCCTGGGCTACCTGTTGGCCGACGCCTCGGGGCAGTTCGATACCTCGGGAATGTTCGCCGCGCTGATCGCCATCATGATGTTGGCCTTGGCGCTCAACTTCGCGGTCAAGTGGTTCGAGAAGAAAGCCATGCCGTGGAAGACCGTAGAGGACAAGCGGGAGATGTCGATCTAGCCGCGGACTATCCCCGTGTGCCGCGATCGGCATGAGAGTTCCGGAACGACAAGGAGCAACATCATGACGAGTCTTCGAAATTGGATTGTCGGGGCGGCTGCGGCCCTGCTGCTTACGGTGGCGGCACTGCCGTCCGTCGCCCAGGACAAACACGAGGTCACCTTCGCCATGCCGAGCGTCGGCATGCTCTATCTGCCGGTCTATGTGGCCGATGTCATGGGCTACTTCGACGAGCACGGCATCGAGGCCGACCTTCAGGTCTTCAAGGCCGGTGGCGGTGCCGCCATGGCCTCCGTGATCGGCGGGGATACCCATGTCTATCCGGGCACGCCGGCGGCGGCCATGCGCGCCGCCCAGCAAGGCACGGACGTGAGGATCTTCACTGCCCTGATGACCCAGTACGCTTCCAACGTCGTCATCCAGGGCGACATCGCCGAAGAGCGGGGTCTGACGGAGGACTCCAGCGTAGAAGAGCGTCTGAAGGCGCTTAAGGATCTGAGGATCGGCGTGACCGGCGCCGGCAGCGGCACGCACCAGCTTGCCCTCTATATGCTGGAGCAGGGCGGCTACAACCCGGAGACCGACGCGACCGTTGTCTTCGTCGGCGGCAGCCGGGAATTGCTGGCGGCGTTCGAGCTGGGGCGCATCGATGCCTTCATCCTGTCCAATCCGACCTCGGATACGGCCATCGCCAAGCACGATGCCTTTCTGCTGTTCGACATGGCCGCCGGGCAGATTCCGGATCTGAACGGATACCTCTACATCACCTTGAACGCGCGGGAGAGCTGGCTGGAGGAGAACCCGGAGCGGAGCGTCAGCGTGGTCGAGGCAATCTACGCCGCCACCCAGGCCATGCACGATCCTGCTCGTACCGAAAAGGTGCGCGACGCGGTGTATGACGCCTACTTCGACCAGTTCGACAAGACGCTGTTCGATGCGGCGTGGAGCCGTGTCGTCAAGGCCTATCCGAAATCGCCGGAGGTTTCGCGCGAACAGCTCCTGCGGGTCATCGGTTTTCTGAACAAGTTCTCGGACCGGCAGTTCGAGCCGTCCCTGGCCGACACGGCCTTCACCAATGAGTTCGTGGAGCGGGCGCTGGCGTCGAACTGACGCCCGTCCAGATGGACGGCAAGCGCGGGGCGCGGAAGGCTGTTCCGCGCCCCGTCTTGCACGATGAAGCCGGCCGAGGTCTCGGCGGTACAGCGAAGAGGGCCGACCATGTCCGAGGCGTTCAACGCGGCCTGCCCGCCGAGCCTGCGCCTGACCGAGAATCGCCATGCGCGTCTGCGCGACCGGCTTGGCCGATCGGCTCTGCTGATCGCGCCGGGCTGTTTCGATTGTCTGACCGCGCGCTTGGTCGAGACCGCCGGCTTCGAGGCCGCCTACATCACCGGCTCCGGCGTGTCGATGAGCTGTCTCGGGGCCCCCGACGTCGGGCTCGCCTCCTTTTCCGAGGTTCTCGACCGGGTCAAACGCATCTGCGATGTCCTTACCATTCCAGTGATCGCCGATGGCGATACCGGCTTTGGCGGACCGCTGAACATCGTGCGCACCGTGCGCGAGTTCGAGCGCAGCGGTGTCAGCGCCATCCAGATCGAGGATCAGGAAGCGCCCAAGCGCTGCGGCCACGAGTTGGGCCGCAGGCTGGTGGCACCGCAAGAGATGGTGGCGCGGGTCAAGGCCGCCTGTGATGCGCGCCTGGACGATGCCTTCGTGGTCATCGCACGCAGCGACGCCCGCACGAGCCTGGGTCTTCAGGCCGCGATCGACCGGGTGGGCCAGTACAAGGAAGCTGGCGCCGATGTGCTGTTCGTCGAAAGCCCGGCAAGCGAGGAGGAGATGGAAACCATCTGCCGGGCCTTTCCCGATACGCCGCTGCTCGTCAACATCGTGGAGGGCGGGCACACGCCCTGTTTGCCGGCCGAGCGCCTCGAAGCGTTGGGGTACGATCTGGCGATCTTCCCCAACTCTCTGACGCGGCTGATCGGCAAAGCCGGCCTCGAGCTGATGCAGGACCTGAAATCCAGCGGCACCACCGCCGGCCATGCCGAGCGCATGTTCGACCACCGGGCCCTGTGGTCCCTGTTCGACTACGACGATTGGATTTCCCTGGAAGCCCGCTATGGCCAGCGAGGTTGAGGGGGCGCCCCGGCCTCTTGCCCGGGTGCGGTGGCGTAGTGTTGCTCCATGGCGCGCACTTGGTCCATGCCGACGAGACTGTGCAGTTCCTCGAAGCCTGCCAGGTCGGCCTGGTATGTGGCGGGGTCGCCGCTGGCCTTGAGGTTGGCCAGCGCCCGCTTCATCCCCTGGACGGCGGCCAGAAGGGCGGTCAGCGGCAGGCTGACGCGGGCCACGCCCAGGGTTTGCAGGCGCTCCACGGTGAGTCCGGGGGGTGTCTTGCCGCCTTCGACCATGTTCACCGCTATCGGGCCGCGGATGCCCGCGACCAGTTGGGCAATGTGCGCCTCGCTGTCGGCGCCGTCGACGAACACCATGTCGGCGCCGGCCTCCAGATAGGCGTTGCCGCGGCCGATGGCCTCGTCTACCCCGCCGAGCGCCAGGCTGTCGGTGCGCGCGTTGATGACGAGGTCCGAGTCCTGGCGGGCGTCCACCGCGGCGCGGATCTTCTGCACCATCTCGGCCGTGGAGACGATCTGCTTGCCGGCGAGATGTCCGCAGCGCTTGGGCATCTGCTGGTCTTCCAGGTTGATGCCGGCAACGCCGACCGCATCGAACTCTCGGACCGTGAGGAAGGTGTTGACGGCGTTGCCGAAGCCGTTGTCGCCGTCGGCCATGACCGGCAGGTCGGTGGCGCGGACGATGCGCGCGGTGCGCGCGACCATGTCGCTCATGCCGATCACGCTGAAGTCGGGCAGGCCGAGGGCGGCGGCGGTGATGCCGAGACCCGTGCACTGCACGGCTTCGAAGCCGGCCAGCGTGATCAGGCGGGTGCTGATCGGGTCATAGGCGCCCGGCATGACCAGGATCTCCCGCCGTGTGATCATGGATTTCAACTGCGTCGTTTTGCGCATCGGATCGTCTCCCAGGGTATTTGCAAAGAGATGCGTAGCATAACTCAGTACGCCGAAGTTAAGATCATTAATTTGCATCTTTAATTCCGCATAACAGAACAAATGGATTGAAAATCAGAAATGGTTGATGCATCTTTCGGCTTACCAATCGGCTGACGAAACGCTGTCCTGTCAGCCGGCATAATCAAGGGAGGCAGAGACAGCGATGGCGCAACGGCGCCGGCGTGGCGTGGGCAGCCTGTGGCGAAAGCGGTTCGTCCCCGGCTCCTCCGAGAGCCTCCCATGGAATGCACATCTCTCCGCTGGCGGCGAATCTCCGATTTCTGCCGACCAGGTTGCCGGAGGGGACGGCGGCAGCTTGAGAATGAGGAGCGGTCATGTTGCACAGAGTGCTTAGAAACCTTCGAGCCACCACAGCAGCGGCGGCGATGGCCGCGCTTGCGGCCGGCCTGCCGGCATCGCAGAGTCTTGCCGAAGACAAGACGTTCCTGACGATCGCCGCGACCGGGCAGTCGTCGTCGCTCTATGCCTACCATGTGGCTCAGGCCCAGATGTTGAGCGAGCTCTTCGACGACCTGGAAGTCACGGTCATGGAGACCGGCGGCGGCGTCGACAACCGCAAGCGGCTGGCCCGCGAGGAAGCGGACTGGGGACTGTTTGCTGAGCCGGAGTTCTTCGAGTACCAGCGAGGCGTAGGGCCGTGGGAAGGCCAGGCGCAGCCGGATTTCCGGTTGTTCTGGGTGACCAGCCCGCTTGCCTACTACGTCTTCGTCAACGCCGACAGTGACGTTCAAAGCCTCGCGGATCTCGCCGGCCAGGACTTCAGCGGCGGCTCGCGCGGTAGCGCGACGGAGCGCGTGACCCGCAATCAGTTCGAGTTGATCGGCGTCGAGCCCGACTGGTTCTCGGGCAGCTACGGCGACGCCCGCGATGCCATGAAGGATCGCCGGATCGTCGGCTTGGTGAAGGCCGGTTTGTTCGATCGGCCGGACGGCCTGATACTCGACATCGGCACCGCCATACCTCTGCGCTTCCTCAGCTACGACGAGGAGGAGATCGCCAAGGTCCAAAAGGCTTTCCCGCACTATCAGTTCGTCGAGCTCACGCCGCCCTACGACGGGGCGACGGAGACCGTGGTGCGCAGTGTCTTCATTGCGCAGGGAACCACCACCCGCCTGCCGGAAGAACTGGGCCACCGCATCTTCAAGGCGATGATCGAGCATCAGGACAAGATCGCCGAGACCTACCCGGCGATCGCCTCGGTCGACATCGTCGAGAACACCCTGAAGTATGGCACGGCCCCCCTGCACATCGGCGTCTACAGGTATCTGACCGAACAGGGCCATGCCGTGCCTGAACATCTGGTCCCGCCGGAAGCGAAGAAGGACTGAGCCGGTGCCCGCCGCGCCGACCCCTTCCGGCGAGGGACGGGGCGGCGACGGGGGCACCAACGGGGATGTCCACGGGGATGTCCACAAGGGCGTCGAGAAGCAGACGGCGGGCAAGGAGGAGAAAGCAGGGGGCCTGCGCCACCTGCCCGCTCGTTTGGCGCCCGTGGTGCCGGCCGTCGCCCTCGCACTTGCGCTGTTCCATCTCTACACGGGGGCTTTCGGCGCGCTGCCCAACATCCAGCAGCGCGCGCCTCACGTCGGGTTGTGTCTGATTCTCGCCCTCTTTCTGTTCCCGCCGGGGCGGCGCTTGGACGGGAACCGGACCGCGCTTGCCGTCGATGGGCTGCTGGTCGCGGTCGTGCTGGTGACCTGCGGCTGGGTCGTGATCGAATACGACCGGATCATGTCGATCGGTTTCTTCCCGACGGCCACCGATACCTGGCTGGGCGTGGCGCTGACCCTGGTCCTGCTGGAGGCCGCGCGCCGGGTAGTCGGCTGGTTCTTCCCGATGCTGGCGGTGGCCTTCCTCGCCTATGCCTACTTCGGCCCCTTGTTTCCCGGAGCTTGGGCCCACCGCGGGCTGTCCGTCGAGCTGATCAGCGAAGTGCTCTACAGCACCGACCGCGGCATATGGGGCTTGGTGACCGGCGTTTCGGCGACGGTGATCGCCATGTTCGTGATCTTCGGCGGCATCCTGCTGAAGACCGGCGGCGGTCAGACCTTCATGGACCTGGCGCTCTACCTCAGCGGCCGCTTCACCGGCGGCGGGGCCAAGGTGGCGACGGTGGCCAGCAGCTTGTTCGGCACCGTCTCCGGTTCCGCCGCGGCCAATGTGGCGACCACCGGCACTTTCACGATCACCATGATGCGCAGACTCGGCTATCGCCGGTCGTTCGCCGGCGCGGTCGAGGCGGTGGCCTCCTCGGGCGGCCAGATCATGCCGCCGATCATGGGGGCCGGTGCCTTCATCATGGCCGAGCTGCTGGGCGTCCCCTACATGGAGGTGGCGCTGGCCGCGGTGATTCCGGCGGTGCTCTATTTCGCGAGCTGCTTCGCCGCAATCCACTTCGAGGCGCGGCGAAGCGGCTACGGCGTCGTCGACAAGAAGGATATCCCGCATCCGCGAGACTTCATGCACTGGCGGCGCAGCTTGCCCGTGTTCGGGCCCTTGGCCTTGCTGATCGGGCTTTTGGTCATGGGCTACACGCCGACCACCGGCGCGTTCTGGGCGACCGTGGCGCTGATGGCGTCCTACTTGGCCCTGGGCGGGACGGGGATGTTGAGCGGCCGTCTCCGTACGCTGGTGGACGGGTTGATTCTGGCGGGTCGCGGTTTGGTCACGGTGGCTGTTCTGATCGCCTGTTCGCAGATCATCCTGGCCATGATCGCCGGTACCGGGGTCGGGGTGAAGTTCTCGGCCCTGATCATCTCGCTGGGCCAGGAACACCTGCTCCTTTCCCTGCTGCTGGCCATGGGCATTGCCATGATACTCGGCATGGGGCTGCCGACCTCGGCGGCCTATATCCTGTCCGCCGCGGTGGTCGCGCCGGCGCTGGTGCGCCTGGAGTTGATGCCCATGCAGGCGCACCTCTTCGTCTTCTACTACGCCATCCTCTCGGGCATCACGCCGCCGCTCTGCGCCACGGTGTTCATCGCCGCGGCGATGGCCGAAGCGAACTGGCTGAAAACGGCGTTTCTGTCTCTGCGCCTGGCGCTGGCAGCCTTCATCGTTCCTTTCCTGCTGGTCTACCATCCGGAGCTGATCCTGATCGGCGATCCCATGAGCATAGCCCTGGCCGCCGTGACCGGTTTCGTCGGCACGGTGGCGCTGGCGGCCTCGACCATTGGCTGGCTGGTCGGACCCGCCGGTTGGCCGCTGCGTTTGCTGCTGGCCGGGGCGTCGGCGGCCCTCATCTGGCCGGGCCTGCCGTCCGATCTGCTCGGACTCGCCCTGTTGGGGGGCTGCTTCGGGCTTCAGCTTCTGCGCGGACGCCGACAGGCCCTGCCGACCATTCCGTCTTCCGAACGTCTTGGAGAGAAACCATGAAGCAGATCAACGGTGTCGACGTGTACGATACCCTGGAGGAAATGATCGCGCCGCCGCACACGGCAGTGATCAGTGTCGACATCCAGAACGACTTCTGCCACCCGGAGGGCCATTTCGGCCGCCATGGCAAGGACCTCTCGCTGACCGTCGAACGTCTGCCGACCATGGTTTCCTTCCTGCGCGACAGCCAGGCTCTTGGCATTCCGGTGATGTTCATTCGCCAGATCACCATGCCCGGCGGTCATTCGGATAGTCCGGCCTGGCTGCGCTTCAAGACCCGCGATGGCAAGGACCCGAACTACACCCTTCCCGGCACCTTCGGCTGGAACTTCGTCGATGGCCTGGAGCCCTGCGCCAACGACGCGGTGATCGAGAAGACGCGGCCTGACGCCTTCCTCAATACCCACCTGGAGCGAGTGCTGAAGGCCCGCGGTATCGAGACGGTGGTGATCCTGGGCGTCAACACCGAGGGCTGCGTCGAATCCACCGTCCGCAGCGCCTCCTACCGGGACTACTACACCGTGGTCGTCGAAGATGCGCTGGGCAGTCCCAACCGGGAGCGCCACGCGGCAAGCCTCGGGCTGTATCGGGCGCGCTATCCGCTGCATACGGCCGACGAAATCTTGGCCGCTTGGCGGCGCCAGGCCCGCCGTGGGGCGGCTTAGGGCTGCGATCGATCCCGGGAGGAACCAATCGGCCGCGCCGCGCCTGCCTTCAGGCGCCGCGGATGCGCGGCGTGCGCTTTTCCAAAAAGGCAGCCATGCATTCTTTCTGGTCGGCGGTGTCGAAGAGGAGCTGATTGCTCTTGCGTTCCAGAGCCAGTGCCGCATCCAGGGGAAGGTCGGCGCCCGCCAGGAGCGTCTCCTTGATCATCGACGCGGCCAGCGGCGGGCGCTCGGCGATCGTTGCGGCGAGCTGCAAGGCCATGTCGAGCACCGCCTCGTCGGTCTCGCTCAGTTGAGACACCAGGCCCCAATGCTCGGCGGTTGGCCCGTCGATGGCTTCGCCCGTGAGCAGCAGACGCATCGCACGGTGCTTGCCGACGGCGCGCACAAGCCGCTGACTGCCGCCGGCGCCGGGCATGATGCCCACCTTGATCTCGGGTAGGGCGAAGCGGCTGCCCGGGCCGGCGACGATCAGATCGCACATCAGGGCGAGCTCGCAGCCGGCCCCGTAAGCATAGCCGTTGACGGCGGCGACCAGCGGCTTCGGATGGTCCGAGACGCGCCGCCACAGCCGATGCAGGTTGAGCCGCTGGACGTCCATGGGACTGGCCGCCGCGATCATCTTCAGGTCCGCGCCGGCGGCGAAGGCTTTGATGTCGCCGGTGATGACCGTCGCACGGACCGCGCCGTCGGCTTCAATGGCCTCCAGATGCTCGGCCAGCGCCTCGCGCATGGCCAGATCGAGGGCATTGCGCGCCTCCGGCCGTGCGAGGCGAAGCAGGGCGACGCCGCCGGGGGCGTCCGAACAGCGCTGGACGGTCATGGAACCTCCACAATATGCCGTTGATAGCGATCGAGATCGCGCTTATTTTGGAACTGATAGTATGCAATGCAGAACATATCACTCACTTTTGATTCAAGGAAGGTCGAATGAGCGCTGCTGTCCTCGAAGATGTGAAGGTCGTCGAAATCTCGGCTTTCATCGCGGCGCCCTTGGGCGGGATGGCATTGGCGCAGCTCGGCGCCGACGTGGTGCGCATCGACCAAGCCGGCGGCGGCCCCGACCTGCACCGCTGGCCGATCACCGAAAGCGGCGAGAGCCTGTATTGGCAGGGTCTGAACAAAGCCAAGCGCTCGGTGTTCCTGGATCTGCGTGCGCCGGAGGGGCAGTGGGCGGCTCAGGATCTGGCCGTGGAGGCGGGCATCGTGCTTACCAACATGCCACCCAAGGCATGGCTGGATTACGAGACGCTGCGCCGGCGTCGTCCCGATCTCATCATGCTCAGCATCCGTGGCACGCATGACGGCCGAGCGGCGGTAGACTATACGGTGCAGGCGCGCACCGGTCTGCCGTTCATGACCGGGCCGGCGCGACCCGACGCGCCGGTCAATCAGCTTCTTCCGGTCTGGGACGTCCTCTGCGGTCTGACGGCGGCGCTCGGCCTGCTGGCCGCCGAGCGTCGGCGGCGGGCGACCGGCGCGGGCCAACTGGTGGAGCTGTCGCTGGAGGACGTCGCTCTGTGGACGATGGGCAACCTGGGCTACATCGCTGAAGTCCAGACGCTGAAGCGGCAGCGCCAGGCCGAAGGCAACGATGTCTACGGTGCTTTCGGCCGGGACTTCGCGACGTTGGACGGGCGCCGGGTCATGGTCGCGGCCCTGACACCGCGCCATTGGGCGGCGCTCTGCACGGCGACCGGGCTTGGCGAGGCCTTCCGGCATCTGGAAAAGGCCCTAGAGGCCGACTTCACCACCGACGCTGACCGCTGGCGATGCCGCCGGGCCATCGCCGCGATGCTGGAGCCTTGGGTGGCGGGCCGGACGCTGGCCGACGTGGGCCACGCCTTCGACGCCCATCGGGTGCTATGGGGGCCCTATCAGACCGTCCGGGAGCTGGTGGAGAGTGACCCGGCCTGCTCGGACGCCAATCCGCTGTTCGCGCAGGTGCAGCAACCGGGAGTCGGCACTGTCCTGACGCCCGGATCTCCTCTGCGCTTCGTCGGCAACGATCCCTTGCCCGTGCGTCCGTCGCCCGTACCGGGCGGGGACACGCGCGCGGTGATCGCGGAACGGCTGGGCCTGTCCGGCGCCGCGCTGGAGAACCTGGTCTCGGCGGTTGGAGGAGATCGGGAGGGCGTTGCGTGAGCCCGACGCCGGCGCCGACCGCGCCCTGGACCGGAAGCCGTGGCTGGATCAGGGCGCCTCGTCCGGAACGAACTTGGTCCCGTAGCGGATCACGCCCTCCTGATCGTAGAGCCGGCGTACCACCGCGCGCATCGCCAAGCCGATGTGCAAGTCTTCGACCTCCACATCCGCGAGCTGGGCGGTCAGGCGCGGGCCTTCGACAAGGTCGATGATGCCGACGGCCAGCGCTCCGGTCATCGCTTGCTGGTGGTCGAATTCCGCCGGCGCCCCGCCAGGGGCGATCACGGTGTAGGTATGCAGGCGGCCCCGGCCGCTCAGACGCTCCGCCGAGAAGCTGCGGCCGTGACAGTTTTGGCAGACGGGGCGCTGAGGATAGGTAAAGGCCCCGCAGTCGGAACAGCGCGCCGCCTCCAGCCTCAGCCGCTGTCCGATCGAAGCGGCATAGAGGGGCAGGGAGATGTAGGATGTCATGCGGCTCCTCCGGCGTGGCTGGACAGGATGCCCCGGTGGCGGAGATAGGCGACGTAGTCCACGTCTCGTCCGCCGGTCGCTTGCGTCGCGACGGGCGGACCGCCGCGGAGCTTTTCCGGGCGCTCGCTGACGTGGAGCTCCAGGGCGATGGCGCCGGCGCCCGCGGTCAGGGCAAGCAGGCTCTCCCCGGCGGCGGCCTCGTCCAGAGCATTGGCAAGCGCCAGCGCGGCATTGGCGGCACCCGCGTCGCCGACCTCTGCAAAGAGATTGGAGATGGCCTCCTGCGGCATTTTCATATGTCTCGCGATACGGCGGACATCCGCGGCGGTACCGCCGGCCGCCAAACGGGTCGGCGTCGGGCGCAGCGGTCCCATGGCCGTTGCAAGATCGTCGAGCACGGCGCCGAGCGTGTCGCCGCGCAGTTCGAGATCGCTGGTCCAGGGCGACTCCCGGCGACGCATGCGGCTGCCGAAGGTTTCCCGGCTTACGGCCGTGTAGCGCCCGATGGTCACAGGCCCCGGCCCCGGCCCAAGGGTGAAAGCGCAGGCGCCCGCGCCGAGCCCGTGTTCGAGGGGCGCGTCTGGGGCGGCGGCCGGGGCATCCGCGGCCACGGCAAGGGCGCGGCGTCCGGGATGTGCCCGGCAGTAGTCGGTGGCTGCGGCCAGCGCCTGCAGGCCAGCCAGGGGGGAGCCGTGCAACTCTACGACATGCAGGTCGGTCTCTGCGGTCAAGGCGGAAACGAGGGTCGCCGCCGAGGGCTTTTCGTCGTAGGGCAGCGTCGTGGTGCCGAGGAACAGCGCATTCGGCGTGAGAGTCTCCGCTCCGGCGGCGCGCGCGGCGGCCACGGCAAGGGTGATCGGATCCTCGTCAAAGGCGCACACGGCCTTGCGCCTCATCCCTTTAGCGGCGCACTGTCCCCAAGCCGCGCGGTATGCAGTTGCCGGAAGCCGCAGGGCCGGCAGGCTCGCCGCATAGGCCTCCAGCGCGACGGGGACGGTATCTGGCGGCGACTCTGTCGACATCGGCAGGTTCCTGGTCTGGTCCGAGGGCTTTGGTATCTGGCCTTAGGCCGGGGCCTTGAGAATGTGCACGGCGGCGCTGCCGCCGGACCCACCTACATTGTGCGCAAGGCCATAGCGCGCGTCCGGCACCTGGCGCTCGGTTTCGGCCACGCTGCCGCGGAGCTGGTGGACCAGCTCGGTGATCTGGCCGGTACCGGTGGCCCCGATGGGGTGGCCCTTGGCGATCAGGCCGCCCGAGACATTGACCGGCAGCCGTCCGCCGAGGCGCGTTTCACCCTCGTCGAGAAGGCGGCCCGCCTCTTCCTCGCTGCAAAAGCCAAGATCCGCATAGGCGAGCAGTTCGGCGATGGTAAAGCAGTCGTGGACCTCGGCGATGTCGATGTCGGCCGGCTCGACCTCGGCGCTCGCATAGGCCTGCTGGGCGGCCCGGCGGACGGCGTCGAGGCGGGTGCAGACCGCCCGGTCGTGAAGCGCGACGACGTCGCTGCCGACACCGCTGCCGACGACTTCCACGGGCCTGTCGGTCAAGGCGCCCGCGTCTTCCCAGCGGCAGAGGATCACGGCGGAGGCGCCGTCCGTGATGCCGCAGGCATCGCAGAATCCAAGAGGATCGGCCAGCATCGGCGCGGCGAGCGCGTCCTCGAGGCTGAGTGGCTTGCGCAGCTGCGCCTTCGGGTTCGCCACGGCATGGCTTCGGTTCTTCACTGCCACGCCGGCGATCTGGCCGCGCGTGGTGCCGTGCTCGTACATGTGGCGGCGCGCGATCATGGCATAGATGCCCGGGAAGTTCGTGCCGGCCAGGCGTTCCCACTCCACGTCGCCGGAGACCCCGAGCCAGCCGCGGTTTCGGGCCCGAGGCAGGTCGGACATCTTCTCGATGCCGCCCGCCAAGGCAAAGCGCACGCGTCCCGAGGCAACCGCCATGACCGCGTCGCGGAAGGCAAAGCCCGAAGAGGCGCAGGCGTTTTCCACGCGTTGCGCGGCTGCTCCCGTCAGGCCGGCGTTTTCAGCCATCAGCGGCCCGAAGTTGCCGAGCTGGCTGCCGCCGGTCGCCAAGCTGCCGATGTAGGCTTCTTCGATCTCCTGTGGATCGAATCCGTGTCGGATATCGCTGACGGCCGCCTCTACTGCGGCGGCGAAAAGTTCTTTCAATGTGGCATCCGGACGGACACGGAACGGCGTCTGCCCGGCCCCAATGATGGCGACCCGAGTCATGGCCTCACGATTGATCTTGTGAGTTTGCGATGCGATCTGGACATCGCACCGCCAAGTGAACGAATATTAGACCAATTTGGTTGCTATGTGCAATATTGATTTCATTCTGCGGTACCGTACTATCAAAAATGCGATGCGCAACTTGCGGTAGCTTGCGACCGTGAGGCCGAGGGCTTGGAGAGGCAATGACCGAACTTGATGGCAGGACAGTGGAAGGGGTTGGGGGAGCCGGTCGGGAACGCGATGCGACATCGTGCTCTGCGGCAATCTTCGAGCGCCGCGGAGCACTTGGCGTCCTGACGCTATACGACCCGCAACGCCGCAATCCACTCTCGGTGCAAATGCGCGACGATGTCATTCGCTTGTTGAACGAGGCCGACCGCGAGAGCGCGATAAGAGCGGTTGTCATCAACGGAGCTGGCGGGGTGTTCTGTGCTGGGGGTGACGTCAGCACCATGGGGACCCTGACGCGCGAGACCGGTCGGGAGAGGATCGAGCGCTCGCAAGGTGTCGTGCGTGCGATCGTGCAGGCGAACAAGCCCGTGATCGCGGCCGTGGAAGGCTGTGCGGTGGGGGCCGGCTTGTCGCTGGCGGCGTGTTGCGATGTGGTGGTGGCCGCAGAGGACGCACGTTTCATTCCGGCCTTCGGCAAGGTCGGGTTGATGCCGGATCTCGGAGCCTTGTGGTCCATTCCGGCGCGTATGGGAGTCGCTGGCGCCCGGCGCCTGCTCATGATGAGTGAAACCTTGTCCGGGAGGGAGGCATTCGGTCTCGGTCTCGTGGACCGGGTTGTGCCGCCCGGTCAAGCGCTCGACGCGGCGCTGAGGGAAGGAGAGCGCTTTGCCGGAGAGTCTCCTCTGGCGTTGGCCGCGATCAAGCGAGTTCTGGCCACCTATCCTCAGGCTCTCGAGCAGGTCCTGCTGACGGAGGCGGAGCTTCAGTCCGACCTCTTTGCGTCCGAGGACTTGCGCGAAGGCCTTGCAGCCTATGAGGAGAAGCGGCCGCCGCGTTTCAGGGGCCGCTAACCAGAGGCCGTGCCGTGGACGCCTTGTGGGGGGCTCACCCCACGGCGCCGCCTGCTCCTAACCCTGGCAAAAATCTGTCCCCGCCACGACTGTGAAATGAATGTCGACGGGCCTTAGTCGTTCTCGCTCAGCACGGCCGGGAAGCCGGCGGCGCGCAGCTCCGTGCCCAGAGCGTCTTCCAACTGCTTGACCACCTTGGGCGACCAAGCATCGCCCCCGTATTGCGCCCGGGCCCGGGCGAAGATCTGCTCTACCATCCCGGCGAGCTCCAGCGGGACGCCGAACTCGCGGCCGAGATCGTGCGCGAAGCCCAGGTCCTTGCAGGCGAGGTCCAGGGTAAAGCCGATATTGTAGCTGCCGTTCAGGATCACCTGGCTCTCGGTCTCATGCACGAAGCTGTTGCCCGAGCTGGCTCGGATGGCAGCGAAGGACTGGGCAAGATCGAGGCCGCCGCGCTTGGCCAGCATCAGCGCCTCGCCCGCCGCCACCAGGTGGATGAAAGCCAGCATGTTGGTGATCACCTTGATCACAGAGGCACTGCCGAGCGGACCCATGTGGAAGACCTCGCCGCCCATGGCTTGGAGGGCAGGCAGGTGGGCCTGGTAGGCAGCCTCTTCGCCGCCGACCAGCACGGTGATCTCACCGCTGGCGGCGCGATGCACGCCGCCGGTTACCGGCGCTTCCAGGGTGGCGACACCTTGCGCGGCGGCGAGCTCCGCCAAGCGCTGAATCTCGTGTTGGTCGTTGGTGCTCATCTCGACCCAGGTGCCGCCCGATGCCAGGCCCGCCAGCACACCCTCCGGGCCGGTCATCACCGCGTCGACAGCGCGGGGTGAGGGCAGGCAGGTGATGACGCTGTCCGAAGCCACCGCCAGCGCTTTCGGGGAGTCGCCCCAGGACGCACCGGCAGCCAGCAAGTCTTCGGCGTTCGCTTTGTCGAGGTCATGGACGGTGACTGTGAAGCCCTCGCGCAGCAGGCTCGCCGCCAGGTGCTTGCCGAGATTGCCAAGGCCGATGAATCCCATGCGCATGGGCGTGCTCCCCTCTAACTGGCGTGTTGGGTTTGATCAGACCGGCTGGTCGTGCATGTCCAGGTGCAGGGCCTGACCCTCATAGGGATGGCGGGCTGCCACCTCTTCATCGAGCTCGACGCCGATGCCGGGCGCGCTTGGCGGGATGACATAGCCCTCTTCCCATTGCATGGGCTTCTTGAGGATCTCGGCATGGAAGCCGCCCCAATCCTGGATGCTCTCGAGAATGAGGAAGTTCGGCGTGCAGGCGCTGATCTGCACGTTGGCGGCGCCGACGATCGGTCCGCAATAGAGGTGCGGCGCGATCTGGGCGTAGTGCGCCTCTGCCATGCCGGCGATCTTCTTGGCTTCCAGGATACCGCCGACCCGACCCAGGTTCATCTGCAGGATGGAGGCGGCCTGCTCCGTCAGCAGCCGCGCGAACTCGTACTTGCTGCCGAGACGCTCTCCGGTGGCGATGGGGATGGAGGTTTGCCGTGCGACCCGAGCCATCTCTTCGGCGTTCTCCGGCGGCACCGGCTCTTCGAGCCAGAGCGGATCGTAGGGCTCCAGGCGTTTGGCCAAACGGATGGCGCTGGAGGTGGTCATCTGTCCGTGGGTGCCGAACAGGAGATCGCAGCGCGGACCGAGCGCTTCCCGCAGCATCTTCACGAAGCGCTCGGCGCGGTCGAGCGCCTCCAGGGAGAGCTGCCGGGGGTCGAAGGCGGTGAAGGGGCTCACGGGATCGAACTTTACCGCCGTGAAGCCCATGTCCGCGTACTTGAGTGCGCGCTGTACGGCCAAGTCCGGGTCGACGTAAACGTCGGTTTTGTCGTCGGGCTCCGGGTAGATGTAGGTGTAGCTGCGCAGCCGCTCGTGCACCTGGCCGCCGAGCAGCTCGTAAACCGGCCTGCCGAGCGCTTTGCCGACGATGTCCCAACAGGCCATCTCGATGCCGCTCAGGATGCCGAGGATCGAGGTATCCGGGCGTTGGGTGAAGCCGCTGGAATAGACGATGCGCCAGAGGCGCTCGATCTTGAAGGGATCGGTGCCCTCGACCTGACGGGCGAAGACGTCCTCGATCATGTGAGTGACCACATGCGGGTGGAAGGGGACCGAGTAGACCTCGCCGTAGCCGGCGATGCCGTTGTCGGTGATCAGCTTGACGAAGACGAAGTACTGGCCGCCGAAATGTGGCGGCGGATTGCCGACGACGAAAGTCTTGCAGTCGGTGATCTTCATGGCTGGTCCCCAGTTATGCTGTCGCATTGAAGCGCAAGAGATGGAAGCGGCCTTGTTCCGTAGGCGTCAATTCCCGACCTCGGTGCGTCGTTGAAATTCAGATGGTTTTTGCCAATGCCCCGCCCAGCGTCGAGCTCGCGCAGAGCCCGAACAATTGTGATTGCCGAACCGGCTCCGAGATGCTCGGTTTCTCTCCCATAGGTTGCTGGATCTGTCGTGCCTTTGCCGTGCTCGCGCCTCCATCCACGGCCTTGTCGGTTTGCTGTCACAGGTGTTCGCAACTTTATCTATCCCTAAATTTCTGTAAAACCCCTTTTATCTCAACTATAAACATGGATAAAGATTTGATAATGCGGAAAATTTTAGAGATATCCGGCGCGATATTACTTGTAACCCAGAATAAGCCCCTGCAAGTATAGGTGTGTTGTCAGGGAAGGCCCTCTACACGTTTGAATATGCAAGCGGGGAACATAGGGAAACGACGCATGGAGGCCACTTCGCAGGCGAGAGATCGGGATGTGCGCCGGGGAAGATGGCAGGCCCGTAGCAATTCGGCGCCAAGCCAGCACCCTCATGCAGCCAGGTGCGGTGAAAAGGGGAAAGGGCAATGGCATTTCTTCGTGTAAATCTGACCAATCTGAAAACGATGGTCGTCGACGACAGCAGAACGGCGCGCCTCATGCTCGCCGAGATGCTGCGCGAAATGGGCGTCTCCTCCATCGCGAAAGCCGAGGACGGCGCCGATGCCATGCAGCAGCTCAAGACGTTCGCAGCCGACGTCGTGATCTGCGACCTGCATATGACGCCGCTCGACGGTATCGAGTTTACCCGCTTGCTGCGTACGGCGGACGATAGCCCGAACCCCTATCTTCCTGTTCTCATGCTGACAGGAGACGCAACCCAAAAGCAGCTTAGCAATGCGCTCAATGCGGGCGTGCACGGGTTCATGTCGAAACCGCTTCAGGCAGACTCGCTCCGTCGGCAGATCAACCTCGTCTTCTCGCGCCCCCTGGTCTTCATCCGCGAGGGCCGCGAGCTCAAGCCGGTGACCGCGCCCAAGCGGCAAGATGACGCCGATGTCCAATGCGCAAGCGCCGCGTGAAGGGGCGGCCGCCGTGTATTGTGTCAGGTCTCAGACAAGAGGGCTCTAGAACACCACCACGTTGCGCAGGGCCTCGCCCTTCTTCACGCTCTCGATCGCATCGTTGATCTCGTCCAGGCGGTAGCGGCCGCTGATCAGCTCGTCGAGCTGCAGGCGTCCCTGCTGGTAGAGCGCGACCAGCGAGGGGATGTCGACCTGGATGCGGGCCGAGCCCATCTTGCTGCCGAGGATGCGCTGGCTGTTGTCGGCGATGTTGCAGGGGCAATACTCGGTCATCACATCGCTTGCGGTCATGCCGACCAGGACCACGGCGCCGCCCTTGCCCATGAGGTCGTAGGACTGCTCGATGGCCTTGGTGGCACCGACGGTGACGAAGACGTAGTCGGCGCCGCGGCCCTCGGTCGCGTCCTTGACCGCGGCGACCACGTCTTCCTTGATTGCGTTGATGACGTGTGTGGCGCCGAACTTGCGCGCCGCCTCCAGCTTCTCGTCCAGCAAGTCGATGGCGATGATCGTGCTGGCGCCGCTTTGCACGGCTCCCTGCACACTGTTGAGGCCGACGCCGCCGGTGCCGATGACGACGACGCTGCTATAGGCTGGCACGGAGGCGGTGTTGACCACGGCGCCAAAGCCGGTGATCACGCCGCAGCCAAGCAGAGAGGCGCTTTCCAGTGGGACCTCCTTCGGGATGGCGACGACCTGGGAGGCGTGAACGACGGCCTCTTCGGCGAAGGCACCGGTGCGCAGGCCATGGGTTATAGCCGAGCCATCGGCCTTCGTGATCGGGCTGTTGCGGTCGAGCGCGAATTTGGTCTCGCAGGCATAGGGCTTGCCTTGAGCGCAGTAGTGGCAGGTGCCGCAGGAGCGGATCAGGGTAACCACTACGTGGTCCCCCACGGCCAAGCCTTCGACCCCTGGCCCGAGCTCGGCGACGATGCCCGCTGCTTCATGCCCGTAGACCGCTGGCAGTGTGCCGCCCCAGGCGCCCTCGGCAAAGAGGATGTCGCTGTGGCAGATGGCGCAGGCGGTGAGTTTGACCCGAACTTCGCCGGCTTGCGGCGGAGCCAACTCGATCTCCTCGACGACCAGCGGCTGACCGAACTCGTAGCAAATGGCTGCCTTCATGAACGCGTCCCACCCGTTCCGAATTTAGCGCGGATGCATGAGCCGCGCGGGGCCGGAAGGCAAGCGCGAAATGTGCGGATCGTCGAAGAAAAAGACGCGGCTCGCGACGTTCACTCGGCCGGCTGAATCGCCGGGCGGGCAAAGGTGGTTTCGAGGCCCGGTTCGGGGCGCTGCGGGACCAGCTGCGTGAGGATGAGCGAGCAGACGGCGATGGCGGCGCCGGTCAGGAAGACGGCCGGCGGGCTGACCAGCCAGACGATGCCGAGTAGGGCGGGCAGCACCACGGCGGCTATGTGGTTGATGGTGAAGGAGACGGCGGCGGTCGGGGCGATGTCCCGCGGGTCGGCGATCTTCTGGAAGTAGGTCTTGATGGCGATGGCCATGGCGAAGAAGAGGTGGTCGATCACGTAGAGCGCCGCGGCCAACCACTCGTTGTCGACGAAGGCATAGGAGGTGAAGACAAAGATCAGGCCGATGTACTCGATGGTCAGGGCCTTGCGCTCGCCCCAGCGGGCGATCAGCCGGCCGATCAGCGGCGCCAGCCAGACGTTGGCGGCGTAGTTGACCAGGAAGAGCAGGGTGATGTTGGCGACCGAGAAGCCGAACTTCTCGACCATCATGAAGCCGGCGAAGACGATGAAGATCTGCCGCCGGGCGCCGGATAGGAAGGTGAGGGCGTAGTAGAGCCAGTAGCGTCGTCGCAGGATCAGCTTTTTGTGCTGCGGCACGGCCTCCTTGATCTGAGGATAGGCGCGCCAGGCGAAGAGCGTGATGGCGACCGTGGCACCACCGCCGATCAGATAGACCAGCTTGTAGTCGGTCTCGAAGACCTGGAAGCCGAGCCAGATCAGCCCGTAGGCAACGAGGGCGGCCAGGCTGGCCGCGGCGACCACGCGGCCCAGCACGATGGGCGCGCGGTCCTTGCCGAGCCACTGCAAGGCCAGGCTTTGCTGGACGGTCTCATTGTAGTGGAAGCCGATCGACATGATGACCGTGGTGACGTAGAGGCCGAGCACCGTGGGGAAGTAGCCGGTCAGCGCCGTGCCGATGCCGAGCAGGATGAGCGAGACGTAGGCGAAGACCTGCTCGCGCAGCAGCAGCACGAAGACGGCCGTGAAGGCGAGAAAGCCGGGCACCTCGCGCACGCTCTGCAGGATGCCCATCTCAGCGCCGGTGAAAGCCGCGCGCTCGATGGCGAAGTTGTTGAGCAGCGCCATCCAGGTGGCGAAGGACAGCGGGGCGGCCGCGCCCATCAAGAGCAGCAGCGCTTCCGGCGAGCCCAGCCCTTGGCACGGAGGCTGGCGAGGATGTCCCGCAAGCGATTGAGCATGTCCGAACCCGGCAAAGAGACGGCGCCTAAATCGGCGCCAAGAACTGTGAAATTATTAGTCTTGGCGGCCCTGGCCGTCTATCGTCATAGTGACAATCAATGTTGAGAACCGGCCAACGTGATCCGAGGCTCGGCAATCTGCCGGAGCCGGACCCTTGGCGGCCCGCCGTCGGCTATGCCAGCGACGAGCCGGCTGGCCGTTTGACCGATTGGCACAGTCATAACTACGGTCAGCTTCTCTATGCCGCGCAGGGGTTGATGCGGATCGAGACCCCGGCGGGGCTTTGGGTGACCCCCTCGCTGCGGGCGGTTTGGATTCCCGCCGGCATCGTCCACCGCAAGATCAACCTGGCGCCCTTGACCTTCTGCACGCTCTACATGTTGCCTGAGGCGGCGATGATGCCGGAGCATTGCCATGTGGTCAGCGTCAGCCCGCTGCTGCGTGAGCTGATCGTGGAGATGAGCCGCCAGCCGGCCGACTACGACCCGGCGGGACAGGCGGGGCATCTGCTGGCTCTGCTGCTCGATCGCCTGCGCTCGGCACCGGCGGAGTCCCTCTATCTGCCCCTGCCGGAAGAGCCGCGCATCCGTGCGTTGGTCGAGCGCCTCTTGGAAGAGCCGTCCGATCCCACCGGCTTGGAGGCGCTGGCGCGGGAGGCGGGGGCGAGCCCGCGCACCATGGCCCGGCTGTTCGAGGCCGAGACCGGCATGGGCTTCCGCGATTGGCGCCAGCGCCTGCGCCTGCAGGTGGCGCTGGCCCGCCTGGCCGAAGGTGAGCCGGTGACCAGCGTCGCCTTTGCCGTGGGCTACGACAGCCCCTCCGCTTTCATCGCCATGTTCCGCAAGGTCATGGGCGAGAGCCCGAAACGGTACCTCAAGCAGGCTGAAGCTTAGCCTCCGCCGTCGCAGGCTTAACGCCGAAGAAGAGCGCGTAGAGAACGGGCACCACCACCAGGGTCAGCACGGTGCCCAGCGCCAGGCCGAAGGCAATCACGCAGGCCATGGCATAGAACAGCGGATCGACCAGGATGATCAGCGGCGTCACGCCCAAAAGCGTGGTGGTGGCCGACATGAGGATTGGCCGCATGCGCGCGATCGCGGCCCCGACAATGGCATCGTAGGGCGAACGTCCCTCCACCTGCAGGCCGTCGATGCGGTCGATCAGGACGATGCCGTTGTTGATGATCACGCCGGCCAGGCTGAGCAGGCCCAGGATGGCGAAGAAGTCGAAGGGCGCGCGCATCACCAGGAGCCCGACCATGGCACCCGCGAAGGCCAGCGGGATGGTCAGCATGATGATTGCCGGGCGGCGGAAGGAGTTGAATTGCCAGATCAGCAGCACGATGATCGCGGCGACGCACTGCGGCAGATAGCGGAAGAGCTTCTCATTCGTCTCGGCCGAGTCCTCGATCTCGCCGCCGATTTCCCAACGGTATCCCGGCGCCAGCTCGAGACCCTCCAGCGCCGGCATGGCGGCCGCAAGCAGCTGTGGCGCCTTGAGCGTGCGGTGGCGTGACTCGACTGTGGCCGTGCGTTCCTGATCGCGCCGCTTGATGCGGCTGAACTGCCAGACGCCGGAGATGTCCGCGATCTGGTCGAGCGGAACGAGGTTGCCCGTCTCCTCCGAGTAGACGTTGATGTTCCATAGATCGGCCAGCAAGGCGCGTTCTTCCGCAACCGAGCGCACGATAACCGGAATGGCGAGATCGCCCTCGCGGTAGTCGGTAATCTGGTTGCCGTCGGTATAGGCGCTGAGCGAGCGCGCGACGGCTTCGGAGCTCACGCCGGCGCGCCGGGCCCGAACCTGATCGACGGCGACCTCGATACGCACCACCCGGTTCTCCCAGTCGAGCTTCGCGTAGTCGATGCCCGGCAGCTGCTTGAGCGCTCGCTGAAGCTCCAGGCCCTTCTCATAGAGATACTCAGGGTCGGGGCCGATCAGCCGAAACTCGGTGTAGCCGGGCTCGGAGGCGCCAAGCCACATGCGTTTGACCCGCACCTCGCCTTCGGGCAGCCGGTCGGCCGCGAACTGCCGCAAGCGCTCGATGACGATCGGCGCCTGATCGGCCGTCTCCGTATTGACCACGGCGAAGGCGACATGAGGGTCCGGGTCGACCGGAGAGAGGGAGAGGAAGAAGCGCGGACCGCCGGTGCCGACATAGGCAATGCTGCTGGTGATCTCCGGATTGATCTCCTTGTCATTGAACCAAGTCGTCATATTGCGCGTCACCTCGGCCGTCGCCTGGGTGCGGGAGCCGGCCGGAAGATCGAGATAGACGAGAAACTGATTGCGGTCGCTCGGCCCGAAGAACTCGCGGACGAGGTTTTGCGAAAGCACGCCGGCGCCAGCGAGCAGCAGCAGCACGATTCCGATGACAACGAAGCGCTGGCTCAAAGCCGTTTCCAGCAGGCCGCGGTAGATGCTGTAGAAACGGCCGCCGTAGGGATCGACCTCAGCTCCGCCGGCAGCAGCTTCCTTCGGCTTCACCTTGAGGAACCAGTAGCACAGGCTGGGCGTTACGTAGATCGACAGGAACCAGGAGCCAAGCAGCAGGATGGCGACCACCGCCGGCAGGGAGAAGGCGTACTCGCCGGTTTGCCCGTCGATCAGCAGCATGGGCGTGAAAGCGAGCACGGTGGTCAGGGTGGAGGTGAGCAGCGGGATAGCCAGACTTTTACCGGAGGCGATGCAGGCTTCTCGCCGCTCGGTTCCCGTTTCCAGCCGCGTTCGGATGTCTTCGGTTACGACGATCGCATTGTCGACCAGCATACCGAGAGCGACGATCGCGGAGACGATGGACACGCGCTCGAGCTCGATGCCGGAGATGTACATGAAGATGAGGCCGAACAGCATTGCAAGGGGTACGAAGCCGCCGACGATCAGGCCCGCGCGCAGGCGCAGGAAGAGGATGACCACAATTAGCACGACAAAGATGGTCTGATAGACGTTGAAGAGCGCGCCATTGACAGCCGTCTTCACCAGATCCGGTTGGAAGGTCGCATAGTCGAGCACGTAACCGACTGGGAGCTGCGCCTCGAGCTCATCCAGCTTGCGCGTCAGGCGTTCGCCGAACTCGACGCTGTTCACCCCCGGAACGATCGAGAGACTGATAACGATGGCTTGCTCATCATTGAAATAGGCGAGCTCGCGTGGCGGGTCGCGGTAGCCGCGGGAAACGGTCAAGACCTCGGTGATGGGGACCACCTGCTCGCTGTTCGGGATGCGGAGCAGCACGTTGCGAATGTCGTCTACGCTCTCGAAATTGCCGGAAGGTGAGATGATCAGGGCTTGCTGATCGACGTCATAGGTGCCGCCCGGCAGAATCACGTTCTGGCGCGTCAGGGTGGTGACGATGTCGGCGACATCGATGCCGAACTGAGCCAACTTGCTATTGGAGTACTCGAGAAAGACCTGCTCTTCTTCAACGCCGTACAGCTCGATTTTGCGAATGCCATCGAGCTCGTAGAGACGGTCGCGAATATCCCGAGCCACCAGGCGCATCTCGGCCATGGAGAAACCGTCGCTCCACAATGCAACGGTGGCGACCGCGGTCAGGCCGAACTCGTCGTTGACGAAGGGCCCCAGCGTGCCGTCCGGCAGCTCCGGGCGGATATCGTCCATCTTGTTGCGCAGACGATTGAAGATCTCCTGCAGATCGTCGTACTCGTCACGCAGTACCGCATGAATGATGCTCTGGCCGGTCTTGCTGTCGGAGGTGATCTCGTCGATCTCCGGCATGGTGCGGATCTGCTCTTCGATCTTCCGGGTGATCAGTTCTTCGACCTGATCCGGCGTCATGCCAGGGAAGCTCGCAGTGATGACCGCCTCGCGAATCACGATCGTCGGATCTTCATTGCGGGGAAAGATCAGGAAGAGCTGCAGTCCTGCGAGGATGACGACCGCGAGAAAGGTGATCGTCAGGCGCGAATTGTTAAGCGAAAAGGCTGTGATGCCGCCCATGAGGTCCGACCACTATCCCCCTTGCGCCGTTTGAGATCTGCTTTGGTGCGATGGAATAGAAGCTGGGCTCAGGGCTGCATCAGCTTCACCCGCTGGCCGTCGGAGAGAAAGCTGACGCCGGCAACGGCGATAACATCCCCGCCCCCCACGCCTTCGGAGATCACCACCTGATTGTCGCGGACACCTTCGCTGCGCACCGCGACTTGGCGCACCGTCGAGCTATCGGCATCGAACACGAAGATGTAGCCGGTTCGGGGTTCCGTCCCGGGGGCAATCGCCGAGACCGGGACGAGATAGGAGGTCGCGTCCTCTTCACCGCCGAGCAGCAAGGTGGCTTCCGCCGTCATGCCCGGCAGCACCTCGTCGCTGCCTTGGAGCAGGGCGATTTTCACCGGGAAGGCGTTGGCGGCTTCGGCCACCGTGCCGATCTCGTTGACGCGACCCTCGAGGATCACGCCGGGCCGGGTCGGGAAGCTGAACTCGGCCGGCAAGCCGAGGTGGATTTCCCGGATGCTGGTCTCAGGTACGCTCAAGTGGACCTGCATCGCTTCCTCGGCGTAGATGTCGAAGATCGGCTCGCCCCGACTGATTTCCTGAAAGGCATCCACGTGCCGCTCGGAGATGATGCCGTTGAAGGGGGCGGTGAGGGTGGTCTTCTCGAGATCGCGCTTCGCCAGGTTGAGCTGCGACTGCTGATACTTGACGTTGTTTTCGGCGCTTTGGTAGCTCGCCAGAGCCTGATCATAGGCTGCCTTGGCAACCCAGCCCTTCTGGAAGAGCGTTTCTTGCCGCTGAAACTCGGTGGTTGCTTCCGCAAACTGTGCTTTGGCTCGGCCCAGCGCGGCTTCGGCCCCTTCGACCGCGAGCTTGAAGGGCTCGTCGTCCAGTCGCCCGAGGACCTCCCCGCGCTCTACGTCGTCGCCACGCTCGGCCTGAAGCTCCTGCACGTTACCGGCCACCTCGAAGCTCAGGCTCGACGTGTCCACGGCCTCCACGATACCGGCGAACTTGCGAACCGTGCCGGACGCCCGGTCGGCCACGGTCATGGTTTTGATTGCTCGCACAGTCTCGACCGGCGGTGGTGCATCCTCTTCGCAGGCGGCCAGGGGCAGGAGGAGGGCAATGAGGCCGACAGCCATCAGCCGGGAAGAAGACCGTTGAGGTCCCTCGAAACGAGGAGATCGCGGTCGCCGTTCTGTTTGCCGGATGGTCATCCTGTTCGTGAACTCCAGTGCTTCGACCAATTGCATAGAGAAATAGAGTGGTTAGCACGGTATCACAGGGTTAGTTGCCGCGCGCTGCGACGATAGTCCCACGCCCGGGCCTTGCGGCGCAGGGGCGTGTTGTCGTCGGATGTAGATCTGAGACCGAACGCCGCTGGGTGCGCCGGGAACGCGCGGGTGCTTGTTCCCCTTTCGAACGACCGCTAGGTATCGGATATGACGGATCGATTGAAGATTGCCTTGGCTCAGCTCAACCCCGTCGTCGGCGACGTGGCGGGAAACCTGCGCCGCTTGCGGGACGCGAGGGCCGAGGCCGCATCGCTGGGTGCCGATCTGATGGTTGCCAGCGAGCTGGTCCTCTGCGGCTATCCGCCCGAAGACTTGGTGTTGAAGGCGCATTTTCTCGAAGAGGTCGAGGCGGCGCTTGACGCCTTGGCCCTGGAAACGGCGGACGGCGGCCCGGCACTCCTGATCGGGGCGCCTTGGCGGGAAGACCGCACGCGCCAAGAGGCTTTGCGGGGGCACGTGTTCAACGCCGCCTTCTTGCTGGCTGACGGCGAGGTGGCGGCGGTGCGCTGCAAGCACGAGCTGCCCAACTACGGTGTCTTCGACGAGGTGCGCGTCTTCAAGCCGGGACCCTTGCCGGGGCCGGTCAGCTTCAAGGGCGTGCGCCTCGGTGTCATGGTCTGCGAAGACATGTGGTTCGAGGACGTTGCCGAGTGCCTGGAAGAGTCGGCGGCGGAGCTGCTCGTCGTCATCAACGGCTCGCCCTTCGAATGGGACAAGTATGACGAGCGCATGCAGCTGGCTGTGGCGCGCGTCGTCGAGACGGGCCTGCCGCTCGTCTACGTTAACCAGGTCGGCGGGCAGGACGAGCTGGTGTTCGACGGCGGTTCCTTCGTGCTCAACGCCAACCGCGCCTTGGCCACCCAGATGCCGGCATTCGAGACCGCGATTGCCTTGACGGCGTGGCACCGGGGCGAGGACGACAGTTGGCACTGTGAGGCTGGCGGGATGGAGCCTTTGGAAGAGGGGCTCGAGCCGATCTATCGCGCTCTTATCCTCGGCCTCCGCGACTATGTGGGAAAGAACGGCTTCCCCGGCGTCGTCATCGGGCTCTCCGGCGGAATAGACTCGGCCCTCTCAGCCGCTATCGCCGCCGACGCGCTCGGGGCGGAGCAGGTGCGCTGTGTGATGATGCCATCGCCCTATACCAGCCGGGAGAGTCTGGAGGATGCAGCCGAGTGCGCCGGCCTGCTTGGCCTCCAACTCGACGAAGTCTCGATCGAGCCGTCGATGCAGGCGTTCGAAACCATGCTGCGGCCGCTTTTCGACTCGCTGCCCCCCGACACCACCGAGGAGAATATCCAGGCGCGCGCTCGCGGCATTCTGCTGATGGCGCTCTCCAACAAGTTCGGCCACATGGTGCTCTCCACCGGAAACAAGTCGGAGATGAGCGTCGGCTACGCCACTCTCTATGGCGACATGTGCGGTGGCTACAACGTCTTGAAGGACGTTTACAAGACGATGGTCTACAAGCTGTCCCAGTGGCGGAACCAAGCCCTACCGAAGGGCGCGCTCGGCCCGGCCGGCCGCGTCATTCCGGAGCGGATCATTACCAAGGCGCCCTCGGCGGAGCTGAAACCCGACCAGACCGACCAGGACAGCCTGCCGCCTTATGAGGCGCTCGATGACATCCTTGCCTGCCTGATCGAGGGTGAAGTGCCCGTCGAGGGCATTGTCGCTCGCGGCCACGAGCGGACGACGGTGAATCGTGTCTGGCGAATGTTGGAAAACGCCGAATACAAACGCCGTCAGGCGCCGCCGGGGGTCAAGATCACCCGCCGGGCGTTCGGGCGCGACCGCCGCTATCCCATCGTCAATGCTTTCAAAGGCCCTGCTTAGCCGTCATTGGCCATGACTAAGGCCAAATAGAGCCATCATTGGTTCGTTCCTGCGGTCGCGCCTAGGCAAAAGATGCCTGCGATGTTATCTCTGCATAGCGCTCACGACATCTTGAGCGTGACTCGATGTCCAAACTGCGGAGTGGGAACGGCGGTGGCGATGCGTGAGACAGGGGGAATCTCAGGAACTTGGCTGGCCTCGCTGGCCGTTATCGCATCGCTGCTGACGGCGGCGGCAGCAAACGCGCAGCCGGCCCCGCAAGAGCCGCCTATCCTGGCGGAGGCTGTGGCGAAGGGCGAATTGCCACCGGTCGCCGAACGCATGCCCGCCAAACCCTATGTCATCGACCTGCAGGCCGATGGCCGCAGCATCGGGCACCATGGGGGAACGCTGCACACCCTGGTGCGCAAGCATTCGGATTCCAAGCTACTCGTTATCTATGGCTATGCCCGCTTGGTCGGCTACACGCCGGAACTCGAATTGAAACCGGACCTGCTCGAGTCCGTGACGGTCGAGGAAGGACGTATCTTCACCCTCAAGCTAAGGGAAGGCCACCGCTGGTCCGATGGCCATCCCTTTACTGCGGAAGACTTCCGGTACTACTGGGAGGACGTGGCGAACAACGAGATGCTATCGCCCAGCGGGCTGCCGAGCGCAATGATGCCAGGCGAGGAAGCGCCGCAGTTCGAGGTGCTCGACCAATTCACGGTTCGCTATACCTGGAGCCGGCCGAACCCCTTTTTCCTGCAGCGCATCGCCGGCGCCTATCCGCTCTTCATCTACCGGCCCGCCCACTACATGAAGCAGTTCCATGCCCGTTATGCGGATGAGGATGCTTTGGCTGCCATGGCAAAGGACGCTGCCGTGGAAAGTTGGGCGGCGCTGCACGAGAAGAGAGGCAATCTCTACAAGCTCAGTAACCCCGATCTCCCAACTCTTCAGCCTTGGAAGCTGACCTCCCGCCCGCCGGTCAAACGCATGCGCGCGGTGCGCAATCCATACTACCACCGCATGGATGGAGAGGGACGGCAACTGCCGTATATCGACGAGGTGCTGTTGCAGGTGACCGGCGGCGGCCTGATCCCGGCCAAGACGGCGACTGGCGAGAGCGACCTGCAGGCCCGCGGCCTGACCTTCAAGGACATCGTGGTGATGAAGGAGGCCGGCTCCGAGAACATCAAGACCTTGCTTTGGAGCCAGGGAACCGGCTCGCAGCTCGCGCTCTTCCCCAATCTCAACGCCAACGATTCCACCTGGCGGACACTGTTACGGGATGTGCGCTTTCGGCGAGCCCTCAGCCTCGCCGTCGACCGCCAGGCGATCAACAACTTCCTCTATTTCGGCCTGGCACGGCCGAGCAACAACACCGTCCTGCCCTACAGTCCGCTGTTCCGTCCCCAGTTCGCCGACAGTTGGGTCGAGCATAACCCGGATCAGGCGAACGCCCTGCTGGATGAGATTGGCCTCACCGAGCGAGACGAAGACGGTATCCGCCTGCTGCCCGACGGCCGCCCCATGGAGCTGATCGTCGAAACGGCGGGGGAGGTCTCGGAGCAGGTCGATACCTTGGAGCTGATTTCCAGCAACTGGCAGGAGATTGGCATCAAGCTCTTGACCAAGCCCTTGCAGCGCGAGGTCGTGCGGCGGCGGATCACGGCCGGAGAGACGCTGTTATCGGCCTGGACTGGCATCACCGTAGGCACTGCCACTGCGGACACCACGCCGGACGAGCTGGTACCCGATCATCGCTACGACCCGCAGTGGCCCAAGTGGGGTGCCTACCATCAGACCGACGGTCAGTCCGGTGAGCCGGTCGACATGCCGGAAGTGGCGCGGCTGCTTGAGCTGTACAAAGAGTGGGCCAACGCCACCGACGATGACGTGCGGACCGCCGCTTGGCAGGAGATGCTGGCCATCCATGCCGATCAGCAGTTCAGCATCGGGACCGTCGCAGGCGTGCGCCAGCCCGTCGTCATATCGAAGAAGCTGATGAATGTCCCGGAAGAGGCGGTCTACGCTTGGCACCCCGGGGCTATTTTCGGTATCTACCAGCCGGATACCTTCTGGTTCCAGCAGTGATCTAGGCTTCGCGGCGCGAGAGCGCGAGCAGAGAGCCAAAGGCGATCATCGCAAACCCGGAGGCGCGGGTCAGCCAGACCAACCTCTGCGCAGCCGCTTTCGCCACAAAACGGCCAAGACAGGCGTAGAGCGCAATAGCGATCAGTTCCAGCACCAAGAACAGGGCGCCCAAAAGGGCGAAGCTCTGCCAGTAGCTTTCCGGCGACACGAACTGCGGGAAGAAGGCGGTAAAGATGAGAATGGCCTTGGGGTTGCCCAGCGCGACCAAGCACTCCTGCCGGAACGCGCTGACGAGAGGGAGGGTGGCGCTGGCGCCGAGGCTGGCCTTGGATGCCGAGAGCAGCAGCCTGACGCCGAGATAGATCAGATAGGCCGCGCCGAGCAGCTTGACGATGTTGAAGACCACTGCGGAGGTTGCCAGCAGGAGGCCGAGGCCCGCGGCGCTGATGGCGATCATCGGCGCAAAGGCAATCAGACGCCCGCTGCCGGCCAGAACGGCAAAGCCGACGCCCTGACGGGCTGCGTTGGTCAGGGACAGGAGGTTGTTTGGCCCGAACGCGAGATTGAGCGCGAAGCAGGCGGGCAAGAAAAGCAACAACGTTTCGAGCGGCATGACATTGGCCTTTTCAATCTGCAGCCGCGCCTTCTAACGCCGTTTGCATCGGGTGCCGCAGGCTATTTTCGCCTGGCAGCCTTGCTGCCGCCAGGGCAACCACTTGCCCCTTCGGTTAATTGCCCTAGCGTTTTCGTGGGCAGGCCGCTGCGGGGCTGCCCCGGTTGCCGAATTCTCATACGGCAATCTACAGGGTGCATTCGCACAACGGAAATATTTCCCAATTACACATCTAAAAAATGTGTTTAAATAAATAAATACACGTTAGAGCTAACAGTATCATTACTTATTGTGCCGTATCCCTCCCGGCGGTGCCCGTCACGGCTGATGAGCGGTGAGCTCTGGATAATGGGACGGCGGAAGCCAGGACGGCTAAAAGGCCCGCTTTACCTATGCCGAGGCTCTTGCGTAACGACTCAAATCACCAGAGAGATGGAGAGTTCAGGCATGTCATCCTCCTTGAACACAAGTCCTGCGGAGGCGACTCAGCTGGAGCCGTTTGAGCGTCAAGGAGAGGTGCGGCGGCAAGGACTAGTATCCTTCTTTGTCAACATGAGGTTGCGTAAGAAAATCGGCCTAGGCATGGGAACCATCCTGGCTTTTTTGGTCGTCGTCAGCCTCGTCACCGGCTTTGGTCTCAGCGGCGCCGTGTCGGACTTCTCCGAGTATCGCAGCACGGCTCTGCAGTCGAACTACATGGGCCGCATTCAGGCCAATTTGCTCGAGGCCCGGCTTGGCGTGAAGGATTTCATCCTACAGGGAAGCGACGATGCGCGGGAGCGCGTGAGTCAACGCATCACCACCTTGAAAGAGATCATGCAGAGCTCGAAGGAGCTCCTTGCTGGCTCAGAGGCTTTGGCCGAGATCGAAGCGATGTCCCAGCAGGTTGAACAGTACGATGCGGCTTTCCAGCAGGTCATCGACTTCCGCGATCAGCGCAATGCGCTGGTCGCGCAGATGTACGAGCTTGGTCCGCGCGCCCGTAAGGCGCTGCTCGAGATCATGAACAGCGCCTATGCTGACGGCGATCCCAGTGCCAGCTATCTGGCCGGCCAGTCGCTGAACCATCTGCTGCTGGCCCGGCTCTATGCCAACCGTTTTCTAGAGACCAACCAGCAGGCGCACGCCGAGCGCGCGATGAACGAGATGGAGGCTTTCTCGCTGGCAGCTGAGCGGATGCGCAGCGAGCTTCAGAACCCGACGCGTCAAGGCTTGGCAAGTGATGTGGTCGAGGTCTCCGGTGGCTACCAGCAGGCTTTCAGTGACGTCAGCGCGGTGATCTTCGCGCGCAACGGCATCATCTCCGATACACTCGACCGGATAGGCCCGGAGATCGCCGAGCAGGCAGAGGTCATCAAGCTCGACAACTTGCAGCGGCAAGACACATTGGGGCCCGAAGCCACCGCCGCGGTGCTCTCCGCCAAGTGGACGGGCATTGTCACGGCGCTGCTCGCCATCTTGGTCGGCACGCTGTTTGCCGTTCTGATTGGGCGTGCCATCTCGCGACCCATCGTTCGCATGACCGAGGCCATGGGCGTGCTGGCAAAGGGAGATCTCACCGCCACCGTCCCGGCGGTTGGCCGCAAGGATGAGATCGGCGAGATGGCCGATGCCGTCCAGGTCTTTAAGGACAACGCTCTGGAGGTGGAGCGCCTCAAGAAAGAGCAGGAGGAGCAGGAGAGGCGCGCAGCGGAAGAGAAGCGTCGCCAGATGATGGAACTGGCGGACGGCTTTGAGAGCAGCGTTGGCACGATCATCGGCTCGGTATCCTCGGCTTCGACGGAGCTGCAGCAGACCGCGCAATCCATGTCGTCGACGGCGGAGGAGACCAGCAATCAGTCCGCGGCGGTGGCGGCTGCCTCCGAAGAAGCCTCCAGCAACGTTGGAACGGTCGCCAGCTCCACCGAGGAGCTTTCCAGCTCAATCTCCGAGATCAGTCGCCAGATCAATGAATCGAAGCGGATCTCCACCCAAGCGGCAGGCGACGCTGAGGCTGCCAATGAGGCGGTACGAGGCTTGGCCGACGCGGCGCAGAAGATCGGTGACGTGGTCAGTTTGATTTCCGATATCGCCGAGCAGACCAATCTCCTGGCATTGAACGCCACCATCGAGGCGGCGCGCGCCGGGGAGGCGGGCAAGGGCTTTGCGGTCGTCGCCTCTGAAGTGAAGTCGCTGGCCAATCAGACGGCCAAG
>JANQMX010000093.1 GCA_028279885.1 Rhodovibrionaceae bacterium | reverse complement strand
GCGCCGCGCAAACAGGCCGGACATATGGATGCAAGCGACCCGGTCAAAACCAACTTCACGCTCTGGCAAAAAGGGGGCCGTCCACATATGGACCCCGGATCGCTGACGCGTCCGGGGCGACGAGTGGAGGGGTTGCGCCGCCTCTGGTTCCTCTCAGAACGTCATCCTTGGGCGCGCCGCGCAGCGGGGCGAACCGAGGATCCAGCGGTGGGCAGGGACCGAGCGTGTGGCTGGACCCCGGATGTCGCCTCTCGCGAGGCTCCTCCGGGGTGACGAAAGGAGGTGCAGCAACGGCGGCGCCCCATCCCAGAACGTCATCCCGGACGCGGGCTTCGCCCTTGGCCGGGGTGACGAAAGGAGGTGCGGCAACGCTGGTGGTTTCTCTCAGACAGTCATCCGGAGGCACTGTGATGCTCACCCCTGGCGATTGAGCGGCACCGCGCCCTCGGCGCCGACGATGCTGTAGTCGCCGTCGATGTCGCGGGTCCAGGCCCAGAGGGCGAAGAAAGGCACGTCGCCCGTCCGCATGGCATGGGGGTGATAGGGCCTGTTCCAGTGCAGCGCGCCCGGCGGCTTCGTCTCCCAGGGCGCTTCCTCGCCGAAGCGCCACTCGGTCGGGCCTGAGAACAGCCAATAGAGCTCGGGCGCCTGGTGCAAGTGGGTCGGATAGAACTGCCGCGGCCCGATGATGAAGAGCCCCATCATGAAGTCCTCGCCGGGATAGACGCCCTGGGGGCCGAAGATCTTGGCGAAGGCGTAGTCGTCCATGAAGGGGTCCGGCGGGTGCGGCACGTGCTCGGGGATGCGCTGCCAATGCAGCAAGGGCGCCAGCGCCGCCAGGGCTTCCGCCAGCGCGCTGTCGACCTGCCGCGCCGAGGCAAGCCCCACAGTCAGGTGGCGGCAAGCCGGATCCTGCTGCGGCGTCGGCGGCACATCCCGCGGGCGCGCCTGCTCTCCCAACCTCTCCAGGGTTTCGCCGACGCCCTCGGCATCGCGGTGCAGGCGGCCGAGCCCGGCGACGACGGTGTCGAGCGCGCGATCGGCGGTGTCGAAGAGATTGTCAGCCATAGCGCGGCGCGATCATGACGGGCTCACTCGTAGGCGCGGGCGTCCTCGATCACCTTGCCGTCGTTGGGCAGGGCACCGCCCTCTTCCAGAGCCACCGTCCCGCGTAGCTTGCAGACGCTCCGCAAGGTGTCGGCGATGGCGGCGGCCAGGCCCTCGGATCGTTCGGTCACCTCGCAGCGCAAGGTCATCTCGTCGGCCTCGCCGGCGCGGGTCACCACCAGGCGGGCTTTGCGGATCGCACCGTGGCGCTTGACCACCTCGGCCACCTGCTCGGGATGGACGAACATGCCCTTGACCTTGGTGGTCTGGTCGGCGCGGCCCATCCAGCCGGCGATGCGCTGGTTGGTTCGCCCGCAGGCGCTCAGCCCCGGCTTGACCGCCGAGAGGTCGCCGGTGGCGAAACGAATCAGCGGATAGGCCGGCTGCAGGTTGGTCACCACCAACTCGCCCACCTCTCCATCGGGCACCGGCTCGCCTGAGCCGGGCCGGACGATCTCCACGATCACCCCCTCGTCGACGAGCATCCCTTCGTCGGCGCGGGTCTCATAGGCGACCAGGCCAAGCTCCGCCGTGGCGAAGCACTGCAGCACGGCGATGCCGCGCTCCTGGTACTCGGCGCGCAGGCTGGGGAAGAGCGCGCCGCCGGACACCAAGGCCCGGACGATGGAGCTGCCGTCCAGACCGAGTTCCGCCGCCTTGTCGAGGATGACCTTGAGGAAGTCCGGGGTGCCGACATAGCCCTGGGGCCGCAAATGGGCGACGGCCTGGGCCTGCTGCTCGCTCTGCCCGATCCCGGCGGGGATCACCGCGCAGCCGAGCTGGCGCGCACCGGCGTCCATGATCCAGCCGCCCGGCGTCAGGTGATAGGACAGCGCGTTGTGGACGACATCGCCGGGGCGGAATCCCGCGGCGAAGAGCGCGCGGGCCATGCGCCCGTAGTCGCTCTCCCGCGCCTCCAGCTCGTAGAGCGGCCCCGGCGAGGTGAAGATGCGCCCTGCCTGGCCGGGCGCGATGGCGTTCAGTCCGCCGAAGGGCGGCTCGGCGGCCTGCCGCTCGACCAGCGCCGATTTGCGCACCACAGGCAGACGCGCCAGGTCGCCGAGCCCGGTGAAGGCCTCCGGCTCGACATCCGCCAGCAACTCGCCGTAGGCCGCGCTCTCAGCCTTGGCATGGGCAAGCTGCGCCTTGAGGGCGACAAGCGTTGCCTCCGCGCGGGCGTCAGAGCTGCGTGTCTCCAGCGCGTCGTAGTAATCGGCCATAAGGGGCTCAGTTCTTCTTTGAACTTGCCTCGGGCTTCAGCTTTATCGGCTTTGGCGGCGGCGGGCGCTTAGTAATCTGAGTCGATGCGTTTACACCGCCCTTCCTTTCCAACCCGCCTGTGATTCTTGGCTTTGTCGTTTGGTTGGTGTGAGACATTCTCGTCCTCGTTAGTCATCCTCATATGGGAAATCGACTTGCCACTGGCCAGGTTCGCTGGACACATACAGCGATGGCACCCGATAGAGCTCTTCTGCGTCTAATCCATACACTATCACATCTCTCAGCAAGAGCTCACGTAGCTTACCGCTTCCCGAAAACGCATCCACCCAGCCACAATAAATCAGCTTACGATTGAAATCACGCACGTGCACATATTCAACATAAGGCTTCGGACTATTGAACGTATAATCCCACAGATCTTCATCTCCATAAGATTTACTTGCCTTGATAAATCTCATAATACGAACATCAATTTTATAATTAGATGCGTACGTCCACATAAGCGCCAATAGCAAAGCTACTATCGTTGAAATTACAAGGTCTTGTATTGAAACAAACGGTAAATCAACTGTGGATGGACTCTCAAAAAAGCGTTGAAACGGATGAATCTCGTCAAACGCTGAATAAACAACAAAACTGACGATATACGACACAATGCCAAAAACAAAGCAAAGCACCAGAAAGTCAAAACTCCCGGTCGCCTCGCGTGCAACAAAACGACGATGAATTGACGCCCAAATTATTCCAGGAAAAAATATTAGCCCTATCTGTAGAACCGTAATGTCGAGGTTCATTGCAGACTAAGACAGCCAGCGCTTGCGGCGCTTGTAGTGCTTGACGTCGCGATAGCTGCGGCGGTCGCTGCCGGAAAGCCCGAGGTAGAACTCCTTGACGTCCTCGTTCTCGCGCAGCGCCGAGGCCTCGCCGTCGAGGACGACGCGGCCGTTCTCGAGGATGTAGCCGTAGCGGGCGTACTTGAGCGCGACGTTGGTGTTCTGCTCGGCGAGGAGGATGGAGACGCCCTCCTCCTCATTGATGCGTTTGACGATCTCGAAAATCTGCTCGACCAGCTGCGGCGCCAGCCCCATGGAAGGTTCGTCGAGAAGAATCATCTTCGGCCGGCTCATCAGCGCCCGGCCGATCGCCGTCATCTGCTGCTCGCCGCCCGAGGTGTAGCCGGCCTGGCTGCCACGGCGCTCCTTCAAGCGCGGGAAATAGCCGTAGACCATCTCCAGGTCCTGCTGGATGCCGACGCGGTCGCCGCCCCGGGTGTAGGCACCGGTCAGCAGGTTCTCTTCGACCGTCAGATGCTCGAAGCAGTGGCGCCCTTCCATGACCTGGATGACGCCGCGCTTGACCAGGTCGTTGGGCGTCAGGGCCTGCACCCGTTCGCCGCCCAGCTCGATGCTGCCCTTGGTGACCTCGCCGCGCTCGGCGCGCAGCAGGTTGGAGATCGCCTTCAGGGTCGTCGTCTTGCCGGCGCCGTTGGCCCCGAGGAGGGCGACGATGCCCCCCTCGGGTACCGACAGGGAAACGCCTTTGAGAACGAGGATCACATGGTCGTAGATGACCTCGATGTTGTTGACGTCGAGCAGGGCCGCTTGCGCGCCGACCCCGCTCTCCTCTGCCGTCACCGCTGCCACGGCCGCTCTCCTCGTGCTCTACCTGATGGACTTAGCTGCAGTCGCGCGGCGTGATGCCCTTTTCCGCGGCATAGGCCAGCGCATCGGCTTTGTAGGCTTCCTTCAGAGCGTCCCGGCGCGGGTTGTACCAGTCGGAGATGATGCTCCACTGGTTGCCGTCCCACTGCTGAACGAAGGCCTGGCCGCCGCCCTCATGGTCCTCGCAGGTGATGCGCACCGGCTTGGTGAAGCCCTCGAAGCCGAGCGACGCCAGCTTGGCGTCGTTGAGATCGAGCGCTTCCCAGCCGTCGCGCACCTGGGCGCCGGTCAGCGTCTTCTCGCCGTGGATGCCCTGGGCCGTGCGGATCGCCTCGACCTGCATGGCCATGGAGAAGATGCCGCGGTTGTAGAGCACGTCGCCCCAGCCGCGCAGCCGGGCCGCACCCTCGTCACCGTCGTAGACGTACTTCAGAACGTCCTGCAGCGCCTTGTAGTCGCTGCCCGGCGCATGGAATCCGAGGGACTTGTAGCCGCTGGCCTGGGCGCCGGCCGGCAGCACGTCAGGCTCCGCGCCCGACCACCAGATGCCGATGAAGCGGTCCATGGGATAACCGACGGCAGCCGCCTCCTTGATGGCGGTAGAGTTCATCACGCCCCAGCCCCACATCAGGGTCCAGTCCGGCCGGATCTGACGGCCGATCTGCAGCCAGGTGGCTTTCTGCTCGAGACCCGGGTGGGCCACCGGCAGCAGGTGCAGCGAGAAGCCTTCCTCTTCGGCCAGGCGCTCCAAGGTCGCGATCGGCTCTTTGCCGTAAGCGGAGTCGTGGTAGACCAGGGCAATCTTCTTGCCCTCGAGGCTGCCGCCTTCCTGATCCGCGATGTACTGGATCATCACGTCGGCCCCCGACCAGTAGGTCAGCGGCGCCGAGAAGACGTAGGGGAAGACAGGCCCGTAGGCCGCCGAAGTCCGCCCGTAGCCGGACGAGAAAATGGGGATCTGGTCGGCCGTGGCGCGCTCGATCAGCGCATAGGTGATGCCGGTCGAGAGCGGCTGCACACCGGCCGCGGTCGGCTGCTTCAAGCGCTCGTAGCACTCGACGCCGCGGTCGTTGTTGTAGGCCGTGTCGCACTCTGCCCAAGTCAGCTGAACGCCGTTCACACCGCCGTCGCGCGCGTTGATCATCTTCAGATAGTCTTCCCAACCGTGCGCGATGGGAATGCCGTTCGGGGCATAGGCCCCGGACTTGTAGACCAGCATGGGAACGTACTGCTCGTCCGCGGCCAGCGCTGTTCCCGCAGTCGCCGCGGCTGTGATGCCCGCGACCGCGAGCGCCATAAACTTCGATCTCATCACAGATCACCTCCCTATCGTTGTTTGGCTCGGACGGCGTGATGTCCGTCCTTGGCGGTTAAGCTAGCACCACGTCCGGACCGCCGCCAACGGCACCGAGCGCGGGAGGAAACGTCAACGCTAGTAAGGGAAAGGCCAGAGTCTCAGCTTCTCCTTCGCCAGCGCCCAGAGGCGCGCCAGACCGTGCGGCTCGACGATCAGGAAGAACACGATCAGCGCGCCGAAGATCATGAATTCGATGTGGGAGACCAAAGCCGAGGAAATTGTCGGATCGATGGCCAGCATGCCGGCGTTCAGCAGGATCGGCAGCAGCACGATGAAGGCGGCGCCGAGGAAGGAGCCTAGGATCGAGCCCAGCCCGCCGATGATGATCATGAACAGCACCTGGAAGGAGCGGTTGATCTCGAAGGCCAAGGCTTCCACCGAGCCCGTATAGACGAAGGCCCAGAGCGCGCCAGCGATGCCGATGTAGAAGGAGCTGATGGCGAAGGCCGAGAGCTTGGTCCAGAGCGGCCGAATGCCGATGATCTCGGCGGCGATATCCATGTCGCGAATGGCCATCCAGGCGCGGCCGATGCGGCTGCGCACCAGGTTCTTGGCAATCAGCGCCAGGACGGCGACGAAGCCGAGCAGGAAGTAGTACTTGGTGACCGGCTCGGCCTCGGTGCCGGTGATGAAGGCGCCCGGCAGCACCTCGCGCGGCGGCGCGGAGATCACGCCGGACGCGCTGTAGTTGGTCCACCAGTCGAACTTGTTGAACATCCAGACGAGGAAGAACTGCGCCGCCAGGGTCGCGACCGCGAGATAGAAGCCCTTGATGCGCAGCGAGGGGATGCCGAACAGGATGCCGACCATGGCCGTGCCCAGGCCGGACAGCAGAAAGACCAAGACGATGTGCAGCTCGGGAAAGGCGGTCGTCAGCTTGTAGGCGAAGAAGGCGCCGCAGGCCATGAAGCCGCCGGTGCCGAGGCTGAGCTGCCCGCAATAGCCCGTCAGCAGGTTGAGCCCGATCGCCGCCATCGAGAAGACGAGAAAAGGGATCAGGATGGAGTTCAGCATGTAGGTGCTGGCCATGAGCGGGACCACGACCACGGCAAGCGCCAGGATGACGATCATCCCGAGCTTGTCTTGCAGGATGGGGAAGATCGCCTGGTCGGCGCCATAGCTCGTCTTGAACTGTCCGGCTTCGCGGTAAAGCATTGCGCTACACTCTCTCGATGATGCGTTCGCCGAACAGGCCCTGTGGCCGGAACAGCAGGACGAACAAGGCCAGCATGTAAGCGAACCAGTCCTGGATGGCGCCGCCGAACAGCGGCCCGAGGAAGACTTCGGCCAGCTGCTCGCCGGCCCCGATGATCAAGCCGCCGACGATGGCGCCGGGGATCGAGGTGAAGCCGCCCAGAATAAGCACCGGCAGCGCCTTCAAGGCGATCAGCGCCAGCGAGAACTGAACGCCTGCCTTGCCGCCCCACACGATGCCGGCAACCAACGCCACGATGCCGGCGACCGACCAGACGATGGCCCAGATGGTCTTGAGCGGAATGCCGACCGACAGCGCCGCCTGATGATCGTCGGCCACCGCGCGCAACGCACGGCCGGTGCGGGTGTACTGGAAGAAGATCGCCAGCACCGTGACCAGCACGGCACCGATCGCCGCGGCGATCAGGTCGTACTGATTGATCAGAATGCCATACTGCCAGGGATCGTTGGGGTCGCTCGGATTGGCGTTCTCCATGACCGTGATCGGCGTCTTGGGGATGCCGATATCGAGCACCTTGACGTCGGAGCCCCAGATCGTCTGGGCGAAGCCGTCGAGGAAGAAGAAAATCCCGATGGTCGCCATGAAGAGGATGATGTGCGGCTGGTTGACCAGCGGCCGCAGCACAATCCGTTCAACGGAGATCGCCAGCAGCACCATGATGCCGGCGGTGATGAAGAAGGCGATGGTCCAGTGGGTGCCCATCTCGATGAAGCCGACGATGGTCAACGCGGCGAAGAGCACCATCGAGCCCTGGGCGAAGTTGAAGATGCCCGAGGCCTTGAAGATCAGCACGAAGCCGAGCGCCACCAGGGAGTACATCACGCCCTGCAGCAAGCCGGCGATCAGCACCTCGATAAAGTAAGGCCAAGTGAAGAAGAACGAGGGGTTGGCGGCGGCCATGCCTTTGAAGGCGAGGCCGATCGCCAGGATGGCAAGCGGCACGGCCAGCATCCAGATCCCAATGGTCCGAACGGGTAAGACCCCCATCGTCGTTTTGGCTCCCTATCCTATCGCCGCTGTCTTGCCGGTGCCCCGCGGCTCAGTGACTGACGCCGAGGTAGGCGTCGATCACGTCCTGGTTGCTGCGTACTTCGTCGGGAGTGCCGTCGGCCAGTTTGCGGCCGTAGTCGAGCACCACCACGCGATCTGAAATGTCCATCACCACGCCCATGTCGTGCTCGATCAGGGCGATGGTGGTGCCGAACTGGTCGTTCACGTCGAGCACGAAGCGGCACATGTCCTCCTTCTCCTCGACGTTCATGCCGGCCATCGGCTCGTCGAGCAGCAGCAGCTCCGGCTCCATGGCAAGCGCCCGGCCGAGCTCGACGCGCTTCTGCAGGCCGTAGGGCAGGCGCCCGACCGGCGTCTTGCGGATGTCCTGAATCTCCAGGAAGTCGATGATGTGCTCGACCTTCTCCCGGTGCTCGTTCTCTTCCTTGAGGTTCGGCCCCCAGTAGAGCGCCTGCCAGAAGAGGTTGCTTTTCATCTTCAGGAGCCGCCCGGTCATGATGTTGTCGAGCGTGCTCATGCCGCGGAACAGCGCGATGTTCTGAAAGGTGCGGGCGATGCCGGTCTTGGCCGCCTCGTGCGGGCGCATCTGCCGCCGCTCCTTGCCCTTATAGGTGATGGTGCCTTCCTGCGGGTGATAGAAGCCGTTGATGCAGTTCAGCATCGAGGACTTGCCAGCGCCGTTGGGCCCGATGATGGCCCGGACCTCCCCCTTCTTGATGTCGAAGGAAATGTCGCTCAGCGCCTTCACGCCGCCGAAGGACAGCGAGACGTTGTTGACTTCGAGCAGCACCTCGTTGAACAGGCGCGGCCCCGTGACTGGTCCGCCGCTCTGATCGGTACTCAGCTCGCTCGTCATCGGGGCCTGGTCCACACTAACGTCGTTCATTCCGCCGCCGCCTTCACCGGCTGATAGATTTCGCTGTCGTAGATCGACACCTCGCCGGCGATCACGCCTTTGCGCCCGTCCTCGTAGGTGATCTCCACGTGGATGGAGGCGCGGTCGCGGTCGGAGTAGAGCGCATCGATCAAGGGCTCGTAACGCTCGGCGATGATCCGGCGCCGCACCTTCCGGGTGCGGGTCAGCTCGCCGTCGTCCGGGTCAAGCTCCTTGTGCAGGATGAGGAAGCGCTTGAGCTGCGAGCCGGCCAGGTGGCTGTCCTGCGAGAGGTCGCGGTTCACCTGCACCACATGCTCCTTGATGATCTCGCCGACGCGCGGGTGGGACGCCAACTCCTGATAGGAGGCGTAGGCCACGTTGTTGCGCTCGGCCCAGCTCCCCAAGGCCTGCTGGTCGATGTTGATGAAGGCGGCGGCATAGTCGCGCCCGTCGCCGAAGACCACGGCCTCGCGGATATTGGGGAAGAACTTCAGCTTGTTCTCGATGAACTTGGGCGCGAAGAGCGTGCCGTCGGCAAGCTTACCGACGTCCTTGGCCCGGTCGATGATGCGCAGGTGGGCCCGGTCGTCGAAGAAGCCGGCGTCGCCGGTCATCACCCAGCCGTCCTCGGTCTTGGTGTTCCGGGTCGCCTCGTCGTTCTTGTAGTACTCGCGGAACACGCCCGGGCTGCGGAACTGCACCTCGCCGTTGTCGGCGATGCGGACCTCCACGTCGGGGGCCGGCTTGCCCACCGTGTTGGCGAAGATCTCGCCATTGGGCTGGATGGTGATGAAGACGCTGGCCTCGGTGGAGCCGTAGAGCTGCTTCAGGTTGACGCCGAGGGAGCGGTAGAAGTCGAAGATGTCCGGACCGATGGCCTCGCCGGCGGTGTAGGCCAGCTGCACCCGGGTAAGGCCGAGCACGTTCTTGAGCGGCCCGTAGACCAGCACCTCACCCAGGTTGTAGAGCAGGCGGTCGCTGAAGGAAACGGGCTTGCCGTCCAGGATGTCGACGCCGCAGCGCTTGGCCACATCCAAAAAGTACTTGAACATCCGGCGTTTGGGCGCGCTGGCATCCTCCATCCGCACCATCACGTTGGTCAGGATGTTCTCGAAGATCCGCGGCGGCGCGAAGAAGTAGGTCGGCCCCAGCTCGCGCAGGTCGTGCATCACCGTGGCGCCGGACTCGGGACAGGAGACACCGAAGCCGACCACATAGGCTTGCGCGTATGAGAAGATGTGGTCGCCGACCCAGGCCATGGGCAGGTAGGCCAGCAGGTCCTCTTCTTCCGACAACCCTTCCAGCTCGGCGGCGTTGCGCGCGGTGATCAGCACGTTGTCGCAGGACAGCACGACGCCCTTGGGCTCGCCGGTGGTGCCGGAGGTGTAGCAGAAGATGGCGACGTCGCTGCCTTTGCCCTTGGCGACCTCGGCCTCGTAGAAGCCGGGGTTCTCGCTCCGGAAGGCGCGGCCCTCCGCGGTCAAAGAGTCGTAGGAGTCGAGGAAGGGCTGCTTGTAGTGACGCATGCCCCGGTCGTCGTCGTAGATGATGCGCTCGAGCCGGGGGCAGCGGTCCATGATCTCCAAGAGCTTGTCGACCTGCTCCTGGTCCTCGGCCATGGCGAAGCGGGTCTCGGCATGGTCGAGCACGAAGGCCATCTCGTCGGCCACCGAGTCCTGGTACAGCGGGACGGGAATCGCGCCGATCGCCTGGGCGGCGCACATGGTCCAATAGAGCCGCGGCCGATTGTCGCCGATGATGGCGATGCGCTCGCCGCGCTTGAGGCCCTTGGCGGCAAGGCCGCAGGCCAGGGCCGCAACCTCTTCGGCGCAGTAGGCCCAGCTCCAGGTCTGCCAGATCCCGAAGTTCTTCTCCCGCATCGCCGGCTTGGTCGGCCGCACCTTGGCATGGTGCTGCAGGAGCTTCGGAAAGGTATCCAGGTGCTTTGTGTCTTGCGTCTCGCTCATCGCCAACCGCCCTCAATAGGAGATCGCGGCTGGCTCTCTGCCCGGCGGTCCGGTCAAATGCACCGCCTCTCCGGCTGTGCCGGAGGCGCCTCCCTTACGTCCAGGTCTCGCCGCCCTTCTTGCGCGCCCACTATCAGCGGTGAGCGGAACGGTCGAAACCATTGCCAAGTAAGTGTATTCGGGCCGAGGCGTCAAGCGCGGGCGCAATGAAACCTCTGGTGCAATAGGGACAATTCCTGCTGAAGAAAGCCTGCGGCCTGCCGCCGTCAGGGTTGCACCAAAGGACGGCGCCATGGTGTTGCACCCGCTCGCGCTGACTGCTAGATCGGCGCCGAGAGTCCCTCCACAGCAGAGCCGAACAGCCGAACGGAGCGCGCATGACCGCTGCCAACGACTATTACGTCCGCGACATTGCCCTGGCCGACTATGGCCGCAAGGAAATCGCCATCGCCGAGAAAGAGATGCCGGGCCTGATGGCCCTGCGCGAAGAGTACGGCAGCAAGAAGCCGCTGGCCGGCGCCCGCATCGCCGGCTCGCTGCACATGACCATTCAGACGGCGGTTCTGATCGAGACCTTGAAGGCGCTGGGCGCCGATGTGCGCTGGGCCTCCTGCAACATCTACTCGACCCAGGACCACGCGGCCGCGGCGATCGCCGCCGGCGGCACGCCGGTCTTCGCCTTCAAGGGCGAAAGCCTGGACGAGTACTGGGCCTTCACCCACAAGATCTTCGAGTGGCCGAACGGCGAGACGGCCAACATGATCCTCGACGACGGCGGCGACGCCACCATGCTGCTGCACCTGGGCGCCAAGGTCGAGCAGGACCCGAACGCGCTGGGCGAGCCCAAGAGCGAAGAGGAGGAGGCGCTCTTCGCTTCCATCAAGAAGCGCATCGCCGAGCAGCCGGGCTGGTACGCCAAGGCCTTTGCCGCGGTCCGCGGCGTGACCGAGGAGACCACCACCGGCGTCAACCGGCTCTATCAGCTGCAGTCCGAGGGGCGCCTGCCCTTCCCGGCCATCAACGTCAACGATTCGGTGACCAAGTCGAAGTTCGACAACAAGTACGGCTGCCGCGAGTCCCTGGTCGACGCCATCCGCCGCGCCACCGACGTGATGATGGCCGGCAAGGTCGCGATGGTCGCCGGCTACGGCGATGTCGGCAAAGGCTCCGCCGACTCCCTGCGCAACGCCGGTGCGCGCGTGCTGGTCAGCGAGGTCGACCCGATCTGCGCCCTGCAGGCCGCCATGGAAGGCTACGAGGTGGTGACCATGGAGGATGCCGCGCCGCGGGCCGACATCTTCGTCACCGCCACGGGCAACAAGGACATCATCACCCTCGACCACATGCGCGACATGAAGGACGGGGCGATCGTCTGCAACATCGGCCACTTCGATAACGAGATTCAAGTTGCCGCCCTGAAGAACCTCAAGTGGGACAACATCAAGCCCCAGGTCGACGAGATCGAGTTCCCCGACGGCAAGAAGATCGTGCTGCTGGCGGAAGGCCGCCTGGTCAACCTCGGCTGCGCCACCGGCCATCCGAGCTTCGTGATGAGCGCCTCCTTCACCAACCAGGTGATCGCGCAGATCGAGCTTTGGGCCAACGGCGCCAACTACGGCAAGGAGGTCTACATCCTGCCGAAGCACCTGGACGAGAAAGTCGCCCGCCTGCATCTCGAGAAAATCGGCGTCAAGCTCAGCGCGCTGTCCCGCGAGCAGGCCGCCTACATCGGGGTCGAAGAGAACGGGCCGTTCAAGCCGGAGCATTATCGCTACTGATCAGCGCCTGATGAGCCGGGCCGGGCTGCAAACGGCGAAAAAGCTGCGCGGCCGGGCCTATTCACGCGCTCCGGTCATCTGATACAGTCCAAACTGCAAGGCTTTAGGGTTAAATTAACCTTGCCGGGCCAGGAGTTAACTGTTCCAGAATCCGGCATGCGATCTTGGCTGCGGTGAATAGTCTGCTCATAGGCCTGACGGCCGCTGCGATCCTCCTGTCGGGGGCGGCGGTGATTTTTGCCTTGAGCCAGCGCCGGGCGCGCCAGGCCGCCGAGACGGAACGCGGCGAAGCGGAGCAGGCGCGCGACGAGAGCGCCGCCGCGCTCGAAACGGCGCAAACCGCCCGCAGCGAACTGGAAAGCGAGCGCGACCGCCTCTCCACGACCCTGACAGAAACCGAGGCCAAGGCGCAGCGCTACCGCGCGGCGATGGACCAGCTGCCGCTCCCCCTCTGGCTGCGCGACGACACGCTGAGCCTCGCCGACTTCAACAGCGCCCATCTGGCCGCCGTCGGCATGAGCGCCGAGGACGCCCGCAAGCAGCAGGCCGAGCTGCCCGAGGGCAACGCCCGTGCACAGCTCAAGAACCTCGCCGCCCGGGCACGCCAGGAAGACGCCGCACAGAGCCTGCGCGTCCATGCCGTCACCAACGGCGAGCGGCGCCTTTTCGAGATCAGCGAGTGTCCCTTGCCGGGCGGCGGCCAGCTCGGCATCGCGCGGGACCTCACCGAGCTGGAGGAGCGCAGCACGGAGCTGAAGCGCCACGTGGACGCCCACCGCGAGGTCCTGGAGAACCTGGACGTGGCCATCGCCCTGACCGACCCGGAGCTGCGCCTGGTCTTCGCCAACGCCGCCTACATCCGCCTGTGGGAGATCGACGAAGCCTTTCTCGAGACCCAGCCCATGCTGACCGAGGTCTGGGACTATCTCAGAGAGCGCCGGCGCCTGCCGGAGCAGGCCGACTTCGCCGAATACCGGCGCCAGAACCTGCGCAACATCCAGAACTTGATCGAGCCCAAGGAGGAGCTGCTGCATCTCCCCGACGGCTCCACCATCCGCACCACGACCTCGCCCCATCCGCTGGGCGGCACGCTCTTCACCTTCGAGGACGTCACCGACCTGCTCTATCTCGAACGCACCTACAACACCCTGGTGGCCGTGCAGCGGGAGACGCTCGACAAGCTCTACGAAGGCGTCGCCGTGTTCGGCGCCGACGGCCGGCTGAAGCTGCACAACCCGCCCTTCCGGGAGATCTGGAGCTTCAGCCCGCAGGCGCTGGAAGGCGAGCCGCACGTCCGCAAGCTGATCGAGGGGAACCAGGAGCTGCTCGGCGTTCCCGACGACCGCTGGGATGACTATCGGACGCGCCTCGTCGCCGGCGCCAGCGAGGCCAAGGAGGGCCGCGGGCGCTTCGACCTGACCGACGGCCGCTCCATCGAGTGGACCCAGGTGCCGCTGCCCGACGGCGCCAGCCTCTTCACCTACGTCGACATCAGCGACACCATCCAGGTCGAGCGCGCCCTGCGCGAGCGCAACGAGGCGCTGGAGACGGCGGACCGTCTGAAGTCCGAGTTCATCGCCAACATCTCCTACGAGCTGCGCACGCCGCTCAATGCCATCACCGGATTCGCCGAGATCCTGGGCAACGAGTACTACGGCAGCTTGAGCGAGCGGCAGAAGGAGTATGCCGAGGCCATCGTCAAATCCTCCGATCAGCTGATGGCGCTGATCAACGACATCCTCGACCTTGCCTCCATCGAAGCCGGCTACATGCAGCTCGAAATGGAGGAGGTCGACGTCGCCGAGCTACTGTCCTCGACCCAGATGCTGGCCGCCGAGCGCGCCCGCAGCCGCCAACTGGCCCTGGCCATCGACTGCCAGAAGAACATCGGCTGCGTCACCTGCGACGAGCGCCGGCTGCGCCAGGCGCTGTTCAACCTGGTGTCCAACGCCCTCAAGTACACGCCGCCCGGCGGCGAGGTGACCGTCTGCGCCTGGCGGGAGAACGGCACCCTGCACCTGACGGTCCGCGACACCGGCATCGGCATTCCGGAAGAGGACCAGGCGCGGGTCTTCGGCCGCTTCGAGCGGGCCGGCGGGCGCGGCCAGGGCCACGGCGCCGGTCTCGGCCTCTCCCTGGTCAAGAGCCTGATCGAGCTCCACGGCGGGCATATCGAGCTGGCCTCCCACCCCGGCGAGGGCACCGAGGTGAGCTGCGTCCTGCCCGAGCAGCCCCCGGCCGCGCTGGGGGACCAGGAGGACGGAGAGGACGGCGACGCAGCGGCGGCCAGCGCCTGAGCTACCGACGCCTCTTCTCCGGCCAATCCACCCTGAGGCTCTCGCCCTCGGCCAGGCCTTCCCAGCGCCGGCGCATCTCGATCAGGTCTTTCCAGATGATCGCCACCGCCTCGGTCGTCAGCTTGCGCCCGCGCGCCGCGAGCGCTCGCCGCAGCCGCTGATTGCGTTTCGGCTCCGCCTCGCCTCCATCCTCCAACAGTGCCTCCTGAAAGACACCGGCGAAGACCTCCGTCTCGTTCAGCCGGACCTTGTTTTCTTTGATCAACGTCTGAGAGCGTGCCTCGGCCTGCGGGCGTTGCCGGCCAGCAGTGACCTCCATGCCCGGAAACTTGGCGCCCTTGGCCACACAACCCCAGAAACCGCCATCCAGGCCCAGTGCCCGTTCGACGACCAGATGCACCAGGTCGTGCGGCGGCGAGAACTTGCGGTCGGGCGAGCGCAGGGCCAAGGCCACGCCATCGGCGCGCTGCACGGCGATCTCATGCCAGCGGGACGTCTTGCGGATCTCGACCTGCATGGCCTCAGCTTAGCATGGGGCGATAGCAACGCCGGCTATCAATAGTACTGTTCTCTGCGGTGTCTTGGCTTGGACGCAGCGGCAATGACGGCAGCGCAATAACGACCGCAGTGGAAAAGAGACGTCGTGAAACGGCGACGGCTAAAAATTCACGAAGACAACTACATTGAGCGGCCGACGACCGCTACATTACCAGACACGTCGCGTACGCCAGGAATGCTACGAATCTTCTCTTCGACGTCGTCAGGCGAGGTAATGAACACGACCGGCGAGTGTTCCGCTGACTCGATGCTAACATTGGCTTCTTTCGGATCGCGAATACCGCAGGCTTTCAAAAAATTCTCGACGAATTTCTCACGCAATTTCTTGTTTTCCTCAGAGATTGCGGAGAGATTGCCTTTCTTTCTTGGCCGAGCCAGCGTGACTACATACTGCATCGTCGACTCCTCAACCTATCATACCCCGATTTCTACGAATCTGCCACTTAATCGTTATGATTCTGCCAAGCTCGTACAAGCTCTGGCGGCGGTGCGAAGCACGCCAAACCAGCGCCCCAACGCGCGGCATCTTCTTGTGCCGGTACGCCCGTAGCCGTGTCTAGAAGCAAAGTCTTGACGTCCTCGGCGCTCATTCTCCTGTCCATGCTCCAATAGAGTCCGGCAATTCCAGCTACATAGGGCGTAGCTTGGCTGGTTCCAGAGCGCCTTTCGTAGCGGTGCGAGCCATCCTCGGCCCTGCAGACTGCGCCCAAGACGTCTTCGCCGACGCCGACGATATCCGGTCCGCCAAGTCCGGCGGACTGCAGATCGTCCGGTACACTTCCGGAAAATGGCATGATCTCGGTGCCCTCCTTATCGGCCGCGCCGATGCCGAGAACGTCGGGAGCCGCAGCCGGTATGCGGTAGTGTGAGGCGCCGTCGTTTCCCATTGCGGCAGCCACCAGAACGCCACCGTCGAGCATACTTTCTATGATCGCTGTTAGACCGCTCATAGAAAAAGAATAGTCTTCTATATCCTGTTTGCTCGGTGCGCTGGCGTGTTCGACGGGCGGCTCTGGATTGAAGCCCATGGACATGTTGAGGATCAGAGGTTTGCCTTGATTCTGTTCGTGCGTGAATATGCCGTAGAGCCAGTCGAGGCCGAGCACCACGCGCCGGAGCGTCGTGGCAATGTTCTCTGCCTCAAGCACGCAGGCGGAGAAGACCCGGGCGCCCGAGGCGATCCCCACGCGTTCTCCCACCAGGATGCTCGACACGTGGGTTCCATGGTTATCCGGGTCGAAACCGCGCCGCCCCACCGCGATCGGTGAGGCTTCCCGCACCGGAACATAGGCGAAACCGATGCTGCGGCTGTTGCCGAATTCCTCGTGGTCTGCGTCGATGCCGCTGTCCACGACACCATAGCGGACACCTTGCCCCGCGACGCGGAGTTCCTTTGCTCTATGGAGTCCGGCGGCTTCAGGCCATTCCCTCAGACTGTCATCCGGCGGCGCCCCTGCGCTGCCTCCGTTTTGGTGAGGGCTCAAGTAGAGCCGTTGATCTCTTGCGACATAGTACTCATCATACATCTCTTCCATGAAATCATCAAATATTGGATAGTCTTTTTTGTGATTTCGGGGTTGATAAGCCAAATACACACCAAGTCTGGGCAGGTACTGGAACGCTCCAGAGTCACCGGACTGCACGATCACTTCGGTTTCCGGGCCATATTGCTTGAATTTGCGAGATAGAAAAACATCTTTCGGCGACTTTTTAGGCTCCCAAATCTGATATGAGTCGCCAGATCGAGAGCCGTTACCCGCCTTACCCCAGGTCATACGCCGTTCCAGGTTGCCCTTGGACACCACCGCACCCGAATCCTCTAGAGCACTTCGCCGCGGCACCAACAAGGCAACATCGTAACGGCTCGGCCGCGGCGTTCCCTGCCTCTCGGCTGTGGTGCTGGCACGTTGCGCTTGATCGACAACCCTCTTCCAATCAACCAACATCCCCATAGCGCTTGCTCCCATGACGGCCACTCTACGGCCCTATTTATCCGAGCTTGAACAATCCTTTTGCCACCTCCGCAAAGTGCTTTAAGTCCGGAATGCCTGGCTCGAGAGACCACTTCCCGTCGTTGTATTTGAGCTTTGCGATAATCGCTAAGGAAAGCACCAGGCCGGAGTATATGAGCGCGGCGGAAACCGATTGAAACGCTGATGGATTTTGCTGGATCTGCTCTCGCTCAAGCTCAACGTCTCTCGCGAATTCCAGCGGAGCGGCAACTGCCGCCATTTCGGCCGTTCCGTTCTCTGGCTCCGCATTTGCTTTGGCGATGGCCTGGACGGCGCGGTCAAGGGCTGCCGCCTTCGAATCTTCATCGGCCTCAGCTTCGTCGAGCAAGCCGATCCCGTTTTCTTTCAGGAAAACCTTCAGACTGGCGAGGGCGACGTTCGGAGCGCTCTTACACCTTAGTGTCCAATCGCTGGATGCCTTGTAGAGCGCCATTGAGTACGCCTGCCTATCGGCGCCATCATCAGCCATGTCTACCTGCCCCCCTTCGCACCAACTAAATCAGCGTACCTCTAAAACAGTCGACATCTGCAAGACACAGTCTTTCGTTGAGGTAAAATCTGTCGATTCAACGCTGAGAATAGCTTGATATCGACGCTGGCTGGCAACAACAAAACGCGAGATAACGCTATATTGCACTACCAGTAAGCGTAATCACAACACCCTTTTTTGGTGTGTCGAATTCCTAGTTTCAGCATTGGGTCTGTACGACAACAGTCGCCGGTCAGGCAGGCGAACCCAGCTCTCAGTAAAGCTGTGCCACGCCGGTGATGTTGTCGCCGCCATAGCCGGCCGCCTTGGCCTGGGCGAAGACGGCGCGGGCGGCCTGGCTCAGCGGCACGGCGGTGCCCGCCGCCTCCGCCGTCGCCGCGACACAGCCGAAGTCCTTCTCAACCAGGTCGATCGGGAACATCGGCGGGTAGGCGCGCGCGACCATAGCGGCGGCGGCCGCTTTGGCGACGGGGCTGAGCACCGGCGTCTCGCCGAGGATCTCCGCGCCCTGGTTCGCCGGCACGCCGAGCGCCTCGCCCAGCGCCAGCACTTCGGCGACAGCGGCCACCTGCAGGCCAAAGAGTGCGTTGACCATCAGCTTGACCGCCATGCCGCTGCCAACCGTGGGACCCGCGTGGTGCACCACTGCCCCCATGGCCAGCAGCAGCGGCTGCGCCGCCTTCAAACTCGCAGCCGGGCCGCCGGCGAAGAAGATCAACTGGCCCGCCTCGGCCTGCGGCAGCGAACCGGCGAGCGGCGCGTCGAGAAAGCGCAAGCCCCGCGCGGCCAGTGACTCGCCCAGACGGCGGGTCCAGTCGACGGTCAGGGTACCGCACTCTATCGCCAGCGCGCCCTCTCCCATGCCCTCGACAGCCCCACTCTCAGGATCGCACCAGACGGCCTCCGAGGCGCTATCGTCGCGCAGCATGGCGATCACCACCTCGGCGCCGGCAACGGCCTCGGCCGGTGTGGCCGCGGCTTCAGCGCCGTGATCGACCAGCGGGGCGGTCCGCTCGGCGCTGCGGTTCCAGACGGTGACCGCGTGGCCCGCGGCCAGCAGGCGGGCCGCCATGCGCGAACCCATGGCGCCCAGACCCAGAAAGGCGATCTTGCTCATGAAAGAGTCTCCCGAAAGCGGTTGAGAGGCTTGTTGGCCTTAACAATAGCCCAAATTCCGGCCCCCTGCCGATCACCGCTGTTCGTCGATGTCCTCGAGAACGGCGCAACCACCCTTCGCTAGGCTTGCCAGCCGGCCGCGCGCCAGGACAATGGCCGGCATGAGCGAGCCGGCGACAGCAGCGCAAAGGGATGCGCCCGACATCGAAGCCCAGCGCGAAGCCTTCTTCGCCAAGGGTTGGTGCCGCTTTGCCTTCGACCCGGTGCTCTTCGCCTGGGTGCAGGCCGCGCTGCCGGCGGCGCGAGAGAGCGTCCGCGACCCGGCGAATGCCGAATGGCTGCGTCATGGCGGCACCTGGTTCGCCGGCGTCCACGTGCTGCCCAACGATGCCTCGGGCGCGCTCGAAGGCGTGCCGCCCATCGCAGGCGTCGCCATCGACTTCATTCGCAGCGTGCTGGGAGACGGCGACCCGGCGCTGCGCGCCTTTGACTGGGACCGTGGGCAGGTCTCGGTCTGCTATCCCGGCTATCCGCAGCAAGACCCCGAAGAGACCGAGAGCCTCTACCGCTACCGGGTGAAGCGCGACGCGGCCCATCTCGACGGGCTTCTGCGCGAAGGCCCGGACCGCCGCCGACACCTGCGCGAGTACCACGGCTTCGTCCTCGGCCTCCCGCTGGTCGAGGCTGACCCGGGTGCTGCGCCCTTTTCCATCTGGGAAGGCTCTCACGAGATGATGCGCAGCGGCTTCCGGAAAATCTTCGAGGGTGTACCCCTCGAAGCCTGGACCGAGCAGGACGTCACCAAGGCCTATCAGGCTCTGCGGCGCGAGATCTTCGAGGCCTGCCCCCGAGTCGAAATCACCGCCAGGCCCGGCGAGGCCTATCTGGTGCACCGCCTGGCCTTGCACGGCGTCGCGCCCTGGCGTGACGGCGCAGAGGCCGGCCCGGACGGCCGCATGATCCTCTATTTCCGCCCACCCATCGGCGGCCCCACGCACTGGCTCGAGGCGTGCTGAGAGCGGTGGTGCCGGCCTTACGCCCGTTCGCTTTCGGCGAGGGCGCTGAGGCCTTCCTTGTAGGTCGGGTAGGCCAGGGCAACGCCGAGCTCCTCGCGCAAGCGCCGGTTGGAGACGCGACGGCAGTCGAGATAGAAGCTCTTGGCCATGGGTGTGAGCTCGGCCTCGTCGAAGGGCACCAGCGGCGGCGGCGCGATACCGAGCAGCTCCGCCGCGTAGGCGACCACCACCTCCGGCTCCTCCGGCAGATCGTCGGCCAGGTTGTAGATCGCGCCCGGCTGTGGGGCGGCGATGGAGGCTTCCAGTGCCCGGCAGATGTCCTCCACGTGAATGCGGCCGAAGACGTAGCCGGGCTTGGCGATGCGGCGGGCGCGACCTTGCCGCAAGGCGGTGAGCTGATTGCGGCCGGGGCCATAGATGCCGGCCAGGCGGAAGACGTGCAGCGGCAGGCCGTGGCGCTCCAAGAGCGCCCGCCAGGCCGCTTCGGCCTCGACCCGCCGGCGGGAGCGCGCACTGGTCGCCTGCAAGGCACTCTCCTCCGTCACCCAGTCGCCGCCGTGATCGCCGTAGACCCCGGTGGTCGAGAGATAGCCGAACCATTCGAGCTGCGGCAGGGCCGCCAGGGCTTCGCCGTGCGACCGCAGCACCGGGTCACCCTCTTCGCGCGGCGGGACCGAGTGGAGCACGTGAGTCACGTCGGCCAGAGCATCTTCCGGTAGCGGGGAGTCGCCGTCGAAGATCAGCGGTTCGATGCCGAGCGCCTGTAGCGCCTTTGCCTTCTCTGCATCGCGGGTCGTGCCGCTGACCCGCCAACCCTCCTGCAGCAGGCGCGCGGCCAGCCTTTGGGCGACGTAGCCGCAACCGAAGCAAAGCAGATGAGGGGGATTGGCGGGCTCGGACATGGGACTCTTCCGGACGTTCTCTCTGGCTGGGTCTTGCGGGCGCAGGGTTACGGGACCATAGCTCTGATCATGTCGTGCACCACGTCACGCTCGCCAAGGGGCTTTATCTTGGGGCTGCTGGCCCTCTGGCTGCTCGCGCTGCTGCCGCCAGCGGCGGAGGCCCAGGCGCCGGCCCCGCGGGTCTACAGCGAGGAGGACTACCTGCGCTGCCTGGACCGGGCAAAGCGCGATCCCGAAGGGGCGTTGGAGTTCGCCCTGGCCCGGGAAGCCGAGGGCGCCGGGGCACCAGCCATCCAGTGCACGGCGGCCGCGCTGCTGACGCTGGGCCGCTATGCCGAGGGGGCGGCGCGGCTGGAGCTGCTGGCCGACACGGTCGTGCTCGCGCAGCGCCCGGCGATGATGGCGGAAGGGGCACAGGCCTGGGGTCTCGCCGGACGGCCCGACAAGGCCGCCGCCCTGGCGCGGCGGGCGCTGCACCTCAAGCCGGAGGACGTGGAGCTCTGGATCGATCTTGCCCTCTTCCGCGCCGAGCTTGAGGACTACTGGGGCGCCGTCGATGCGCTGGACCGCGCCCTGGACCTGGCGCCGGCGCGCAGCGACATCCTGGTTTACCGCGCCAGCGCCCGGCGTCTGCTAGAGCTGACCGATCTGGCCCTCGACGACATCGGCCGCGCCTTGGCCATGGCGCCCGACGACCCGGTCGCCTTGCTGGAGCGCGGCAACATCCGCCGCCTGAGCGGCGATCTCGCCGGCGCCCGCAGCGACTGGCAGCGGGTGCAGAGCCTGGCCCCCGGCACGGCCGAGGCCTTCGCCGCCGAAGCCAACATCACAAAGCTGGAGCGGCAGTAGTTTTCTAGGCGTTGGCGCGCCATGAGAGCCATGGCCCCTGGAGCCAAGCCCCAGGGTGATAGTCCGTGGTGCGGTAACGCCCGCGGCTATGCTCAGAATGTCATCCCGGCCAAGGGCGAAGCCCGCGAGCCGGGAACCATGGACGTGCTGGTTGCGGAACAGTGGAACGAAAGGGCCGATGGCCGCAACGCCTTGGCTTCTAGGCAGAGCTTCTCGCATGCGGACAAATGGACCCCGGCTCAAGGCCGGGGTGACAGCCTGTGATACGGCACCGCCTGCGGCCTCTCTCAAGCTGTCATACTTGGGCGAGCCGCGAAGCGGCGAGACCCGAGTATCCAGCCATTGAGCCCGGTCCGAGCTTGGGGCTGCACCCCTGCTCAAGACCTGGGTGCCAGGCCGAGGTCCAGCCCCGTCAATACCGCCAGCGTATCCCGCCGAAAATCGAGCGGGGTTCGCCGGGAAAGTAGCTGACCGTGTCGAGCCCGTTCACATCGTCCCGCACAAGGGTGGTGGAGATGTAGCTTTGGTCCGTCAGGTTTCGGATATCGACGAACCACTCCACATCCCAGTCCACGTCCCACTCCGGGACGTCCGGCAAATCGCCCGAAAAGCCGAGATGCAGCAGCGTATAACCATCGTCTTTGACGCTGTTGGCGTGGTCTATCCAGGTCTCGCCGCCGCGCCACTCGACCATGGGCGTGATCGTCAGCCAGGGCAGCGGCGTCCATGAAAGCCGTGCGTTGAGGCTGTGGGGTGGAATGCCGGCGATTTGGTTATCGCCGAAGGCGACATCGTCGTCGAAGCGGAAGTCGTTCCAAAGGTAGCTGGCCTGCAGCGTGACGGTCTCGCTCACCGCCAGGCTGGCACCGAACTCGACGCCGCGATGGAGCGTCGCGTCGGCATTGGTGGTCCCGAGGGAGGCACCGTTCTCGTCGACCAGAGCCAGGAATTCGTTGTCGATCTTCGAATAGTAGGCGGCCGCTTCAAGGTGCAGCCTCTCGGACCGGTGACGCAAGCCGATCTCATAGGTCGTCGCTTCCTGCGGGTCCGGCAGCGGGAGATCGGGTAGCACCCGGGCTTCGCCGAAAGGCGCGGGCTCGAAGCTGCGGCTGACACTTGTGTAGAGCTGATTGGCCTCATCGAGGTCGTAGAGCAGGCCGAGCTTCGGGCTGACTCCGTAAAACGTCTCGTCATAACTCCGCGCCGGCGATGCCTGGTTGTCCAGTTCCCGGTCGGCGCGCGTGAACTGCGCGCCTGCCTGGACCGTCAGGGCATTGCTGAGACCATGAGAGTATTCGGCATAGCCGACGTAGGTCCGCCCATCGAGCTCCGTCCGTCCGCGATAGGTTCCCGGCTCGCCGCCCGCATTGGTGAAGCGGTCCTCTGTGCCGAGATAGCGGGCGGCGGAGACGCCGACCACCAGCCGCCTCGCCGCATCGGTCTCGGCAAAATCGAGAACGCCCCGGACATCGAATCCCAAGTTCCTCACATCCTGATCGAGAATGCCGAAGATCGTCGGATGATTGCGATCCCGCTCGAAGTAGAAGGCAGAGGCGATAAGCTCGCTGTCAGCGGCCGGAGCCCAGGAAAGCCGGCCGGCCGCCCGCTTCAAGATGTAGTCGTTCGAGGCATCAAGTTCGCTGTAGTTGCGCCCCGCCTGTTGCGGGTCGTCCTCGATCTGGGCGAGAGACAGGGGGCCTGGCAACTCCAGCTCGGAATCGACGTAGTTGAGAAAGAGGCGCGCCTCCAGCGTCTCGTCGATGCTGTAGCCGAAGTTTGCCGACGCGCGCTTTGCCCTGGTCGCGGACTGGTCCCGCCACCCGTCCTGTTTGCCAGCGGTGAAGCCGACGATGCCGTCGAAGTCCCCGTGCGCACCGCCAGCCTGAACATTGCCACGCCACAGCCCGAAGGAGCCGGCATCGAGTCGGACAGTCAGCGGCGACACGGTCCGCCCGGTCGGCGTGACGAAGTTGATCGCACCGCCAAGCGTGCTGGAACCATATTCGAGCGCACTGCCGCCTCGCCAGATTTCAACGAAATCGATGGCCAGCGGGTCGATTGACTGGAAATCCCCCGACCCGTCGGCGAGGTTCAGCGGGATGCCGTCCTGGTAAAGCTGGACACCGCGGAGCTGAAAGCCGCGCTGAATGCCCGAGCCGCGGATGGACAGACGCGTCTCCTCGCCGTGGCGGGTCTGGGTCAGCACGCCCGGGGCGAAGGACAGAACGTCGCTTAGCGTCGTTGCGCGGCCATCTTCGAAATCCTCCGCGCCGACAACAGACGTGCCGCCTGCCCGCAGATCAAGCGCGTCCCGCGCTTCGTCCATAGCAGGACGGGGCCCCGGCACGCGTATCGGATCGAGCCTTATTGTCTCAACGGAGCTTTCGGTTTCAGAGGATGCCGCATTGCTTTGCGGCGAAGGTGAGTCGGTAGTTTGCGCCAATGCCGGTGCGGCGATCACCGCAAGCGCCGCACCGCAGAGGAAGCGGCGACAGAATTTCCATTGCATAAAGGTGTCTCGCGAACTGAAGGCGAGGCGCGCACGCGAAAGGGAGGGCGCGCGCCCGGAAACGGCGCCTCACGGGCGCCAGTCGACTGTCTTTCGTTCAGAGGAGACGGGGAGGTCCGCGAGACCCGAGAGGCGGCCCCTGCGTCTTTTGCACCAGGCCACCGGGCTCGTAGCGGACCGGGTCTGCGACTGAGGCATGCTCCGCGGGCACCGCCAGAGTGACGGGCTCGGGCAGGGGTATGGCATGAACGAGCGTGCAAAGCGGGCAGTGCCCGTTGACCGACTGACGGTCGGGCACCTCCTCGCCGAGGAGCTTCGCAAGCTCCTCGATCGCCGCCTTGGCCTCCGCCGATACCGACCCGGACGACGCACAGATGAAACGCGAAACGTCGACGCCGTTCGCCTCGGCAACGGCAAGCGTGCCCGGCAGGAGACCCTGCAGAACAATGGCCAGTATGGCGAGGAACCTGGCGGTACTATGCCTGAAACCGCGTTTCATTCCTGTCTGGATAGCCGAGACCGCCCCGGACCGCATCTCCTTACTTTGTCGCAGGTCCGGAAAGGGTCGCACCTCAGACTGTCATCCCGGCCAAGGGCGAAGCCCGCGTGTCCGGGCTCGCGTTAGCGAGGTGCCGAAGGCATGGGTGGCCTGGGTGCGGAGGTGTGGAGCGAAGAGCCGGATGGCCGCAACGCCTTGACGCCTCGGCAGAGGTTCGCGCTGGCCGATCAATGGACCCCGGCTCAAGGCCGGGGTGACGAATTGTGATGCTGCGCCTTCGCTGCCCTTCACAGACTGTCATCCCTGCCAAGGGCTTCGCGTGAGCGAAGGCCGCGTGTCCGGGCTCGCGCAGCGAGGTGCCGAAGGCATGGGTCGTCTGGGCTCGGACAGCGCAATGAAAAGGCCGACGGCCGCTACACCCGCGCTGAACAACCGCGTCCCGTGCAGGCCGCAGAATGGACCCCGGCTCGGTGGCCGGGGTGACGTGAGGAGGGGCGATGACGCCAGCGGTTTCTTTCATAACGTCACCCTTGGGCGAGCAGCGAAGCGGGGCGACCCGAGGGTCCAGCCATAGGCACGGTTTGGGCTTGTGGCTGCCTTCGGCAACTCGCTGCGCGAGCCCCGGCTGCCAAGGCTCGCGCTCCGGGACTGCACGCAGTCCCGGGCTCGCCTAAGGGCCGGGGTGACGATTTGTGGTGTTGCGCCGTCCCGCTCCCCCTCCCGGCCATCCATGACATGGTACCCTATTGGGTGGACGGGAGGGGGAGCGGGACGGCGCAGTGCGGCGCGCCTCCGTAAACAGACACCGAGCTAACCTGGAGCCGGCGCGCCCTCGAAAAACCAAACCCTAAAAGTCCGGGTCCGAGTAGTGCTTGGGCGGAGCGTAGCCGGGCAGCACGTCGGCCAGGATGCCGCGCATGCAGGGGCGAGACTTGATGCGGGCGTACCAGTCGCGCGCCTCCTGGTGCTCGTCCCAGGGCACGTCGCCCAGATAGTCGATGCAGGAGAGATGCGCAGCCGCGGTCAGGTCGGCCTGGCTGACGTCATCGCCGGCCAGCCAGCGCCGCCGCTCGCAGAGCCAGCCGATGTAGTCGAGATGGTAGTGGATGTTCTGGGCCGCGACCCGCACGGTCGCCGAGTCCGGCGTCCCCTGCTTCAAGAGCCGCTTCATCATCTTCTCTTCCAGCAAGAGGCTGGAGACCTCGCGGGCGAACTTGGTTTCGAACCAGCGCATCAGGCGGCGCGCCTCGGCCCGGTCAATCGGCGTCTCGCCGAGCAGCGGCGGGTCCGGATAGAGCTCCTCGATGTATTCCGAGATGACCGAGGCGTCGGACAGCACGGTGCCGTCGTCCTCCACCAGCACCGGCACCTCGCCGGCCGGGTTGAGGCGCAGGAAGCCCTCGCGCCGTTCCCAAACGGCTTCGGTCTTGAGCTCGGCGGTGACGCCCTTCTCAGCCAGGATGAGGCGAACTTTGCGGCTGCCGGGGTCGAGAGGCAGGTGATAGAGGATGCGCATCGGCGCGGGTGCAATGCCTTTTCAATGGAATAGGAAAAGGCTCTAACGTGCGCCGCGATGCGCCGCAACCATCTGTTCGAATGGGGTGTTACGCAGCGTCCCGCGCCCGGGACATGTAGATGAGGCGCGCGGGCTGGCCGCTCGGCCGGCCTACGGGCTCTTCGCTGACCCGCTCCACGATGAAGCCCAGGCGGCGGTAGAGCGCCTGGGCCCTGAGATTGTCTTCGAAGACATCGAGCTCCAGCCGGGGCGCCGCCGACTGCGCGAAGACCCAGTCGCAAACCTGAGACAGCAGCGCGCGGCCCAGGCCTTCGCCCGGCCTGGCGACCGCTATGCGCACCAGATAGGGCACCGTCTCATCGCCGAAATTCCGCAGGATGGCGAAGCCCACAGGCGCCCCCGCTTCGTCGTCGCCGATCAGCGTGCGCTTGTCGGGTGCGGCGAGCGTCGCCTCGTGCTCAGCCTGGCTCCAGCGGTAAATGAAGGCGGCGTACTCGTCGCGCTGCTCCAGCGCGCGGATGAAGGCGATATCCGCGGGCTCGGCAGCGCGGAGCGCAAGCCCGACCATGCCTTTAGGCGCGCTCTTCGGTGACCAGCGGCAGGGTGACGGGATGCTCCAGCCGGCCCACCATCTCCTTCGGAACGACCTGCCAGAAGTGGCGATGCGCGCTCGACCACTCGATCAAAAGGCCCTCGGCAAAGCGCGACTGGGTCTCCTCGACCTGCTCGGCGATCAGCTCTTTCAGCAGGGTCTCGTAGTGCTCGGTCTGGATCCGCTGGAAGATGACGCTGTCGCTGTTGATGCGCGCCGGCAAATGGTCCTCCGGGTCATAGACGAAGGCCATGCCGCCGGTCATGCCGGCCGCGAAGTTGTAGCCCACCCTGCCGAGGATAACGGCGGTGCCGCCGGTCATGTACTCGCAACCGTTGGAGCCGCAGCCCTCGACGATGGCCGTCGCGCCGGAGTTGCGCACACAGAAGCGTTCGCCCGCCTGACCGGCGGCGTAGAGCCGTCCGGCCGTGGCGCCGTAGAGCACTGTGTTGCCGATGATGGTGTTCTTCTGGCTCTCAAGCGGCGAGCGCATCCGCGGCCGCACCACGATGGTGCCACCCGACAGACCCTTGCCGACGTAGTCGTTGGCGTCGCCGAAGACCTCCAGCTTCAAGCCCTGCACGGCGAAGGCGCCCAGCGACTGTCCGGCCGAGCCGCGCAGGCGCACGGTGATGTGGTCGCGCGCCAGGCCCTGCATGCCGAACTGCCGGGTGATCATGGCCGAGAGGCGCGTGCCGATGGCTCGGTGCGTGTTGCGCACGTTGTACTGCAGCTGCATCTTCTCGCCGTCCTGGAACAGCGGCCCGGCGTCGGCGATGAAGGCCGAATCCAGCGTATCGGGCACCTCGTTGCGCCCTTCTACGGTGCAGAACTGCGGCAGGCCGCTGCTGTCCGCGCTGGTCAAGAGCGGGTTGAGGTCGAGGTCGTCCAGGTGGGCGGCGCCGCGGCTGACCTGGTGCAGCAGATCGGTGCGCCCGATCACCTCGTTGAGCGAGGTGACCCCCAGATCGGCGAGGATCTCCCTCACCTCCTCGGCAATGAAGCTGAAGAGGTTGACCACCTTCTCCGGCGTGCCGGTGAACTTGTCGCGCAGGTCCTGGTCCTGGGTGCAGACGCCCACCGGGCAGGTGTTGGAGTGGCACTGGCGCACCATGATGCAGCCCATGGCCACGAGCGCCGCGGTGCCGATGCCGTACTCCTCGGCGCCCAGGATGGCGGCGATGACGATATCGCGGCCGGTCTTGAGGCCGCCGTCGGTGCGCAGCCGCACCCGGTGGCGCAGCTTGTTCAGGGTCAGCACCTGATGCACCTCCGAGAGGCCCATCTCCCAGGGGATGCCGGCGTACTTGATCGAGGTCTGCGGGCTGGCGCCGGTGCCGCCGCTGTGGCCGGAGATCAGAATGACGTCGGCCTTGGCCTTGGCGACGCCAGCCGCAATCGTGCCGATGCCGCTGCGCGCCACCAGTTTGACGCAGACCCTGGCGTCCGGGTTGATCTGCTTGAGGTCGTAAATCAGCTGCGCCAGGTCCTCGATCGAATAGATGTCGTGGTGCGGCGGCGGGGAGATCAGCATCACCCCCGGTGTCGAGTGGCGCAGCTTGGCGATCATCTCGGTGACCTTGAAGCCGGGCAGCTGGCCGCCCTCGCCGGGCTTGGCGCCCTGCGCCATCTTGATCTCGATCTCGCGGCACTGGTTGAGGTACTCGGCTGTGACGCCGAAGCGGCCGGAGGCGACCTGCTTGATGGCCGAGTTCTCGTTGTCGCCGTTGGCCCGCGGGGTGAAGCGCCCCGGGTCCTCGCCGCCCTCACCACTGTCGGATTTGGCGCCGATGCGGTTCATGGCGATGTTGAGGGTCCCGTGCGCTTCCGGCGAGAGCGCGCCAAGCGACATGCCCGGCGTGACGAAGCGCTTGCGGATGGCGGTGATCGACTCGACGTCGTCCAGCGCCACCGGCTCGATGCCTTCGCTGCGGAAGTCCAGCAGGTCGCGCGGCGTCGAGGGCGGCAGAGTCGCCATGCCGCCGCTGAAGCGCTTGAAGGTCGCATAGGAATCGTTGGCGACGGCAGCCTGCAGGGTGTGGATCAGCGCCCCCTCCCAACTATGCGCCTCGCCGCCGCGGCGGTAGCGGTAGAAGCCGCCGACCGGCAGGGTGACCGCGGCCTCGTTCCAGGCGCGGTCGTGCAGCTCCAGGAGCTTCTGCTCGATGCCGGAGAGGCCGATGCCGGAGATGCGGCTCGGCATGCCGGGGAAGAATTCGTCGACCAGGGTGCGCGACAGGCCGACGGCCTCGAAGTTGTAGCCGCCGCGGTAGGAGGAGATGACGGAGATGCCCATCTTGGACATCACCTTGAGCAGGCCGTCGTCGACCGCCTGGATGTAGCGCTGGACGCACTCCTCCAGCCCCATCTCGCCGAACAGGCCGCGGCGGTGACGGTCGGCGATCGATTCCTGGGCCAGGTAGGCGTTGACCGTGGTGGCACCGACGCCGATCAGCACGGCGAAGTAGTGCACGTCGAGGCACTCGCCGGAGCGGACGTTGAGCGAGACGAAGGTGCGCAGCTTCTGCTGCGTCAGGTGGGTGTGCACGGCGCCGGTGGCCAGGATCATGGGAATGGCCGCCCGCTCCGGGCTCTGCGTCTTGTCCGAGAGGATGACATGCAGGCAGCCGCCGCGGACCGCATCCTCGGCCTCGTTCTGCACCCGGATGATGCCCTGGCGCAGGGCGTTCGGCCCCTCGGCGGGGGCGAAGGTGCAGTCGATCTCGACGGCGGCGGCGCCCATGTAGCTGCGCATGGCCTCGAACTCGGCGTTCGAGAGCACCGGCGAGTTGAGCTTCAGCATGTCGCACTGGCTGGGGTCCTCGGCCAGGATGTTGCCGAGGTTGCCGAGCCGGGTGGCCAGGGTCATGACTCGCCGCTCGCGCAGGGAGTCGATCGGCGGGTTGGTCACCTGGCTGAAGTTCTGGCGGAAGAAGTGGTGCAGGCCGCGATACTTGTCGGAGAGGACGGCGAGCGGCGTGTCGTCGCCCATGGAGCCGATCGCCTCCTTGCCGCTCTCGACCATGGGATGCAGCAGCAGCTCCAGGTCTTCCAGGCTCATGCCGTGGGCAAGCTGGCGGCGGCGCAGCTCTTCGATGGGAAAGTCGACCGGCTCGCCGTGGTCCGGCTTGATCAGGTCGTCGATCACCGTGGTGCGGCCGGTCCAATCGGCGAAGGGCCGGCGCTCGGCCAGAAGATCCTTGAGCGGCCGGTCGTGATAGAGGGTGCCGGTCTTGAGATCGACGGCGATCATCTCGCCGGGACCCAGACGCCCCTTCTCCAGCACGCTCTCCTCATCGATGCGCACCATGCCGGTTTCCGAGCCGGCGAACAGCAGGCCGTCGGCGGTCACGGTATAGCGCAGGGGCCGCAAGCCGTTGCGGTCGAGCCCGGCGAGCAGCCAGCGCCCGCCGTAGGCGCAGATGGCCGCCGGGCCGTCCCAGGGCTCCATCACCGTGTTGCAATAGCTGTAGAGCGCCTTGTGGCTGTCCGGCAGCGGGTCGTTCGGCCGCCAGGCTTCGGGAATCAGCATGGTCTTGACCATGGGCAGGTCCCGCTCGCAGCGCACCATCAGCTCGAAGACGGCATCGAGCGCCGCCGAGTCGGAGCTGCCCGGCTGCACCACCGGCTTCACATCCTCGACCCGGTCGTCGAGCGCCGGCGAAGCCAGGCGGCATTCGTGCGCCTTCATCCAGTTGACGTTGCCCTTCAGGGTGTTGATCTCGCCATTGTGGGCGAGCACGCGGAAGGGTTGGGCCAGGCGCCAGGTCGGGAAGGTGTTGGTCGAATAGCGCTGATGGAAAATGGCGAAGTTGGAGACGAAGCGCTCGTCGTTGAGGTCGGGATAGAAGACGGCGAGCTGCTCGGCCAGGAACATGCCCTTGTAGATGATCGAGCGGCCGGACAGGGAGCAGATGTAGAAGTCCTTGATGGACTCGGACTCCACCGCCTTTTCGATGCGCCGGCGAATGACGTAGAGGTCGACCTCGAAGTCCTCGGCGCTCATGCCCGGCCTGGCGGCGATCATGATCTGCTCGATCTCCGGCCGGGTGGCATTGGCCTTCTCGCCGATCACCTCGGTGTTCACCGGCACCTGGCGCCAGCCGTAGATGGTGTAGCCGTCGCGCAGGATCTCGCGCTCGACGATGACGCGGCAGCGCTCCTGCGCCTCGTAATCGGTGCGTGGCAGGAAGACCATGCCGACGCCGATGCGGCCTTCCTCGATCGCATGGCCGGTGCGGGTGATGTGCTCGCGGAAGAAGTCCTGCGGGATCTGCAGATGGATGCCGGCGCCGTCGCCGGTCTTGCCGTCGGCATCGACGGCGCCGCGGTGCCAGACCGCTTTCAGGGCCTCGATGCCGGCTTCCACCACGCGCCGCGAGGGCGTGCCGTCGATCGAGGCCACCAGGCCGACGCCGCAGGCGTCATGCTCGTCTGACGGATCGTAGAGGCCGTGGCGGGCCAGCCGGTCGTGCTCGGGGGTCATCATCGTCAAGTGTCCTTGCAACGCTGGAAGGGGCCGCGCCTTACTCCGCCGCCACGGCGTGGGCTGGCGCGCTGGCCACACGATTTTGGATGTAGTCGTGGATGCCGGCTGCGGCGTCGCGCCCGTCGCGGATGCCCCAAACCACCAGGGAGGCGCCGCGGACGATGTCACCGGCCGCGAAGACGCCATCGAGCGGCGTCATCAGCGAGGGGTAGGCAACCTTCAGGGTGCCCCAGCGGGTTACGGGCAGCTCCGGTTCATCGAACAAGTGCGGCAGATCCTCCGGGTCGAAGCCCAGCGCCTTGATCACCAGGTCGGCCTCGACGCTGTAGGCCTCGTCTTCCTTGATCTGCGGCGTCTGGCGGCCGGTGGCGTCGGGGGCGCCGAGATGCACCTGGGCGGCGCGCACGGCGCTGACCTGCCCGGCCGCATCGCCCTGAAAGGCGAGCGGTGCCGACAGCCAGACGAACTCCACGCCCTCTTCCTCGGCGTTGGCCACCTCGCGCTGGGAGCCCGGCATGTTCTGGCGGTTGCGGCGATAGAGGCACTTCACCGACTTGGCACCCTGGCGCACCGCGGTGCGCACGCAGTCCATCGCCGTGTCGCCGCCGCCGATGACGACGACCCGCTTGCCTTCGGCATTGAGGCTGCCGTCCTCGAAGGCCGGCACCTTGTCCCCCAGGCCGGCGCGGTTGGAGGCGATGAGATAGTCGAGCGCCGGCACGATGTTCCCCTGGCCCACACCCGGGGCCTGGATCTCGCGCGGCTTGTAGACGCCGGTGGCGACCAGGAGGGCGTCGTGCGTCTCGCGCAGCGCGGCGAAGGAGATGCTGCCACCCACCTCGGTATCGAGGTGGAAGTGCACCTGGCTGTCGCGCAGCAGCTTGGCGCGGCGCTCGACCACCTCCTTCTCCAGCTTGAAGTTGGGGATGCCGTAGATCATCAGGCCGCCGATGCGGTCGTAGCGATCGTAGACGTGCACCTGGTAGCCCTGCTTGCGCAGCTCCTCGGCGGCGGCGAGGCCGGCCGGGCCGGCGCCGATGATGCCGACGCTCTCGGGCCGCTCGCGCACCGGGCGGACCGGCTTGACCCAGCCCTTTTCCCAGGCGGTGTCGGTGATGTACTTCTCGATCGAGCCGATGGTCACCGTGCCGTGGCCGGCCTGCTCGATGACGCAATTGCCCTCGCAGAGGCGGTCCTGCGGACAGATGCGGCCACAGATCTCCGGGAAGTTGTTGGTCGCCTGGCTGACCTCATAGGCCTCTTCCAGCCGCCCCTCGGCGGTCAGCATCAGCCAGTCGGGAATGTTGTTCTGCACCGGGCAATGCACCTGGCAGAAGGGCACGCCGCATTGCGAGCAGCGTGCCGCCTGCTCAGCTGCCTCCTGCGGCTGGTACTCGTCGTAGATCTCCTCGAAGTCCTGCCGCCGCGTGGTGACGTCCCGCTTGTCGGGTGTCTGCTGCTGGACCGAGACGAACTGCAACATTCGACTGCTCATGAGGGCGCGTCCGCTAATTTTGTTTCGCCAGGGCTGACCGCGCGGAGGGCGAAATTGCCGTCCGCTAACCGTGTTATAGGTGACCGGGGCCCAGAAAGCGAGGGGAAAAAGCAAAATAGGTCAGCATGAGATAACTAATGGGCTTTTCCGATAAGCGATTGTGGCGAAGGTTGACCGCCCCTCATCTCGCAGACGCGGAATAGGACAGCTTTGTGAACTAAATAGCCTCTGTGCCAACGCGAATCCGCCTTGCTATAAGCCGCGGCAAGACGGCGAACCGCGTGGGCTGCGCGAATTTAAGGGGCTGATTACGTGCCGCTTTACCTGCTTGCTATCCTGGCGGTCGTCCAGGGCATCACTGAATTTCTGCCGATTTCCTCCTCCGGTCACCTGGTGATCACCTGGAAGGCCTTCGATGCCCTAGGCTACACGGGGATGGAGCAGACAGCCGAGGCGCGGCTCGATCTCGATATCGCCGTGCACGTCGGTACCCTGGCGGCGGTCTGCCTCTATCTCGCCGGCGATCTCTGGCGCATGCTGCTCGGTGCGGTTATGCCCCGCAACGCCAAGGGCCGGGCCGGGCGGCGCCTGATCGGCCATATCATCCTCGCCAGCATCCCGGTCGTGGTCGTCGGCTATTTCCTCAAGGACAGCATCTCGCCGCAGCTGCGCAGCCTGGAGGTCATTGCCTGGGCGACCATCGGCTTCGGCGTGCTGCTCTATATCGCCGACCGCTTTGCGCTCAGGGTGCGCCGCATCCAGGACATGAACCTCTCCCAAGCGGTGATCATCGGCCTGGCGCAGGTTCTGGCGCTTATTCCCGGGACCAGCCGCGCGGGCATCACCATGACCGCCGCCCGCATGCTGGGCTATGAGCGCACCGAGGCGGCCCGCTTCTCGCTGCTGCTGGCCATTCCCGCCATCTCCGGCGCCGGCGTCCTGGTCGGGCACGACCTCTATCAGACGGGCAATCTTTCGCTCGGCATCGATGCGGCCATCGCCGCCGGGCTGTCCTTCCTCACCGCCCTGATCGCCATCGCCTTGATGATGCGCTGGCTGCGCCACGCCAGCTTCGGGCCCTTCGCGGTCTACCGCGTCTTCCTCGGCGCCGTGCTGCTTTGGTTTGTGTATCAGTAGGGCGCCGCCTGCGGTTTCCCTTCCAACGTCATCCTTGCGCGAGACACGCAGTGTCGAGACGCGAGGATCCAGCGGTAGGCGCAGTCGTAGCTTGTGGCTGGACCCCGGCTCGGGGGCCGGGGTGACGAGAGGAGGGGCAGCGGCTTTCTTGGGCGCGCCGTCACCGTCAAAGCTCGGTGTCTCCTCTCGGAGGCGCGCCATACTGCACCGGCCTGTGCAACCGGTTAGAAGGGTGACAGATTGGACCGGTTACATAGGTGACAGTGTTTTTGCTTTGTTCGCGTGCTTTCGTGCGCCTTTTGGCGGTCGGAAGCGGATCAATCTCTGTCTCTTAGTGTCGATGATGCCGAGATCGATCTCGGCATAGCGGACGAGCCAGTCGCCGTCTTTGGTTTCAGCGATGCCGATGCTCTCGCCTGCGAGGGTCTCGCTGATGAAGATGTTGGCACCGCCCCACTTGATGTCGCCGCTTGAGCGCACCCGGCGCACGGCATGGCTTGCGTCGTACCAGGGCTCGGCGAGCTTGTCTGGATAGCGCCGCGGTGAGGGCTGCCAGCAGCTGGCCGGGGGTTTCTGTCCGAGCGCCTCGTGGGGGCGGTTGTGGTTGTAGTCATGGCAGAAGGCATCGAAGCGGTGCTGCTGCTGGCTGGCGTCGTCGGCGGGCGGGGCTGAGGTTTCCTGCTTGAGGGTCCGGTGGAAGCGCTCGTGGCGTCCGTTCTGATCGGGTCGGCCCGGGGCGATGCGCTCGATGGCGATGCCGGCCTTGAGCCATCCGAGGGAGAGGCGGGTCAGGCCGCCGGGCCCTGCGGCGGCGAAGGGCGGCCCATTATCGGAGCGGATGGTCTTGGGCAGGCCATAGCGCTGGAAGGCTTGGGCGAGGACCGCCTCGACGGGGCCATGGAGCGGCTCGACGATCTGGCAGACCAGAGCATAGCGGCTGTAGGCATCCGTCACGGTCAAGGGGTCGCAGCGGCGCCCGTCGCGGGTGCGGAACCAGCCCTTGAAGTCGATACACCAGAGGTCGTTGGGGGCGGTGATGGCGGCGAAGTCGACCGGGGCTGGTCCGGCGATGGCGGCCCTGCGGCGGCGGCGGTCGCTCAGGCCGTGACGGCGCAGGAGATCGCCGATCGTGCTGGCCGCCGGCCAGCAGGTCTCGGGCTGGCGATGGCAGAGGGTGGCCCTGAGCTTGCGCGGTCCCCAATGGGGCCGGTCACCCCGCAGGGCAAGGATGGCCGCTGCGATCTCCGGCGCCATGCTGCGGCCATGCTCGTGGGGCGCGCGCGAGCGGTCCTCCAGGCCGGGCGGCCCCTCATCGCGGTAGCGGCGCAGCCACTTGTAGCCGGTGTTGCGGCTGATGCCGAAGCTCGAGCAGAGCGCGCTCATCGGCGCCTCGTCCCTCAAAGCGGCAGATATGAAGGCGATCTTTTGGTCCATCACACAGCTCTCTTTCCAGGGCATCGGCCACCTCCTGGCCGACGTCTAGAGCTGTCACCCATGTATCCGGTCTACAGTGTCACCTATCTATCCGGTCTGAACCGCCCGCACCCCCACCCGGCCGCCCCACTGTCCACAATTCCGTGGGCGGCCGGGTGGGGGAGAGGGACGGAACAGCGCGGGCGCGCCTCGGAACGGAGACGTCAATCCTCAATGGCGCAGGCGCGCCTTACAAGACTAAGTGGGCTGGACCCGCATGGCGCCGTTAGGCGCCCTAGATTGGGTCTTGCCAATCCGGCCGCCGCTTCCTAATTTCCCGGGCTTCGGGGTCGCTTTTGCGACCTCGTGACGACCTCGGTGGGGCCATAGCTCAGCTGGGAGAGCGCTACAATGGCATTGTAGAGGTCAGCGGTTCGATCCCGCTTGGCTCCACCATTTCCACCGCTCCGCGAAGCGGACGCAGGGCGCCAGTGGCGCGCTGCGAGGTGGAAATCCCGCGCCGGGTAAGCGGCGCGGGCCGACCCAGACGACAAGTAATCAAATCGACCGAGTGCTCAGCGAGCGAGGCGGACATCCACTAGGATGGTTCATAGCGGCTGACGACGATCTCGTCCTCGCGCCGGCGCATCTGCCAGGCGTCATAGCGCGTCTGCATCCTGAGCAGCGTTTCCATCTTGACGCCGAAGGCCTTCTCGACCCGGAGCGCCATTTCCGGCGTCAGCGAAGCCTTCTCGTTCAAGAGGTTCGAGAGCGCCGGGCGGCCGACTCCCAGTGTCCGAGCGGCCGCCGTCACGGTGAGGCCGTCCGGCAGCACGGAGCGCCGGATAAATCCGCCGGGATGCACGGCATCCATACCGATCTTAACTGCCATTGCTGTCGCTCCCCGTCGCGCCTCAGTGATAGTCCTCGTAGTCCAGGTCGTAGAGCTCATCCGTCGCCGCATCGTGCTTGAAGGTGATGCGCCAGTTGGCCGTCACATGAAGGCTGTAGGTCCCGGCGCGATCTCCACTCAGGAGATGCGGCCTGTACTTCTGAAGATCGAAGACCTCGCCGATGCTGTCCATGTCGATAAGGAACGCGACGATATCCGCGATCTTCGCCACATAGTTCTGGGGCAAGCCTTTGGGGTTGTTGCGCTCGACAAAGTTCCGCAGGCCCTTGTGGCGAACGCTCCTTACGTCCATCCGGCACTATGGCGGTTTGTATTGCGTCGCGCAACGGCGAACAGATCGCTCCTAAGCGCTCACTGCAACCGCTGGCTTGCCGTGTCGAAGCCTCGACGGGCGAAACAGAACGCCATCAAGCCGAACAGCATTGCAAAAAGCGCAGCCGGCTCAGAGAGCGTCGTAACCGGGTCGGTGAAGTGGTAGGTTAAGGCGACGCTCCCGACGCTAGAAACGAGTCCACTGGGAGGCCCGCCTGACCCGTTGTATCCGTCGAAAAGAATGGTATCGAGTTCGAGCACGGGAATAATCGGCAAAGGGACACCGGGCACGAGGGCTGAGAAGTCGCCACGGTCGCCGACCGCTCCAATCGGCGGTATCGCAGTGGCCGTGCCGCGGCTCGCGAGAAACGTATCAGACGTGGTAACAGGCGCGAACCCAGTGAGATCGCTCGTGGCATCGAAGATGAAAGAGTAGCTGTAGTCGTATGTTGCTACGAAAGCCTCCGGACCGATGACGCCGGAACCAGAAAGCGACAGCGTCGGCTGACTGAGAAATGTAAAACCCTGCAGCGATTGCTCGATTTGAAATGAATAGCTGTAGGGACCGGGAATAACTCCGCCAGGTCCAAGGTCGATAAAGTTGCTTGGAAGACTGGCATTTAGGGTGAGCCGCCCCGAAATGCCGACCTCCACCGAATCGAGAGTGCCGCTGGAGGCGTCGAAACGGTCGAGCAGGACGAGGCTGCCTCCCCCGACGCTGTTGCCCGGAACAACCGGCGCTGAGACATTGAACGGTTGCTGCTGAAAGATCATGCCGGCTAGGGCGCGACCTTCTGGCAACAGTATCATCGCGGCCAAACTCAGAAGCAGTAGAGTACCAGTACGCCTCATGACGTGACGCCGCCGCCGATTGAAGGGCCGGTCATTTTGCGCGTCGCTCGGTATCATCCGAGTGTTCCTTTGTGGCGGGCGTAGTCGCCAAGAGCGCTGGCTCTAAACGGGCGGCACCAACGCCCGTGCAGTTCGATGCAATGTCCCAAAGGCCATTTGGAGCCTCGGACGCTGCTCTTTCAGCTTCGCTTAGCGCAGGCGAACCAACCCCATCTCCCCTCTGGCTTGCGCTGTATCTGATGCAGCCATCGACTCTTGGCGAAGGTGAGCCGGCGCAAGCGACTTTAATCAACATCCTATAGAGTGGGGATCACGGATGTCTAGGAGCCTCTACGGAGGCGAGCGGGTGCTGCTCTAGGGCGCCGAGGCCTCGGCGGCGCGGGTTCGGCGGTCTTCCCGGCCGGCGATTAGCTTGCGCCGGAGCCAGCTGGACGCGCTGTCCATGATCATCACCAGGATGACCACCAGCACGATGATGTAGAGGGTGTTCTCCCAATCGCGGGCCGTGCGCATGGTCTCGACCAGCAGGAGGCCGATGCCGCCGGCGCCGAGCGCGCCGATCACCGTGGCCGAGCGGGTGTTGGACTCGAGATAGTAGAGCCCCTGGGAGACGAAGATCGGCAGGATCTGCGGAATGACGCCGAAGCGGTAGCGCTGCAGCCGGTTGGCGCCGGTCGAGCGCACGCCTTCGACTTGCTTGTTGTCGATGTTCTCCAAGGCTTCCGAGAAGAGCTTGCCCAGCGTTCCGGTGTCGGTGAAGGCGATGGCGAGCGCTCCGGTAAGCGGCCCGAGGCCGAAGGCGCGGATGAAGATCAGCGACCAGATCAGCATGTCGATGCCGCGCAGGAAGTCGAAGACCCGGCGCACGAAGAAGCGCAGCACCTGCGAGGGCGTGAAGTTGGAGGCGGCGAGGAAGGCCAGCGGCAGGCCGACGAAGGCGGCGGTGAAGGTCCCCAGCACCGCCATCAGGATGGTCTCCAGAAGCGCAACGAAGACCGCGCCGTGCTGCCAGTCCGGATTGCTCCAGAAGGTGTCGAAGATGTAGCCCGCGTTGGAAGTGTCCGGGTCGAGCCGCTCGCTGGAGAAGGCAAGGTCGGTCAGCTCGCCGAACGACATCTGGCTGAGCGGCGAGTTGAAGGGGAAGAAGAAGTTCTCCCAGCCGAAGAAGTAGCGGTGCACTTCGATCTTGCTGCGCGAGATCTGCACCCGCTTACCCAGGGTCGGCCGCGCGTCGAGCTTGCGCGGGTTGACCCGGGCCCACTCGGGCTGCGGGCCGGGCAATCGCGTCTCGACCCCGTCGGCGGTGGCCTCGGCCTCGATGGTGCCATAGCCGGGCACCGTAAAGAGCACGCGGTTGCCGATGATCTCTGCCGTATGGTCCTCGCCGAGATCGACGAGCACGCGTTCGTCGTCCGGCAGCGCGACCCAGGGCGGCGGCGTGTCGTAGCGCGAGGTGCGCTCGCCTTCGATGGCGATCTCCAGCTCGCCGCTGCGCAGGCTCTTGACCACGTGCACCTTGTGGGCGACCGAGTCGGTGCCGAGGATCAGCGCGCGGTCGGGCTCCGCCTTGGCCAGGAGGCCGGAGACGTCGAAGGCGTTCCAGGTGTAGGCGAGGTAGAGGAAGACGACGGCCAGCACGGCGAAGCCGCCCCATGCCTTGCGCCTGACCTTGGCGAAGATGGTGGCCGAGCGCTGGGCGCCGAGGTCGAGCGTGGTCGCTGCGTTGGCCATCCTGCTCGCGCTCCTAATGCCGCGCTTCGCTGCCGACCAACTGCCGGCGCAGGTAGGAGGAGAGCTGGTCGATGACCACGATGGAGAGGAACAGCAGGACGAAGAGCGCGGCGGTCTCGTCGCCGGCGCCCTTGCCCCAGCCGATGGTCCGCCGCAGCTCCGAGCCGATGCCGCCGGCGCCGACGAAGCCGAGGATGGCCGAGGCGCGCACGTTGATCTCGAGCCGCAGCAGGAAATAGCTCATGTAGTTGGGCGCCACCTGCGGGACCACGGCGTAGCGCAGCCGCTGCAGCCAATTGGCGCCGCAGGCCTTCAAGCCTTCGATCGGCTTGCGGTCGATGTTCTCGTTGACCTCGGAGAAGAGCTTGCCGAGCGCGCCGGCGGTGTGGAAGGCGACCGCGATCATCGCCGGCACCGGGCTGGTTCCGAGCACGAAGATCAAAAACAGCGCGATGATCAGCTCGGGAAAGGCGCGCATGAAGTCCATAGAGCGCCTGACGATAGGGATGGCCCAGGGCCAGACGTCGAGACCACGGGTGCTGAGAAAGGCCATCATCATGGCTGCGGCGCCGCCGAGGATGGTGGCGACCAGGGCGATGTTCAGGGTTTCGATCAGCGCCGGCAGGAACTTGACCAGCAGCAGAAAGAACTCGCCGCCGGATTGCCAGGCTTCGATGACGATCTCGCCGGGATAGTCGAAGAACTTGCTGAGCCCGGAGATAAAGCCGCCGGAGTTCATCGAATTGGCCTGGCCGTAGCCGGCGATAATCACCGCCGCGGTGACCAGGATCATCACACCTGTATAGAGGCGGCGGCGCTTCTCGAGATGGAGGATCTCTTCCTGTAGGGCGGCAACCGACATGGGGGCTTTACAAAGAGCGGTAAAGGAAGGGCGCGGACCCGGCCGGACGCCGGATCCGCGCTCCCTCGCGGTTTAGTGAAACAGGCTGCGCGGCCGCTTACTGCGACTTCAGCCGGCGCGCTTCGATGATGGCTTCATAGGCGCTGTGGTCGATCGGGGCGATGCCCTTGATCTCACCGGCCATGACGCCGTAGGCGCACTCTGGGTCCATCGACTCGAGGCTGGCCATCAGGCCGACGACCTGCATCTTGACTGTCTCGGGCAGGTCCTTGCGCACCACGATCGGGCCCTCGGGGATGACCTTGGAGCGCCAGATCTCGGTCAGCTCGGTCATGTCGACCAGGCCGGCGTCGGCGGCCTTGCGCAGGGCGCCGCTGTTGAAGCCGTCTTCCCAGTCGCCCAGGCCGTCGGCCCAGGTCACGCCGGCGTCGATATCGCCGTTGTAGACCGCGACGATGGTCTGCTCGTGACCGCCGGTGAACTTGACGTCGCCGAAGTACTCGCCCGGCTCCATGGGGAAGCCCGAAGCCGGGATCTCGATGGAGGGGATGAGGTAGCCCGAGGTGGAGTTCGGGTCGCCGAAGCCGAAGACCTTGCCCTTCATGTCGTCGAGGTTGCCGATCTCGCGGTCGGTGCGGGCAAAGCCGATGGAGTAGTAGCCATAGGACCCGTCGGTGTTGATCTTGACCAGAACCGGCTCCACCGCATCGGGGTCGGTGAGATAGACCTTGGCGTAGCCCGAAGCGCCGAGCCAGGCGAGGTCGAGGTTGCCGCCGAGCAGGCCTTCGATAACGCCGTTGTAGTCGGCCGGCGCGAAGAGCTTGGTCTCGACGCCGAGCAGCTCTTCGGTCTTCTCGCGCAGGCACTCGTTGGAGCGCAGGCGGTCGGAGGCGTTCTCGCCGCCGAGAATGCCGATGCGGAACTCGGTGATCGCCTCTTCGGCAACGGCGGCACCGGACATCAGCGCACAGACGGCCGCCGCGGCGGCCAGACGATTGATCAGTTTCATTGGACTCTCCCTTTACTGACCCTCGGGTGACCCAGTTTTCTTGCTGCTGGGCCGGTTAAGCGGCCGACGGGCCGATGGCCGTCGCCTGCGGCACCGCCGGCGACGGCTTGGCCTGGCGTCCCGCCAAGGCCGTCGATGTCACCGACTCGTCGAGGTATCCCTCGGCGCCGTAGATATCGCGCACCACTTCGGGCCCGAGATCCGTCGCCGGGCCGTCGAAGACCAGCTCGCCGGCGCGCATGCCGATGACCCGGTCGCAGTAGTTGCGGGCGGTATCCAGGGTGTGGAGGTTGCAGATGACCGTGAGGCCCTCTTCCTCGTGGATCTGCCTGAGGGCGCCCATGACGACTTCGGCGCTGAGCGGGTCGAGCGAGGCGATGGGCTCATCGGCGAGCACCATCTTCGGGCCCTGCACCAGCGCACGGGCGATGGCGACCCGCTGCTGCTGCCCGCCGGAGAGGGTTTCGGCCCGCTGCAGCGCCTGATCGGCGATGTCGAGGCGGTCGAGCGCGGCCAGGGCATCGTCCACGTCGCTCTGGCTGAAGATGCTGAACAGGCTGCGCAGAGTGCCCTGCTGGTTGAGCCGGCCGAGCATCACGTTGGTGACGACGTCGAGCCGGGGCACCAGATTGAACTGCTGGAAGATCATGGCGCAGTCGCGCTGCCAGCGGCGCATCTCGGCGCCCTTCAGCTTCAGGACGTCGCGCCCCTCCACCAGAACCTCGCCGGCGGTCGCGGGAGTGAGCCGATTGACCATGCGGAGGAAGGTCGACTTGCCGGCGCCGGAGCGGCCGATAATGCCGACCATCTGCGGCTTGGCGATGGAGAAGGAGACCTGGTTGACCGCGGCGAGATCGCCGAAGCGCTTGGTGACGTCGCGCACCTCCATGGCGGCGACCGGTGCGGCGCGGGGGGGCAAAATGGAGGCAGCGGCTGTTGCGCCGTTGAAGCGCGCCACGCTGTGTTCGTCACGGCCCGTTGCGGTCATAGCGCCTCAGGCGGTTGTTTGCAGGCGGCTTGCGCCCCCATGTCCCGGTCCCCAATCTGCTCGCGTGCCTTAGCGGCACAGTTCACTGCGCACGAACGTGCACAGTCGCCCGTTTCCCGGGCTTCTACGGGCCGGCGATTGAAGTTTTGTGACGGTGTTGTTTAGAAAAAATTGCAGCCGCGCAGGTGCGGTGGATGCATCCGGCGCTACCGGGGAGAGGGCTGCGCAAACGGGGGCGGGGCGGTGCTTCCGCTATTTGCGCAGGCTGGCTTCGGCGCGGGAGGAGGTCTCGACCAGAGAGATGCAGTCGTCCCGTGCACCTGTCGCCGTCTCACACTGCAGCACGCTGTTGAGCAGCATCTGGCCGATATCGGTGCAGCTCAGGCCGGGGATGTCGAAGAGCTTCACCACGGTCTTCTGGTCCGGCATGCGCCCGGCGTCGAGCGCCAAGCGGGTCTCGATGATGCCGTCGGTCCGAAAGAGGATGAGGTCGAGCCGCAGGGAAGAGATCGCCTCGCCGAGCTTGTTCTGGAACACCATGTAGGCGCGGCAGGCGTCGTTCTCGCGCTGCTCGAGCTTGTTGAGCTCGATCGGGAGTGAAGGCTGCGCCAGTGCTGCGCCGGGCAGCAAGCAAAGCGCGCCGAACAACGCGGCAAACGCGATGACCAAAGACCGGCTGCGGTTCGGCATAGGCGCCTCCTTCGTGAGCTGAAAGCCTTAAGACACAAAGGTATGGATAACGTTGACGCGCGCGGGAGACAACGCGCTTCTTGCAGCCCGGCGCCGGCCCAGCGCCAGCCCAGCGCACGGGGGGCCAGCCCGGCGCAGCCTCCCTTGATCGCGCCGGGTGCGGCGACCATTTAACAGTTCGGCGGTGCCGTGACGGGCCGCCGGCACGGGACCACCAGGTCTCCGTGCCATCCCAGGCAACCTTGCTCGACGGAGGAGGCTGCGCGAGATGACGCGTTCGACCCTGTTTAACTCGCCGTTGCTGCTCGGCTTCGACCAGCTCGAAGACGCTTTGAATCAGGTTTCGAAGCACGGCACGGATGGCTATCCGCCTTACAATGTCGAGGAATTGAGCGCAGATCGCCTGCGCATCACCCTCGCCGTGGCCGGCTTCAGCCGCAGCGATCTCTCGATCCAGTTGGAACGCAACCAACTGGTCATCGAAGGGCGGCAGCAGAACGCGGAGGATGCGGTCTACCTGCATCGCGGCATTGCCGCGCGCCGTTTCAAGCGCAGCTTCATGCTGGCGGACGGTATCGAGGTCACGGAAGCGACCTTGGAGCACGGTCTGCTGCATATCGACCTGCAGCGTCCGGAGCAGCACGCCGCCGTGCGGACGATCGAGATCGGCACGCCCGGCAAGCAGGGTGCCGCGGCCTCCAAGACGGAAATCGAAGGGGCCGGGGATTAATCGAGGGATTAAACGGCGCTTAACAGCGTAGTAGTCACAACAAGGAGGACTCCCTTGCCGGCCAAGTGCGGCAGGAGCGGGTCGCTCAAGGAGGGTATGATGTCCGTTCAGGAAACCATGCAACAACCGCTTTCACAGCAGGAATTCGCCGCTTTGGGGATGGAGGCCTTCGCCTACATCAAGCCCATCGCGCTGCAAGGCCAGACGGCCGAAGGCCAGGAGACGACCATGCCGGCCTTTGCCATCTGCGCGGCCGACGGCAAGCAACTGGCCGTGGCGGCCAACCGTGACGCCGCCTGGGCGGCGGTGGTCCAGCACGGCCTGGAGCCGCTCAGCCTGCACTAGGGGTTTGTTAGGCGCCAGAGGATCATTCTAACGCTTGGTGGCGCAGTACCAATCAGCTGTCACCCCGGCCCTTAGGCGAGCCCGGGACCGCCTCGCGGTCCCGGCGTGCGAGCCTTGGCAGCCGGGGCTCGCGCAGAGAGTTGCCGAAGGCAGCCACAAGCTCGGACCGTGCTTACCGCTGGATACTCGGGTCTCGCCACTAACGCGGCTCGCCCAAGTATGACATTTTGAGAGTCAACGCGAGGATGGTGCCTCACCTCAGGCTGTCACCCCGGCCTTGAGCCGGGGTCCATGTCTAAGCCTTCGCGGAAAGAGATCGGTAAACGCGGGCGTTGCAGTCACCTCGCCCATCGTTCCGCAGCCCGTGCCCAGTCGCTTCATGGATCCCGGCTCGCGGCCTTCGCTTGCGCGAAGTCCTTGGCCGGGATGACGGTCCGAGAAGTACCGTAATCGGCACCGAGGTAGAGCAAACTACGCCGCGTGGCTGGCGGCCGACTCGGACAGCAGCGCGTAAAGGCCGTCGGCGCTGTCGGTGCCGCGCAGCTTCTCGCAGACGCCGCGATCGCGCAGCAGCCGCGAGATGCGGGCCAGGGCCTTGAGATGGTCGGCGCCCGCCTTTTCCGGTGCAAGCAGCAGAAAAATCAGATCCACCGGCTGCTCGTCGATGGCCTCGAATTCGACCGGCTTATCGAGCCGCGCGAAGACGGCATAGAGGCGGTCGAGGCTGGCCAGCTTGCCATGCGGAATGGCAATGCCGTGGCCGATCCCGGTGGTGCCCAGACGCTCGCGCTCGATGAGCACGTCAAAGATCACGCGCTCGGGCTGGTGGGTGAGCTGCGCCGCCTTGCGCGCAAGCTCCTGCAGGGCCTGCTTCTTGCTCGTCACCCGCAGCGACGGCACCACAGCATCCGGCCCCAGCAAGTCTACGATCTCCATCAAGTCACCGTTTCTTGTCGCTTCCCTTGCGCGTCCGCTCAGGAGGTCGAGCGGTTGCCGCGCGGGTCGACCCAACCGACATGGCCGTCCTGGCGTCGATACACCATGTTCAGCCCCCCGTGCGCCTTGTTGCGAAACAGCAGCGCCGGAATGTCCGCCAAGTCCATTCTCATGACCGCATCGCTGACGGTCAGGCTCGGTATCTCCGTTTCAATCTCGGCGATCACCGCCGGTTGATTGTCGGCTTCGGATTCGCCGTCCGATTCCGCCGACTCTACCTGTAAAACGTACTGCTGAGCGGCGAGACGCTCGGCCTCGGGCCCGCTCACCTGCTCGAGGTCGCGATGGTGATCGCGCAGCCGCCGCTTGTAACGACGCAGGCGCTTCGACAGGCGCTCTACCGCTTGATCGAAGGCCGGGTAGGGCTCGTTTGCGTCGGCACTGGCATGCAACTCAATCCCCTTGCCGATATGGGTTGAGACCATGGCGCGAAACAAGTGCCCTTCCCGAGACAAGGTTACACTGACGTCGATCGCGTCACCGAAGTACTTACCAAGAACCGTGCCTAAACTGAGGCTGGCATGTTCACGAAAGGCATCGCCCACGTCGATCTGCCTTCCTTGGACCGACAGCTGCATAGATCGCTCGTGAAATTGAACCGTTGTTCATATTGCGCGCTCTGCGGCACGCAAGCCCTGCGGTTTCTCGCTGCCCGGGCTTAGGGGCCGGGACCTTATGTGTGGCGTTGCAGGCTGTCAATACACCCCAAAGGCCAAGGAAAGGGGCCGAAATCGGCCCCCGGCCAGCATGTCGATTTTACAGCTCCGACGACCAGCCGGGCAATTTCTGTTAGAAAATTCAACGCCCTAAGCCAGAGTAAATCCTTAAAATTGTTGCCGTCTTTTCGGGGCCACTGCTCGCCTCAGCGTGCAGCCGGCGCGTACGAACTTCGAATTGGGGCGCTAGGTCCGTAGATCGCCGTTGCGGGCCGCCTTCAGACGGCGCCTTTCCACGGACGAGGGGATCCGCATGGTTTCCCGGTACTTGGCCACCGTGCGCCGGGCCACGGCGATGCCCTCCTGCCGCAGCTGCTTCACCAGGGCGTCGTCGGAGAGGATCTGATCGGTCGTCTCGGCGTCGATCAGGCTGCGGATGCGGTGCCGGATCGACTCGGCCGCGTGGGCATCCTCGCCCTCGCCGCCGACGGCGGTGCTGAAGAAGTACTTCAGCTCGAAGATGCCGCGGGGCGTGGCGATGTACTTGTTGGCGGTGACGCGGCTGACCGTCGATTCGTGGAGAGACACCTCCTCTGCCATTGCCACGTCGCGCAAGGTCAGCGGCCGCATATGGGCCACTCCCTTGCGGAAAAAGTCCTCCTGCTGGCGGACGATTTCGCTCGCCACCTTGATGATGGTGGTGGCCCGCTGATGCAGCGATTTCACCAGCCAGCTCGCGGCACCGAGCTGCTCGGTCAAGTAGTTGCGCTCCGCCCGGTCGCGACAGCGCGAGACCACGGCGGCGTAGTAGTTGCGGTTGACCAGCAGGCGCGGCATGGCATCGGGATTGAGCTCGATCAGCCAGCTGCCGTCGGGGCGCGCGCGCATCAGGACGTCGGGGATGATGGCTTCGGCCGCCGGCAGATCGAATTGCAGGCCGGGCTTGGGGTCCAGCGCCCGGATTTCCGCCAGCATCTCGGCGAAGTCTTCCTCGTCGACCTGGCAGAGCGCCCTGAGCTGCGCCAGCTTGCCCTCGGCCAGGAGCGCGAGGTTCTCGAGCAACGCCGCCATGCAGGGGTCGAAGCGGTTGCGCTCCTTCAACTGCAAGGCCAGGCACTCGGCAAGATCGCGGGCGAACACCCCCGTCGGCTCGAGACACTGGAGGCGCAGCCTGAGCGCTTCGAGGCGCTCTTCCGGCAGGCCGAGCTGATCGGCCAGCGCCGCCATATCGATGGTGAGGTAGCCGCTGGGATCGACCTGGTCGATCAAGTAGGCGGCGATCATGCGTTCGGCCGGGGCGGAGATCTCCACCGGCATTTGCTGCAGCAGGTGGCTGCGCAGGTCCGGCGTTTCGTCGGCGGCTTCCTCGATGGAGCGCTCACCGCCCTCGCCATCGCCGCTGCCGGCGCCGCGGTGACCCCAATCGAGGCTGCTTTCACCGTCCGAGGGGCTGTTGTCGTCGTAGACCGGCTCGCTGTCCAAGGGACGGTCGGAGTCCTCGGAGAACTCGCCGGAGGCCAGTTGGTCGAGGCTGTCCGGGACTGCCTCGCCTTCACTGTAGTCGTCGCCGGACGCCTCCGACGCGGCGCCTTCGGCCTCACGGGGATCGGCCTCGCCGGCTTGCGTTTCGTCACGCTCGAGCAGCGGGTTTTCCACCAGCTGCTGGTCGACGAAGGTGTTCAGCTCGAGGCTGGAGTATTGCAATAGCTGAATGGCTTGCCGCAGTTGCGGCGTCATGACCAGTGTCTGGGACTGGCGTAGCTCGAGCCGCTGCGTTACAGCCATAATATTAACGACTAGAGGCTAAATCTTTCGCCCAAGTAAACGCGCCGGACGTCCTTGTTGGCGACGATTTCACGTGGCGTGCCATCCATCAAGACCCGGCCTTCATGAATGATGTAGGCGCGGTCGACGATGTCCAAAGTCTCACGGACATTGTGGTCGGTGATCAGCACGCCGATGCCACGGTCCTTGAGATGGCTGACCAGGTCGCGGATGTCGTTCACCGCCACCGGGTCGATGCCGGCGAGCGGCTCGTCGAGCAGGATGAAGGACGGACGGGAGGCCAGCGCCCGGGCGATCTCGACGCGCCTCCGCTCGCCGCCGGACAGCGCGATGGCCGGCGTCCGCCTCAGGTGGGCGATGGAAAACTCGGAAAGAAGGTCTTCCAGGATGGCCTGGCGCTTCTGCCGGCTCGACTCCGTCAGCTCCAGCACGCCCAGGATATTCTGCTCGACCGTCAGGCCGCGGAAGATCGAGGCTTCCTGGGGCAGGTAGCCGATGCCGAGCCGCGCCCGGCGGTACATCGGCAGGCCGGTGATGTTTTCGCCGTCCAGCGTGATGACACCGGCATCGGGCGCCAAGAGGCCGGTGATGATGTAGAAGGAGGTGGTCTTGCCTGCGCCGTTGGGACCGAGCAGCCCCACCGCCTCGCCCCGTTCCAGGGTCAGCGAGACACCACGCAAGACCGGGCGCTGCTTGAAGGACTTCTCCAGATTGAGCGCCGACAGGCCAGGATTGTCGATGATCAGGCGCGGCGTGCGCTCGATCTCATCGATGTCGGCCTCTCGAACCCTGGCGCCAATGTCCGGCGTGCGCCTTGTGCTCATGCCCTTCCTATTCGTCGCCCTCGGCGCCGTCGTCGGACGACTGAGGAACCAAAAGACCCTGCACCCGCGTGCCCGAGCCGGGAAGCAAGCGACTGATCCCGGTCTCGAAATCGACTTCGGCGCGGTCGCCGTTCAGCTGGTTCGGCCCCTGCGTGATCTTCACGTCACCGGCCAACACCGCTCTATCGTCGATAGCATAGTAAATGCCTTCATTGCCAACGGCGAATTCGTTCGGCGTGCGGATCCGCACATTGCCGATGGCATCGACCCGGTCCAAGACCCGTTCGCCTTGGACGTCTTCGGTGAAGCTGGCGGTCAGCGTATCGGCCTCGATCAGGTCCGCATCGCTTTGCATCGAGGCGTCGCCGCGGGCCACCGCAACCGGCCGCCCCTCGAAGTCTTCCCAATACTCCAGGCTGTCGCGCGCCCGCACCACGCTGCCGTCAGCCATGTCCAGGCGCAGGTTGTCGCCGGTCAGCACGGCGACCTTCCGGTCGCTGTAGTAGATGCCCTGGTCGCCATAAGCCACGTCTTCGGGCAGCACCACCACGACGTTCCCGTGCGCTTCGATACGGTAGAACTCGGTCTCGCCCGCCACCTCGCGGTAGTAGGCGAGCAGGCGGTCGGCGCTGACGCTGAGATCCTCCCGCTCGGCGACGGCGTTGCCGCGGGCGATGTAGACCTGCTCGTCGCGCCGCCACTCGATGCCGTTGTCAGCGTTGATCTGCAGCGGCGAGTTGCCGCCCGTTGCCGCCTGCTGGGCGCCGCCCGGCACCGCCCAGAGAAGGGCGGCAAAAAGCACGCAGACGGAGACGAACTGGGCGATCGGGCGGCTCACTGCGGGAAACCCTCGGCATCGGGATAGAGCAAAAGCTCTGCCTTACCGGTGAAGTGGATACGCAGCCCGCCCTCTTCCAGACGGAAGCCCTCGGCGACGATCTCGCCGAATCCGGCCTGACCGCTGACCGGAGAGTCGCCCCAAGCCTCGTTGGTGGCGAGATCGATCTCGGCCGTCTCGGTATGCATCTCGTAGCCCTGGTCGTGGAACAGGCTGACCGAGCCCTCGAGGGAGAGATGCTCGCCTGAGCGATTGTAGAGGCCGTCGTTGGCGCCGATCGTCAGCCAGGCGCCGTCGCTCATGGTGATGTCGCCTTGCGGGTTGAGCAGGTCGTACCGGTCCTCTTCGCCCGCCCGCTCGTGCACCTGCTCGGCCGTCAGGCTGTAGGGGCGGTCGGAGCTGTCCGTCCCGCGAAAGCGCGCCGTGACCAGGGCGACGCCGCCGCTCTCCGCGTCCAAAAGCGCGCTCTGTCCCGTGAAAATGTCACGGAAAGGCTGCAGTTGCGGGGCGAAGAGAACGGCGACGATCAGAACCACCGCGGCTGCTGGCAGCAGGCGCCGGACAATGACGATACGCCGCTTGTATTGTCGCGCCTCGACCTTCTGGCTTTCCGGCTCGCGAGCATCGTAGGTGAAATGCCGTTTGGGCGGCTGAAGGTGGACCTCGCCCTGACCGCTCGCCTCGCTCATTGGCTGGTTCCTAAGCGACTCCCGCGCGCAGGATGTCGTGCATGCGCAGGAAGCCGACCGGCTTGCCGTCCTCGACGGCGAACATGCTGGTGAAGGGCTTGCCGGTGTCCGGGCTGTTCATGGTGGCAAGCGCTTCCACCGCCAGGGCGTCGGGGCGGATGGTGTGCGGAGTCTGCGTCATGATCTCCCCGACCTTGCGGGACAGGAGGTCGCTCGACATGTGCCGGCGCAGGTCGCCGTCGGTGATGATGCCGACCAGCAGCTCGTCCTCGATCACGCCGATGCAGCCGAAGCCGGTCTCGGTCATGATCAGGAGCGCCTCGCTCATCAAGGTCTCCGGCTGGCAGAGCGGCAAATGGCTGCGGTCGAACATGATGTCGTGGACGCGCAGCAGCTTCCTGCCCAGGGCACCGCCCGGGTGGAACAGCGCGAAGTCCTCCTTGGTGAAGCCGCGGCGATCGAGCAGGACCAGCGCCAAGGCATCGCACAGCGCCAGGGAGGCGGTGGTCGAGGTGGTCGGCGCCAGGCCGTTGGGGCAGGCCTCCGGCACCTTGGGCAGGACCAGCGCAACGTCCGAAGCTTCGGCGAGAACGTTCCGCTCGTTCCCGACGATGGCGATCAGCGGAATGGAGAAGCGTCGGCAATAGGCGATGATATCGCTCAGCTCACGGGTGTTCCCGGAGTTCGAGAGTGCGACCACCACGTCGGCTGAGGTGACCATGCCGAGGTCGCCGTGGCTGGCCTCGCCGGGATGCACGAAAAAGGCCGGCGTGCCGGTCGAGGCGAAGGTGGCCGCCGCCTTGTTGGCGATGTGCCCGCTTTTGCCCATGCCGGTGACGATGAGCTTGCCTTCGACCTTTTCGATGATCTCGACGGCCTCGAGAAAGGCGTCTCCGACCTCTTGGGCCAGCCGCTCGAGCGACTGCGCTTCCAGGCGCAAGACCTCCGCCGCGCGCGCCAAACTTTCGACGCGCCCCATTGCCGCAGACTTCTGCGAAACGGCCACCATCATGCTCAACTCTCGTCTTCCTTCTTCAATAAGAGACGCAGAACACGCGCCGCTACAAGCCTTTACGTGCGTCAGCGTGCGCCCATCCCTGGCGATCCGCCGGCCGCCGTCACGAGTGCGCGAAGACGTCCGCCTCCTCCCAGCCCAGCAGGTCGAGGCTCACCCGGTGGGGCAGGAAGGCGAAGCAGGCGCGCGACAGGGCCGTGCGCCCCTCTCTATGCAACATGGCATCGAGACGCTCGCGCAAGGCATGCAAATAGAGCACGTCACTTGCGGCATAACGGAGCTGCTCCTGGGTCAGCTCCTCCGCGCCCCAATCGGACGACTGCTGCTGCTTCGACAGGCTGACGCCGAGCAGATCGGAGCAGAGATCCTTCAGCCCGTGCCGGTCGGTGAAGGTGCGCGCCAGCTTGGAGGCGATCTTGGTACAGTAGACCGGGGCGCAGTCGACCTCGAGATAGAGCCGGATGGCGGCAAGGTCGAAGCGCGCGTAGTGGAAGATCTTGGTGACCTGCTCGTCGCGCAAGAGGCGCTTCAGGTTCGGCGCGGCATAGGAGCCGGAGCGGAACTGGACGAGGTGCGCGCTGCCGTCGCCGGAGGAAAGCTGGATCACGCAGAGACGATCGCGCCGCAGCTTCAAGCCCATGGTCTCGCTGTCCACGGCGACCATGTTCCCGAGATCGAGATCGTCGGGCAAGTCGTCGAAATGGAGCGTGATGGACACGACTGCGTAAACCTTGGGGCGCAAACCTTGGGACGTAAACTTGCGTACTCTCGCACACCGCCGCGGCACGAGTGCTGCGGCGGCGCTTGACCGGTCAAGCTGACCGCAAGATATAGGGGGCATAGGGCATGTCAACGGCACCTTGGTCGCGAGGCCCTGGGGTCGGTAACCCCGGGGGCCGGGCGGCGCAGGCCGACAGCGGGAGGTAAAGGCATGACAGCAGGAACGGTGACGGTCTTCGGCGGCTCCGGCTTCGTCGGTCGCTACATCGTGCCGCGCCTGGCCGAGGACGGCTGGGTCATCCGCGTGGCCGTGCGCAATCCGGACAAGGCGGCTTTTCTCAAGCCCGCCGGCGACGTCGGGCAGATCGTCCCTGTCGCCTGCAATCTGCGTGACCAGGCCTCGGTCGAGCGTGCGCTCGAGGGGGCGGATGCGGCCATCAACCTGGTCGGCATCCTCTTCGAGACGGGCCGCCAGACCTTCGCGGCCGTGCAGTACGAGGGCGCCAAGCGGGCCGCCGAGGCGGCGGCCGCGGCCGGCATCACCGACTATCTGCATATGTCGGCGCTCGGCGCCGATGCGAACGGGGAGGCCGAATACGCCCGCTCCAAGGCCGCGGCGGAAGAGGCCGTGCTGGCCGCCATTCCCACCGCCAGCATCCTGCGGCCCTCGATCGTCTTCGGCCCGGAGGACGATTTCTTCAACCGCTTCGCCGCCATGGCGCGCCTCTCGCCGGTGCTGCCCCTGGTCGGCGGCGGGCATACGCGCTTTCAGCCGGTCTATGTCGCCGACGTGGCCGAGGCCGCCGTCAAGTGCCTGACCGACAGCGATTGCGACGGCAAGACCTACGAGCTCGGCGGCCCGAAGGTCTACAGCTTCAAGCAGCTGCTCCAGCTGATGCTGCAGACCATCAACCGCCGGCGGCTGCTCGTGCCGCTGCCCTTCACCCTGGCCGATTTCCAGGCCTTCTTTCTGGAGAAGCTACCGCAGCCGATGTTGACCCGCGATCAGGTCGCGATGCTGCGCAACGACAACATCGTTTCGGCGGGTGCGCTGACCCTGGCCGATCTCGGCATCGAGCCCCATTCGGTAGAGGTCATCATCCCCACCTATCTCGACCGCTATCGCCCAGGCGGCCGTTTCAACAGCCAGCGGCCCTTCCCCGCGGGTGGGTAGGGGAGTCTTTTTGGGCGCCTTACGGCGCTGTGCGGCACCGGCCCACTCCCCCTCCCGACCACCCATGGCATGGTACCCTATTGGGTGGTCGGGAGGGGGAGTGGGCGGTTCAGACCGGATAGATAGGTGACACTGTAGACCGGATACATGGGTGACAGCTCTCTTTCCAGGGCATCGGCCACCTCCTGGCCGACGTCTAGAGCTGTCACCCATGTATCCGGTCTACAGTGTCACCTATCTATCCGGTCTGACCCGCCCCCTCCCCCTCCCGACCACCCAATAGGGTACCATGCCATGGGTGGTCGGGAGGGGGAGTGGGC
>JANQMX010000080.1 GCA_028279885.1 Rhodovibrionaceae bacterium | reverse complement strand
GACCGGCGACATCACCCAAAACTCACGCCAGCAATTGCAACCATCAAAAAAACAAACCCCGCCGAAAATCGACGGGGTTCGTCAGCAATCTGAGGGGCGGAAATCTCCGCCCCCCTGCTTATGCCGAGACTTTGCGGTTCAGCTCTGGCCCAGCCGCAGCGCAAACCACTGCTGTCCACCCTCGCGCTGGATAAGGAGCGTGACCACGTTGTAGCCGTCATCGCGGGCCTTGCGGATGCGCTCGGCCACGTCGGCCGGCGTCGAGACACTCTCCTGGTCGACTTCCAAGATCACATCCCCCGGCTGGAGACCCTTCTCAGCCGCGCTTCCGCTCTGATCGACCTCGGTAATGACGACGCCACCGGATTCCTGGGGCAGCTCATAGCGCTGACGCAACTCAGGACTCAGGCGCGCGACGGAGAGACCCAGGTCGCCGATCTGATCGAGCTCTTCCGGCTCTTCGACCGCCGAAGCCCGAGCCAGGACGGTATCATCGAGCTGGCCCAACTCCACTTTGAGCGTCCTGCGCTCGCCGTTGCGCCAGACGACCACTTCGACATCCTTGCCGATCGCGGTTTCCGCGACCATGCGTGGCAGGCGACGCATGTTCTCGACTTCGCGGCCGTCGAATGTCAGCACGACGTCGCCAGGCTTAATGCCGGCCGCTTCCGCCGGGCCGCCCGGTGTCACCGAAGCGACCAAGGCGCCAGTGGCTTCCGGAAGCTGAAGGCGGCTTTCGGCCAGCTCTTCCGTCACCGTCTGGATACGCACGCCCAGCCAACCGCGACGAACTTCACCGAACTGTCGCAGGGACTCGGTCACGTTGCGCGCCAGCGAGGCCGGAATGGCAAAGCCGATGCCGACCGATCCGCCGGTCTGGGAGAAGATCGCCGTGTTTACGCCGATCACTTCGCCATCGAGGTTGAACAGCGGACCGCCGGAGTTACCGCGGTTGATCGATGCGTCGGTCTGGATGAAATCGTCGTAGGGGCCTGAATTGATGTCACGTTGACGCGCCGAGACGATGCCGGCCGTCACCGTACCGCCAAGGCCGAAGGGGTTGCCGATCGCAACCACCCAATCACCGACACGCAGCCTGTCGGAGCTGCCCCAGTCGAGCGACGGCAAGGGACGCTCGGGCTCGACCTTGAGCAGGGCGAGATCCGTCTTGTCATCGGTGCCGATCACCGTCGCCTTGTAGAGCGAGTTATCGGCCAGACGGACGTTGATCTCATCCGCGCCTTCGATGACGTGGTTGTTGGTAACGATGTAGCCCTCGGGATCGATGATAAAGCCGGAGCCGAGCGAGTTGGCGCGGCGCTGGCGCCGGGGGCCTTCCTCCTCGCCTTCACCGCCACGCCGGCGCTCGAGAAACTCGCGGAAGAGGTCCTGGAATTCCTCGACACCGCCGTCTTCGATCACCTGCGTGCTGGAAATGTTGACGACGGCCGGCTGCAGCTTTTCGACCAGGTCCGCAAAGCTGTCGGGCGCCGAGCGCGCCGCGGCCGGTAGAGGGTTCACGGCCAGCGCCAACAACAATGCCATGGCCGTGGCATAGACCGAGGCATAAAGCGGGATCGGATATCTCATGGTGTCGGGGGTCTCCTTCAGTCCCGGCGCCGCTACGGCATCAGGCCTGCACGTCTCCTGCCCGCAGCGTTCGTCACTTGACCCTATCAATACACAATTGAAAGGCCAATTCGGCGAAAATTATGGCGCGGCGGCAGGATTCAAAGTCTCAATAACTCAGTTTTGATCTTAGCCCCTGAGCAACCAAACGAACAACACGCCGATGGCCGCCGCCGTCACGCCGGCCACGCGCAGTTGCTCCGGTCGCATCTCCGACAACAGGGCGTAGAGCCGACGGGGCATATCGGGCACCAGAGCGAGCACGAGACCCTCGATCACCAAGACCAGCGCGAGGGCGGTCAACAGGTCGGTCATAGTTCTGGCCTACGGCCCCCGCCAGGGTCACTGCCGGAGGCCGCATCGGTGGCCTGACTGTTAGTCCACAGCCGTCGTCTGCGGCAAGTTCGTCCCTGCGCCCGCTGGCAACGTGAAGCCGCCGCGTTGGTCATTGAAGAAGCGGAAGAAATCGTTGTCGGTCGGGATAACCAGGACAGAGTTATCCGAGCGGATCGCGGCTTCGTACGCCTGCAGCGAACGATAGAACTCGAAGAACGCAGGGTCACGACCGTAGGCGGCACTCAGAATACGGGTGCGTTCGGCATCGCCGGTACCGCGCAGGATTTCCGCCTCGCGATTGGCCTCGGCCCGGATCACCGTCGCTTCGCGGTCGGCCGCCGAAGTGATGCCTTGGTATTGCTCGTTACCTTGGGCACGAAACTCGTTGGCGTCGCGTTCACGTTCCGACTTCATGCGCTCATAGACCGACTTGCTCACTTCCGGCAGCAAATCTGCGCGGACGATGCGAACGTCCAGCACGTCAATACCGAAGTTCGAGCCCGCCTTCTGGGTCTCTTGGTTCACGCGCTCGCGGATGTTGGCCATCAGGTTGTCGCGCTCAGCCGACAGCACGGTCGGCAAGAACGTGGTACCCAGCACGGTCCGCACCGCGTTGTTAACGATCGGCTCAAGCTGGCTGCGCAGATTGCCCTCACTGATCGCCACACGGATGAACTGCTCGAGATTGTCGATCCGGTAACGCACGAAGGTATTGACCACCAGCCGCCGCTGATCTGCCAGCAGAACCGTTTCGGCGCGCGGATCGAGGTTCAGCACGCGGTTTTCCTCGAAACGAACGTTTTGGATAAGCGGGATCTTGAAGTGCAGCCCCGGTTCGGTGATCACGCGCTTGACCGCACCGAACTGGAGGACCGCAGCCTGCTGCGTCTGATGAACCACGAAGGTGGCGGAATAGACGATGATGCCGAGTGCCACCACCAGGATGCCGATGATGAGGGGAATTCGCCCTTGCATTGTCTGTCTCTCGCTTCCTGGTCTCTAGCGAACCGTGTCGCCTTGCGCCGGCTGGCCGGTCTGGAGCGGCACAATACCGCCAGCGCCTGAATTGATGATGACGGGATTGCCTTCCTCGACGATGATCTTGCCGGTTTCCTGCAGCACTCTCTGCACCGTCTCGATGTAAAGGCGTTGGCGTGTCACTTCAGGACTGAGGCTATAGGCATCGTAAACCTGGATGAAGCGCTGAGCCTCACCTTCCGCCTCGTTGATGACACGCTCGCGATAGGCTTCCGCCCCTTGGATGATGCGTTGGGCTTCACCGCGCGCTTCCGGGATGATGCGGTTGCGATAGGCTTCGGCCTGGTTTCTCAAGCGGTCGAGGTCCTGGCGCGCGCGCTGCACGTCTTCGAAGGCATCTGCGACCTCGCTCGGAGGCTGCACATCCTGCATGTTGACGGCGGTGATCAGAACGCCGGCCTGGTACTCGTCAAGGGTCCGCTGCAGCGTTTCCCGCACGCGGAAGGCCACTTCTTCCTTGGCGTCGGTCAGGGCCGGCTGAATGTCAGTCTGGCCGATCACTTCTCGCATGGCGCTTTCAGCAGCAAGCTTGATAGTGCTTTGCGGCTCGCGAATGTTGAACAGGAATTCACCGGCGTTGGAAATGCGCCACTGAACGCTGAAATCGACGTCGATGATATTCTGGTCGCGCGTCAGCATCAGGCTCTCTTCCTCGACATCGCGCTGACCCGCGCGGAAGCCGACCGCGATCGAGCGCACTTCGTCGACCTGCGGCGTCACGGCCGTCTCAACCGGCCACGGCAGGTGCCAATGCAGACCGGGCTGCGCGAGGTTTTCCTGATTCACCCATTCACCGAAACGGAGCACGACACCCTGCTCGCCAGGGTTGACCCGGAAAAAGCCGGACAGCATCCAAAGCACGGCCAGAACGGCAATCACGATCAGCAAGCCTTTGCCGCCCATGCCGCCCGGCAAAGACTGCTTCAACTTTTCTTGACTGCGGCGGATCATCTCCTCGAGATCGGGCTGTCCACCGCCGCGCCCGAAGCCGCCGCCACCGGGTCCTTGGCCTCCGCCTCCGCGTCCGCCCCAGGGGCCACCTCCGCCGCCGCCGCCGCTACCTCCGCCGCCGCCGCCGCTACCTCCGCCGCCGCCGCCGCTTCCGCCGCCCCAAGGTCCGCCGCTACCGCCACCATTCGAAGATTGCCAAGGCATCCGGGCCGTTCTCCACTTCTTCTTTAAGACCAAACTTCGCCGTACAAATTAGGCGACCGCGCTATATATGACAGGGGCAGCGGCCATTGACACGCCGAAGCCGTAGGCGATTTTTGTGCTAGCAGGCATATTTGACAGGAAGGGTGGGTTTTCAAGCATGAGTAGGGTGACTGAAGAGGCCGTTCGGCAAGTCTTATCGAGAGTTGTCGACCCGGATAGCCGCCAGGACATCGTTTCAAGCGGCATGCTGAGCGGATTGGCGGTCCGCGATGGCCATGTCACCTTCGCTGTCGAGGTCGATCCCCAAAAGGGGTCGGAAATGGAACCTCTGCGCAAAGCTGCTGAAAAAGCTGTCGAATCCATGCCCGACGTCTTGTCGGTGACGGCCGTGCTGACCGCCCAAAGCCAGGGCAAGGCAGCACCGGGCAACGCCGGGAGCGCACCCCGCGGGCCTGCGACGGATAGCCCGCAAAGCGCTCAGAAAAACGGAATGGCCCCCGGCGTGAAGTACATTGTCGCCGTGGCCAGCGGCAAAGGCGGCGTCGGAAAGTCGACGAGCGCAACCAATCTGGCCCTGGCCCTGTCGACCTTGGGCGTCCGGGTGGGCATTCTCGACGCCGATATCTACGGACCATCCCAGCCGCGTATGATGGGTATCAGCGGGCGCCCGACCTCCACGGACGGCAAGATCCTGAAACCGATGGAGAACTACGGCGTCAAATGCATGTCGATGGGCTTCCTCGTTGCCGAGGATACGCCGATGATCTGGCGTGGCCCGATGGTGCAGTCGGCCCTGCAGCAGATGCTGCGCGACGTCGCCTGGGGTGAGCTCGATGTGCTGATCGTCGACATGCCGCCAGGGACCGGCGATGCGCAGCTGACCATGGCCCAACAGGTGCCGCTTGCCGGCGCCGTCATCATCTCGACGCCCCAGGACATTGCTCTGCTCGACGCCAAAAAGGGCCTGAACATGTTCCGCAAGGTCGATGTCCCGGTGCTGGGGATCGTCGAGAACATGAGCTATTTCTGCTGCCCCAACTGCGGCCATCAGTCACACATTTTCAGTCATGGTGGCGCCCGCAAAGAAGCGGAAAAGTTCGGCATCGATTTCCTTGGCGAGGTGCCGCTCGACATCGAGATACGGGAGACGTCGGACGGTGGCCAACCGATCGTGGTTTCACGACCTGACAGCCCCCACGCTTCCGTGTATCGTGACATCGCTTCAGCCGTTTGGTCGAAGCTGGAAGCGCGAGAGGGCCGCGGCCGCGCAGCCCCCCGCATCGTTATGCAATAGGTCACCGAAACATCCCGAGGCAGGAGAGCTAATCTGAAACCTCTGCTCGCGATCTTGGTCTGCCTGGTTGCTGCAGGCTGTCAGGCACCGAATTCTGCACCACCGGTGACCGGTGCTGCCGATCGACCGCAACAGATTTGGAACGGGCAGCTGGCGCGGACCCCTTATCACGGCAAGATGCTGGCCAGCGACCAGGATGAATGGGAAGCTCTGTGGCGCTTGACCGGTGTCACTTCGCCACGCCCCTTGGCCGAGGGCAACGAGATCGCCATCGGCATCTTTCTGGGTGTGCGGCAGGCGAGCGGTTACATCATCCAAATCCGCGGCTTGAAGCGGGCCGGTGAGGACTCAGACGTGATCTGGACGGAGAACCGCGTCGCAGCGCCGGAGCAGGCCCTGCCGATCTCCAGCCCCTGGGCGATCGCCACCTTCGCCCGCGGACAGGAAGAAATCCGCCTGAAGCACGGACTTTAGCCTGCTCGGCGAGCCTACCGGCTGGCTTAGGCGCGACCGAGCTGCTCCATAAGCTCGCGCCACTCCCGTTGAGACAGCCCTGACTCCGCTTGCTCGACCGCTTCCCCGGCCAGGAGGCGCTTGACCACCGCAAGGGCGGGCGCGGAAAGGCTTGTCGCCCCGGCCACGTAGTCCTGAAACGCCTGATAGGTGGTGGGGACCCAGCGCTTCAGCATCGCGATCATGACATCGGCATAGGCACGTATCTCATACTGCGCATGCGGGTCGGCGCGCAGCGACAGGAACTTCATCAGATTGTGCAGATCGACCTTCCAATACCACTGGGTATAGACGTTGATCGGCAGGCTGATGCGGGCCAGCTCTCGCGCCAGGCCCTGGCGCTCCGGATCGAGCGGATTGCCCGCTTCGTCCTGGTTCAGCATGTGCTCATAGTCGCCGTAGGCACGCGCCGCACCGCGCTTGAGCAACTCCAGCACCTCCCCGGCCTCGTCTCCCTGCAGTACGGCGCCCCGGCCCTGCCGGTTGCTCGCCGACTGCGCTGCGAGATGCTCTGGCGCCGGAATGTAGAACTCGCGATCGAGCACCGAATAGCGCGCCGAATACTCGTTCACATTGGCCGTGCGATGGCGGATCCACTGTCGCGCCACGAAGATCGGCAGTTTCACGTGAAACTTGATCTCGCACATCTCGAAAGGCGTGCTGTGCCGATGGCGCAGCAGGTAGCGGATAAGGCCCGCGTCCTCCCGCAGCTTCTTGGTGCCGCGGCCGTAGGAGACGCGCGCGGCCTGCGTAATCGCGGCGTCGTCGCCCATATAGTCGACGACACGAACGAAGCCGTGGTCCAGCACCGGAACCGGCTCGAACAGAATCTCCTCCAGCGCCGGCACCGTGACGCGGCGGGTTTCGAAGCGGTTCGAGCGGACCTCTCGCACATCGCGCTCCTGATCCTCGCTCAGCAGTTTCCTGGCCTGCAGCCCGCCCTCCGCCTCGCCCGATGGCGGGCCGGCGGGGCGATCGTCATTATCGCTCACGTTCTTCGTCTCTTGCATAGAGCGGTCCATTGTCTGCCTTTCATCTCCGGATCGAGAGATAGCATGGCGGATGCCGCAGGAGTCTCGGGAGTCTAAAACAGCAGCGCCCATGCGGAGAGTTTTCCCCACTCTGTTAACTATGGGGAGACAACGCCGCTCCCGCAGGCCTGCATGAACGCGGGCGACGGAAACGAATTCTTCCCCTTTTGGGCCAGATTCCCTATATTAGGGGGGCTGGGAAACCAGCTATGGCGCTACACGGGCTTGTGGAATAAGCCGAGCGGACCCGGGGGCAGTACCCGGCGCCTCCACCAAATTCCAGTTTTCGGCAGCGGTCGCGTTGGGATCGACTGCCAGGTGTTTGGGGGCGAAACAGGATCGACGCAGGTGGTAAAGACCTGTCCGGTGCCCGGCATGGTACCGCCGTTATCGGGCCATGATTATAGTTGCCAACGACAACTATGCTCCGGTCAAAGCTGCCGCTTAATGCGGTCGCATGACTGAAATCTAAAGTCCATGGCTTTTGCAAGCCATGGCGGGGTTTGGGGCGCACCTGGCAACAGAAGCGCTCCGCTGCTTTCTGGAGGGCCGCGCTTGCGGCCCTCCTTCGATTCCGACAGACTGGCGCGCGAAAAAGGGCCGGAAAAGAGGCTAGAGGCCGTGGATGACGAAAGCGGAAGCGTTCCCGCAGATTCCCTGATTCGCTATGATCTGATGGTGCAGGAAGCCTTGCGCCATGTGATCAAGGAAGCGCTGAACCTCGCCGCGAGCGAAGGTCTCCCTGGGGAGCACCACTACTACATCACCTTCAGCACGCTCCATCCCGGCGTTGAGATACCGGATAGCCTGCGCGCGCAGTATCCGGAGGAAATGACCATCGTCCTGCAGCATCAGTTCTGGCAGTTGAGTGTGGGCGAAGAGGAGTTCTCGGTTACGCTGAGCTTCAGTGGTGTCCCACAGACTCTCAAGATCCCCTACACGGCCGTCTCTGCTTTTGCCGACCCGCACGTGCGTTTCGGCCTGCAGTTTCATCCGGACGAGGAGGAGGACGCGTCTACCGCCGCCAAGGAAGACGGCCCGGACGAAACGGCCGACGATCAAACCCGGCCCGAGGGCGAGCTTGAGACAATGCAGGAAGCGGGAACGGGTGATTCAGAGGGTGACGGCGAGTCAACCACCGTCGTCTCGCTCGATACCTTTCGCCGGAAACGTTAACCGGCTTTTGCCAAGCGGCCGATCAAGCGGCGCCCGTCTTGCGGGCCAGAGCAGGATTCCAAGAGGCGATACGCTTGGGCTTGGCCGCCGCCTCGGCGGGCGGTTCACCCGAGATCGCACGGGTAAAGACATCCAGTCGCCGCCTGAGTTCACGCCGCTCCGCCAGCGTTAGTTCAGAATCCTGTTTGCGGGAAAGATCCCGCTGCCGAATATCCTCATTCATAAGTACAAGCTGCCTTAGCGACGTTAAGAGGCGGTGAAGAGAGTAAAATGCGCCCTTTCAGGGGCAGCGCTCTAAGGTTGAGCGCCGGAAAGGCGTACCAGCACCTTTCCCCGATTCTCGCCAGCCAGCAGCCTAAGCAACTGGCTTGGCGCCGTGTCCAGCCCGTCGGAGATGTCCTCGCGATAAGTCACACGCCCCTCACGGTACCAACGGGCCAGTTCTCGCGCTGCCTCATCCAACTGATCGAAATGGTCGAGAACCAGGAAGCCCTGCATCTTGGCCCGCTTGACCAGAATCTGGCGGTTGTAGCGCGGCCCCATCGGGGTCGGCGAGGACGGAACCGCCATGGTGCCGACAACGACAATGCGGGCGCCGACATTGATCAGCCCCATGACCGCATCGCTGATCGGGCCGCCCGTCATATCGTAGTAGATGTCGACTCCGTCCGGGCAGACCTCGGCCAAGGCTGCCGAAAGGTCGTCTGTCGTCTTGTAGTTGATCGCCGCGTCGTAGCCGAAAGACTCAAGGCAGTCCGCGACCTTCTCGTCGCTGCCGGTCAGGCCGACGGCGCGGCAGCCCTTGATCTTGGCGATCTGTCCGACCAGCGCTCCGACCGCGCCCGCAGCCGTGGAGACCACCACCGTCTCACCGGCCTTAGGCATCCCGACATCCAGCAAACCCAGATAGGCAGTCAGTCCGGTCATGCCGAGGAGATGCAGGTTCGCGGTCAACGGTGCTTCGCTCGGGTCGGCCTTCCGGTCGATCGCAGCCTCGTCGGCCACGGCCCAGTCCTGCCAGCCGAAGCGACCCATCAGGAAGTCGCCCTCGCGATACGTCGGATTCTGTGAGCGAATCACCTCACCGACGGCAAAACTCCGCATGACGTCGCCGATCGGAACGGGTGGGCTGTAGTTCGGTCCCTCGGCAATCCAACCGCGCATGGCCGGGTCGATGGAAAGGTAGTGATTGCGCAGCAGCACCTCGCCATTGCCAGGCTCGGGAACCGCGCTCTCTTCCAGGCGAAAGCAGGCCTCGGTCACGGCCGGGTCGGGTCGCGCGGCAACGACAAGACGACGGTTGATCTGGTTCGACGTGTTCTCGGTCATGGGGGCGTGACCTAACACGCCTCATCAGGCCAAGCCACGGCGATTTCACGGCCGTCCTGCGGACCGGTATTCCGGGACAGAAAAGCAGACGCTAGTTGCGCAGCTGCTGCCGTGCCTCGTTCCAGACGTCGTCGGCCGGCGCCTTGGCCTGCCCGTCCAGCGCTCGGTTCTGGCGCGCGGCCGCGCCCTCCTGAGCTCCGTCCAGACCGACGTAGAGGTTGGAGATCGCTTGCGCCACGGTGTCACTGTCCATCGCCGCCTCGCGCCCATCGAACTTACAGGCCGCGACCACCTGATCGACAATGAACTTCGGCTGGTAGCACGCGAGTTCGACGCCGCGGCGAACGGTCAGCTCATCCACCACGAAGCGATGCACTTCGTCGGGAAGTGTCATACCTTCCTTGCCGGCAACGTGCTCGAAGATGGCACGGAAGGCGTCCTCCGAAGGTCCGGGCGTCGCCAGCTTGTAGGGAATCCGACGCAGGAAGGCCGGGTCCATCAGGTCCTTCGGGTCAAGGTTTGTCGAGAAGATCACCAGCTCGTCGAAGGGTACCTGAAAGGCCTTGCCGGTGTGGAGCTTGAGGTAGTCGACGCGGCTCTGCAGCGGCACGATCCAGCGGTTGAGCAGCCGCTCCGGGCTGATGAGCTGCCGGCCGAAGTCGTCAATGATGAAGGTCCCGTTGAAGGCCTTCATGTGCAGCGGCGCTTCGTAGAAGCCGGCTTCGACGCTGTAAGTCAGGTCGAGCATCTCGAGATTGAGCTCGCCGCCGGTGATGACGACCGGCCGCTTGCAGGCGACCCAGCGTCGATCGTGCCCCGCCTTCTTGAGCACGCTGCGCCCTTGGTTGTCGTCATCGGATTCGACGGACTCGTGAAGCGACGGGTCGAAAATCTTGATGATCTGCCCCTGAACTTCGAGGGCATAAGGAATGTAGACGATGTCGCTGAAGATCGCGGCGACCTTTTCGGCAACCGTCGTCTTGCCGTTACCGGCCGGACCGTAGAGCAGGATGGCGCGGCCCGAGTTGACGGCCGGGCCGAGGCGCTGAATGAAGGAATCTTCGACCACCAGATCGTCGAACGCCACGTCTATCCGATCTCGGCTGACACGCTCTTGAATGATCCGCTGGCGCTCGATGCGACTGGAATAGGCTTCCAGAGAGACCGGTGCAGGCCCATTGTACTGATTGATTTCGAGTGCCGCTGCGGCACGCTCCCGGCCAAGGCCCGAGAGTTGGTGGCGCAGCTCGAGCGCCGAATCGCCTGAGCCGCGCCCGAGAATCTCGACCAGCTTGCGGTCTACCGCGGTTTGCAGCAGCGCGTTGGTCAAGCCCATCGGCAGCTTGATGGCCTCGGAGAGGCGTCCCGGCGTCTCAAGCGCGCGGGTCAGCATTATCTTGAGCAGGAGGTTGAGCAGCTCGGCTTCCGAGACCTCGCTTTCCGCCACGCTCTTGGGCGCGGCCGGAACCGCTTGCTCCACCGTCTCGAGCCGCTCGCGGCTGAGGAAGCTCAGCTCGACCAAGTGATCGACGGCGCGGCCGCCCTGGCTGTCCGCCAGGTCCTGAGCCTGCCTGGTTTGCTGCCGGGTAATGACGCCGGCCGAGCAGAGCATCTCCTCTAGCTTCACGCTTCGCCTCGTTCGCTGGATTGGACTGCGTCCGCCGGACTATGCCGCCCAGCGCTTAAGGCAGGGTTCACGGAAGCGGCAATTTCCCACAATTGCTATAGAATCGCCGAAAATGGGCGGCCGGGGCGAGGCAGGCGGCCTGTCAGCGCTCGACACCTCACAAGGAAAAGGGCCGCCTCACGGCGGCCCTGAAAAAGAAACGCGACGGGTACCGACGTCTTAGACGCCACCCATGCAGAGGTATTTGATCTCGAGGAACTCATCGATGCCATAGTGAGAGCCCTCGCGGCCGACACCCGACTCCTTGACGCCGCCAAAGGGGGCGACCTCGGTCGAAATGATGCCGGTGTTGATCCCGACGATGCCGCTTTCCAGCGACTCACCGACGCGCCAAATGCGCCCGATGTCGCGCGCGTAGAAGTAGGAGGCGAGACCGAACTCCGTGTCGTTGGCCATCGCGACCCCCTCCTCTTCCGTATGGAAACGGAAGAGCGGAGCAACCGGGCCGAAGGTCTCCTCCCGGGTTACCTTCATCTCGGTCGTGACGTTGGCGATCAGGGTCGGCTCGAAGAAGCTGCCGCCGAGCGCATGGCGCTTGCCGCCGATCATCACCTGCGCGCCCTTGGCGACCGCGTCTTCGACGTGCTCTTCCGCCTTTTCCAAACCGGCCATGTCGATCAGCGGTCCCTGGCTGACACCCTCCTCAAGGCCGTTGCCCACCTTCAGCTCCGCGACCTTGGCGGCCAGCTTGTCGGCAAAGGCCTCATAGACCCCGTCCTGCACCAGGATGCGGTTGGCACAGACGCAGGTCTGCCCGGTGTTGCGGAACTTGCTCATCATGGCGCCCTCGACGGCGGCATCGAGATCGGCGTCGTCGAACACCAGGAAGGGCGCATTGCCGCCCAGTTCCATCGAGACCTTCTTCACGGTTCCGGCGCACTGCTCCATCAGGATCTTGCCGACCTCGGTGGAGCCGGTGAAAGAGAGCTTGCGGACGATCGGGTTGCCGGTCATCTCGCCACCGATCTCCCGGGCCGAGCCGGTCACCACGCTGATGACCCCGGCCGGGATGCCGGCACGCTCGGCCAGCTCGCAAAGCGCCAGCGCCGAATAGGGGGTCTGGGTCGCCGGCTTGATGACGATGGGGCAGCCTGCCGCCAGCGCCGGCCCGGCCTTGCGGGTGATCATGGCGTTGGGGAAGTTCCAAGGCGTAATGGCGGCAACCACGCCGACCGGCTGCTTGATGACGACGATGCGCTTGTCGTTCTGGTGCTGGGGAATGGTGTCGCCATAGATGCGCTTGCCCTCTTCGGCGAACCATTCGATGAAGGAAGCGCCGTAAGCGATCTCACCCTTGGCCTCAGCAAGCGGCTTGCCCTGTTCCAAGGTCATGAGGACACCGAGGTCGTCCTGGTTCTCCATCATCAAGTCGAACCAGCGGCGCAAGATGGCGGCGCGCTCTTTCGAGAGCATCCCACGCCAAGCCGGCCAGGCCCGATTGGCGGCATCGATGGCGCGGGCCGTTTCTGCGGCGCCCATCTTAGGGATGCTGCCGATGACCTCGCCGTTTGCCGGATTGGTCACATCAATGGTGGCGCCGCTGTCAGCGTCGCACCACGCGCCGTCGATGTAGCATTGCTGACGAAAGAGGCTGGCGTCTTTCAGTTGGGGTGCGCCCGTTGGCGCCGCGGCATGAGCTTGCAGAGACATGCGGGTTCACTCCTCCCAGGAAATCCATATTCGATCTGCGGCGTAATATAGAGCGGCAGAGATGCGGGCGAAAGCGCAGCGCCATGCGTATCGCGCGCGGCGGAGGGGCGTCACAGGCAAGCAGATCGAAGTCAGGCCTTGGCGATCTCTATCGTCGAGAGCGAACTATTGCACGGTACGGCGGGGATGTTTCGCTGCTCGCCAACGAAGAAAAATCATCGCTGTGTGACAGCACTAACAGAGATCAGGAGCAATTGCGCTAAATCCCAAGCGAAGGATTTGATTTTCCTTTCTGTTCAGCAAGCCGCCTAAGCGTTCTTTTACGCTTGTCGGCTAGCCTTCGAACAGGGCGGCAAGGAGCGCTTAGACGGACGCAAGACAGATGGATTTCGGTTCGGATTTTACCTTACTCTGGTCATTGGGCGGCGCCATCTTAAGTGGTATTGGGCTGACCCTGGTTTGTTGGCTTGAAGGCCGCGGCCTACGCAACAAGCGCCACCGCAAGACCGGCGCCCCGCTGACCCCGGTCGCCGAGTAAGCTCCCGACAGTTTAGGCGAAAGCCTCTTCCCAGCTTCCCTGCGTGGCGGCACGCGAATACTCCGTCGCCCGGTTCTCGAAAAAGTTCGTGTGCTCCATCCCGTTCAGCATGGCATCCAGCCACGGCAGCGGATTCTTCTCGATACGATAGATTGGCTGAAGGCCAAGCTGACTGAGTCGCCGGTCGGCGATGTGGCGCAGATACTGCTTGATCTCGTCGGCCTCCAGCCCTTCGACACCGCCCATTTCGAAGGCGAGATCGATGAAGGCGTCCTCGTGCTCGATGATGGTCTCGCAAATACCATAGAGGCGACGCTGCAGCGCGTCGGTCCAAAGCTCCGGATTTTCCTCGATAAAGGTTCGGAACAGACGGATGATCGATACCGTGTGCAGGCTCTCATCCCGGACCGACCAGGACACGATCTGCCCCATGCCCTTCATCTTATTGAAACGCGGAAAGTTGAGCAGGATGGCAAAGGTGCCGAAAAGCTGCAGGCCCTCCGTGAAGGCGCCGAAGACCGCAAGCGTCGTCGCGATATCCTCTTTGGTCTCGACCCCGAACTCCTGCATGTAGTCGTACTTGTCCTTCATCTCCTTGTAGTGGAGGAAGGCGGAGTACTCGGCCTCCGGCATGCCGATGGTGTCGAGCAGATGGCTGTAGGCCGCGATGTGCACCGTCTCCATGTTCGAGAAGGCAGCCAGCATCATCTGCACTTCGGTCGGCTGGAAGACGCGCGAGTAGTGCTTCATGTAGCAGTTGTTCACTTCCACATCGGACTGCGTGAAAAAGCGGAAGATCTGCGTCAGCAAATGGCGCTCGTTCTCGGTCAGGTTCTTCTGCCAATCCTTCACGTCGTCGGCGAGCGGCACTTCTTCGGGAAGCCAATGGATCCGCTGCTGCGTCAGCCAGGCGTCGTAGGCCCAGGGGTAGCGGAAGGGCTTGTAGATCGGATCGGCATCAAGAAGGGACATCGCTGCTCGCTCGCTGAACGGACTGTGGACAATTCACCATGAAAAGGAAGGCCGGGAGCCGCGACGCTCCCGATGCGGCGCCTACTGACAGGCCAAGCACTCTTCGTAGTCGACGCGCTCGGCTACGGGCTGACCTGCCGCTGCATTGGCGCTCTCGCCGGCATTGACCTTGCCCATCAGCGGGATGGGCGCGGCCAAGCTGGCGCTCTGCCCGGACTCTGCCCGCTGCACCGAGCGCGAGCGGCAGTAGTAGAGGCTCTTCACGCCGCGCTTCCAGGCCATCAGATGGATCTGATGCAGGTCGCGCTTATGCACATCGCCCGGCAGGAAGATGTTGAGCGACTGCGACTGACAGATGAAGGGCGTGCGGTCGCCGGCGTGCTCGATCAGCCAGCGCTGATCGATTTCGAAGGCTGTCTTGAACAGCGCCTTCTCCTCGTCGGAGAGAAAGTCGAGATGCTGGACCGAGCCTTCGTTGACCGTGATGCTCGACCAGGTCTCGTCGCTGTTCTCGCCCTTCTCCTCCAAGAGCTCTTCCAGGTAGCGGTTGCGCACATGGAAGGAGCCGGACAGGGTCTTGTGGGTATAGGCGTTGCCGGCAATGGGCTCGATGCCCGGCGAAGCGCCACCGCAGATGATGGAGATCGAAGCCGTCGGGGCGATCGCCATCTTGTTGGAGAAGCGCTCGAGAAATCCGCGCTCCGCCGCATCAGGGCAGGCGCCCCGCTCGATGGCCAGCTTGCGCGAGGCCAGGTCGGCTTCGCCGCGGATCTGCTGGAACATCTTCTTGTTCCAGACCTTGGCCATGACGCCCTCGATAGGAATGCGCTTCTTCTGCAGGAAGGAGTGGAAGCCCATGACACCCAGGCCGACCGAGCGCTCGCGCATGGCCGAGTAGATTGCGCGCTGCATATCGTCCTTGGGCGCACTGTCGATGAAATCGCTCAGCACGTTGTCGAGGAAGCGCATGATGTCCTCGATGAAGCCCGGCACGTCGCGCCATTCCTCGTAGGTCTCGAGATTGAGGGAGGAGAGGCAGCAGACCGCCGTGCGCTGCTTGCCGAGATGGTCTTCTCCGGTCGGCAGGGTGATCTCACTGCAGAGGTTCGACATCTTGACCTCGAGACCGGAGAGCTTGTGGTGCTCGGGGATGGCCCGGTTCACGTGGTCGCCATAGATAATGTAAGGCTCGCCGGTCTCGACCCGTGCGGTCAGGATGCGAATCCAAAGATCGCGCGCCTTCATGGTCCTGATGACACTGCCGTCCTTGGGGCTCTTGAGCGCCCAGTCACCGTCCTCTTCGACCGCGCGCATGAACGCGTCGGAGATGACGATGCCATGATGCAGGTTGAGCGCCTTGCGATTGGGGTCGCCGCCGGTCGGCCGGCGAATCTCGACGAACTCCTCGACCTCCGGATGGTCGATCGGCAGATAGACCGCCGCCGAGCCGCGGCGGAGCGAGCCCTGGCTGATCGCCAAAGTCAGGGAGTCCATCACGCGAATGAAGGGCACGACGCCGGAGGTCTTGCCGTTCATGCCGACCTTCTCGCCGATGGAGCGCAGGTTACCCCAATAGCTGCCGATGCCGCCGCCGCGGGCCGCAAGCCAGACGTTCTCGTTCCACAGCCCGACAATTCCGTTCAGCGAGTCGTTGGCCTCGTTGAGGAAGCACGAGATGGGCAAACCGCGCCTGGTACCGCCGTTGGAGAGCACCGGCGTGGCCGGCATGAACCAGAGTCGCGAGATATAGTCGTAAAGGCGCTGGGCGTGAGCGGTGTCGTCGGCGAAGTGCGCCGCGACGCGGGCAAAGAGATCCTGATAGGACTCGCCCGGCAGCAGATAACGGTCGCTCAGGGTCGCCTTGCCGAAATCGGTCAGCAACACGTCGCGCGAACGGTCGAGTCGCACGGTGATGCCGCGCTCATTCTGAAAATGATCGCGAATCTCGGCGCCGTCCAACAGCTCCGACTCGAACAGCCCAGACTCCGGCGCGGCTGCATCATCCTCATCGCGGATCTGCGATGGAACTTGCAGCAAGCTATCCACAGCCAGCGGCAGCGTTTGCCCGTCTTCCCTGGCCTCGAATACGCCGGAACCGTCCATGAAGTCTCTCCCGTTTTCCCCAGCGTGTGGACAAGCCTTTCGTGAAAGGCGTGTACAATATCTAGGGGTGCCTCATTCAAAGAGCGCCAAATCTAGCGAATGTGTCTGAATCATGTAAGAAGAACATATACAGAACATTTAGTTTTCAGCAAGGACGCTTTCCTGACTCCACACCCCAAACTTTTTATGGAAAAGCGCAGCCGCTGATTAAACGGGAAGGATGATGCTTGCTGGGTCCTTCGGCGCCTTTGTCAGGATTTCCGGCGTTTCACCAATCACCACCGTATCGTCCACGCGGAAGCCGCCCAGGCCGTAAACATAGATGCCGGGCTCAGCGGAATAGACCTCGCCTTCTTCCAAGGGCCGGTCATTGAAGGCCATGTCTTCGGGGAACTCGTGGCCCAGAAGACCGATGCCATGGCCGGTGCGGTGGCGGATGTGGGCACCGAAACCGCCCGCTTCGATGACACCGCGCGCCGCATCTTCGATGGCACGGACCGAGTTGCCGGTCACCATCGCCGCGATCGCCGCCTCGTTTGACGCAAGGGCGCAGTCGTAGAGGGCCGCCTGCTCGGCGCTGGGCTCACCGCAGAAGTAGGTTCGCTCGTTCTCGATCACCATGCCGTTCAGCCGCGGGATGATGATGTTGACCAGGCCATGTCCTTCTTCGATGCGCAACCCGGTGATCGCGCCGCTGCCATGCGGCGAGGCCGAAGCGGGGCCGGTCAAGGTATAGCCCCGCACCTCCAACTGCTCGCCGGGAAAGCGCTTGGCTGCTTCCTCGAAGATCAGCGCATGCATGGCGGCATCGAGCTCCTGCACCAGCCGGCCCGGCCGGATGTTCTCCCGGTAGCGGTCCTGCGCCCAATCGGAGAGCTCGGACGCGGCGCGCATCAACGCAAGCTCCTCAGGATGCTTGCGCCAGCGCAGAACGCGCAGCTCAGCCGTGTGGGGCTCGATCGCCAGGTCCGGCAAAGTCTCTGAAACCTTGCCTAGCAGGGCCGACTTGCTGTCAGCCCCGATGCGCGCCGTCGCCAGACCGTGCGCCCGCAAGGTATCGGCCAGAATCGAGGACCACTCGGTGACCCGGCGATTGGCATTGGATGTGGAGACATGCTCTTCGTAGAAGCCCGCATCCTCGACCCAGAGCTGCCGGCGCTCGCTGGCCATGCGCCAGTGGTGGCTCGAGAGCTCGTTGAGCAGGACGAAGGGCTCCGCCTCCCGCGGCACCACCGCGGCAACCGGCCGCTCCCAGGGCTGAACATCCAGATTGAAGTTGGTTGCATACTGGAAGAAGTCCGGCGTGGTGAAGAGCAGCGCGTCGAGCCCTTCCTCCGCCATCATCGTTGTCATAGCTGCGCGACGGGACTCGAAAACGGACTCGCTTAAAAATGCCATCGCAGCTGGTCTCCCTCAATCATGTGTTATGGCCAAGAAATGCCCCTGGAAACATAGCCAGCAGGGCCTATGACTCGGTCTAGCGACTGCGTTTCATAGTAAGCCCACGCCGAGTGCGAGATCCAGTGGACCGGAGCAATGACACCCCACGAGCACGACCCGGATATGCAGAATCCTGATAGCTCCGACTCTCCCCACGTGCGGCCGCGGCACGCGCCGTTGCCCGGGCCGGGCCGCTGACGACGGCGAGAATGCAGAGCTTTTTCAGCTTCATCGTCGCCCTCTTCCTGACCGTCCTGCTGGTCCCGGTCGCCATGCGCTTTGCCGCGTCCGTAGGGCTGGTCGACCGCCCGGATACCGACCGCAAGGTGCACCGGACGGCTATTCCCCGCTGTGGCGGCATCGCCATGGTGGCTGCAGCCATCGTCCCTCTGATCATGTGGCTGCCGCTCGATCGCGAGAGCATCTCGCTCCTGCTTGCGATTCTGGTGATCGCCTTCTTCGGGGTCTGGGACGATCGCGTGGACCTCGACTATCGCATCAAGCTCTTCGGCCAAAGCCTTGCGATCATTATCGTCATGTCCGGCGGTACCATACTGTGGCACCTGCCGCTCTTTGGTATGGAGCCGGTCCCGGCCTACCTCGCCTATCCCGTCACCTTCATCTTCCTGCTTGGCGTCACCAATGCGGTGAACCTGGCCGACGGCCTGGATGGCCTGGCTGGCGGCTGCGCCCTGCTGACGCTCGGCATGATCGCGCTACTGGCCTACCTCGCGACAGATCGATCGGCCGCCATGCCGCTGCTTGTTCTGACCTTGGCGGCGATGGGCAGCATTCTCGGGTTCCTGCGCTTCAACACGCACCCCGCCGTGGTCTTCATGGGCGACACCGGCAGCCAGTTCCTGGGCCTCGTCGCCGGCATTGCGACCATCCGCTTGACCGAGGGGGTCCATGGCTCGGTCAGCGCCATGCTCCCTTTCCTGCTGCTTGGCATGCCCATTCTGGATACCGGCTGGGTGATGGCGCAGCGTATCTTGAGCGGCCGCTCCCCCTTCAGCGCCGACCGCAATCATATTCACCATAAACTGCTGAGCCTCGGCTTCTATCACCACGAGGTCGTGGCGCTCATCTACGCCGCTCACGCAGCTCTCATCTCCACCGCCTTCTTTCTGCGATACCAGTCCGACCTCCTGCTGCTGATTATCTATCTGGGCTTCTGCGGCACAGTGATCGGTCTGTACTATTGGGCCAAAGCGACCGGCTGGCAGGTGCGGCAAGAGAGAAGCAGCGGGCCGGGGCAAGAGATCATGCTGGCCAACGCGCTCGGCGTCTGGCTGAAGCAGCGGGCACCAGCCATAGAGACCGCTTTCCCGGTGCTCGCCTGCGGCGTGCTGCTGTTTCTCGCGCTGGGGGCGTTCTGTCCGCCCAGCATATCCTTCGATCTAGGCCTGCTGGCCGGCGGCGTTGCCGTCATGTTTACGGTCTACTGGCTGGTCTTTCCGCAACTGCAACCGCTGCCACAGCGGATCGCCGTCTATACCGCTATCCTAACGGGAAGCTATCTCCTGGCGGTCCTGGCGGATACGTCCTGGCTGCGTCTCTCGTGGCTCAACCTGTACTGCGTCGGTCTGCTTCTGCTTTTGCTGCTGGCCATCCGCTTGGGTCACGAGCGCCGCTTCCGTGCGTCGCCGCAGGACTTCTTGGTTCTGTTTTTCGCCATTGCCGTACCCAACATCGCTGACGGGCTATTTGCCTCTTTCCCTGTGGCAGAGATGACATTCCACGTGGTGGTTTTGTTCTATGTCAGCGAGTTTCTGATGAGCGAACGCGAGCGCGGAAGGACCGAAAGGCTATCAGGCATGATACTCTCCGTCGGTGTGATCGGCTTCCTCTCGGTCATCGCGCTGCGCGGCCTCACGGTTGCCTAGAATTTGTCCTGAAACGATACCAGGTCCCCTTGCCGACTTTTGTTGCGGGGCTAAGTGGGGCTGTATAAACCCTTGGATAGATTGGCCCACCGCAGGTTGGATGGCTGGTTTGCCGGATGGGCGGCATGGTTTTTGGCAGGCTGTCTCCGATCCGAAACGAGACGGCGCGATCGAGACAGCAGCATCGAAGAGGAGCCCATGGTCCGCCCCAACCTTCCCCGCTCCCTGTTCCCGCGCCTGATCGGGCTATGCCTCGGACTGAGTGTCGCCGCGGGCCTCGTCATGGCACCGGCCACCGCACAGCAGCTCGTCACCCCAACAGCGGGGGACTACCGCCTCAATCCGGGCGACATCATCGAGATCTCAGTGTGGAAGGAGCCTGAACTGCAGCGCGAAGTGCTGCTGCTGCCCGACGGCAACATCGCCTTCCCTCTGGTCGGCACCGTGCAGGCCGCAGGACGCACGCCCAGCGAGATACAGACTGAGGTTGAAGAACGCCTCACCCGCTTCTTCCCCGAGCCGGTCGTCACCGTCTCCATCCTGCAGGTCGCCGGCAACAAGCTCTACGTCACAGGACAGGTCAACCAGCCGGGACAGTTCACCGTCGATCAGCCCGTGGACGTGCTCCAAGCGATCGCGCTGGCAGGCGGCCTCACCGCCTTCGCCGACGAGGACGACATCTACGTCCTGCGCCGTGCCCAAGACGGAACCCAGAGCGCCATCGCCTTCGACTACGACGACGTGACAGACGGCAGCGACCTCTCCTCGAACATCGTCCTGCAGCAAGGCGACGTGGTCGTCGTGCCAACCGCAGGTCTCTTCTAGACCCCGAGACCTAGGGAGCTAGCAAACCAGAGCCCGGCGGATGAGCAGCCAACAGAGCGCGCCAAGCCAGCGCCTCATCGCGCCCATCCGGCTTATCTCCCTCTGGCTCGCCGCCCTTGCGCTCAACCCGCTCTGGCTTTCTCCGGTCCCAGCCGCCGCCGACTGGCGCATCGAAGGCCTCTTCCTGCAGGAGCTCTTCTACGACGACAACGTCACCCTGGTCGACGACAACGAGATCGATAGCTTCGGCCTCCGCGCCCAGCCCGGCTTGCGTCTTTCCAATGAAGCCCCGAACAGCCTGCTCGCCATCGAGGCCGAGCTCACCCACACCCGCTTCTTCTCGGAAAGCGACCTGGACTCCACCGACCAACGCGGTGCCGTCGCCTACAACCGACAAAGCACCCGAATGAATTTCGGCCTCAACGCCGAGTTCGTCCGCAACACAACGCGCGAAAGCGAACTTGACGACACTGGACGCATCGACCGCTCGGTGCGCCGAACCTCCTTCGCCGGCGGCCCCTCCTTCACCTACCTCACCGGGCCGCTCTCCCGCATCGAAACAAGCGCCAGCGCAAACCGCGTCACCTTCGGAAGCGACGAGTTCAACGACTTCACGAACTTTGCTGGGCAGTTGGCTTACATCCAGAGCATCACACCAAGAGACGAAGCCGGACTCGTCTTCGCCGCAAGCCACTTCGACAGCGAGGACGTCGAGAACACCGAGGCCGAAAACTACAGCCTCTCGGCACGCTGGACCCGAAGCCCAAACGAGCGCTTCGAAAGCACCTTTGATGTCGGGCTCCGCCTGACAAACTCCCGCTTCGACGAGCCCGATGGACGCCAGAACGAAACCAATATCGGCTTCAACTTCAGAGGCGAACTCGAATGGCAGTTCGACCAGGGACGCCTGAACGCCTCTTTCCTGAATGCCGCAGAACCCTCCTCGGACGGTTCTCTCAGACAAAGAACGCGCGCCCAGAGCGTCGTCTCCTACCGCCTCACAGAAAGACTCTCAGCCCTTTTCACCGCCACGGCAGAACGCAGTGAGGACATCGACGCCGCAACCGACGAGGACGGAGAGCGCCTCTTCTTCTCCGTGAGCCCGAGCCTGGCCTACCAACTCACCGAACAGTGGCGCCTCACAGGACAATACCGTTTCAGAGGGCAGGAACTCGACAACACGGACCTCGCCCTTTCAAACGCCGTCCTCGTAACACTGACTTACAACTCAATCCCTTTCTCCTTTTGAGACCAGAGCACGAGTTCCCCGAGCGGTCGTAGCATCCCATCGAAGCGAGCCGCCCTCCGTCGGGTGAATTTCGCTCATCCTGTCTGCAGAATTACTCGTTTGCCGACGGGTGACCATGGAGATGAAGCTCCGGCACCTTTTGACGCACGGAGCGCTTTATATGCCAGACCGAGTTCTTTGCGATGTCGAGCAAGACATCGCGACCCTTACCCTCAACCGCCCCGAGAAGCTCAACGCCATCGACTATGGCATGGCCGATGCACTCACCCGCCGGCTCGATACCCTGGAAACGGATGAGCGGGTCAAAGCGATCATTCTGACCGGTGCTGGCGATCGCGCCTTTTCCGCGGGCGCTGACATATCCGAGTTCTCAGATAGCGTGGCGTCAGGCGCCAATGCGGCCCTGCGTGATTTCGTACGCCGCGGCCAGGCTATGACGGCCCGCATCGAGGCTTACAGTAAACCGATCATCGTGGCGGTGAACGGTCTTGCCTACGGTGGCGGCTGCGAGATCACCGAAGCCGCGCATCTCGCCATCGCCAGCGAACGGGCACGCTTCTCCAAGCCGGAGATTCGCCTGGGCATGCCCCCGACCTTCGGCGGCACACAGCGCTTGCCGCGGTTGGCCGGCCGCAAGCGTGCTCTCGAACTCCTTCTCAGCGGGGACTCCTTCTCCCCGGCGAAAGCGCTCGAACTCGGCTTGGTCAACCACGTCGTGCCACATGACGAGTTGCTGCCAGCAGCGCGGGACATGGCGAGTCGCATCGCCCGTCATCAGACACCTGCGGCGGCCGCCGTCCTACGCGCCGTCACGCGTGGACTCAATGCGACAATCGATGAGGGGCTCGCCATCGAGGCCGAGCAGTTCGCCCGCCTCGTCGGTACGACCGGCCTGAACGCTGGGCTGACCGCATGGCTTGAGCGGAAGGCATAGAACGCTCTAGCGACGTGGCCGGTCGTCATCCTGCCTCTCGACGATTTCCGTCTCAATCCACGCCCGAAAGGTGGTGACCGTCGGCTGCGGCCCTGAAACTCAGGCGCTGCGCCGCCGCTTCGGAGAGGCGCAATGTGCTTGGCGATAGCAGGCGATAGGACATGACGCAAAAATATCTCGGTCCGTGACAATGTTTAATAACAATAGGTTAAATATATTTTCTAAAGCTAAATCTTAGATCCACGGTTGCAGCGGATCGACGGACTCCTGACGTAATTAGCACCAGACGGCGGCATCTTGGTTTAGCGAAGATATGCCTAAGCCGCCGCCCCATGCGAGCCGTCGAGGCGCAAGAGACGCGGGACCTCGACGGCGGCGCAAAGGCAACCGATGAGTTGAGCACGAAAACGAAAGGTCACACCATGTCGACATCGATCAAGATTCCATCGATCGCTCTCCTGTTCGCAGCCCTGCTGCTCCTCACCGGCCTGACGGCATGCGAGGAACAGGGTCCAGCCGAGCAACTTGGCGAGCAAATCGACGAGGGCATCCAGAAGAGCGGCGAAGAGGTCGAGCAACTGGGCGAGGACATCCAGAACAGCGCAGAGTAGTCGCCCAGCTCGAGGGGCAATCCTCGACGATCGGTAGGTCGCGCGGCCCGCGACCTACCGATTGAAGCGCAGGAGCTGACCTAGGCTGCCTTTTGTGCAGCCGGCTGCCGCCGGCGCTTTTGGTCGTTCTGGCTGTGAGCCGCGTTAGAATGTGGCTTGCCGCGGCGCCGGTTCCGCGCCGGCCGGCGTTTCTTGGCGGGACCATTCCGCTGTCCGCGGGCCGGCGCCTCCTCCAAGGCGTCGACCGGTGCCTCTCCAATAACGGTCAGGCGCCGTCCGATCAGGCGTTCGATATCGCGCAGGTAACTGCGCTCCGCCGGATCGCAGAAGGCCACGGCCGTGCCCGAAGCGCCGGCGCGGGCCGTCCGCCCGATGCGGTGGACATAGCTTTCGGGCTCGTTCGGCAGCTCGAAGTTCACGACGTGCGTCACGCCTTCGACGTCGATGCCCCGCGCGGCAATGTCCGTTGCCACCAGAACCCTGACCTGCCCACTACGGAAGCTGGCCAAGGCGCGCTGACGCGCGCTTTGCGATTTGTTCCCGTGAATGGCCTCGGCGACGATGCCGCGCTTATGCAGCTGCTCAGCGATGCGGTTGGCACGGTGCTTGGTGCGGGAAAACACGATGACCCGGGCATAGGCCGGGTCGGCCAAAATGTCCGCCAGTAGGCCCAGCTTACCGCCGGCCGCCACGTGGTAGACGCTCTGATCGATGCGTTCGACCGGCTTCGACTGCGGCGTGACCTCGACGCGCAGCGGGTTGTGGAGGAGCTCGCCGGCCAAGCGTGCCACCTCTGCCGGCATGGTGGCGGAAAAGAGAAGCGACTGGCGGCGCGCCGGCAAGGCAGCGATGATCTTCCGCACGTCCCGCACGAAACCCATGTCGAGCATGCGATCGGCTTCGTCCAGAACCAGGTGAGCGACCGCGTCCAGGCGCACGTGCCCTTGCTGCAGGAGGTCGAGCAAGCGCCCCGGCGTCGCAACGAGGATGTCGAGACCCCGCGCCAAGGCATCGGTCTGCGGCTTCTGGCCGACCCCACCGAAGATGACGCTGTGGCGCAGCGGCAGGCGCTTGCCATAGGCGCGCAGCTCGTCACCGATCTGGATGGCCAGTTCGCGGGTCGGCGCCAGAATCAGGGCGCGTGGGCCACGCCCTTTGGCGTGGTTGGGCCGGCTCGACAGCGCCTGGAGGATGGGCAGCGCGAAGGCGCCGGTCTTCCCGGTTCCGGTCTGGGCAATGCCCAACATGTCCCGCCCCTCCAGCAGTGCGGGGATAGCCTGCGCCTGAATAGGCGTCGGCTGTGTATGGTTTCGAGCTGCCAAGGCACGCAGCAAAGGCTCGGCCAAGCCGAGCTTGGAAAACGTTTCGTCTTTCAAGTTTGAGAATCCTTCGAGTCCCGGCGGGCCGCCATCAAGTCCTGGGCAACCTGCGGCCGGAATGCCGTCCTGTTGCGGGCGCGGCCGGAACAGGCGTCGATTTTGTGGATTGTACCCGGGACAAGGCGCCTAAAAACCGACGCTTACGCGCAATCGCGAGAACAATGCTTATGAGCGCCAAATGGCTGACGTAGCGGCGTTTGTCAAGATGAGCTGTCTTCTTTGTCTGTCGGTTGCCAGCCGAATCCGCTAGGCAAGGCGCATTGGGAAGGTACCAACACCCGTTGCAACGAGACGTTAAGCGGCATGGAGAAACTGAGAAAGACGATCGAGCTTCTCTACAAGGGGCGCAGCCGCCGGGCCGCTCGCTTCCGCTATGCCCTGATCGTGTTTGACGTCTGCACGATCGTCTTCTTCATCGTCACCACGCCCATGGAGCTGACGCCCGAAATCCTGATCGCGGATATCGTGATCGGTACCCTGATCTTGGCCGACCTCCTGGCACGCTTTTGGATCGCGCCGAACAAGCCGCGCATGCTGCGGCAGATCTATACGATCACTGACATCCTCGTCGTCTTCTCTCTCCTGCTCGCCCCCTTCATCACCGAAAACCTCGCCTTCCTCAGAGTGCTACGAACCCTCCGCCTACTGCACTCCTATGAGGTGTTGCGAGACCTGCGCCGGGAAACGACGTTCTTCCGGCGCAATGAGGAGGTCATCGTGAGCGCGGTCAATCTGGTGATCTTCATCTTCTTCGTCACCGCCCTCGTCTTCGCTTTGCAGTTCGGTGAAAACCCGGGCATCGCTAGCTATGTCGACGCGCTCTACTTCACGGTGACGACGCTCACCACCACCGGCTTCGGCGACATCATCTTGACCGGCACCGAAGGGCGCCTCCTGTCGGTCGCGATCATGATCATTGGCGTGGCCCTCTTCCTGCGCTTGGCACGCAGTCTTTTTCGCCCCGACAAAGTGGCCTACACCTGCCCCGACTGCGGTCTCAACCGGCACGACCCCGATGCCATTCACTGCAAGCACTGCGGCCGGATGATAAAGATCGAGACCGACGGCGAGGACTAGAATCTGCCATGACCTTTAGCTTCCGCGAAATGCGTGCCAGCGACCTGCCTGCTGTCTTTGAGCTGCGGGTGTCCACCCGCGAAAATGCGGTGACCATGGAAGAGCTGGAAGAGGATTACGGGATCACACCTACCTCACTCGCCGAGGCCATGGCCGCTGACGTCAAAGGCTGGCTTTGCGAGGAAGAGGGATTGGTCATCGGCTTTGCCATGGGCGACCGTTCGAACGGCGAGGTGCAGGTCGTGGCCGTACGGCCCGGCCACGAAAACAGAGGCATCGGCAAACGGCTTCTCGGCCTGGTTCAGACCTGGCTCTATGAGCAAGGGCACCAGGAGATCTGGTTGCTCTCCAACCCGGACTCAGGCGTGCGCGCCCATGGCTTCTATCGCAAGCTCGGCTGGCAGCCGACAGGTGAGCGTCAGGGCTATGACGAGGTGTTGCGGCGCAAGGCGGCTCCGGAAGCTCAAGCTGCGCCCAGCGGAGACGAGTAAGTCGTCGCGGCGAGAACCCGGTCCTCGATGCCGCCGACCAAGCTACCGTGCTCGGCGGCCGGTCAGGCAACCTTGCTTGGTGCCCAGGCCTCTTCGGCGTCAGCCTGACTACCCGATGCAGCATCGTCAGCCCTAAGCTGAGCCTCGCGGATCGCCCGATAGCGCGGGAACAGAAGCACAGCTTCGGTGCCCTGGCCCAGCTCCGAGGTAAGCTCCAAGCGGCCGCCGTGGAGCCGCATGTATTCGTGAACGAGCGCCAGGCCCAAGCCGGTGCCTTCGTGATCGCGCGTATGAACGTTCTGTACCTGCTCGAAGGGCCGCAACGCCATTTCGATCTGGTCGGGCCGCATGCCGACGCCGTGATCGCGCACGCTTATCCCCCACTGTCCCATCGGCAGGAAAACGATGTCGATGGTGATGGCCTGGTGCCGCTCGCTGAACTTGATGGCGTTGGAGAGGAGATTGAGCAAAGACTGCTTGACAAGGCGGCGGTCCGCATAAGCGACGCACGGGCCCTCCTCCACGAGGGCCGACAAGGCGACATGCTTGGCGGCGGCCTGCCCGGCCATCTCAACACAGCATTCCTCCACCAACACCGCCACCTCGAAGCGGGTTTCGTTCAACTCCAAACGTCCAGCCTCCACCTTCGAGAGATCGAGCACGTCGTTGATGATCTCCAGCAGGTGCTGCGCGCTTTGATGAATAAGCGGCGGGTACTCGCGGTACTTTGGGTTCCCCAGTGCGCCGAAGCACTCCTTCGACATCACTTCCGAGAAGCCGATGATTGCATTGAGGGGCGTGCGGAGCTCATGGCTCATGGAGGCGAGGAAGTCCGACTTGGCGCGACTGGCACTGCTCGCCGATGTCGCGAGTCGCTCACTTTCTTCCCGCGCCTCTTCATAGGCCCCGAGAATGGTCTGCACCTTTCGCACCAGTGGCCGGAAGATCAGCAGAGCTTCGAGTAACAGGAGGAACAGCGTGGTCAGCCAGACGGCTATCTCGAAATTCTCCAGGTAGTGGATCGCCTCGCGGCTTTCGTCCTCCAGAATATTGGAGACCAGATCGAAGCCCTGCGGAATGAAGTTCATGCCGGCAAGGTTCAGGGATAGGAGGTAGGGATGATCCTTACGCACCTCCTCCCAGGGAAGCGCATGAAACAGCTTGGCGTGGTTCAGGAACTTTCTGACCTGCTTGTCGAACGGGCTGTCGCCGGTGAACAACAGTTCTCGAACCCGAGCGACGTCGGCCTCCTTCAGGCCCAAGCCCTCGATCATGCTTTGATGCGAGCGCTCCATGGTGCGAATGCTGCGCCCGAGCTCGCGGTGATAGTCCTGCCGATCGAGCCCATTCTGCGCCGCGGCATAGGCATTGGCGAAAAAGGCGACCCGCTGGCTGGCCGCCTGCTGCTTGGCCACTTCGCGGATAAGTCCGGCCTGCTGCTCTTGCGCCGACAAGGTCAGGTAGAGCGCCAGGAAGGCCCCGGTGGACAGGCAGGCGACAAGGCTGAGCGCCAGCAGATAGCGCCACGTGAGCGCGCGATCCAGCTTCGCTTTGATGGTGCCCACGGTCCCTGTCCTCGTCGCGTTGAAGCCCCTCCTAGAGTAGGGCCTATCAACAAGTTCTTAACGCCGAGGAGTTAGGGGGACACCGTCATAGCAACGTCACAACAGCGTCACAAATTGCAATTTCTTCTAGAATCTATAAGAGCCGAAGAGCCCGCCAAAGAACTGGTTGGCATCGCCCACATCATCGACAACCGGGCTGTCGGCTGCATCGCCCAGCAGACGCGCGTAACCGGCAATCAGCCCCACACCCCAGTTTTCATCGACGCGGAAGCTCAAGTCGGCCGTTAGGCCGACGTCCTTGAAACCTGAGTCGGCATCGAAGGTGTCGAGGCCGCTTCGGGCCGAGTCGTCGGCGTCTATGCCGAAGAAGGCCTCCATGTAGTCCTCGCTGGCCCAAGTGCTGGCGCCGGTGAGACCAAGGCTCCAACGATCGCCAAGCGGTGTCCGGTAGAACAGTTCAAACGTGGCGAGAAAGCCGCTGTGGCCGCCGCCGGTGCCCTGCAAGCCTTCGAGCCCGACGCCCCAAACGGCCGGCCCGCCGGCCACGTCCAGCTCGACGCCGGCAAATGCGCCGACCTCGAAGGTGCCATCGACATCCTGCAAGTCGTCGACCTGATCGTTCTCTACGTCATCGCGCCCGAAGCGGTAGTTGAGAACCGGCCCTGCCCTGAAAATCGAGTCGGGCACCAGATTGGCATTGAGGGTGGTGCCGCGCACTGCAACTGAAATGTTGTCGTCCCGCTCGGCTCGCCCGAACCAGAGAGGCAGGGGTTGATAGTCTTCCGAGCCTTCATAGTCCGGCCCGGCCCCGACGCCCAATCCCAACGTGAAGGTCCAGTCGCTCTCGGACTCGCCAGTGGTCGATGGGTTGGACGCGACAGCTTGCGGCAAGGGTGATGCCGCTGCCGGGGCTGACGAGAGACCATCCGAAGCTCGCACCGTTTCCCGGTCCGCAGCGGACGCCGGCGCGTCGTAGCCATAAAGTCCCCAAAGCGAGAGCTTGCGAGAAACGAGCGGTACCGGTGATGGCTCCTCTGTTGCTGCCGGGCCTGCGGCGAGCGCTTCGGTCCCGACGGGAAAGCAGAGCAGGGCGGCACCTATGAACCCAAGGGCAGGCTTCGCCATCCCCCTTACCGACGTCACAGCCGAGCAAGGTCCGTCCGTCACCCTCATGTTCATGCCAACCCCTTTTTTCTGCCCGTGGGAATAATGCCCACGCAGTTGTCATTTGCAGCGGCAGCCGGAAGATACAAGCTAATAAGATCAGATTGGCCGATCCAAAAAACAACCACAGGGGTGTTTCGTTGAGAGGACGCTTGCCATCCCCATCGAAGCGTCTTGTGCTTATCGCGCTAGATTTGTCGTAGAATCTGGAAACAAGAAGCGACTAGCAGAAGCAAGCGCGATGAGCGAAGCCAGCAAAGCAATGCTCTTCGACGTCTACGGGCGCTACCAGTTAGAGGTGACGCGCGAGGAGAAGCGCTGGGTGCTCTACCGCGTCGACGGCGGGCGAAAGCGCCGCTTCTCCGACTTCGCCATTCCGGCCGAACTCAACGCCAAAGAGGTCGCGGGATACCTTGACGATATGCTGCATGAAGCCGCACGGCCGAACCGTTCGCTTCGCCGCATTCAGTAAACCGCGACATCCGCTAGAGCCGAGAACCTATCCGTCGCTCTTTGTCAGGCTGAGGGCATCCAGCAAGTGGCCGCTCCGCGCTGCCTTGGTGGCGAGATACCCCCAGTTGTGCGCATTGACCTGGCCGAGGACACGCCGAGTGGAAACCACGTCGATGCCGGAGGAGGTCAAAGCGCGGATCTTTTCCGGGTTGTTGGTCAGCAAGGTCACTTCAGTGACTCCAAGCAGGTCCAGCATGCGGCTGGCGACCTTGTAGCGCCGCTCGTCCGGCGCATAGCCAAGCAGCGTGTTGGCATCGACCGTGTCATGCTGCGCGGCCTGCAGACTATAGGCTCGCATCTTGCTGCGCAGGCCGATACCTCGGCCCTCTTGGTCAAGATAGAGGATGACTCCGCCGCCGAACTCGGAAATGTCCTGCACTGCACGGCGGAGCTGATCGCCGCAGTCGCACTTGAGGCTGCCGAAGAGGTCGCCGGTCAGGCAGGCGGAGTGCAATCGCACCGGCACCGGGCCGGTCGTATCGAGCTCGCCGATGACGATCGCCAACTGATCCCGTTCGCCATCGCCGCCGTGGAACACGACGAACTCGCTATCCACCGCCTCAGACAGGGGTACCGGGGTGCGCGTGGCAATCGTCAAGGCGGCGGCCGAACGATCCTGGTAGCCGGTGATGTCGACCGTTGTCAGCGCGACCAAGGTGGAGGACACGCCCATTGGCGGAAGCGCGACGGCAAGCGCGGCCGGCAAGAGGTGGGCCAGCTTCAACAACGTCAAGCCGGCTTCCGCCTGCGGTAATGCGATGTCGACATTTGCCAAAAGCGGCACAAGACTCGTCGGCGTGGGTGCCAGGACGGCCTCTTTCAAACGCGCCTCACTCCAGCCGGCGACGGAAATGGCCTGAGGTCGCTCCGCCGCAAAGCCGATGTGCTGCAATCTCTCTGCCGGCAGGATAAGTCGAATGTCTTGCTGCTCGAGCAGTTGGGTGAGCAGAGCGGGCTCGGCACTCTCCGCTGCGACGACGAGCAACGCGGCACCGGACGCACCGCGGATGACGACAGGGCGCCCTCGGCGAAGCTCGGGTATCGCCCGCTCGACTGCGAGCGAGCCTTCGTCCGACAACGAACTGTTGTCCGCCAGCAGACTTGCCAAGGCATCAAGCCTATGTTGATCGTTGCGCACGCGTTGTCCGTTCGACCCGGCATGGGCCGACGGAGGTTCGCCGTTTTGGCGGTGGTCGCTGGAACCGTTGCTATATGAGCTCACGATGATTGGCTTCTCGCTGTTGGACCGCTACCCGCCCGAAGATGGGGAAGCATGGAGGCAGATTCTTGACGCCCGCCATAAGGGACACGGAGATTTTACAGCGCCGGAGACAATAATGGGGCGCGTCTACGGGCCGCTGCTCGAACCGCTGTCGGCGGGACAAAGTCGGGTCATCGGTCAGCTCGGACAGTCGCTCGACGGTCGTGTTGCCACCGTGACCGGCCAGTCGCGCGACGTGAACGGGGCGGTCGCCTTCGTTCATCTTCATCGCCTGCGCGCACTCTGTGACGCCGTCGTCGTCGGGGTGGGCACCGCGGTCGCCGACAACCCGCGTCTGACCGTGCGCTTGGTCGAAGGCTCCTCCCCCGCCCGGGTCGTGATCGACCCCAAGGGCCGCTTGCCGGACGACATCGGCTGCCTGCAGGACGACGACGTGCGGCGCCTCGTGGTCCGGGCTGAAGGGCAAGACGGCGCCAGGCCAAAGGGCGTTGAGGTGATCGAGGTTCCCTGCGGCCCGGACGGCGCCTTGGCGCCGGCCGCCATCCGAGATGCGCTCGCCGCGGAAGGCCTCCAGCGCCTTTTGGTGGAAGGCGGTGCCAACACCGTCTCTCGCTTCCTTCAAGCCGGCGCGCTTGATCGGCTGCACGTGATGGTCGCACCGATCGTGATCGGCTCGGGCTTAAGCGCCTTCGACCTGCCGCCGATCTCCGCCTTGTCCGACGCCTTGCGGCCAGAGGTGACGGCCTATTCGCTCGGCGATGGCGAGGTGCTCTACGACTGTGCATTCGCCGCAGATGGAGCAAGCCCGGCTTAGTCCGGCCAGTATCCGAACAGATCTTCGTGCCCGACAATCAAGCTTTCGAGCTTGGTCATGCGCTGCTCGCGCCACGCCGCAAGTCGAGACGGCGGCAGCCTGTCCGTCTCCGCCACAGCCTCAGCGATCCCTTCAACCAGAGCCGCGAGCAATGGACCATCGTGCCGACCGAGACGCCAAGGACTCTCTGCTGTGAGGACGCGGTAGCCGCGCCTCTGGAGTGCAGCGGCCAGGACCGCTGTCGCATCCGGGCCAAGAGCCAAGCCGAAACCCTTGTCGCCGCGCTGGTGGGCCGCGAAAGCGTCACGCACAGCCGCATCGTCTTCATGCGTGGGGCTGAAATCGAGTCGACCATCGAATGTCAGCGTCGCCAGCACGGCCGAGCGCGAAGCAACGCAGGCTTCGGCAAAAGCATCGGCCCAATCGGCGGAGGTGAGATCAAGCAGCGCCGACGCCGTAATCAGGTCGGGAGTCTCTCGTTCCCAAGGTACGGTGCCAGCGGGCAGTTGGGAGAGATCGGCCGGCTGCTGCCGAACGAGGATTCGCCGACCATCCTTGTGAAGCATCGGGCCCGCGTCGCTTTGCGTGCTCGTCTCCGCCCAAGCCTCCAGCGCCGGGACGGCGGCCGCGAGGTTCGCTGGGTCGTGGTCGACCAAGGTCCAGTGCTGCTCGATCGGCAAGAGCTCGGCAAAGGCGCGCAGCGAGGCGCCGGTGCCGGCGCCGAGATCCCAGATGCGGCAGCGCGGTGCATCGGCATGGGCTTTTCGAACGGCTTCCAGGATCGATGGCGCGCGTGCCGCCCGGTCAGCCGCTTCGCGCAAGGTCAGCCATTCCGGCGAGAAACCGCTCATGAGACCAGAGCCTTCGTCAAAGCCGCGGCAACCTGGGCCGCCGTCTGGTCCCAGCGCGGCAGGCTTCGGCCGTGGCGCCAAGCGGCCTCGGCCAAGGCGAGGCGCCGGGCCGGGTCGGTCAGCAGAGACGCCAGGGCAGCCGCGAGCGCCTCTACGTCGTCCGGCGGCACCAGCAGACCGGCATCGGACGGCACGGTCTCCGGCACCGCGCCGGCCGCGCAGCCGACGACAGGCAGGCCGTGGGCGAGCGCTTCGGCGAAGGCCATGCCGAACCCTTCATGGCGGCTCGGCAGAACGAAGAGGTCGGACTGGACGTAACAGTCGGCCAAGGTGGCCGCATCCAGGTTCCCGGTCAGGATGATGCGCTCCGACAGTCCCCTGGCGCGGATGGCCCTGACCAGTGCCGCGGCATTATCCGGATCGCGATCTTTGCTGCCGACCCACAGAGCGTCCCAAGACAGCTCGGCGATGCGACCCAAAGCCTCAATGAGAACGTCGTGGCCTTTGCGTGGCGTCAAGGTGGCGACGGTCAGAAGCCGCGGCACGCTCGGGTTGCCGCGGGCTCTCCTGCCAAGGTCTGTTCCCGGCTGGGCTACGGTCACCCGCTCCTGCGGAACAGCGTAATCGGAGATCAAGCACCTGCCGGTGCTGGGACTGGTGACGATGACCTGCCGGGCCCTCGCCAAAGCTGCCTTCTCGGTCTGCCGCAGCCTTTCCGAAATCACCTCCGACAAGCCCGCCTCCAACGCGAGGGGATGGTGGACCAAGGCGACCCAACGCTGGCGCGCCTCAGCGAGAAAGCTGCTGTCGAGCGCACCGAAGGCAAGGCCATCGACCAGAACGGGACGGCTTGCATTGAGCTTTGCCAGTCGTCGGCAAGCCGCCTGTGCCTCCTCCGGCGAAGGAAAGGGGAAGCCCTCAGGCAGGGCTACGACCTCCACGTGCCAGCCGAGATCGGCCAGAGCCGCGACAAGCCGGCGCGCGTAGATGTAGCCGCCGGTCGGCGTCGAGAGTGCGCCGGGAACTGCGAACCAGGCTTCGGGCATAGCGGGGCGCACTCAAGCTTGCGGCAAGTCTGCCTCGAAGGCGGCGCGCGCCACATGAGACTCGTTCAAGGTCACCCGCAGGCGCGCGATCCCCTTTGCTGCCGCGCCAAGACGGCCGGCGGCAATCTCCTCGGCCATGCGGTCGTAGACCCACTTCGCCAGCACCTCGGTTGTCGAGCGGCGGTTGCTGAAGTCATCGAGCTCGTCGAGATTGCGGTAGTTGATCGGCGCGAGAACGCGTTTCAGGGCCTCTGATGCCAAGCCGATGTCGACGACGATGTCGTTCTCGTCCAGCGCCGGACGCATGAAGGCCAAGTCGATCACATAGGTCGCGCCGTGCAGCTGCTGCGCCGGGCCGAAAGCGTCTCCGGCCAAGCTGTGCGCAATCATGACATGATCGCGGACTTCCAGTGAAAACATGAAGGTAACCTCTCGGGGACTGACTCGGGGGGATGCACTCAGGGACTTACTCTGGGGGCTTAGTCGTAACGGACGACGGTCATCAAACCGGATGCAGAAGGCGCAAGAATGGCAGGCAAGCGTTCAGGCAGTTCAGCAAAGGCCACCTCATCGGTGATGAGGGCATCGAGCGCCGGCTCGGCCAGGAGCGAGAGCGCAGTTGCCAAGCGTCTTGCATAGTTCCAACGCAGAGCCCGGTCTTCCGGAATGCGCCCGACCTGCGAGGAGATAAGTTTCAACCGGCGGGAATGAAAGGCCCCGCCCAACGAAGCCCGGACGGTTCGACTGCCGTACCAGCTCATCTCCACCACCGTGGCACCTTGGCCGGCCGACGCCAGGGCGCAGGCTAAGCCGGCCTCGCTGGCGCTGGCGTGGAAGACCACGTCCTGATCAGCCGGGGCAGCCTCCGGCAGGCAAAAGCGGGCACCCAAGCGCTCCGCCACCTCGGCTCGTTCCGGCAGGATATCTGCAACGGTGACCGTGGTCCCGGGCATGCTCGCCACGACGAAGGCCGTCAGAAGCCCAACGACGCCACCCCCGACGACGAGGACGCGGTCGCCCGCCCCGACCCCGGAATCCCACGTAGCCGTCAGGGCCGTTTCCATGTTGGCGGCTAGGACTGCACGCCTCGGCGGCACCTTGTCAGGCAGCGGATGCACATCATCTCCTCTCACGGAGATAAATTCCTGGTGAGGATGGAGCACGAAAACGGGTGCCCTTTTTGTTTCGTCCTTGTCCCCCAGCGGCTCCCCCACAAGCGCATAGCCATACTTAACTGGGAAGGGAAAGTCGCCTTCCTGATAAGGGCAACGCATGGAGAGATACTCACTCTCTGGAATTTCGCCTTGAAAAACAAGGCGTTCGGTCCCGCGACTTATGCCGGACCAAAGCGCTTTGATGGGGATGTCACCGTCTAGACCAGAGAAGCTTTCCGTCTCGCGCAAAGCGGCGCGGCCGGCTTCCTCAAGCCAAAGGGAACGTGATGACAGTTTTGCCAACCAACCAATCCAATGGACGCGGCGTTCCTACGCCCCTATATCCGCCCGGCCAAGCAATTCACACTCCGCTGGGCTCGATTGGGGGGCAAGTAGGTTTTCATTCTATGTACAGCGACATCGCAAACTGTGCCAGCGAGGCAAGTGAGTCCTCGTCCCGTCCTGAAATTGTCACCACCACTCCCCGCAGCATGTTCCTGCGGCGCCTGCTGGTTATCCTGCTGAACGGTGCGACGATTGCCGGCCTCACGGCCATGATGTGGACCCTGCTGGGCACGTCCGGCTGGACCGTCCCCGAGGTGGGCATGCTGATCGCCTTTATGGTGACGCTGCCCTGGCTGTCGATCGGCTTCTGGAATGCCACGATCGGCTTCATGATCGCGCGACTGGCTAAAGACACCGCCGTCTACGTAAACCCTGCCTGGCGGGATTCGGCCGGCGACGCACCCATCGTACTGCGTACGGCGCTTGCCGTGGCTGTCCGTAACGAAGACCCGAACGCCGTGATCGCGCGTATCGAAGCGATGCAGAAAGGCCTCGACGACGCGGGCGTTGGCGAGCACTTCGCCTTCCATGTCTTGAGCGACAGCTCCGATCCCGAGATCTGCGCGGAGGAAGAAACGGCCGTCCGCGAGTGGCAGCTTCGCGCGGAAGAGGCGCATCGCATCCACTACCGGCGACGCTCGGACAATGCGGGGTTCAAGGCAGGCAACGTGCGTGAGTTCTGTCTGCGTTACGGCAACAGCTACGATCTTTTCATTCCTTTGGATGCAGACAGCGCCATGTCGGCCGCCGCCATCCTGCGTCTGGTGCGCTGCATGCAGGCCCATCCGGAGATCGGCATCCTGCAGGGCCTGGTGGTCGGTGCGCCGGCAACCAGCTTTTTCGCACGCGTCTTCCAGTTCGGCATGCGCCATGGCATGCGCGCCTTCACCGCTGGCAGCGCCTGGTGGCAAGGCGATTGCGGCCCCTACTGGGGTCACAACGCAGCCATCCGCATCAAAGCGTTTCGCGACCATTGCGACTTGCCGGTCCTACCCGGGCGCGGCCCTCTCGGCGGGCATGTGCTGAGCCACGACCAGGTCGAAGCCGTGCTGATGCGACGAGCGGGCTATGAGGTACGCGTCGTTGCCGCGGAGGACGAAAGCTACGAGGAGAACCCGCCCTCCCTGCCCGACTTCGTCAAGCGCGAGTTGCGCTGGTGCCAAGGGAACCTGCAGTATCTCAACCCGGCCCTGCTCGCCATGCCGGGCCTACCGGCGGTGAGCCGCATCCAGCTCGTCCTGGCCATCCTGATGTATCTGGGCGCGCCCTTCTGGATGCTCTTCATCGCCTTCGGCGCCTGCCAGTCCTTCCTGCCGGGAGGCGATGAGCCCTATCCCGTTAACCTCGGCATCGCGCTGTTTGCCAGCGTCATCACCATGAGCTTGATGCCGAAGCTGATGGGCTTGCTCGATACGCTGCTCTCACCGGCCCGTCGCGCTGCCTATGGCGGCCCTCTGCCGCTGATCGGCGGCGCCTTCGTAGAGATCATCTTCTCTGCCCTCACCGCGCCCGTAGTCAGCTTCGCCATTGCCCGCTTCGCAGCCGGCTTGGCGTTCGGTCGCCGCATCCTTTGGGAAGCGCAGCGCCGCTGCAGCCATCGTCTCTATCTTTCGGAAGCGGCAAGCGCCTACTGGCAGCAAACGGTCGTCGGCGCCCTGCTGCTTGGCGTGCTGGCTTGGCAGCTCCCCAGCGTGCTGCCTTGGGCGGCACCACTTTTGGCGGCCTTCCTGCTGGCCGTGCCTTTCGCTATGCTAACGGCAGCGCCATCGGCCGGGCGATTTGCAACGGCGATCGGCCTCTGCCGCATTCCGGAGGAGACCAGCGCCGCGACCCTAGCGGCGTCGCAGGATGCCATCCCGGCCCTGGTGGCAAACGAGGCTTAACATGACCAGGCGCAGATCGCGATGAGCCAACTGCAGCAACGGACGCAACGCGATCTGCGCCTGGATTTCTTCCGCGGCATAGCGATGTTGATCATCTTCATCGCCCACGTGCCGGCCAATCCTTGGACCAACTACATTCCGGCCCGTTTCGGCCCCTCCGATGCAACGGAGATGTTCGTCTATTGCTCCGGCTTCGCATCGGCGCTCGCGTTCGGCAGCATCTTCCTCAAGCAAGGCTTCGGGCTCGGCAGCGCCCGCATCCTGTTCCGCTGCTTCCAGGTCTACTGGGCGCACATCGCCATGTTCTTCGCGGTGACCTTCGTGGTGGTGATCGGCACCGACTTGCTGACCACCCGCGACTACGTCGGGCAGCTCAACCTGCATCCCTTCTTCAACGATCCCATGAACGGCATCGTAGGGCTGATGACCCTGACCTATGTGCCGAACTACTTCGATATCCTGCCGATGTATCTGGTGCTGCTGCTGATGGTGCCCTTTGTCATGGCGCTGTCTCTGGTGCACCGTTTGCTGCCGCTCGCCGCCGTCTTCGCGCTTTGGCTGGCGAACCAGCTGTTCGACTTTCAATTGCCGGCCGAATGGTGGTCGGACCGCACCTGGTTCTTCGACCCCTTCGGATGGGCGCTGATCTTCTTCACCGGCTTCGCCATCGCGGCCAAATGGGTGAAGCCGCCCCCGCCGAAACGCGGCCTGATCATCGCCTGTGCCGCCTTCGTGATCATCATGTTCCCGATTTACTACTGGCCGATCGCCTCAGAGGTCGAATGGATCCGGGCGTTCCGCGAGGCCACCTGGATGCCGCTCTTCGCAAAGACCGATTTCGGCCTACTGCGCTGGCTGCACTTCATGGCGTTGGCCTACCTTTGCGTTACCGCCTTGCATGGCCGCAAAGAGATCCTTGCCCATCCGCTGCTGATGCCGGTGGTGCGGGTTGGGCAGCAGGCGCTTTCGACCTTCATCTGTTCGATGGTGCTGGCCCGGATTGCCGGCATGGTTCTGGACCAGACCGGCCGTGACCTGCTCTCAGTCGTGCTGGTCAATCTGAGTGGCTTCGCCATTCTGATCGGCATCGCCTACGTGGTTCGCTTCTTCAAGAGCAACCCATGGCGCCGGCCGCCGGCCCTGGCCCCGAAGACGACGCCGGTCATCATGGAGCCTTCGGGACCGAAGCAGGGCAGCGAGTTGGAACTAGAGCGCGCGAAGGCCTAGATTACCGCGGGACAGCAGGACGCTATTGCCCCGATCCTGCTTCGCCAGGCGCCTTCCGACGCCAGCTTCGCAGCGGCAAAAGGCTCAGTAAAAAGAGCAGCAAGGCCGCCACGACGATGGAAGGGCCGGACGGCGTATCGAGGCGAAGGGATGCGTTGAGCCCGAGGACAACGGCAGCGCAACCGATCGCAGAGGCGAGCAGCGCCATGCTCTGCGGCGTGTTGGCCAGCTGCCGGGCGGCGGCGGGGGGAATGATCAGCATGGAGACGATCAGCAGGATGCCGACAATCTTCATAGCGACGGCAATGACCACACCAATGAGAATCATGTAGGCAAGACGAACGGCCAAGACCGGCACGCCTTCCACCCGCGCCAATTCCTCATGCACCGTCACCAGCAAGAGCGGCCGCCAAATGATTGCGAGGACGGCCAGGCACACGGCGCCACCGGCGTAGACCCAGACGATATCCGTCATGGTAACGGCCAGGATATCGCCGAAGAGATACGACATGAGATCGATGCGAACCGTCTCAAGGAAGGCGATGACCACGAGCCCAAGCGCCAGAGCCCCGTGCGCCAAGATGCCGAGCAGGGTGTCATCTGCCAGGCGCCACTGACGCTGCAGCAGCACCAGCATAAGCGAGACGGCAAGGCAGATCAGAAAGATGCCGATGTAGATGTTGACGTGAAGCACAATACCGAGCGCCACGCCGAGCAGGGCGGAATGGGACAGGGTGGCGCCGAAGTAGGCCATGCGCCGCCAGACGATGAAGCAGCCCAAGGGTCCGGCGACGAGGGCAACCCCGATGCCTGCGATAAGGGCACGCCAGAAGAAGTCATCGATCATGCGGCCTTGTCTGCCACGTCATTGCACCGGCGGCCAGCGCGATCGTGGCCGCCGCGGCATGCGCCGCCGCCTACGCAATCAAACCCTCTCGAACTCCATCGCTTTCAGCACGGAGGCGATCACCTTGACGATCTGCCGGCAATCTTCCTCGTCGAATGTCAAAGGCACCCGCATGTCGCAGAGGCGGGACAAGACCTGCCGAGTCTGCGGCAAGTCCTGCTGGGGCGGAAGGTAGCGCCAGCTGTCGTAGCGACTGGTGAAGCCTTTCGGCTCCGCCGCCCCAAACCACTTGAGATCGACGCCGCGCTCGGCGCAGCCTGCGAGGAAGCTGTGAAACTGCGCCTCGGAGAGTGCGTTGAGCGAAAACTGAATGGAACTACCGACATAGTCTTCGTCCGGCGAGCGAAGCGGCAGAGTAACGCCCGGCACGCGCCGCAAGCCCTCATCGAGCGTGCGATAAAGCTCGTTCCAGCGACGGCATTTCTCATCCAGCATACGAAGCTGAGGCCTCAGAATGGCAGCCCGGAGATTATCCATCCGACCGCTATAGTTCGGCGTGTCGAGGCGGACCTCCAGGAACACGTCCTTGTCCGGGGCCGCGACATGGCGGTCGTAGAGCATATAGGACCCGGAGAACATGACCGCGCGCGCCATCAGCTCAGGATCGGTCGTGGTGAGAAAGCCGCCCTCGCCTGAGTTCATGTGCTTGTAGGTCTGCGTGCTGAAGCAGGCCGCGATTCCGAAAGTACCGCTCTTGCGGCCCTTCCAGCGCGCGCCCATGGTATGGGCGCAGTCCTCGATCAGGGCGATGCCACGACGCTGGCAGATCTCGACGATGGCATCCATGTCAGCGATGTGCCCGCGCATGTGGGAGAGCAGGAGGAACTTGGCACCGCTCGCCTCCGCTTTTCGCTCCAGATCTACGAAGTCGATGGTGTAGCGATCGGTGATCTCGACGAGCACCGCATGGCCGCCGGCATTATCGATGGCACCGGGGACGGGAGACAGCGTGTAGGCGTTGGTGAGCACTGGCGTGCCCTGCTCCACACCGGCGCTGCGCAATGCCACATGCATCGCATAGCCGCCAGAGGCGCAGGCCAGGCAATAAGGAACACCGAGATAGGTGGCGAACTCGTCTTCGAGCAAAGCAGCTTCGGCGACCTCACCCTCCAGCGTGTTGTAGCGATGCAGGCGGCCGTGCCGCATGACCTCGACGGCCTTGGCAATCGCCTCTTCGGGTATCGGCTCTTGCTGAGTGAAGGGCTTGGTGAAGACCGCCTTGTCTTCCGGCTGACTCATTCGTTGAACCCGCTTTCCAGCTGGAATCGCTCCTCGGGGAAGTACTTGGCGAGCCGCACGTCGCCGGTCATCGCGTGCCCCTCCATGCCCTCGAGGCGAGAGATGCGGGAGGCGACCTGCGCCACGTCCCGTGCCGCCGCCCGGGTCATGCGCTGGTAGGTCAGCACCTTGACGAACTTCTGCACATTGAGACCGCCGGAGTAGCGGCCGGCGCCGCGCGTCGGCAGGATGTGATTGGGCCCGGAGCACTTGTCGCCGAAGGCCACGGTGGTCTCTTCGCCGAGAAACAGCGAGCCGTAGTTGCGCAGATGGCGGAGCCACCAGTCGAGATCCTCCGCCTGCACCTGGAGGTGCTCCGGCGCATAGTCGTCGCAGACCTGGCAGGCCTCTTCGCGGGTGTCGGTCAGGATGATCTCGCCATAGTCACGCCAGGCCGCCTCGGCGGCCGCGCGAGATACCGGCGGCAAGTCGGCGATGATCTCCGGCATCAGTTCCAACACCCGCTCGCCGAGGCCCGCGTCCGTGGTCACCAACCAGACCGGCGAGTCAGGCCCGTGCTCGGCCTGACCGGCCAGGTCCGCGGCGACGATGGCAGGGTCGGCCGTCTTGTCGGCAGCGACCATCGACTCGGTCGGCCCGGCGATGACGTCGATGCCGATGCGCCCGAAGAGCACGCGTTTGGCTTCCGCCACGAAACGGTTGCCTGGCCCGACGACGATGTCGGCCGGATGGCCGGTGAAGTGGCCGAGGGTCAGGGCCGCGATCGCCTGAACGCCGCCAAGCGCCAGGATCCGGTCGGCGCCCGAAACCTGCATGGCAAAGAGGATGGCGGGATGGATGCCGCCGCGCTCCTTGCTGGCCGGCGAGGTGGCAATCACGTTCTCCACCCCGGCGACGCGCGCGGTGCAGCAGCTCATGATCGCGGAGGCCGCGTGGGCGTAGCGGCCACCCGGCACGTAGCAGCCCGCCGTTGTCACCGGAATGAGACGCTGGCCGACCACCAGACCGTCCACCAGGGTGGTCTCGAACTCCTGCTGCGAGTCCCGCTGCCGTTCGGCGAAGTCGCGCACGCGCGCATGAGCGTAGCGGATGTCGTCCTTGACCGTTTCGGGCAGCCGCCGCTCCGCTTCCGTCAGGGTATCCTGGGACACCAGGATATCGCCCTCCCAACCATCGAGCTGCCGCGCGTAGTCGCGGGTGGCACCCTCCCCGTCCGCCTCGATACGGGCGAGCATCTCGGCAACGACCGGGCGGACTTCGTCATCGGTGCTGACCGCCGTTTTGGTTGCCTTTTTGAGGTAGCGAATGGTCATCTCGCCTCTGGCCTTTATTGTTTGAAAGCGCTTTCAGTTAGCGAACCACCTTCCGCTTTTCAGAGTCAAGCTCGTTTTGAGTAAGCTCCTCGTTTTCCTTCGGCTCAAAGTCCGGTTTTGCCAGGACGTCGCGTCACAGGCTATGGTGCTGGTCCGAGCATAGGCCGATGATGATCAATCCTGAATACGCTTTCAGAACTGGCATGGAATCCGGCGCGACCTTGGAGGATGTCGCGCGGGAGGCTGGCGTGTCGCCGGCCACGGTTTCCCGCTGCCTCAACAACCCGGGCATCGTGCGGCCGCAGTTGAAGGCCAAGGTGGATGCTGCGATAGAGAAGCTGGACTACGTGCCGCACGGCGCCGCTCGGTCATTGGCGTCACGCCGTTCGCGCTTGATCGGCGCAATCTTTCCTTCGCTCGACTCCGCCCTCTTCGGCGGCACTCTGGAGGCCCTGCAAAGCGAGATCGCCGACTCCGGCTACACGCCGGTCGTGGCCTCCTCGAACTACGATCCGGAGCAGGAGCGCAACCACCTCCGCAACATGCTGGCCAGCGGCATCGATGCGCTGATGCTGGTCGGCGCCGCGCGGGAGGCGTCGGTGTACCGGCTGATCCGTCGGCGCAAGGTGCCCTACGTCTTGACTTGGGTCGCGGGAACGGACGGTACCCATCCCTGCATCGGCTTCGACAACCGGGCTGCGGCAGCCGCGGTCACCCGGCATCTGCTGGATATGGGGCATCGCCGCTTCGCCATGATCTCCGGCGCCACCGCCAACAACGACCGGGCGGCCGGGCGATTGGCGGGCGTGCAAGCGGCCCTGGAGGAGCGCGGGCTGACGCTCGACCCGACACGCATCATCACTAGGCCTTTCGGTGTCGAGGAGGGTCGCGCGGCGCTGCGCCTGCTGATGGCGAGAGAACCGCGCCCGACAGCGATAATCTGCGGAGCCGACCCCTTTGCCTACGGCGCGCTGCTGGAGTGCCAGAACCTTGGGCTGGCCGTGCCCGACGACCTATCGATCACCGGCTTCGACGACATGTGGCTGAGCGCCAGCCTGCCACCGGGTCTCACTACGCTGCGCACACCGCGCAATGAAATGGGAACGCTTGCCGGCCGCTACATGCTGTCGGTCTTGGCGGGAGAGGAGACGCTTCCGCCCCGCCCGCTCGACTTCGAGCTGATCGTGCGCGGTTCGACAGGCCCGCCAAGCCAAGCGGCTTAGCGGACCTATCACCACATTAGTCCGTTGCCAGCATGATCTCGGAGGCCTTGACGATCACCTTGACCTCCTTGCCAACGGCAACGCCGAGATCGGCCGCCGCATCGGTTGTGATCATCGAGGTGATTACGTTGCCGCCGCCGATATCGACCTTGATCTGACTGTTGACCGGGCCGGTCTTCACATCGGTGACCTGGCCACTAAACACATTGCGCGCGCTGATCTTCACGTCCCTCTCCCATCGCTATGACAAGGCCGAAGCCGACCGGAGACATAGCAAGCGTTGCCGGTTCCAGAAAGGAGCATCGGCGAGAGCGCTTGTGCCAGGCAGCGATGAGCAGGGCCCATCCCGGCCTGTATTGCGTTCAAACGCCACGCAGGCTTTCCTCGCTTCGCTGCGGACGCGCAGTCGCGCTTGCCAAGCTACGACGCGTTTCACTCATCGCAGCTTGGTATTAGTAGGACACGATCATCGACAAGGGGTCCATCTGAAGCGCAATCAGTTCGGGACCGCCCGGCTCGACGCCGTCGATCCAGTCCTCCTGCGACATGCCGGCCTTAAGGGTGCAGCCCGGACAGACGAAGACACGGGCCCCACGCTCCATGAGCGCCGTGAGCTCGTCCCGCGCCGTCAGTTCGCGCTGCGGGTCGACGGGTTGCGGAATGCTCCGATGGGCCAGCGTCACGGCCCGGACGTTGAGGAAAACGACGACCTCGTGCCCCTGGTCCATGACCTTGTTGGCATAGCCGAAGGCCATCTGATTGCTCCAAACGTCATCGCTGGTCAGGTTGAGGAACAGGCGGGTCTTGGTGGTGTCGCCGACCGCCGCCTGGGCGGCGAAGATCACCATGGCCACGAAGGTGAAGAACAGCGCGGCGCGGCGGAGCATGACGCCGTGGCCGGCTACAGAGATGGTGTTCTGACGTTGCATTGTCTCGCTCTCCAAAAGGCCGGCTTATTCGGTGGCTGATGAGCCATGGCTGTGGCCGGAGTGCCCATGCTGCCCACCGACCGCTGCCTCGATGGCCACCTCAACGACGACTTCCCCCGCATTCTCGAAGACGAGGGTCGCAGGGAAGCTCTCTCCCTCGACCAAGGGGGCCTTCAGGTTCAGCAGCATGATGTGCAGACCACCCGGCTTCAGCTCCGTCGTGGCGCCGGCCGGCACATCGATGGCGGGCACGGCACGCATGCGCATGACACCGTCTTCCATGGTGTGGGTATGCAGCTCGACCAGCTCTGAGACATCGGCCTTAACGGCTACCAGCCGGTCGGCTGCATCGCCGTCATTCACCAGAACGAGATAGGCTGCCCCCGCCTTGGCCTGCCCGATCGAGGCCTTGGCCCAAGGGTGGTCGATGGTGATCGCGCCGGCTTTGTAGTCGTGAGCTACCGCTGCCGCGGCTCCCATCAGGATCAGGCCGAAGCCCAAAAGAAGTGCCTTCATTGTAAGTCTCTCCATTTCTCGACGCCCGACCGCAACGTCTGCCGACACATAGGGCCGGCGCCGCATTCATTTGTTTTTTCAGGAAACTTCGTCCGACCTGCGCCGGCGTGGATTGGACGCCGGGGCCGACTCTCTCTAGGCCTAGGCCAAAGGTGGTGCGCGCACCGGCGGGGTCTCAGCGCTGACCGGGCAGCAGGGGAGCCTCTCGCCATCCCATGCGCTGGTGTGCAGGGGCAGCCGGAGCGGCGCTTCGATGACATAGGTCTCGGGCAAGAGGAGCCCGGCCGCCAGCACACCGCACAGCGGGCAGGGCTTTTTGACCTGGCCAGGCTCGTCGGGCAGCGGCTCGAAGCCGTCCGCCGTCAAAAGCACACGCTTCAAGCCGCCCGGGCTGCAGATCACCAGGATGGTGCCCGCCTCATGCGGCTCAGCCGCAGAGTGAGCGCTGGCATAGCTGACGTGCCCCGCCAGATTGACCAGCAAAGCCAAAACGGCGAGCCAGGCGGGCAAACGCAGCCTTCTGTCGGACGGAAGCCAACTCATAGCTCGGCAGATTACCGCCACAGAGACTGTGAGCAAGCGCGGCCTGAAGCCGCAGTCTTAATCGGTATCCACCTCTTGCAGAACCGGAGCCCAGCCGGTCGCGTAGTTCACCGCTTGTTGCCGTTTCGCGCGCGGTTTCTGGTCTGAATGGGCGGCAAGCGCCGGGGTACCGGCGAGGATTGGATGATCGAGGTGTTGGTCATCGCATAAGGGATGATCTCATCGATCACGGCTTCCAGGTCCTCGACCGAAGCGACGTGGGCCCGAGCAAGGAAGCAATCCTCACCCGTCACGCGATTGCACTCGACGATCTCCGGCAGCCCCCGCAGGATCTCCGCGACCCGCTGCAATTGACCCGGCATGGGCCGAATGCGCAGCCAAGCGGCCAGCGGCAGGCCGAGCGCCGCCGGATCGATCTCGATGCTGTAGCCGGTGACCACGCCGGACTCCTCCAAGCGCTTGAGCCGCTCGGAAACACTCGGCGCGGAAAGACCGACACGACGCGCCAGTTCCGCCAAACTGACACGCGCGTTCTCGATCAACGCAGCAAGGATCTCGGCGTCGATGTCGTCAAGCGCACCGTTTTCGACTCGAAGGCCAATCATTCAATTCACCCGTTTAATAGAATGCCAATAGCCGATATCACCTAAGCAACCCCATAGCAACACCGCCCTTCTGCCTGCAGTGTGAAAGCAACAGCAGGAGGTGTTATGGCGATTGGCAACGAAGCCCTGTCCAAAGCCGCCGAACGAGTGCCACCGCAGGCCTGGTTCGGCGTCAGCGCGCTTTTCCACTATCTCGGCCCGTCCTTCGCCGTGCTGCTCTTCCCGGCCGTCGGCGTGCTGGGCGTAGCCTGGCTGCGCATTGCCTCGGCCGCCCTGATCTTTGCGCCCTGGACCAAGCCCTGGCGGACCTGGCGCCGAGCGGACGGGCGCACGCGGTGGCTCCTTGTCGGCCTCGGCGTCTGCCTTGCCGTGATGAACTGCGCCTTCTATCTGGCGCTCGACCGCCTGCCCATGAGCTTGGTCGCGGCCATCGAATTCGTCGGCACCATCGCCGTGGCACTCTATGGTCTGCGGACCGGCCGTAATCTCCTGGCGCTGCTTCTGGCCGTCGGCGGGGTCTTCATCCTGATCGACGTGACTTGGGCCAGCGACCCGCTCGGACTCTTCTGGGCCTTCCTCAACGGTGCGCTTTTCGTCGGCTACATCCTGCTCGGCCACAGAGCCGCGCAGGACGGTGCGAGCGGCGGTGTCGAGCGTCTGGGTGCCGCCATGGCGATCGCCTTTCTCTTCGTCATGCCCATCGGTATTGCGGAAGCCTTGCGCGCATTGACGGTCCCCGAGTTGCTGCTGGCCGGCATCGGTGTCGGGATTTGTTCCTCGGTGATCCCTTACATCTGCGATCAACTCGCCATGTCGCGCCTGCCGCGCGCCAGCTTTGCCCTTCTACTTGCACTGCTGCCCGCCACGGCAACGATTGTCGGCGCCGTGGTGTTGGCGCAGATTCCGACATTGCGCGATCTCATCGGTGTCGCCTTGGTGATGGCCGGGGTCGCCCTGCACAAACCGGCCCCGGCCCGATAGGACAGTTAGCGAACGATCGGGTCTGAGCCATCTTTGGCCGCATCGGCAAGCCAGATGCGCGCATAGGGCAAGAGGTCCCGCGGAAGCGCATCGGGAGAGAACCAGTCCCAGGCACTGCCCTCGTCCGAGCCCTGCAAATCACCTGCCGTCACGCGGCAGGCAAAGAGCGCCGTCACGAAATGAACACGGCGGCCGTCAGGGTAGACCACGATCTGAAAGGCCGGCTCGGAGTTCAGTGAGACAAGCCGCTCGATGCGAACCGCGAGACCCGTCTCCTCCGAGACCTCCCGATGCAGCGCTGTGATGAGCGACTCTCCGGGCTCTATGTGGCCACTGATCGGCGCCCAGCCGTCACCAACCCGCCGGCGGTGCAACAGAACACGGCCGGCTGCATCATAGATGACCGCCGCAACACCTGGCCTTATCTCGAACTTCGAAGCCTGTGGCTCTTCACTTGCCTTGCTCATGACACGACAACCGACTGCCTGAGGGTTAGCGCCGCTCGAAAGCCAGCTTCGCAGCGAGGCCCAGAAAGATGGCGCCACTGAACCATTGGAAAAGGCGCGCGGCGTGGCGGTTGCTGGCCAATAGCTTACCGATGCTGCCCGAGAAGCCGCCCACCGCGGCGTTGATGATCGTGCCACCGATATTGAGGATGAGGCCGAGCAGCAGGAACTGCAGCACCGTCGAGCCGCGTGCCGGATCGACGAATTGCGGAATGAAGGCCAGCACGAAGACCGCAACCTTTGGATTGAGCAGGTTTACCAGAATGCCGTCGCGCCAGGCACGATAGGCGCTCGAGCCAGCGATACCGGCCGGGGCGGAGAGATCCACCGGGTGGCGGAAGGCCTGGATCGCAAGCCAAACGAGATAAGCCACTCCGGCCCAGCGCACCACCTCGAAAGCGAGCGGGTAGGCCTTGAGCAGCGCTGCCAGACCGAGCGCGGCAAGCAGCGCGTGAATCAGTGAGCCGGTGGCGATGCCGAAGCTGGCGGCGATCCCCGCCTTGGGGCCGGACTTGGCACCCTGGCTCAGGCAAAAGAGCATGTCGGCGCCCGGCGTCATGTTCAGCGCCAAGGCTGCCGGGATGAAGATCAGCAACTGAGCAGGCTCGATGATCATCCCGGAGCCATGGCACCGAAGCGACTAGCGATCAAGCCGCAGCAACCGACTGCAGATCAGCCTTGATCGAACTGCTAGGCCGTCAGCCGCATGCCCACCGCCTGGGTATCCGGCGCCTTGTGGAACTTGCCGTCCTTCATGATCGCGACAATGCGACTCTTGTCCTGCAGGACACGGATGTCCGTCACCGGGTCGCCGTCGACCAGCAACAGATCGGCGAGATAACCCTCGCGCACCAGTCCGAGCTCTTGGCCGGTGTTGAGGATGGTGCCCAGCATCTCGCCACCCAGCGCAGTGCCCGCCCGGATGGCCTCCATCGGCGAGAGGCCGAGCATGTCGACGAAGTACTCGAAGTCCTTCGCATTGGTGCCATGCGGCGTCCAGGCGAAGCCGTAGTCGCCGCCGATCAGCACCCGAATGCCGCGCTTGTGCATTTTCTGCATGGTCTCGATGGCATTCTCGAGCTCGCGCTCGTAGGCGATGGTGATCGGCGTGCCCGGCTTGATGCCGTACTCGCCGGCATTGCGCGCCGTGTTGATCAGCCAGGCCAGACCGGGCGCGACAAAGTGCTTGTCTTTGTTCGCCTCCAGCATGTCGAGCGCCTCCTCGTCGGAGAAGGAGGCGTGGTAGATGATCTCTATACCGTACTCGACGCACTTCTTGATCGACTCCTTGGAGCGGGCGTGGGCTGCCAGACGGCGCCCGCGCCCCTTGGCCTCCTTGACCGCCATGGCGATCTCCTCGTCGGAGAACTGATTCTCCTCCGCGCCCATGCCGGTGATTTCTTCGCCGGAGAGATTGAGCTTGATGGTGTCGACGCCCCACTTCATCAGCTGCCGCACCTCTCGCCGCACCTCCTCCGGCCCCGAGACGACGATGCCGAGATTGAGGCCCTTGTCCGGAATGTGCGGCAGGGTCGCGTCGCCCAGGCCGCCGACTACGGTGAGCTCGGGCCCAGCGGCCGTGTAGCGCGGCCCCGGCACCTTACCGGCATTGATGGCGTCGCGAATCACCACGTCGAGACGCGGCTTGGCCGCCGCCGCCCCAACGCCGCCGGTAAAGCCAGCATCGATCAGCAGGCCGGCCATTTCGATGCAGTTCACCACATGCTCTTCGATGGGCATCATCTGAATGGGATCGATGCCCGGCGCATTGTTCCAGCTGAGATGCAGGTGGGCATCGATCATACCCGGCATCAGCGTCATGCCGCGCCCATCGATGCGCGTCGAGCCATTGCCGCCCCAGGAAAGGCTGCCGCCTCCGAGACCGCCGCCGTAGCCGCCGCCCGCCCGGCTGATCGACTTGATGCGATTGCCAGAGACCGTCACGTCACCCGAATAGGGCGGCTCACCGGTGCCGTCGAGGATACGCACGTTGCTGAAGACGATATCCGAGCTGCCGTTGTCGTGACCGCGGCCGTTGTTGCCGCCCCAAATGCTGCTTTCCGCCATCGTTGGTCTCCTCCGTCTTTTCTCGACTATAGCGCCGACTTGTCCAGGTGCCCCCGCAAAAGCTCGGCCGAACGCTGCGGCGCCTCGACCATCATCCAGTGCGCAATGCCGGGTATGATCTCCAACGTCGTATCGGCAATCGCAGCCTCGAGTGCTTGCGCCATGGCCACCGGCGCGACCGGGTCATGCTCACCCGCCACCAACAAGGTCGGGCAGCGTATGGCGCCGTGCTCCGCCGCCTGGGCCGCGCTCAGCGCCTCACAATGGCTCGCATAGCCGGCTGGGTCCTGGCGCATTAGGCTCTCCCGCACGAAGGCGGTCGTCACCGGATTGGCCTCCCGCGAGGCCGCCGCAACGCTGGCCGTGGAGACCACATCGGCGATGCCCGCCATGCCCTTGGTCCTGGCCGCTTCCGCTCTGTCTTGCAGGCCCTGCCGTGCCGCGGCCGGCGGCTCGAGGATGGGCCCGAAGAGCGTCAGGCTCGCCACCAAATCCGGCGTTTCGGCGGCAAGGTGCTGGCAGATCAAAGTACCCATGGAATGGCCAGCAAAGTGCGCCCGCGTGATACCGGCGACGCGCAGAGCGTCCCTAAGCGCCGAGGCAAGCCCCTTCAGACCGGGCAGGCCGGGGCGCAGGGCGGAGCGGCCGGCACCCGGCAGGTCCGGGCGCAGCACGCGGTAGCCTTCAAGCGCAGCCATCAGGGTTTGAAAGCTGTTCGAATCCCCGCCCAGGCCGTGCACCAACACCACGGCAGGGCCGTCGCCCTCGTCTTCCGTCACCAGGCTGCCGAGGCGGATGTCGGCCATCGCTCAATAGGCCTCCACCGGATTCTCCAGCACGCCGATACCACCGATCTCGATACGCACGCGGTCGCCCGGAGTCAGATACCGCGGCGGGTTGAAGCCGATGCCGACCCCCGCCGGCGTGCCGGTGGCGATCACGTCGCCCGGCTGCAAGGTGATGCCGTTGGAGATGGCGGCGATGATGGTCGGCACGTCGAAGATCAAGAGGCTGGTGTTGGAGTCCTGGCGCAGCTCGTCATTGACCCAGCAGCGCACCGGCGTGTCGGAGAGATCGATCTCGTCCGCCGTCACCGCCCAGGGGCCCATGGGGCAGAAGCTGTCCTGCGACTTGCCTATCAGCCACTGGCTGTGCCGGCCCTGAAGATCGCGGGCCGTCACATCGTTGACGATGCTGTAGCCCCAGACGTGAGCCAAGGCGTCGGCTGGGGCGATGTTGCGGCCGGCCTTGCCGATGATCACCGCGAGCTCGGCTTCGTAGTCGACCGCGCTGGTCACCGCGGCATCGATCTTGATGGGCGCGCCGCAGGGCACCACGGTCTCGGGAAGCTTGGAGAAGACGATGGGGGCGTCGGGCACCGCGCCCTTCGCCGCCGAGCTGTCGAAACCCGAAGCAGCGAACTCGTGGGCGTGCTCATGATAGTTCTTGCCGACGCAAAAAATATTGCGGTGAGGCCGCGGCACAGGGGCGGCAAGATCGACCTCGCTCAATGGCAGCGTTTCAGCAACCTTCGGAAGGTCATGGCCGATCAGACAGGCGACCCCTTCTTCCGCCGCCGTGCCCTCCGGCAAGGCAAAGCGTTCGATCGCGCTTCCGTCCTCACTCAAGCGACCGAGATGCCGCTCTCCCTTCCAGTCGAACGCAGCGAGCTTCATGAGGATCCCCTTTCGGCATCGTCGGGAAGAAGGACCAGCGAGGCAGTCGTCTCCCGGCCTTCCAAGGCGCGATGTGCGGCAGCCGCCTCGCTCAGCGCATAACGCCGGCCGACTTCGACTGTGACGATGCGCCGCGCCATCGCATCGAACAGCCGCTCGGTGATCGCGGCCACCTTCTCAGGCGTGTCGGTGTAGTGGCCGAAATTGGGACGGGACAGCGTGGCGGAGTTGGACGCCAGCCCACCGATGTCCCACGTACCGATATCGCCGGAGGCTTGGCCGTAGCTGACTAAATGACCGCAGTTGGCCAAGGCGCGGAGCGAATGGCCGAAGCTGTCGCGGCCGACGGCATCGAAGATGACATCGGCGCCGCGCCCTCGCGTTAGCGCACGCACCTGCTCCTCCAGGCTCGCTTCGCCCGGCAGGATGACATGATCGGCACCGGCGGCGCGGGCGATGCGCGCCTTCTCTTCGCTGGAGGTTGCGCCGATCACCGTGGCGCCGAGATGCTTAGCCCACTGGCACAGCAGCCGCCCGACACCGCCGGCCGGCGCATAGATCAGCACCGTCTCGCCGCGCGCGAGCTTGTGCACCCGATGCAGCAGGAACTCCGCCGTCATGCCCTTCAACAAGCCCGCAGCGGCGGTGACATCGTCCAACCAGTCCGGCAGCGGCATGACCAGGGTGGCCGGCATGGTGCGAACGGTGGCGTAGGCGCCGACCGGCGGACAAGCATAGGCGACTCGCTGCCCGGGCGAGAGGTGTCGCACACCGGGCCCGACGTCGACCACGACCCCGGCTGCTTCCATGCCCGGTGCTCCCGGCGGGGTCAGCAGATCGAAGTAGCCGCTGCGGCAATAGACATCGATGAAGTTGACGCCGATGGCGCTCTGCCGCAGCCGTACCTCACCCGGACCCGGCGGCGACGCCAGCACGCGTGCCGCATGCAACTGCTCGGGGCCGCCATGGCGATCGATGACCATGGCGGTGCCCTCGATGGCGGCACCGCCAGCCGAGGTCGATCCGGCAGGCCCGCGCCAAGGGCTTTGCGCGATCTCGACCTCAGCCCGAATGGCCTCGAAGCCCGCCTCGTAGACGCCTTCCGCGACCAATTGCGCCAACTCTCGCTCGCGGCCCTTCGGCGTCTCGAAACGGGAGCTCCAGGACCAGAAGGTACGGTCGCCGTCAGTCACCGGCTTGAGCGCGACTTCCGCGACGTAGTTGATCAGCGGCACCTCGCTCTCGACAATGGCGTAGCGAAAGCTGTGCTGCTTGTCGGACAGCTCAAGCAGCCGTTCGCGCAGCCGCTCGCCGGACTCCAGAACGAAATTCCGAACGCAGCCGACCTGGTCGGTCCGCTGATTGCCCTCCAGGTTGCTGCGCGCCACGGCAGGATGCCAGCGGTCGTGGCCGTTGAAGTCGCGCAGCACGTCCCAGACCGCCGCGATCGGCGCGTCTATCACTGTGCTGCGGCGGACGGTGACCATGTTACGTCCTCACCGTCTCACTGCCCGAAACGGCTCTTCAGGGCATCGAAGCCGCCCTGGAAGACGCCGGTACCGATCAGTGCGACCAGCTCCGCCTCGCGCTCCGGCGGGCAGTCGAACTCTGCCGACCACTCGGCGAAGGTCCGGTCGCCATCGGTGATGGGCGTCAGCTTCAGGGTAGCAACGTAGTTCTCTACGCCCATGGGGCTTTCCAGGATGGCGTAGGTGCAGCTGAAGTCGTAGTCCGACAGGGCGAGCAAGCGCTCGCGGATGAAGCCGCCGTCCCGCAGGCGAAAGGCGCGTATGCAGCCGACCTGATCGGCCGGCGCACCCGCTTCAATGCGGCTTTCGGCAATCGCCGGATGCCAGTTCGGCAATCCGTTGAAGTCCCGGATCGTCTCCCAAACCCGCGCGGCCGGCGCCGCGATAACGGAAGAGGCATAGACCAGCGCCATAGACTCAATCGCCTTTCTTTTTCGCGCTCGCGTCCTTGGCCTCAGCATCCTTGGCAAGGGAAGAGGCGTCTCGCGCCGAGCGGAAGATGTCGCCCATACGGGATACGCCGGGGTTCTCCACCCCGATCTCCTTCATCATCTCGTCGATCAGCGGCGCCTGGGCCCGGTACCGCAACGCGCTTTCGATCACCTCATCGGTCGGCGTGCGTTGGCCACCGCCTCCACCACCGTTCAGGCCATCGACATGAAGGATCTTGATGCCCTCGATGCGCTCCAGCGGACGCACGCTTTCGCGCACGATGCCTTCCAAGCGGTCGATGATCTTGGCCCGCGTGCGCGCGGCCCGGGCGTCCGCGGTCAAGACGTTCTCGGCCTCGTTGCGTAGACGCTCGGCCTCCGCGGCGACGGCCGCGGTGATCTTGCTCGCCTCGGCTGCGATCTTCGCCGCATCGGCGTCCTTGGCTGCCATCAGCCGGTCGACCGTTGCGATGCGCTCGGCAATCTCCGTCTCGCGCGTGGTTGCCACCTGCTCCTCGGCCGCCACCGCGCGGGCTCGCGCCGCCTCTGTCGCCACACGGGACTCGGCCTCTTCCGACTGCTTTTGCAGGACGGTGATCTGCCGCTCGATCTCGGCCAGCTCGAGGGCCTGGCTGCGCTCGATCTCCAAGCGTTTCAGGTCGCGGTCCTGCAGGATACGCGCTTCGTCGAGGCCGCGGTCGGAGGCGATGCGTGCCCGCTCGATCTCCTCCCGCGCCGAGATCTCGGCCTCCTCGATCGACTGACGCTGCGAGATCTGCTGCGAACGCAGCAAGCGATCGCGCTCGATGCGCGCCTTGTCGAGCACCTGCTCCTGGGCGATACGCGCCGTCTCGACGCTCTTCTGCGCCGCGATGCGGGCCGAGTCGATCTGCTGGCCACGCGCGATCTCGCGGGTCTCGTTCTCTTCCTCGGCGACGATGCGCGCTTCGCGCAGCTGCCGTTCAGAGACGATGCGCGCCCGCTCGATGTCCTCGCTGGCGCTGACCTCCGCGGTCTCCAGGTCGTGGCGCTGTTGAATCTGCTGCTGACGCACCTGGCGCTCACGCTCGATGCGCGCCTTCTCCAGTGTCTGCTCCTGGGCGATACGGGCCTGCTCCACTTCCCGCTGCGCCTTGATCTCGGACTCCTGCAATTCGCGCTGCCGCTCGATCTGGAAGGCGCGGGTCTCCTGCTCGCTGGCGATGCGGGAGCGCTCGGCCTCCGCTTCCTTGGCCACGCGGGTTTGCACGATTTCCGCCTGCTGCTCGGCCCGCAAAGCTTCCAGTGCACGCTCCTGGTTGAGGCGGGAATTCTCGCTCTCCTGCTCCAATTGCAGGGTCTCTTTTTCCGCCTCCAGATTACGCGTGCGGATGGCGACCATCGACGACTGCTCAATGTCGTTGCGCAGCTTGCGACGCCCTTCGATAGACTCGATCAGCTGGGTCAGACCCTCCGCATCGAAGCGATTAGAGGGGTTGAAGAACTCCAGGTCGGTCTGGTCCAGGTCCGTGATAGCAACGAACTCCAGTTCCAAGCCGTTGCGGGCGAGCGCACCCGCCGCGCGCTCCTCCACCATGGCGACGAAGTCCGCCCGCTTCTCGTGAATCTCGTCCATGCTCATGCCGGCAGCGGCGGAGCGCAGCGCGCCCACGAACTTGCCAGACAGAAGATCGGCAAGCGCGTCGGGCTCCAGCGTCCGCCGGCCGAGGGTCGAGGCTGCGGCGGCGACCGCTTCGGGCTTCTGGATGACCCGGACGAAAAACTCCGCTTCGATGTCGACCCGCATGCGATCTCGGGTGATGACCGCCTCGTCCCGCGTTCGGGCCACGGGGATGCGCACCACGTTGAGATTGACTGGCGTGATCTCATGCACAATGGGCAAGACCAATGTCCCGCCGTTGATGATCACGGTCTCCCCGCCGAAGCCCGTGCGCACGAAGGCCACTTCCTTCGTCGAGCGGTGGTAGAGCCAGTTCAAGAGGTAGACGACCACCACAATGACGATGATCGCTACGATGAGCCAGAGAATGATGGATCCGATCAGGCTGCCCGTCATGGTCTCCCTCCCTTCAAGCGGTTCTCAAGGCCTTGAAGGCTTTGGTTTGTTCGGTTAGCGCCACTTCCGTCGGCAGGCGCTCCATCGAGGACGCGCCATAGAAGCCGTGGCAGTTCTTGGTGTTGTCCAGGACGTATCGCGCGTCTTCCGGCATGGCGACCGGGCCGCCGTGAACCAGCACAAGGACATCCGGGTTGACCCTCAAAGCCGCCTCCGACCAGGCATCGACCAGGGCCGGACAGTCTTCCAGCTTGAGCGCCGTCTCGGCACCGATGGAGCCGCCGGTGGTGAGGCCCAGGTGGCAGACGACAATGTCGGCGCCCGCCTCTGTCATGGCCGTCGCGTCCTCCTCGTTGAAGACATAGGGCGTGGTCAGCAGGTCCTTCTCTCGCGCCAAGCGGATGAGATCCACCTCTTGGCCGTAGGACATGCCGGTCTCCTCCAGATTGGCGCGGAAGTTGCCATCGATGAGGCCGACCGTCGGGAAGTTCTGCACGCCGGAGAAGCCGACCGCCTTCACGCGATCGAGATAGTCGTCGAACAGGCAGAAGGGGTCGGTGCCATTGACCCCGGCCAGCACCGGGGTGTTGCGCACCACCGGCAAGACCTCGCTTGCCATCTCCATGACCACGTCGTTGGCGTTGCCGTAAGCCATGAGACCGGAAAGCGAGCCGCGCCCGGCCATGCGGTAGCGGCCGGAGTTATAGATCACGATAAGGTCGATGCCGCCGGCTTCTTCGCACTTGGCCGAAAGCCCGGTGCCAGCGCCACCGCCGATGATCGGGTCGCCGCGCCGTTTCATCTCCTGGAACTTCTCGACCAGGGCTTTCCGTTCAAAACGCGGCATGACGCGGCATCCTCTTCGTGGGGTTTATCTCTTCCAGAGCGTCGACCGCTGCCTGAGCGAAGGCCGGGTCGTTGATATTGTGCGGCAAGCGAATCAGGCGGCGGCTCGCGGTCTCCTGGAAGCGGCCGGTGAAAGCCTCGAAGAGAGCCCGGTCCGCGGCCGGGTCGTGAAAGGGCTGGCCGGACGCATCGAGGGCGGAGACGCCGCCCTCGGGAATGAGAAAACGGACGGGCCCCGTCATTTCGTTGATACGGCTGGCCATCCACGCGCCCATCCGGGCGTTCTCTTCCGCCGTCGTCCGCATCAGGGTGACCTGTGGATTGTGCTCGACAAAGACGCGGTTGCGATAGCGCTCCGGCACCGTGTCGGGAGCACCGAAGTTGACCATGTCCAGCGCCCCGAAGGAGCCGACGTAGGGAATCCGCGTTCGGATGAAAGCGCCGAAGCGGTCTTCGTCTGCCGGGAACACGCCGCCCATCATCATGTCGCAGACTTCGGTGGTGGTGAGGTCGATGGCTGCCGTCAGCAGTCCGCTGTCGGCCAGCTTCTCCATCGAGCGCCCGCCGGTTCCCGTGGCATGGAACACCAGGCAGTCGTAGCGGTCGTCGAGCAGCGCGGTGATCTGCTGCAGGGCCGTGGTCGTGACGCCGAACATGGTGAGGCCCAGACTGGGCTTCTCGGCGCTTTCTCCCCGCCGCGATCTCGACGAGACCGGGGCCTTCGCTGCGTCCTTGACCATTCCCGCGATCGCATTGGCGCCGTTGGCCAGCACCTGCCGTGAGATGCGGTTGAGGCCCTGCACGTCCGTGACCGAATACATCATCATGATGTCGGTCGGTCCGACGTACTGTCCGACGTCACCCGACGCGACGGTCGAGATCATCACCTTTGGCACGCCGACCGGCAGGCTGCGCATGGCCGGCGTCACCAGGGCGGTGGCACCGGAGCCGCCGGCGGAGATGATGCCGGCGATATCGCGCTGGCGCCGGATCCAGTTCTCGAAAGCCTCCGCCATGGCACGCACCGACGTGCCGCGGTCGCCGCTGAAGACACCGCCCGCCCCGCTTCGGTGGTAGGCGGCAATGACGTGCGGCGGCACATCGGCCGAGGAAGGCTTGCCGGAGGTCGAGAGGTCGATTGTCCGTACCCTCACGCCATGAGCTGCCACGCAGTCCCGAATGTAGGAGAGCTCAGCACCCTTGGTATCGAAGGTCCCAGCGACATAAATCTCTCCGCCCGCACCGGCTTGCCGCGCGCTCGGCGGTTCACGGAACAGCGGTTCAGGCTTGCTGTCGAAAGGCCTGGCGGTCGTTGCATTGGAAGCCGGAGACGGAAGCGCCTCCTGCGGCCCCGCCGCCTCGCGCCAAGCGGCGCTGGACCAGCGGGTCGGCGGCACATAGACGAGATTGCCACTGGCTTGGGGTGCCGGCTCTTGCGAGGGCTCGGCACTCTCCTGCACCGGAACGTCCGCGACAGACTCCTCGCGCGGGCTTTTGGGGGAGCGGCTCTCGGGCGGCGCTTGCTCGACCTCTGGCGGCAGCTCCAAATCTTCATGCGAGTGGCGCCCCACGCCGAGCAGCCGCTCTTGCAAGGTGCGGTCGCCGGCCAGTTGCTGGGCGGGCATGACGCGCCAGACACGACCATTGACCATGATCGCCACGTCCTCCGAGATGGAGGTTGCGACGGCTATGTTCTGCTCGATTAGCAGGATGGAGACCTCCTGCTCGGTGGCGAGGTTGGCGAGCAGCGCCTCCACCTGATCGACGATGATCGGCGCCAGACCCTCGGTCGGCTCGTCCAGCACCAGGAGGCGCGGGTCCTGCAGCAGAGCACGGGAGATGGCGAGCATCTGCTGCTCGCCGCCGGAGAGCTGCCCTGCCCCGTTGCCCCGCCGCTCGTAAAGCCGGGGGAAGGCGTCGTAGATCCGCTCGATGCTCCACGTACCGCTGCCGCTTTCCGAAAGGCGCATGTGCTCCTCGACGGTGAGCGACGGCCAAAGCCGCCGCCCCTGCGGCGTGTAGCCGATGCCGCGGGCTGCGATCTGGTGCGGCTGCAGGCCGCCGATCTCCTCGCCATAGAAACGGATGGAGCCGCGTTGCGGCTTGAGCAGGCCCATGACGCTGTTGCAGAGCGTGGTCTTGCCCATGCCGTTGCGGCCGACCACGGCGTGCACCCCCTGCTCGAGCGTAAGGTCGACGCCTTGCAGCGCGTGCGAATGACCGTAGTAGACATGCAGATCGCGGATTTGCAGCACGGCCGTGCTGCTGGAGGGAGCGGCCTGGCGGGATGGCCTGCGCTCAAGCATGGCCGCCTCCCTGACCCAGGTAGAGCTCCTGCACCTCCGGATCGTTCTCGATCTCCTGCGGCGTGCCCTCGCGGAAGATGCGCCCGTTGTGCATCATAGTGACGCTTTCCGAGACGCGCAGGGCCACGTCCATGTCGTGCTCGATGATGATGTAGCCCATGTGCTCGGGCAACGACTGCAGGATCTCGATCAGCTCGCTGCGTTCGGTCGGCGATAGGCCGGCGGCGGGCTCGTCGAACAGGATGAGCCGCGGTGCCCCGGCAAGCGCGAGGGCGATTTCAAGCTGACGCTGTTGGCCGTAGCTCAAGGCCTCGACCAGCATGTCCCGCGCCTCTTCCAGGTGGACGGCGCCGAGCAAAGTCTCGGCCGTTTCCATGGCGCTTTCGTCACGCCCTGGCCGGCGCAGCGAGAAGCGACGGCGGCTGACGCCACGGCAGGCCAGATAGATATTGTCGATCACGCTCAGGCCGTTGAACAGCAGCGAGATCTGATAGGTGCGGCGCAGACCGCGACGGATCCGCTCGTGCACCGGCAGATCCGTCACGTCCTCGCCAAACAAACGCACGCGACCGGTGGTCGGCGGGAAGTCGCCGGTGATCGCGTTGAACAGGGTCGTCTTGCCGGCCCCGTTCGAGCCCAGAACCGCGCGCCGCTCCCCAGCGGCCACCGTCATGTTGATGTCCGCCAAGGCGACCAGCGCACCGAAATGGCGGCTGACAGCCTCCAGCTCCAGCGCATAACGGCCGGCGCTTTGTAGGCGGGAGAAGGCGTCGGTTCCGGGCATCTTATCGAACGGGCCGTTTCAGCAAGAGTAAGCCGCGCCTTACTCGCAGCTCGGGTTCTCGCGGCTAACCTGGCCGTACTGCAGGAAGTCGTCGTAGGACAGGCCGAAGGTCTGATCGACCTGCGGAATGACCTTGATGGTCTTGTTCAAGAGATTGCCGTCCGGCCCCTCAATCACCTCGGTCAGGAAGATGTCGGCGACGGCCTGGCGGCGCTCGTCGAGCTTGACCATGCCCGTCGGCGTTTCGAACTCTAGGTTCGCCAAGGCCTCACGAAGCTTCACGCCACCGTCGGAAAGGTCGCCGTCCACCTCGTTCAAAGCCAGAAGGGCCGCCTTGGTGTTGATGTAGTAGGCGTGCGCGAAGAGCGAGGGCGAAGGGAAGCCGTCCGGGAACTTCGCCTTGTAGGCCTCGACGAAAGCACTCCAGCGCGGGTCGTCCCAAGTATCGGAGATCGGACCGGCCGAGGGCGTGCCGATGATGAAGTCGCGGGTGCGCCCCTTGGAGCCGAGCACCGTCTGGTCGACGGTGATCGAACCGCCTATCAGCGGCAGATCGCCGCCGGCCTGCTCATACTGGGTCAGGAAGTTGACGGCATCGGCCCCACCGAGGGCGACGTAGATCGCATCGACATCATCGGGCAGCGCGGCGATGACGGAGGAGTAGTCCTTGTTGCCGATCGGCACCCAGAAGCGCGCGTCGACCGGTGCCTTGCCGCCGAGGCGGCAGAAAGGCTCGAGGAAGCCGAAGACCTGGGTGTAGGGGAAGGAATAGTCCTCCGCCAGCACCGCGATGTTGCGGTAGCCCTTTTCGTTGTAGACGTACTCGCCAAGACCGGCCATCCACTGCGCCCCTTCCGTTGAGAAGCGGAAGAAGTTGTCGGAAGGATTGCGCAAGGTGGTGTCCTGCGCCGCCGAAGAGCCGTTTACAAAGGTCACCTCCGGCTGGGTCTTGGCGTAGTCTTTGACCGCCAGGCCTTCCGAGCCGGACAGCGGACCGACGAGGATTTGCACACCGTCCTGCTCGACCAGCTTGCGAGCCGCGCGGATAGCGCTGTCAGGTGAAGCGTCAGACGAGCCGGTGATGAGCTCGATCTTCTTGCCACCCGCCGTGTACTCGAACTCCTCAAGGGCCAGCTCGACGCCGCGCATGCTGTCCTCGCCGAGCACCGTGAAAGCGCCTTCCAAAGTGGCGAGTGCCCCCATCTTGATGGTGTCTTCCGCCAGCGCCGGTGCGGCGAGCGATAGTGCCGCGACGGCGGCAATCGTCGTCTTGGTAAATCTACGCATTGCTACCTCCCATGCTTAGGTTTGCCTTTCTAGGTTTGTTCGAGCGGCCCGGCGCCTTGCCGGTCCCGCTCTTCGGCACGGCCGGCCTCATACCGCGCCGTTCGTGCGAAGCGGAGCTTCGGACGGACTCTCTGCCAAAGCCCGAGCAGGCCGTCCGGTGAGAACAGCACGACGAGCAAGAAGGCGAGGCCAATAACGGTGTTGAAACGCTCCCGGTCGATCAGATCGATGGCGAAGTTCTGCAGCAGCACGAAGACCAGCGCGCCGAGGAAGGGACCGATGGGATGGCGCATGCCGCCGACCACCGCGATCACCAGGATATCGATGACGATGTCGACACCGACCGAGCCCGGCGAGATGCGACCGTTGAACCAGACCATGAGCACGCCGGCGGTGCCCGCGATCAGACCCGCGAGAAAGTAAGCGAAGACCCGGTGCAGCGTGACGTCGTAGCCCAGCGCCCGCATGCGCCGCGGGTTATCGCGGATGGCCTGCAGACTGAGCCCGAAGGTCGAGCGCGAGGCGTAGAGCACGGCGGCATAGAAGCCGCCGGCGACAGTCAGGCTGAGGTAATAAAAGGGAACCGGGTCGCGCCAATAGACGCCGAAGAGGGTCGGCGGCTCGATGCCGGCGAAGCCGGTGAAGCCGTTGAAGACCACGTAGTTCTGGCGCACGAAATAGAAGAAGGCGACGGCGATCGCGAGGGTGATCATGATCGTGTAGATCCCCTCGGTGCGGACCGAGATGGCGCCGATCAACGCGCTGAAGACGGCGGCGGCCAAGATCGCGAAGGGAACCGTGATCCACCAGGGCCAGCCAAGGCCCATGACGCCGACGCTGTTGGTCCCGACAATGGCCACCAGGTACCCGGCAAGGCCAGCCACGGTGAGCTGTGCCAGGCTGACCATGCCGCCATAGCCGCCCAGCATCATCAGCGACAGGGCGATGGTGCCGAGGATGAGCGTGTAGGCACCGATCTGGAAAACGAAGAAGTCAGACGCAAAGCCGGGGTAAGCCAGCAGGAACACGATCACCAGCAGCACCCCGGGGTGCAGGTCGGCGAAGGAAAAGTTGCCGGAGAGCAGCCTGCGCGCGTCCATCGCCTAGCGCCCTCCCATCACGCCCTGCGGGCGGACCGCCAGGACGAAGACCATGATCAGGAAGGTCAGCACGACGCCGTAGGTCGGGAAGTAAGCGAGGCCGAACTGCTCGGCGAGACCGATCAGCAGCGCTCCGATGGCCGCACCGGTCACCGAGCCGAGGCCGCCGACGATGACGACGATGAGCGAGGCGAGCAGATAGCGCACGTCTTCGCCGGGCGCGATCGACAACGCCGTGCCGCCGATCACGCCGGCAAAGCCTGCAAGGCCGGCCCCGATGGCGAAGACGATGGCGAAGAGCAACTGCACATTCACGCCACTGGCCGCCAGCATCTGCCGATCGTTGACGCCTGCCCGGATCATCATCCCGAGCTTGGTGCGATTGAGGAACAGCCAGAGACCGATACCGACGGCGACCGCCACGACCAGGACAGTTAGACGAAACATCGGATACTTGATGTAGACCGGGTCGCCTGAGGCCTTGATGACCGAGATGATCGGCAAGGTCACGGCGCCGAACAGCCATTCGGGTGGCTCGAACTGATAGGTATTGCCGGTCCAGACGGCCAGCATCAGATCGGCGGCGATGATCGAGATACCGATGGTGACCAGGGTCTGGCGCAGATCGTCGCCTTCCATGCGGCGAAAGATCAGCACCTGAAGCAGGACACCGCTGGCACCGATGGCCAGGAAGGCGACGGCCAAGCCGAGGAACCAGTTGCCGCTTGCGGTCGCCACCTCATAGCCGATGTAGGCGCCCAAGAGGTACATGGAGCCGTGCGCCAGGTTCACGTTGCGCATCAGGCCGAAGACAAGCGTGAAACCGCTGGCCACCAGGAAGTAGAGACCGGCCAGGGTGATGCCGTTCAGCAGCGTGTTGACGAATGTCTTCTTGCGGCCAAGGGAGTCGACGAGCCAGTCCGGCCAGACGGCGAAAATCAGCCACAGGAAGGCCGCGACCGCGAGAAAAATGATGAAGGCCCAGACACGGTGACGTTCGACGAACTGCCGCATCGCCCTCGCCTCAGACCGAGGAGGCCACGCCGTTTCGCACGGCTCTCGTGCTCGGCCTCTGCCGCGCCATCGTTTTCATCCTCCCTTCCTGCGCCCCGTTGAACCGGGGTCTGCGAGGCCCTTTCGGGCGGGTGCCGTTCCGTTTCGCAAGCCGCCTTTGCCGCGTTCCGCACGGACCAAAGCGGCGTTCTCACGTCTTCACGACGAGCTGAAGCGTGACGCGACTCGAAACCGATCGCAACCGCTCCAATTGGGAAAAGTGAGTAAAATTGAGTATTTCATGCGCCAAGCCCAACGAAAGCTCGGCGAGAACACCGCGGCGTCGATGCTCTGCAACGGTCAGATATAGCCCTATTTTCCTTGAACCCAGAGGGGCAGAGCTCTTCGCGACGCTGCGCTGGGCTGGGTGTGACAGAGGCCGAAGGGACAGAGAAAAGCAGAAATTTGAACCATTAAATGAACCAATTTTCGGATGCCAACAGAAAATTACATGGGTTCCGGTGAAATCAGTCGAGCTGTATCTTTTTGCTTGAGTATTTGAACCAATTGAACCTATTTTTCGGTATTAGCTAAGCCAAAGCCAGAGCAAGTTATGCGAAATTCAGTGGCGACACGGATTGCCGACAGACTGCGTGACGAGATCCGAGCAGGCGCCTTCGCGGCGGAGGGACGCATTCCGACCGAGCGGGAGTTGGCCGAGCGCTTCGCGGTGGCGCGCAACACCGTGCGCCGCGCCATCGAAGATCTACAGTCTTCCGGTCTCGTGATCCGCCATGTCGGCCGCGGAACCTTTCTCACCGCAACAGAGCGTATGGAGGCCGCGCCCGCAGCCAACGCGGTAGAGAGCGACATCAGTCCGCGCGACTTGATCGAAGCCCGTCTGATGCTCGAGCCAGCAGCGGCGGCGGCAGCAGCAGCGAATGCACGGGAGGCGGACATCCTTCGCCTTCAGCAAGTTCAGGACGCGTCGGCTGCCATCAAGCAGATGGAGGAGTTCGAGCGCTGTGATGCGGAAATTCACCGGCTGCTCTTTTCCATGACACAGAACCAGGTGCTGTTACGCATCGATGGCATGTTGGGAGCCCTGCGGGATAACGCAGATTGGCTCGCAGCCAAGCGCCGTGGCTACTCGGAGGCGCAGAAAGCGCGCTATGTCGCTCAGCACGGCGAGATCATCCGCGCGATTCGCGCGCGCTCACCGAAGGCCGCCCGGGAAGCGATGACGAGCCACCTGGAGGACGTTCGCCGAGTCTTGCTTGAGAGCTGAGACGCCCGCGTTCGATGACCGCTCCACCGTCAAGTAGAGCAGCGGTGCTTGCCCGCTGGGCCATCGTGCCCCGGCCGGAACTGGCAGGAACCACCGCTCTTCCGCCGGATATCTGCACCGCCTGCCCCAGCCTACGACATCCGAACCTGCCCGACGAGGTGAGCCTGTTGCTGCCCGTGCAGCCCAATCCGCAATCGCTGGTCGAGGACATCCTGGCCGCGCCAGCGCTGCTCCAAGGCGCCGCAGTTGGACTCTTTCTTGCCAATCCTTTCTTCTCGCCGCCCAGAGAAGCCCAACGTCTTGCAGATGCCGGCGTGCGCTGGGTCGCCAACCTGCCAAGCGTCGCCCAGCATGACCGCGAGTTTGCCCAGCAACTCTCGGATGTCGCCCTGGACCACGCTCGGGAGTTGGCCGCGCTTGCCGACTTCAAGGCCGCGGGCCTGCGCGTTCTCGCCGCTGTGTCAGACACCACGGAAGCCCAAGGGGCGGCAGACTTGCACGCCGACGCGGTTCTGGTGATGCCCAAGAGCTCCGACCTCGCGGCTGGCTTTCCGTCACTGCATCAGCGAGGCACGGCAGCGCAGTCCATTGCCGCCGTTTTGCGCGACAGCGGTCGACGGTCTGTGCTGCTGGGCCTCGGCACCAAGAACGAAGCGGAACGACCGAGTCTGTGGCCGGACGCGTGGGACGGGGTCGTTTGCCGGCCGCTCATGTCCGAGCAATGAGGGCTCAGCCCTCGAGCCCAAACCTCTTGATCTTGTTGTAGAGCGTCTTGCGGGACATGCCGAGCGCCTCGGCAGCGCGGGTCCGGTTGAAGCCGTGCCGCCAGAGCGCATCGACGATCCGGTCCTTCTCGCTGCGCCGGTCCGGAACGGGGCCGCTGCCAGGCTCAAGGAGTTGCGGCAGCTCTTCGAGCTGTATCGGCCCTCTGGCAGCGCGTCCGGCGAGGCCTCCGACCAAGCCGTGCAACTCCGCTTCGTTGCCCGGCCAAGGGTGGGCGTGCAAGCGCTGCAAAGCCGCCGATGTGAAGCCATCGCGCCCGAGCACGACAGCAAGGCTCGCCGCCGCTTCGGACTCGATCAGGGCCATGAGATCATCGATGCGCTCGCGCAACGGCGGAAGCCGCAAGGTCCAGCCGGCGAACTGGGCGGTCAGCTCAGCCTCGAAGCCCGCGCTGCGCAGGTCGTCTTCGAGCTGCCCGCCGCCGAACGGCATCTCGCTGATCAATACGACGCGCGGCCCGACAGGTAAGGCCCGCCGGCTGCCCGGCGCACGAAAGCTGCCCTCCCGCAGGGCCAAGGCCAGCCGCCGCTGCGTTGCGGCGGGCAGGCGTTCCGGCGCGCGAATGGCCAGAACGGCCGCTCCGCTGTCCGCCAAGGCCGGGCGCTGCCTCGCAATGGTATCCCGGTGCCCGAAGATGACGCTGCGCGCTCGGGCCGGGAAGTCCTCGCCGCCGACATCCACCTGGATCAGGCCCTGCGTCAGCTGCTTGCGGTCCGCTGCCCCGCCGGGACTGGCCAAAGCCAGAAGCGCCGGCTCGGTCAGCATGCCCGGTTCCCCAAGCAAAAGAACGGGCGCGGAACTCTCGGCCAGGCTTTTCAGCCGCCGCAGGAAAGCAAGCTGCGCGTCCGAGCGGCCGACGAAGCCAAAAGGCCGCGCCCAAGCCACCAAGCGGGCGCTTTCCTTGTCCAGCGAAGCTTGGCTACGGCCAGCCTGCCGAAAGCGATCGATCTGGTCGGCGACCGACGTCTCCAGTGGCAGTCGCTCGAAGGTGGAGCCGCCGACGTAGCCATCGAGGGGTGCCAGGCTGAGGACGCGCCCAAGATCCTCGGCCGTTCCGACAGGCCCGCCTTCCAGGAAGAAGCGGCAGCGCGGATTAATGCGCTTGATCAGGCGGCCGATCTCCCGCGCCATGGTCGCCACCTCCTCCAGACTGGCGCGCCGCTGATGACCGAGCGCGCCCCCAACGTTCCAGCCGAGATTGAGACAGATGAGCTCAATGCCGGCATCCGCCGCCAGACGCGCCTGGGTCCGTGTTGCGCAATAGAACATCGGTGTGAGTCCGGCCTCTCGCACGGCGCTGAGCTGCGCCACCTCGGCCTCGATTCCACGTCCGGCCCGGGCCAGGATCTGCTGCATGGAGCGGGGAAAGTGCATGGCGCTCGGGAAGTTGACCGCACCGGCAAAACCGGCGTCTTTAACCCGCCGCGCGGTCTCTGCCGGGTCGAAATCCGACTCCCAGACGTTGACGCCGAGCAGCACGGGAATCTGGCATTGGGCCTGCAGCTCTTCCCTCGCGAAGCGTTCGGTCAGGCGGCCGGCCTCGAGGATCGGCAGCATGCAGGCGATGGAAGGCGCCCCCATGTTGCGCAGCCGCCCGGCATTGATGGCGAGCAGAAAATCCGCGCCGCCGCGCTCGGCCGCCAAGGCCATGCTGCCCGAGCCTATGGCAGCGCCGATGAGGAACTTCCCTGAAAAGGGCACGACGTAAGTCAGCCTCCAAAATGCACGCTGGCCAGTGGCGAGTTTAGCAGTCAGACAGCGGCGCCGACAAAATGCGCTTGACCCTCCCCTAGGAGGAAGCGGCACAGGATTGCCATGCGGACCGTTGGCCTCATCGTCTCATGCCCAATGACCAGCGCTCGGTCGGACTACACACCGGGTCGGCTCAATGCGGTGAGGACGCGGCCAGGCGGCATAGGAGCCGAAGGGGCGATGAAATGAAACGACGCGAATTCCTGGCAGCCTTAGCGGCAACGAGCGTGATCAGCCTGCCGGCCCATGCCTCCGCGCCACGGGTGGTCGTGGCCAAGTCCCCATCCTGCGGCTGCTGTACGGCCTGGATCCGTCACATGCAGGAGGCCGGCTTCGACGTCGAGGCGAAGGACGTGACGCAGGAAGCGCTCTACGGCCTGAAGGCCAGCCTCGGCATCCGGCAGGACCACGCCTCCTGCCACACGGCCCTCGTCGAGGGCTACGTTATCGAGGGGCATGTCCCGGCGAGCGACGTAAAGCGGCTGCTCGCCGAGCGACCCAGCGCGCTCGGCTTGGCCGTTCCTGGAATGCCCATCGGCTCTCCGGGCATGGAAATGGGCGACCAGAAGGAGCCCTATGAAACCCTGCTGGTCTTCACCTCCGGCAAGGCTGAGGTCTTCGCACGGCACAACTGACGCCATGCCGATCGGACTCTGTTGCAGCGATCATGACACCTTCAATCCCAAGAGCGATGTGGTGATGGTGAAGTAGAGCAGCAGTCCCACCACATCGACGATCGTGGTCAGGGCCGGTCCGGCGACCACGGCCGGATCCTGCTTCACGGCCACGGCTACCAGCGGCAAAGTCGCGCCGAGCAAGGTCGACAGGAAGACCTGGACGGCGATGGCCAAGGCGACCGCCAGAGCGATCATCTCCAGCGACAGGCCGACGGGAACGCTGGACCCGCCGGAGTAGACCAGCACCTTGAGAAAGGCGAAGGCGAAAAGCGCGAACGCCAAGGCGGCGGCGATGCGGCACTCTTTCCACAAGACCCGCAGACCATTGGCGAGCGCGACCTCGCCGGTTGCGATGGCCCTGATCACCAGCGACGCCGATTGGGTGCCTACATTGCCGCCGGTGTCCGCGATCATCGGCATGTAAAGCGCCAGAATGACCAGCGCATCCAAAGCCGACTCGTAGCTGTGCACCACATAGCCGGCGAGCAGGCCGACCACCGCAAGGGCCAGAATCCAGGGCACGCGCCGGCGGATCTCCGCCCAAACGGAGACCTCGAGATAAGCCTGGTCCGGCGCCTCGCCCGCCAGCGCGTGAAAGCGATCGCTGTCTTCCTGCGTGGCCTGCGCCAGACAGCGATGCGCGTCATCGTAGGTGACGATACCGAGCAGACGGTTGTCGCCGTCGACCACCGGCAAAGCCATGTAGGGTGCATCGAGCAGACGCCGCGCGGTGGCCTCGTCGCTGTCGTCTGCCTCCGCCTGCTCCGGATGCCGCACCATCAGCTCCGCCACCTGACGGCCCGGTTCGCCGGTGAGAAGATCGCGCAGGCTTACCACGCCAAGCAGCGTGCGATCGTCGCCAAGGACGTAGGCCGTGTAGATCGTCTCGGCATCTCGCTCGGCCGCCAACCGCCGGACCGCTTCGCCCGCCGAGATATCGGCCGGCAGATCGGCATAGCGCGACGTCATGAGTGAACCGGCCGTTCCGTCTTCGTAGCGCGCCAGGGCCAACACCTCGTCGCGCTTGCGCTGCGCCAGTGCCGCGGCAACCGCGGCCCTTCGGCGCTTTGGCATGCGACGCAGCCGGCGTGCCGCATCATCCGGCGCCGCCTGGGACAGCTCGTCGACCAGTTGGTCGACCCCCTTTTCGTTCTCGGCCATTGCCCCTCACCACAGTAATGCGCCGCTCGATCGACGGCGGACCGACGCTAGCAGAGAGCGCGCGCGCACCGTGTGATGAAAGCGTTGCGGCCGCCTCAGAGCGACTCTTTCAGCCGCTCGTTGATGGTCTCCAACACCTTGACGCGGGCGTGATACTTGTCATTGGCCTCGACCAGGGTCCAGGGCACCCGGCTGGTGCTCGTGCGTTCGACCATGTCGTGCACCGCCTGCGTGTAGGCTGCCCACTTCTTTCGATTTCGCCAGTCTTCGTTGGTAATCTTGTAGCGCTTGTAACCGACCGCCTCGCGCTCCTTGAAGCGGCGCAGCTGCTCCTTCTTGTCGATCGCCAGCCAGAACTTCACGACGATGATGCCGTAGTCGCTCATCTCCGACTCGAACGCGCGGATCTCTTCGTAGGCCCGCATCCAGTCGGCTTCGGAGCAAAATTTCTCGACCCGCTCGACCAACACGCGGCCGTACCAGGAGCGGTCGAAGATCGTGATGTGGCCGAGCCGCGGCATGTGGCGCCAGAAACGCCAAAGGTATGGCTGGGCCTTCTCCTCATCGCTCGGCGCGGCGATCGGCACCACTTGAACCATACGCGGGTCGAGCGCCTCGACCACGCGGCGGATGCTGCCGCCCTTTCCGGCGGCATCGTTGCCTTCGAACAGAGCAACCAGGGCACGCTTCTCGAACTTCTTGCTGAGCGTCGTGCGCGTCAGGCGATTGCGGGCTTGCTTGAGCCGCGCCCTGTAGGTTTCCCGCGTCAGCGACTTGTTGAGATCCAGAGAGTCGAGAACGTTCGCGCCGGTATCGCCAACCATGGCGCTGGTCCCACCCATGGAGAGGGGCCGCTTCGATGCCTTCAGCCGCTCCTCAATGGCATCGGCCAAAGTTCGGCCAATGGTGAGATCGCGGTAGCGGGCATCGGCGCTCGGCAAGGGTATCCAGGGCGCGTGGGTCCGGCTGGTGGCCGTGACCAGCTCCTCGACCGCGGATATTGTCTTCTTATAGTTCTTGGCGAACTGCTCTGCGATTTCGACCTCGTCTCGGGAGAGCTTCCACGCCCCCGTTCGCCCCTTCCTGGATTCCTCTACGCCTTTGAGGCTTTGCTCCTTTGGCAAGAGGAACAGGAACTTGAGAAAGAGTGCGCCCTCGTGGGCGAGCAGCTCCTCGAAGCGTAGATTCTCCTCTATGTGGTCCCGGAACTGCCCGCGTTTGATGTTGCCGAGGAAGTATTCACGCGTCGGCCCCTCATACCAGGCGTTGAGAAAGAGCCCGACCTGCCCTTTCGGCGGCAGTGCGCGCCAGAAACGCCACATGCGCGGCCGCTCCAGCTCCTCCTCACTCGGCCTCATCATGGCATAGGGCCGAACGTGCCTCGGGTCCAACCAGCTCAGCAACTGCTTGGCTGCGGCGCCGCGGCCGAGCGCATCCATGCCGGTCAGCAGGACGATCACCGGAAAAGTCGGTTTCTCGAGAAGCTCGAGCTGGTTGTCGATCAAGCGCTCGCGCAGCAGCGGTTCTTCGGCCTCGTACGCCGCCTTGTCGACCTTGTGCTTCAACTGGAGGGACTCGAACATGGTCACCGCCTTTTCTGGTCCTGCAGGCCGGAGAGACTAACACGCCGTCCGCATCGCGCTAGACAGCGCGGCAACCCTATTCCGATAGACGTCTAGAGTTAAGCGACGACGGCTTTGCCGACTCGCCGCGCCTGCGGCGCATCGCAGCGGTCGCGCCACTGACGCAATACCGAAGTATCCCCGTCGAGCTGCTTCAACTGCCGCAGGGCAACGCGCAGACCCGTGCGGCCAAGCCGGCTCCTCGGAAGCTCGTAGACCTGCGCGTCCTCTCCGCGGCGGACCGCCCCGACGACCCGCGCTTTTTCGGCGCGGTACTCCGGCGCACCCCAGTGGTCGAGGAGAGCGTCGAAGCTGGTGAGGTAGCCGGGCTCGAACGGCGTGTCCTGGCCCAAACCGTCATAGAGCGGATGGGCGGGATGGAGGCTCAGGCAGGGAAGCTGGCCCCTCGGCACCGGGATGTTCGCCGAGTGGGTCCGTCCGCTCTTCAGGAACTTCGGCAGGACATGGGTATGCGGCCCCTCGGGCGTCTTCTCTTTGCCGATCGCCTGATAGACCTCGGCGCGGCCGAGCTTCGAGATGGCAATGCGATGGGGGCTCGCCTCGACGATGGCCCCCGCGGCCGGGTTGCCAGGCGCGAAGAGCGGACGCCCGGCGCCCTGGCGCAAGACATCCAGGAGCGAGGAGTCGCTCGTCCGAACGCAGAAGTCGATGTTGCGGGCGGCAAGGCCCATGTCGAAGAGGATTGCGCTCCTGTCTTCGGGACGGATGGCATCTTCGTCAGGGCCCAGTTCCGTCAGGACATCGCGCTGAGATGATACGGCCAGCGCCTTCGGCAAGCAGAAGACCACCCCGTGCTGCCAGCGGTCGCGCCGGCCGCTCAGCGTTTCATAGGCCAGCGGGCTGACATCCTCGATCAGCGCGACCCTGAGCCCGCCTCGCTCCGTCGCAACCGTCAGTCCCTCTGGGTCGTCCAGGACCAGCGGCTCATCCGCGCGCCGGTGAAACTCGGCGATTGCGCCGAACGATCCGATACTGAAACTGCTGCTTGGATTATGAAGGTGCTCGCACAGGACGCGCTGAACACTTGGAGCTTGCGCCATCGGCCGTTCCCTATTGCTTTATTGTTTGGCAGCCAACCAGCCCATGACCCTACCTGACAAGTGGAAATCAGCGCGGTCCCAAGGGATTGTTCGCCGGGTCACGGGAGCTGCCGGCGCAGACGAAGCAGCAGGAAGAGAAAAAAGGGTGCGCCGATCAAGGCCATCAGAACACCGAGCTTCATCTCTCGCCCAGGGAACAGCACGCGCACGGCCACGTCGGCCGTCAGAGTCAGGGCAGCGCCGCCCAGAGCGCTGGCGAGCAGCAGCGCGCTCGGCCGGTGCGCAACCAGGGGGCGCAAGAGATGCGGCACGACCAGACCGACGAAACCGATGGCACCGGCGACGGAGGTTGCGGCGCCGACCGACAGCGCCGTCCCGAACACGACTTGGTGCCGCAGAGCACCGAGATTGAAGCCCATGGTGCGGGCTGAGTCCTCGCCCAAGGTCAAGGCATCGAGCTGCCGGCCTGCGCTCATCAGCAGCAACCAGCCTGCGACCATGAAGGGCAGGGAGAGCCAAACGTGTTCGAAGCTTCGGTCGGCGAGGGACCCCATCAGCCAGAACACGATCTCCAGCGCCGCGAAGGGGTTGGGTGCCAGATTGAGCGTGAGGGACGTCAGTGCCCCGGCAAAGCTGGTGACCGCGACCCCTGCCAGAATGAGAGTCACGGGGCTCACCCCTCGCCCGGCCAGGGCTTGAACGAGCAACACGCCGATGCAGGCGCCGGCCATGCCGCCAAGCGGCAACGCCAAGGCAAAGAGCGCAGCCAGCCCCGTGTAAAACATCAGGACCGCCCCGAGGGCGGCCGAAGCAGAAACGCCAATCAGACCAGGCTCGGCCAAGGGGTTGCGCAAGAAGCCCTGCAGCGCCGCCCCCGCCAAGCCGAGCGTCGCCCCGATTGCGAGACCCAAAATGGCGCGAGGTAACCTGACCTCGCGGACGATGATCGCCGTCATCTCAACATCGCCAAGCAGCAGGGCGGAAAGCGTCTCTCTGAAGCCGATCGCCGCCGGACCTATGAGCAAGGAGGCGCCAAAGGCAAGGAACGTGGCGAAGCCGAGCAGAGGCAGGAGATACGGCCAACCCTCGCGCTGCACGTCGGTGGCTACGGTTGGGGCTGCCAAGTCGCAGCAGGTTCGGCATCGCCCTGCTGCAGACTGACCCGAAGGTCCGCAAGCCGCGCGACCGCCTGAGCGACGAAGGGCGTGCCGCAGATCCAAAGGTAGTCGGGAACGCTGATCATCGGGCGATCATCAAACACGCGGCCGAGCGCAGGGTGGCGAAAGACCTCATTGGCCAGCGCCGGATCCTCGCGCTGTCTTCCGACGATCAAGACTTCGGGGTCGGCGTTGAGTAGCGTCTCCAGAGGGAGCTGCGCGGTACCGGTCAACGCCAACGCGCGCCCCAGCGTTCGAAAGCCGGCCGCCTCCACCGCCGCATTCGCCAAGGTGCCTTCGCCGGAGGTGAAGCCGTTGGCCCAGTACATGACGGCCAAGGGCGGCGGCTGGGTCTCCGCGGCGGGAAGCTGCTGCAGAGTTTCATCAAAGTCCGCGATCATCGCCTCGCCGCGCGATACCTCGCCAATGGCCTCGGCAATGGTCCGTATGTTCGCGCGAATATCGTCCAAGCTGGATGCGACCGGCAGCTCGACAATGGAGAAGCCAAACCTGCGCAGCAGAGCCACGGTCGGACGAGTGGTGAAGGCACCGGCCAGCACCAAGTCCGGCTCCATCGGCAGGATCTCTTCGGCAAGGCCGTGGTTGAGCGTGAGGCCGTTCGTTTCCTCGGCCAGGGCCGAAGCTTGTGGATTGGCCGCGAGGTAGCTCACCGAGGCAATGCGGTCCCGGTCGGCCAGCATCATGACAAGCTGGTCCGTACAGAGGTTCATCGACACGATCCGTTCCGGCTTCGCCCATGCCGGCGTGACTGCCCCACTGAAGAGCAGCCCTGCCAGCAGGGCGAAACCAGAGCAGACGACAGCAGCCCTACAGCGCATCGGCGTAGGGGCCCAGTTTTATGCGCACGCCGGCAAAGCCCGCGATGCCCGGCGTACCGAAACCGACAACCTCCTGATAGTTGTCGTCCAGCAGGTTCTCGCCGCGGGCGAAGAGCGAGACGCCGTCGACGATCTCATAGCTGGCCCCGATGTTGACCAGTGTAAAGCTGTCCAAGGTTTCAATCCGAGTCTGCCGCGGAAAGAAGCTGTCGAAAACGAGATCGTCCTGCTTGCCTGAGAAGCGGACGCCGAAGTTGAGATTGGCCGGCCGATTGTAGAGATCAAACGCGTAGTTGGCGTTGAAGCTGGCCACGTGCTTGGGCCGACGAACCAAGTCGTCGCCGTTGTCATCCTCAGCATCGGTGAAGGTATAGGCGATGTTGAGACGCAGGCCCTGAATGGGCTCGGCCGCCGCCGAGACCTCGATACCTTGGATTTCGTTTTCGCCCTCAAGGTTGACAGCCGTGTTGCCCGAGCCCGTGATCAGGTCCTCAATTTCGTTGTTGAAATAGGTGACATCGACCAGTACCCGATCGTCCCAGAAGGACTGCTCGACGCCGACGTCCCAGCCGAAGCTCTTTTCCGGTGTCAGATTCGGATTGCCTGTGAAGTTCGCGTTCGAGCCGAAGAGTTCGAACAGAGTTGGGTTCTTCACCCCTCGCCCGACGCTGCCGTGCAGCCGCGTGCCGGTTTCCCGATGGAGATAGGCTGCCGTGGCCCGATAGGTGGTCTCGTTGTCAAAGAGGTCGTCGTTGTCGTCGTAGCGCAGGCTCCCCGACAGGAAGAGACGATCCCAGAGACCGACCCGGTACTCGCCGACATAGCCATAGTTGATGATCTCAGTATTGTTAAAACCAAAAGCGGCGCTGCCGCTGCGCAGATCCTCGCGCTCCCGCTCAGCGAGAAAGGTCAGGGTATGCTCCGCATCGGCGAACTGGGGCGTAGAGAAGAAGAGATTGGTCTGATAGTCGAATTTGTCCTTCTCGCCATTCGAGGAGAAGGTCTGGGTCTCGGTTCCGTCGAAAAAGTCGCTGTCGACGTGGACGAAGCTTGCACGGGCGACGTGCTCCCAAGCCCCATCGAAGAGCTTTAGTTTGGCGCTGGCCAGGCCGAAGTGCTGCAGCGTGTCCGACGTATCATCACTGTCGACAGCGCCGACGACGACAGCGGACGCATCGCCATCCCGCGTGCTGTCCACCCGGTAGCCAACGGCCTCGAGTTCGAGCATGTCGTCGAACAGTGTGACACCGCCCTTGAGGCGCATGGTGGTGTTTTCGTAGCCGTCCTCTTCCGTGTTCCCGTTTCGCTCGTCAGCGATTGAAATGCCGCGAGTGGTGAAATGATCGATGGTGGCCGAGCCGTAGAAGTTCTCGCCTCCGTAGCCGGCGTTCAAGAGACCGCTACCGGTGTTGAAGGAGCCGCCCTCGCCGCGGCCAAGAAAGCTAAAGCCGTCCTCCGGTCGCTCGCTTAACACATTGATCACCCCGCCGATGGCATCACTGCCGTAGAGCGCGCTCTGCGGCCCGCGGAGCACTTCGATGCGCGCCAAGTCACTGTTCAGCAGGTTGGCAAAATCGAACTCGGAGCCACCGGCCGGATTGTTGACCTCGATCCCGTCGATGATCACCAGGGTCTGATTGCCTTCGGCGCCGCGGATGCGGACCTGGGTAAAGGCACCGACCGGTCCCGTGCGGCTGACGGCAACGCCAGGGACGTCGCGCAGGACGTCAGAGACGATACGCACTTGGCGCTGCTCCAGCTCCTCCGCGGTGATCACAGTGACGGCGCTGCCGACCTGCTCGGTCGCAACAGGCACGCGACTGGCCGAGACGACCACCTCCGGCTGGGTTACGACCGTCGCGTCCTCCGCTTCGACCGTCTGACCTTGTGCAATGTTCGTCGCAGCCTGTGCTACGACCGTACCATCCTCTGCACTGTCGACAGCCTCTTGCGCGGTCACCACAGCAGCGTGGCCAAATGCAAGCACTGCGACGAGCGAGACGCAGCTGAGAAGCCGCGCCCTCCCTCTCGATGCAGCTAGTTCAACTCCCTCATTGAAACCCGACATTGACGGCCTCCTTCGGTCTCGATCTTGTTGGATGAGAGACGCAGGCGATGTCGCGCCGCCCGCGCCTGACGAGGGAGGTTCGTGCCGAGGAAGACAGACGCACTCCGCCCCTGCCGAAACGGCAGTTGCGGTTGCCCTTTGCCGGGAGATGTCTTGTTCACACCCTTCAGCCCCTTCGCCAGCAACGCACCTCCGCGCGTCACCGCAAAACGGCTTTCCGTCCCATTGGCACACCCCGGCCAACGGTAAGGTGACGCTGACGACGGCAGGTCTCCTGGCTTGCGGGTCGATGCTGGCGCCCGGCCTTCCCAGTTTCCCAGTGGCCAGTCATGGGCGCCTGCTCGCCGCCTACAGTTGCGGGGGCAGCCGGGGCTTCAGTGCGGCATCGGCACTCGTCCGATACCAACCTGACCCCGTTCCCTTTTGCGTCCCCGAAGGGAACCGTCGATGACCACAGACTAAACGCGGCTTTCGCCCTGAGGCAACTGCGAAAATTGCAGGTCTCAGCGTTCGGCGAACGAACGGTCGAAAGCGCGCTGGATCGGCTTCAACATATACTGCGCCAGCGTCTTCACGCCGGTGATGATATCGGCCTTGACCACCATGCCCGGCAGAATCGGATGGGTGGTGCCGTTGTAGTCCAGATGGTTCTGCTCCAGCGCCACGACGGACTTATAGAAAAGCTGCCCTTCCGCGTTCTGGAAGGTGCTTGGGGAGACCTGACGCACCCGGCCGACGATATGGCCGTACTGGGAGGAGTCGTAGGTGGTGACGGTGACCTTGGCTTCTTGCCCCACCTTGATGTGGCCCACGTCCCGCGGCGCAATGCGCACCTCGGCCACCAACTCGTCGTTGATCGGTACGATCTCGGCAATGGTCTCGCCGGGCGTAATGACCCCCCCGACGGTACGCACGGTGAGCCCTTTGACGATGCCGCGCACCGGCGCCCTGATCTCCAGGCGTTCGACCCGATGCTCGAGCTTGGCGATGCTGTTACTGACTTCGGCGAGCTCGGCACTGACCGCGCCCATGCGCTGCAAGGCTTCGCTGTTCAAGCGGGCCGTCAGCTCCGCCAAGCTGATTTGCGCTTCGTTGAGGCCTTCTTGGGTCGAAGCAATTTCGCCCAGCAGTTCGGCCAACTGGGCCGAGGTTTGCGAGAAGGCCCGTTCCGTCTCCAAGTAGATGACGCGCGAGACTAGCCCCCTCTCCTCGAGCTCTCGTCGCATGCCGACCTGCTCTTCAAGGATGCTGCTTTGCTTTTCCAGGCTCTGGCGCTGCTCTTGGAGTGAGGCAAGCTCGGCACGCCGTTGCTCGATCCGTGTGTAAAGAACTTCGAGCTGCCGATCGCGCGCGTCCCGCTGCAGGGCCAGGATGGCGGCTTGGTCTTCGATCAATTGCCGGTCGCTGGCGAGGGCGGCGAAATTGCTTTCCCGGTCCTCGACGAAGGCCCTCAACCGCTCAGCTTCGACCGAAAGGGCTGCCTTGCGTGCCTGCAGCTGACGCAGGTCCGCCTCGGCGGCGGTGGGTTCAAGACGCACCAGCACCTCGCCCGCCTGCACCAACTGTCCGTCGGTGACCAGGATGTCCTCGACCAGACCCCCCTCCAGGTGCTGAACCCCGCGAACCGAACCCGCCGGCATCACCTGACCTTCGGAGAGGGTCACCTCTTTCACCTCGGTCACGGCTGCCCAGCCAAGGAAGGCGACGACGATGAAGGCGCCGATGAAGATGAGCCAGTTGAACAGCCGCGGCGGCCAACCCTCCTCAAGCGCCAAAGGCAAAGATAGCGAAAGGTCGAGCGCCTGCCGTCGCGGCAGCTTGGCGCTTCCTTTCTTGGAGGAGTCCGGCTTGTCGCTCATCACTTCAGCTTCTCGATAAAGGGCAAGACCTCATCGGGCTTGCCGTCGAACAGGATTTGGCCCTCATGGAGATAGACGATGCGGTCGGCCAGACGCATGAGGCTCGGCCGATGCGTCACCAGGATCACGGTCGATTGCTTTGACAGAGCCTGGAGCTTCTTGCGGAAGCGCTCGTCGCCATCCTGATCGAGGGAGGCGGCGGCTTCGTCGAAGAGGTAGATCGGCGCATCGGTGACATAAGCGCGCGCCAGCATGAGCTGATGCTTGAAGCTCTCTGAGACGTGCCGCAGGGCAGCTTCAGTCAATCTGGTCTCGAAACCGTCCGGCAGAGACAAGATGTCTTCCATCAGGCCAGCGTCCATGGCGGCCTTGGTCACCTCGGCATCGCTGGCCGTCGGGTTGGCAAAGCGAATGTTCTGCGAGACCGTGCCGTGGAACAGATGGACGCGCTGCGGGCAGTAGCCGAAGGATGCGCGAAGCTCCCGCTTGTCGATCTGCCGTATGTCCAGCGCGTCGATCGTGACGAATCCGCTTTGCGGCTCATAGAGACCGGCCAGGAGCTTGAGCAACGTCGACTTGCCGGCACCGCTTGACCCGGCGATGGCGATGCACTGCTTGGCAGGAATGTTCAGGTTGACGCCAAGCAGGGCCGGTTCAGACGCATTGGCATAGCGAAAGCTGACGCGATGAAAACCGCAGTCGCCCCTAAAGCTGCGGAACAGCAGGTCGGTCCGCGTGGCGTCGTACTCCGTCTCCATCTTCAGCAGGCGATCGATCTGGGTGATCGCCAAGCGGATCTGCTCGAGACGCGTCAGGCCGAGAAAGCCGACCTGAAGCGGCGCCAGCACGCGCCAGGTCAATGCCATGACGGCGATCAAGGCACCGCCGCTCATGGCGCCCGCCATGACCTCGAGCGTCCCCAGCCAAAGGGTGGCAATGCCGGCCGCCATCATCAGAAGCTGGGCCAGCGTCTGCGCCGTCAGATTCAGCTGCTGGGTCTTAAAGAACGCCTTGGCATGCCGAGCGGACACTTCACGGAACCGGTCCCGCCAGACGTCCTCCACATGGCAGTCGCGAATGGAGCGGTGCTGGCTGAACAGCTCGATCAGGAAGCTCTGCCGCTGATAACGCACAGAGGCGCCCTCTGATAGCCGGCGCCGCATCAGCGGCGTGATGACCGCAGCGAGCAGCAGGAACGCCACCAGCAAGGCGAGCGGCACCCAGACGAGCGGGCCGGCCAAGAGGCCGATGGCGATAATGAAGACCCCGACAAAAGGCAGGTCGAAGACGACGCCGGCGAGTGGCCCTGTGAAAAAATCTCGCAGGGTCTCGAACTGTCGCAGCCGGGTCACCTGCGCACCGACGCTTGCATTCTGAGTGAAGCGCAGTGGCAGATTGAGAATTTGACCGAAGACTTCGCTTCCCAGGAGGATGTCCAGGCGCGCGCCGATGTAGCTCAGCGCCCGGGCCCGAAGGAAGCGAAGCGCCGTGTCCGCCAGCAATGCAATCGCCATGCCGCCGAGAAAATAGCGCAGGGTCTCCATGGACCCGGCGGCAATCACCTGATCATAGACCCCCATGATGAAAAGCGGCACCGCGAGCGCGAACAGATTCGATATGAAGGTCACGGCGAAGAGCAAAGTGATGAGCGGGCGGAAGCGGCCGACGAACTTGAGGAGCCAGCTTGTGGATGAGCTACGGTCGTCCGAACCACGCGTTGTCAGTGGCTCAAGAAAGCACGCCTTGCCTTTTGCCGTCAGACAGTGCTCCTCGTGCCATGTGCCAATGGCACCGTCGAACAGGGAAACCGTCTCGCCACACCGCTCGCGGACGACGAAAACTCTGCCGTCATCGGCTTCGAACAAGCAAGGCAGAAACCGTTGATCGAGATCCTTCAAGCGCAGCCGTTGCGGGACACTGCGATAGCCCAGCCTGGCCAGGACACCGCGAAATTCTTCGATCGTCAGACCATCGGCAAGATGCGGCAGGGCTTCGAAGAGTCTGCGCGGGGTTCCGTTCCAGTGGAGCTCTTCCAGCAAGGGCAATAGGCAAGCGACGAGCGGCGAACTAACCGAGTGCTTGTCCAAACGCCCGGCGCGCAGATGATCGACCAGCGGATTGGCCGACGGGCCTAGCGCGGTCTGATTGCGCAAAGCTTGCGGTTCCGACGCGACGGCAACACTGCTCATGCCGGAACAGCCTCCGACATCAGCTCGTCTCGTTTCTTCTCCGTCGCAAGACCAATACTTGCCGGCGCAGGCCCCACCAGTGGAACAAGTGCGCCATCGAAAAGATGCAAGACGCGATCTGCGATCTGCTGCAGGGAGGGCCGATGGGTGACGAGGATGATGGTCATTTCACCGCGAAGATCCTGCAGCGCCCTTTTCAAGCGCGCTTCGCCAGCCTGGTCGAGATTGGCATTGGCACCGTCGAACAACAAGATCTTGGGGCGGCAGGCAAGCGCCCGAGCGATGGTCAGCTTTTGACGCAGGCTTGTGCTCAACTCCGCGCCCGCCATCGCGCCGATGGGGGTGTCGTAGCCTTTCGGTAGCCGATGGACTTCCTCATCGACACCAAGGACTCGCGCTGCGGCCAAGGCCTCCTCTAGGCGTTCGGAGCCGCGAAAGGCGGTGAGGTTGTCGAGAATCGTGCCCTGGAACAGCGCGGTGTTCTCGGCAACCCTGATAACCTGACGAGGGTCGATCAGGCTCTGGCTCTGCTCCGGCTCGCCGTCGATCAGCAGCTCACCACTCTCCGGCTTCAAACGCCCGGCGATGAGCTCCAGAAGAGTGGACTTACCGCTCCCGTCTTCTCCGACAATGGCGACGATCTCGCCTGCGCGTATTCGGGCGTTAGCTTCGAAGAGCTGATAAGGACCGTCAGGGCTGTAGCGAAAGCTCACATCGCGCAGCTCGATATCGCCGACCACGTCACGCCCGCCGCCACGGATGTTCTGCCGCTCCCCGGCAGACGGCGTGCTGAGCAGCTGCTCCACCCGCTCCCGCGCAACCGAAAGCCCCTGGAATTGAGTCCAAAGGCTGAGCCCTCTCATCACCGGTTGAACCGCTCGGGTCGCCAACAGGGTGCAGGCTGCTAGCTCGCCAGGGGACAGCGTGCCATTGATGACCTGGACGGCGCCGATCGCAGCCACTGCCGTGAGGGTCAATGCCGAGCTGATGTTGCCGATCGTCTGCGCACAGCCGCTCAGGAAAATCGTCGAGCTGGTGGCGCCCGCGCCAGCCAGTTGCAGCCGCTCATAACGTCGCGTCATGGTCGGTTCGAGCGCCAGCGCCTTCACCGTCTCTATGTTGGAGAGGATTTGGATGATGAAGCTGTAGCGCCGGTCGTCCAGCTCGTGGCGACGCTCCAAGGTCGCACGCAACGCGCGACCGACGAGAAGAGTGGCGGCAGCCAGCACGGCAAAAATCGTCAAAGGAACCAAAACCAGCGGTCCGGCGATCACCCAGAACAATCCAAGAAAGACGAAGAGGAAGGGAAGATCGATCAGCAGCAGACGCCCCTGACCGCCATAGAAGTCGCGCAGGTTGTCGATCGCGTTGACGCGGTCGATGTGCGTCCCGAGCTTCTCTGCCTCGATCTTGCGTGGATTGGCGAGCAGGATGGTGTCGACCGAAGCGCCGAGACAGCGGTGTTCGAACTGAGCGCCGGACCAGCTCGTCAGGTAGCCGCGCGATATCCGCAGCGCACCGTCGATCACAAGCACTGCGATCAGGCCGACCATCAGCGCAGTCAGCGTCTCCGTCGTCTGATTGGGAATGACCCGGTCGTAAACCTGAAGAATGGCGGCCGGCAGCGCCAAGCCCAGCACGTTGAGGACCACCGTCGCCAGCGTTTGATAGGTCGTAAGCGCCGGCGCTTCACAAGACGACGGAGATGGCACGCTGTCTTGCGTGTCGGGGCGCTGCTCAGCTTCCGTCATGTCAGTCCTGAAAAAGCGGTACGGCGGTTAACCAATCCGATTTAGCTCAATCACGGTTAAACAAGCTTTAAAAATCTGGTTAGACACAGCGGCGATTTACTTAAATTATTGAAAACTATTTTGTATCGTATGGCCATTTCTAAGTATTTTTCACAATACAAAGAGTTTACCAATAACAAAAACTGTTCAATAACCGCTGTTCAGCTAATTTCGCTAAATTCCAACAAAAAGCACGAACTCGGCAGTCAATGAGGGGCGCTGAGCGGGGATCAGCGAGAGGGCTTGAACGATGGCTGGCAATGGCAATGAGCAAAAGGGAACCAGCCCCGATCTCAACGACTTCGAGGTTGCCGACCTCCTGACCCGACGAAACGAGTCCGAGCGGCAGCACGGCTTGGAGCCGGGCCGAGACGCGTCGGAAGGCGGTGAAGGCAATCTGGCGGCTGGGCGCGAGCAGCACTTCGGTGCGCTCTTCATGCCGCAGCCGGAAAACGAAACCACCGACGAAAATCAGGAAAACCACGGCCTTTTCAAGCGAGACCCGGGAACGCCCAAGAGGACGCCGGACGGACAGGAGACGGCATCGCTGGCGGCACCTGGAGCGGACGGCGATCAATCCGCACAGGCTGCAGCACCCTTGCTCTTCGATTCGGACGGGGCGTTTGGAAACCAGGGGCAGGAAAACAGCGGCAATGCCCCTCTAGCTCAGGCAGCAGGACAATTCGGATCGCGCATTGCTGCTGGCACCGAAGAGCGCAGCACTGACGACATTCCCGCAAGCAACAGTGCCTCCGCTACCGGCGGGCCTTCAGACGGCACAGACCTCTCAGAAGACAGGGCCACGGAAGACCCCGAACCGATTGGCGGAACTGACACACGGGAAGCCGAGCGCACGCTAGAGGAGCTCCAGCGCCAGGAGGAACGCAGCGTCGATGCGAACGACGCGCCCACAGCCATCAGCCTCGACAACGCCAGCGTCGATGAGAACGACGCCGGCGCTGACATCGGCACGCTTTCGACAACGGACCCGGACATCGGTGACAGCCATAGCTATACGGTATCGGATAGCCGCTTCGAGGTCGTCGACGACCAGCTCAAGCTGAAGGACGGTGTCAGCCTCGACCACGAGGCCGGCGACGTCACCATCACTGTCACCGCGACCGACAGCGGCGGCCTCTCGACCGAGCAGGACTTCACCATCGCCGCCGGCGACGTCAACGAAGCGCCCACGGAAATCACCCTCGACCCGGCCGACCGGGTCGACGTCACCGTGACCTTCCTGTCCGAACGCGCCGGCTACTCCAACAGCTTCGGCGTGTTTTACAAGGACGCCGAGGGCAATCCGGTCGCCGGCAAGATCGTCTGGAGCGACGGAAACCAGCTTGCCGCCGGCAGCAGCGAAACCGTCTCCTTCCACGGCATTGAGGCTGCGGATATCGGCTACTTCCTCATTCCCGACGGGGCCGACGAGAACCGCACCCTGTCCGACAACACCGACGTCACCTTTCGGCAGGACACAAATGGAAACTGGCAGGCGGTGCTGGCCGATGGCACGGCTCTCGACGGTCGCGGTGCCAACGTCTACTTCTCCGGCGGTGCCGCGCTGAACCCGGATGGCCGCGACCATACCACAGAGACCGGCGACACCATCGGCTTCGAGGACCTGCGCAATCTCGGCGATGCCGACTTCGACGACTTCGTCTTCTCGAGCCAAGCTGCGGTCCAACCCGTTTCCGGAAACCCACAGGTCACCGAGAACCACGCTGGCGCGATCATTGGCACGCTCTCGGCAACGGACCCGGACATCGGTGACAGCCATACCTACAGCGTCTCCGACGCGCGCTTTGAAGTCGTCGATGGCCAGCTCAAGCTGAAAGAGGGCATCAGCCTCGACCATGAAGCCAGCGACGTCACCATCACCGTCACCAGCACCGACAGCGGCGGCCTCTCGATCGACCAAGACTTCACCATCGCCGTCGGCGACGTCAACGAAGCGCCCACCGCCATCACGCTCGACCCGGCCGACCGGGTCGACGTCACCGTGACCTTCCTGTCCGAACGCGCCGGCTACTCCAACAGCTTCGGCGTGTTCCACAAGGACGCCGAAGGTAATCCGGTTGCCGGCAAGATCGTCTGGAGCGACGGAAACCAACTCGCCGCCGGCAGCAGCGAGACCGTCTCCTTCCACGGCATCGACCCTGCCGACATCGGCTACTTCCTCATTCCCGACGGAGCCGACGAAAATCGCGGCCTCACCGACAATACCGACGTCACCTTTCGGCAGGATGCAAATGGAAACTGGCAGGCAGTGCTGGCCGATGGAACGGCTCTCGACGGCCGCGGCGCCAACGTCTACTTCTCCGGCGGTGCTGCGCTGAACCCGGATGGCCGCGACCATACCACCGAGACCGGGGATACCATCGGCTTCGAGGACCTGCACAATCTCGGCGATGCCGACTTCGACGACTTCGTCTTCTCAACTCAGACCAACCTTCAGCAGACGTCTGGCGACCCGGAGATCACAACCGATGCCCCAGGCGCCGTCGTCGGTAGCCTGAGCGTCGTCGACCCCGATTCAGGCGACAGCCACAGCTATACAGTGTCGGACCCGCGCTTCGAGGTGGTGAACGGCGAACTGAAACTGAAGGACGGCGTGGCTCTCGCCAACGGGGCCGGAGAGATAGCTCTGACGGTCACCGCAACCGATGCAGGCGGTCTCTCCCACAGCGAAGACTTTACGATTGGCGTCAACGATTGGCTTACCGTCTCTTCCAGCGGCGAACCTCTCTTCGGGCATGCAGGCAGCGATACGCTCATCGGCCAAGACGACAGCCCGATTTCCGGCGAAATCAATGCCGGAAACGCACGGACCACAGACCAGGGCTTTTCCGTGACTGCGCAACGGATAGACGCGGATGGCAATCTGACGGCCCCGAGCAGCGACCACCTCTACACCGGCGGCGGCAAGATCGGCGTCTCGGGCCATACCGGCGCTCGGGCTCCGGACAACCAACTCGGCTATGACGCCGCGGAAGGTCTGTCTGAACGGCTGATCATCGACTTCGACAACCGGATCGTGGACGCCGAAGTCGATGTCAGAAACCTGATCGCCAACGAAGGGCCCTACGGCGGCGACGAACAGGGCCGCTGGCAGGCTTTCCTGGGTGATACGCTGGTCGATGAGGGAAGCTTTCTCACCACGAGCGGTCACCGGCTCACGGTATCCATCGATCCGGAGGGCGACAGCACCTTCGACCGCCTGATCCTGACGGCCGACACCTACAGCGCCGGGCAAGGCGGTATCGTGAAAGACGCCAGCGACTACTACGTAACCGAAATCCGCTACAACGAAGCGCCAAGCGATGGCGACAGTCTGTACGGCGGCAGCGGCGACGATGTCCTCTTCGGCCTCGGCGGTGACGACCGTCTCTTTGGCGGCGACGGCGATGATACGCTCTACGGCGGCGATGGTGACGACAGCCTCGCCGGAAACGCCGGAAACGATCAGCTTCACGGCGGCCGGGGCAACAACAGCTTCCTGTTCGACAGCCAGGTGACCTTCGGCAATGACGAGGTCTTCGGTGGTTCCGGTGGCGACTGGACCGATGTCATCCAGCTTCAGAACGAAGCGAACGCACCCAACAGCGGCGACTGGACGGTCTCGGTTACAAGCGGCTCCATCCTGCAAAGCACGCCGGACCACTTGGTGCTCTCTGACGATGCCGAGGGCATCATCAGCATGACCGATGGAAGCGAAATCATCTTCGAGGGCATTGAGCGCATCGAGTGGTAGTGGTCCGATCAATCGCGGACCTTTGCGCCGGTCTGTCTGGACATCATCCATACCTGCCCCGACGTCTCGCCGGCCCAGTCGAGCCGGCTGACGACCCGACAGACTCTCAAAGGACCGGAGCAGTCACAGAAAAGGCAAAGAAGATGGCGCCGGCAGCTGCAAACCAGCTACAGAGCACGCGCTCTGCCAATGGCGTCCAGCTACGCAAGCCGTTTACGACCGTGGCCAGCGATATCAGCCAAGTGCCAATGGATGTGCCGGCGACGATGACGCCGCTGGCATAGAGCAGCCAGTCGACCGGCACCTCATCTGCGGATAATCCGTTGGCGAAGCCGAGCACGCCGCCGACCGCCAGCGCCAATAGAACCACACCAAAAATCCGCAGGCGAAAGGCCGCCACACCGATGATGCCCGGGATGAAAAGAGAGGCCGCTACGGCAGGGTCCATGCTTGCCGGCGGGGCAACGACCAACGTTGTACAGATGCCGGCGATCAACCCCAGCGGCAGGGCCAGGAGCATCCAACGTGCGGTCTCGCGCGGCTGCATCGCGGCAACGAGCCCAAGGACGAGAAGGGCCACCACCTGCTCGATCGCGAGGGTGAGATGCAGCACGCCAGCGTAAAAGTCTCCGAACTCTTCTCCCACGAGATGCGCCGCTGCCGGCTGCGGCAGCATCAGCGCAATCAGTACCGTGAAGAGCCCTATGGCTGGCCGCATCCTTGCCGTCCAGCCTCTCAGGCGACGCCGACTGCCGTAGAGACGAAATAGACACCTCCGGCTGCGATCAGGACACCGCAACCCCGCACGATGAGCGGCCCCGTTTCCTTCCACTGGTTGAGTTGGCCGATGGCGATGCCGGCCAGATGCAACATACCTGTGCCAACGACAAAGCCGATGCCGTAAGCGATAGGCGAGACCGCACGAGGCAGCTCTTGGCCGTGGGCATAGCCATGGAAGATGGCGAAGACGCCAATCAGGGTGACGGCAAGCCAAACCGGGGCGCGAAAGGCAAAGGCGACCACCAGTCCAAGGACCAGCGCTGAAACGGAGATGCCAAGCTCGGCTCCCGGAAGCGGAACCTGGAGAACGCCAAGCAGGCCGCCAAAAGCCATGACCAACGGGAAGGTCAAGGGCAGCACGATCAACAGAGGGCGACCGAGCTGTGCGCCCCAAAGGCCGACGGCCACCATCGCAACCAGATGATCGGGGCCGAGGATGGGATGCATGAAGCCGCTGACCAGGCCGCCACCCACGCCCTCGGTCCGGTGCGCCAAAGCAACCGTCGGCGCCATCACCAGCAGCAGCGACGCCAAAGCGAGACATGCCCGCGCCCAATTCATCCGTCAGCCCTCCAGAATGATCTCGAAGCGTTGAAAGAACCAGAAAGCGCCGGCCGTTCCAACCAGATAGATGGACACGAGAAGACTCCAGCTCGTCCAGGTAACACACATAACACAATGAGATTCATTCCCAATCCGCTCGCCGAAGACGCAAGATTCGGATCGGCCGCAATTTTCGCCAATACAAGCCGTAGCAGGCTGCTTTTCTATTTTGAAGAATGGGAGGGACGGCTGCACTGCAATGGGTGCAGCCGCCGTTTCTTGGTGGCCGGACCGCAGACATCGCATAGCAGGGCCCGGCCTGAATCGCATTCAGAGGAGAGGCGACGAGGTGGCCCGATATCTTTGTCACGATGAGCCCGAGCTCTTCGAGTTCGAGGCCGAGGTGCTGGATAGCCGACCTGGGGCGGTTTGCTTGAGCCGATCCGCTTTTTATCCCGGCGGTGGCGGACAACTGCCCGATCAGGGCACTTTGGAATGGTCGGGCGGCAAGATCGGACTGACCGGGTTCGAGGAGAAAGGCGGCCGCACCTGGCATCTTCTGGCGGAGCCGATCGACGTGTCGGGGACCGTCCGCTGCGAGGTAGACCGCGACTTCCGCTTCCTGATGCAACAACTCCACACCGATCTCCACATCGTCAACGCGTTGGTCTTCGAGGCCTTCGACGGAGCGCTGGTAACGGGTGTGCAGATGTCGGACGACGGCAGCGCGCGCATGGACTTCGACCTGCCCGACGCCGACAACCAGAAGATCAAGGCGCTTGAGCCCGCCATCAACGACGCCATCGCGCAGGACCTTCCGGTGCGTGTCATCTATGTGCCCTACCACGAGGCGCAGAACGAGCCCGGCCTCCTGCGCAGTAAGGCGGTGACGCCGCCGCCGCAGGCAGACGGAACGGTGCGCGTGATCGAGATCGACGGGCTCGACCGGCAGGCCTGCGGCGGAACGCATTTGACCTCGACCGGCCAGTCACGTCCCTTGCGCATCCGCAAGGTCGACAACAAGGGGCGCCACAATCGCCGGGTCCGTATCGAGCTGTTGGACGACGCCACGCGATGAAACCCACCGATGCCTCGAACAGCCGCCCCAACCCAGGTTCGACCGATAATGGAGCCGGTTTCGAAGGCAAGGTGGTGCTGGTCACCGGCGCCACCTCGGGGATCGGACGGGCGACGGCGATGGCCTTCGCAGAGAGAGGCGCGAAGGTGGCACTGGTCGGCCGTGATAGGGAGCGCGGTGCCGCAGTCGTTGCGGAGATCGAGAGTGCTGGCCGCGAAGCCTTCTTCCATCGCGCCGACATCAGCAGCCCGACGGAATTGGGCGCCGTGGTCCCGGCGGTGCTCGCCCGCTTCGGCCGCTTGGATATCGCCTTCAACAACGCCGGCTATCAGGAGCGGCGGGCACTATTGGCCGAGCAGCCCGCCACCACCTACGACTGGGTCTTCAACACCAACGTGCGTTCGGTCTTCCTGGCCATGCAGGCGCAGATTCACGCCATGCTTCCCCACGGCGGCGTGATCATCAACAACGCCTCGGTCAGCGGCGTCCGCAATTCGAATCCAGGCTTCGCGCTCTATTGCGCCTCGAAGGCCGCCGTCATCTCGCTGACCAAGTCGGCGGCCATGGAGTACGCCGAGCAGGGCATCCGCATCAACGCGGTCTCCCCGGGGCGGGTGACGACGCCGATGATGTTGGCATCCAACATCGCGGATATGAAAGCCGTGGCTGCCGGTCTGCCGCTCAGGCGCATGGGTGAGCCGGAAGAAGTCGCCGCTGCGGTGCTTTGGCTCGCCTCGGATGCCTCCTCCTTCGTGGTCGGCCATAATCTGAACGTGGACGGCGGCTTTCTCTCGCAGTGACCTGCGTGCCAAGGACGCCGCTATCGGCTATGCTGCCCGGGTAGCGGCTCCGTCAAGGCAAAGGCAGCAACCGATGGCGAGAAGCGACCCGCGCAATCGCAGTCATCTCTGGGCCGACCCGGATATCGGTGGCCTGTTGATGATGCGCGCGGACTTCACCACCCATAGCTTCGCACCACACGTCCATGACGAGCTGGTCATCGCCATGACCGAGGCCGGCGGTTCGGAGTTTCGCAGTCGTGGGGTCTGCGACCAGGCCGACCCTGGGACGCTGCTGGTCTTCAATCCGGGGGAGCCTCATTCGGGGAGCGTGGGCCCTCGAAGGCGCTGGCTGTACCGCGCTTTTTACCTTTCCGGCTCGGCCCTGAAGCAGCTTGCCGCTGATCTTGAGCTTCAGCCCGAGGCATTGCCGTGTTTTCTGACCAACAAGCTCCAAGACAAGGGGCTTTGCGAGCGCTTCGTTGCCCTCCACGCCACCGCCGAGCGCAGTGGCTCGCTCTTGGACAAGGAGTCGGAGCTGCTGATCGCCTTGGCGAAGCTCTTCCTGACCTATGGGGATCCAGCCCCTGCGCTGCTGCAGACGGGTAGCGAGAAGACGGCGGTGACCACCGTCTTGCAATATCTTCAGGACAACCATGAAGCCTGCATCTCCCTGAACGACCTGGCGCAGATCACCGAGATGAGCCCCTTCCACCTCATCCGCTGCTTCAAAAAAGAGACCGGACTTTCGCCGCATGCCTATCTGACGCAGGTACGGGTAAGACGCGCCCGAAACTTGCTCGAAGCAGGCACGGCGCCTGCTAACGCAGCAGCCACGGTCGGTTTCTATGACCAAAGCGCCCTCAACCGCCATTTCAAGCGCAGCTATGGCGTGACGCCCGGACAGTATGCCGAAGCCGTCGGCGCGGCGGTTCAAGCCGCATAGCGGCGCGTCACGGGCGGAATACGGAGAACAACCGTTCCAGACGGTGGGATTTGACCTATCGCATGGTGGCGGTGTGCGATTAACCCTTTCATCTACAGGGTATGGCTGTCGATAGCCTATGCCGCTCGGCAGGAGCGATGGAAAATGCGCTGAAGAACAGGAGACCCTGATCTTCGAGACGCCTCTGCCGAACCGGCCAACGGTAGCGAGGGCCCAGCGATGCATGAGATGGCACTCTGCGAGAACATATTGCAGGTCCTGGAGGAACAGGCCGTCGAGCAGGACTTTGCCGCGGTCAAGACGGTTTGGCTGGAGATCGGTCCGCTCGCCGGCGTCGAGCTTGAAGCTCTGCGTTTCAGCTTCGACGCCGTGACCAGCGGCACCCTTGCCGACCGGGCCAAGCTTGTGATCATCGAAACAAGAGGCGAGGCTTGGTGCGCGTCCTGCGCCAAGTTGGTGCCGATACAGCATCGCTTCGACGCCTGTCCGCTCTGCGGCGGCTATCGGCTGGAGATTCTCGGCGGAGAAGAGTTGCGAATCAAGGAACTGGAGGTGGTCTGATGTGCAAGGTTTGCGGATGCGGTAGCGACGAGGTCATGGTGGCGGGTCACGCGCACCACCACGATCACGGCGATGAAGGCCATCAGCACCACGGGCATGCTCACGATCATGAACACAAGCACGAGCACGATCATGAACATCACCACGACCACAGCCATCACTACGGCAAGGGGCCGGCCGGAGCCCACGTGCCGGGCTTGAGCCAGAGCCGCATGGTGGCAATCGAGCAGAAGATTCTGGCCAAGAATGACGCCTACGCTGCCGCCAACCGCCGTTTCTTCAACGACCGTGGCATTCTCGCTCTCAACCTCGTCTCCAGCCCCGGCTCCGGCAAGACGACGCTGCTGATCGAAACGATCGAGCGGTTGAAGGCAAACACACCGATCTCGGTGATCGAAGGCGACCAGCAGACCGAGACCGATGCCGACCGAATCCGCCGGACCGGTGTTCCGGCCATCCAGATAAACACCGGCAAGGGCTGCCACCTGGACGGCCATATGGTCGGTCACGCCCTCGACAGCCTGGCCCCGCAGCCAGCCAGCCTCGTCTTCATCGAGAATGTCGGCAACCTGGTTTGCCCAGCCGGCTTCGATCTCGGCGAAGCGCACAAGGTGGTTATCCTTTCGGTGACCGAAGGTGAGGACAAGCCGCTCAAGTACCCGGACATGTTCCATGCGGCCGACCTGATGCTGATCTCCAAGACCGATCTGCTGCCGCATGTGGATTTCGACGTGGCGCGCTGCATCGACTATGCGCGCCGAATCAACCCCGGCATCAAAGCGCTGCAGCTTTCCGCCAAGACCGGCGAGGGCATGGAGGCCTGGACCCGCTGGATCGCGGCTGCTCATGCTTTGGCCATGACCGGCGCTGCCACCCTCGCCGCCGAGTAGGAGCGCAAGCCATGTGCCTGGCGATTCCGGCCGAGGTGGTCTCAACAGATAGGGAGAGCGACAAAGCGATCGTCTCCCTGGCCGGAATAAAGAAGACCGTCTCGACGACTCTGCTGGACGAGGTCTCCGTCGGCGACTTCGTTCTCGTGCATGTCGGCTACGCCCTTCACAGGCTCAGCCCGGAGGAGGCCGACCGCACACTGCGGCTAATGGAGGAGGCCGGTCTTTTGGTGGAGGAGCAAAGGGAGGTGTCGGCATGAAGTATGTTGACGATTTTCGCCGCCGGGATCTCGCGCAATCCCTTGCCGAAGCCATTGCACGGGAAGCGGACAAGAGCCGGCAATACAGCATCATGGAGTTCTGCGGCGGCCATACGCACGCCATCTTCCGTTACGGCGTACAGGACTTGGTGCCCGCCAACCTCCGCTTCGTACATGGACCAGGCTGCCCCGTTTGCGTCCTGCCCATCGGCCGTATCGATAGCGCCATGGAACTGGCCGAGAAACACGGCGTCATTCTCGCCACCTACGGCGACATGATGCGCGTTCCGGCACGCAAGCGCCGCAGCCTCTTGAAGGCGAAGGCCGACGGCGCCGACATCCGCATGGTCTATTCGACTCAGGATACGCTGAGGATCGCGCGCGACAATCCGGGTCGCGAGGTGGTCTTCTTTGCCATCGGCTTCGAGACCACGACGCCGCCCACCGCTGTCGCGATCAAGCAGGCGCAGGCCGAGGGCCTCAGGAATTTCTCGGTCTACTGCAACCACGTCCTGACTCCGGCCGCCATGCAACAGATCCTGGACTCGCCGGACGATCAGGAGACAGGCGGCATGGCAATCGACGGGTTCCTCGGGCCATCCCACGTCAGCACGATTATCGGAACGCGTCCCTACGCCTTCGTTGCCGAGACCTATCGGCGGCCCATCGTGATCACCGGCTTCGAGCCGCTGGACGTTTTACAGGCGACACTGATGGTGGTCCGTCAGTTGAACGAAGGCCGTCACCAGGTGGAGAACCAGTACCTTCGCGTGGTGACCGAAGACGGGAACCGCAAGGCGCAGCGCCTGGTCGCCGAGGTCTTCGAGCTGCGCTCCGACTTCGAGTGGCGCGGCCTCGGTGCGATCCCGGATAGCGCGCTCAAGATCAGAGAGAGCTTCGCAGCCTTCGATGCCGAGCACCGTTTCGCCCTGGCCAAGCGGCAGGTCGCCGACGTCAAGAGCTGCGAGTGCCCCGCCATTCTTCGCGGCGTCAAGACGCCGACCGACTGCAAGCTCTTCGGCAAGGCCTGCACGCCCGAAAGCCCCATGGGCGCCTGTATGGTGTCGTCGGAAGGGGCCTGTGCGGCCTATTGGACCTATCGGCGCTCTGCCGAACCCACTGAGGGCGTGGCGGCATGAACATGATGCCGCGGAAGCCGGTCTCGCGGCGCTTTTCCGGTCGACTGGACCTGCACAAGGACAAAGTCGAGATGAGCCACGGCAGCGGCGGACGGGCCATGGCGCATCTGATAGAAGAGCTCTTCGTTCGTCACTTCGACAATGACCTTTTGCGGCAGGGCAACGATCAGGCAACCTTTGACGTTCCGCCGGGCCGACTGGTCATGAGCACCGACGGCTATGTGATCTCCCCCCTCTTCTTCCCTGGAGGCGACATCGGCTCACTCGCGGTGCACGGCACGATCAACGACGTGGCCATGGGCGGCGCCAAGCCGCTCACCCTTTCGGCTGGCTTCATTCTGGAAGAGGGTTTCCCCCTCGCCGATCTCGACCGCATCGTCGCCAGCATGGCAGATGCCGCTCGCGACGCCGGCGTGCCAGTGGCGACTGGCGACACCAAGGTGGTCGAGCGCGGCAAGGGCGACGGCGTCTTTGTCACTACCACCGGCATCGGCGTGGTGCCGGCGGGTGTCGAGGTCTCCGGCGACCGCGCCCGGCCGGGCGATGCCATTCTGATCAATGGCAGCATCGGCGATCACGGTATTGCCGTTCTCTCGAAACGCGAAAACCTGGAGTTCGACACGGCAATCGCCTCCGACAGTGTTGCCCTCCATGGCCTGGTGGCCGACCTGGTCGCGGCGGTGCCCGATCTTCACTGCCTGCGGGACCCGACCCGTGGCGGTCTCGCCACCACCGTCAACGAGATCGCCGGGCAATCGGCGGTCGGCATGCAGCTCTTCGAAGAGGCGATTCCGATCAAGGCAGAGGTCGCCGGCGCCTGCGAGCTGCTCGGGCTCGACCCGCTCTATGTGGCCAATGAAGGAAAGCTGGTCGCTATTTGCCCGCAGGAGCACGCGGAGACCGCCCTTGCCGCCATGCGCGCGCACCCCTTGGGGCGGGATGCGGCGGTCATCGGTGCAGTGACGGACGACGAAGCCGGCTTCGTGCGCATGCAAACCCGGCTTGGCGGCAGCCGGATGGTCGACTGGCTGGCCGGCGAGCCGCTGCCGAGAATCTGTTGACCATGCCCCACGCCGAAATGGCGCAGGCCTTTCGGGTGCGCGGTTTGGTCCAGGGCGTCGGCTTTCGGCCGACCGTTTGGCGCCTGGCCAAGGAGCTTGGCTTAAGGGGCGAGGTTCTCAACGACGGCGAAGGCGTTCTCATTCGCGCCTGGGGCAGCGCCACAACGCTGAACACACTGGTGAGTCGGCTTCGCGCCGAACAACCGCCGTTGGCCCGCATCGACTCGATCGAGGCCCTGCCCCTGACCGCGGATTCTCCGCCGACTGCCTTCGAAATTGTTGGTAGCGAGACGGGTCACGTCCGGACCGGGGTACTGTCCGACGCCGCCACCTGCCCGGCTTGTCTCTCCGAGATCATGGATCCGGATAACCGGCGCTACCGCTATCCCTTCACCAACTGCACCCACTGCGGCCCGCGCCTCTCGATCGTCGCGGCCGTTCCCTACGACCGCGCCAACACCAGTATGGCCGCCTTCCCGATGTGTCCTGCGTGCGAGACAGAGTACGAGGATCCGTCAGACCGGCGTTTTCATGCCCAGCCCAACGCCTGCGCCGACTGCGGCCCGCGCCTCTGGCTGGAGGACGATCAAGGCTCAGAAATCGACCCAGCGCCCCACCAGGACGCAATCGAGGCGGCCGCATCCTTGATCGCGCAAGGCGCCATTGTCGCGATCAAAGGCATCGGCGGTGTCCACCTGGCCTGCGACGCGACGAACGAAGAAGCGGTCAACGCCCTCCGGCAGCGCAAAAGGCGCTATGACAAAGCCTTCGCATTGATGGCCCGTGACCTTTCGATGATCGCACGGCATGCCGCGATCAGCGAAGCCGAGCAAGACCTGCTGACGGCGCCTGCCGCACCCATCGTCATTCTACAGATCGGCCCGGAGCACCAGCCGCTTGCATCTGCTGTCGCACCGGGCCAGTCGAGCCTGGGCTTCATGCTGCCCTATACGCCTCTGCATCACCTGTTAATGCAGAGCCTGGACCGCCCCATCGTGCTGACCTCCGGCAACCGCAGCGACGAACCGCAATGCATCGGCAATGAGGAGGCGCGCGCGCGCCTGGCAGAGATCGCGGACTATTGGCTGATGCACGACCGCGAGATCCTCAATCGCTTGGATGATTCGGTGGTGCGGTCAGATACGGGCGGGCCGACTGTGCTGCGGCGCGCGCGCGGCTACGCGCCAGCGCCTCATCCCCTGCCCCCGGGCTTTGAAAACAGCCCGCCGCTGCTGGCGCTTGGCGGTGAGCTCAAAACCACCCTCTGCCTCTGGCATGCAGACGGCGCGGTGGTCTCGCAGCACATTGGCGATCTGGAAGACGCCAGCGTGCACGACGACTACCGCAGGACTCTGTCGCTCTATCGCCAGCTCTTCGACTTCACGCCGGCCGGCCTCGCCGTCGACCAGCATCCCGACTACCTTTCGACCCAGTGGGGTGCCGCCCTTGCGGAACGCGAGGATCTGCCGCTCACCGAGGTGCAGCATCACCACGCGCATATCGCCGCCTGCCTGATGGAGCACGGGGTGGCGCGTGACGCGACACCCGCGCTCGGGATCGTGCTCGACGGCATGGGCTACGGCGAAGACGGCGCGCTTTGGGGCGGCGAGTTTCTTCTCGCCGACTATCGCAGATTCAAGCGCCTCGGCCACTTCATGCCCATGGCCTTGCTCGGCGGTGCTCAAGCCATGCGCGAGCCTTGGCGCAACGCTTACGCCTACCTCGATAGCTGCATCGGTTGGTCGGAGGTCGCCGCGTGCTACCCGCAGCTCGATGTCGTGCGCTTGCTACAGGCCAAGCCGCTGGCGCTGCTCGACCAGATGAAGGCGCGCGGCGTCAATGCGCCCTCGGCCGTCTCGGCCGGACGCCTGTTCGACGCCGTGGCGGCGGCGCTGTCGATCCGTCCGGAGAGCATCGGCTACGAGGGGCAAGCGGCCATCGAGCTGGAAGCCTTGGCGCAAAGCGAAGCCGACGAGCAGTCGGCCTACGGCTTCGCAGTCAGCCACGGAAGTCCTGCCGTGCTGGACTGGACCCCGCTTTGGCACGATCTGCTCGATGAGCTGTCCCGCGATGTCCCGACGCCGGTCATCGCCAAGCGCTTCCACAACACGGTCGCTTTGGCCGTCGCGCAGCTTGCCCGTCGTCTGGCGGAAGAACAGAAGACGGATACCATCGTGCTGTCCGGCGGGGTGTTCCAGAACCAGCTGTTGCTCTCAGCCGTTTCCGAGCGACTCGAGGCAGCCGGCCTGACAGTGCTGCGCCCATCCCTCTTTCCCGCAAACGATGGCGGTATCGCCCTCGGCCAGGCGGCAGTCGCAGCCGCGCAGATGCTGGACAACGCTTGAACGGCGGCTGTTATAGCTGCACCAGAGCTGCCATAGCGTCCTGACCGAATGGCTCGTCCGCACTTGCCAGGCACGCGATCAAGCGCTCCGCAGAAGCCGCGACGGCCGGCGAGAGCGCGCAGCCGAAGCCGAACGTCGCCCCGACAATGCCGATGACGATCAGACGATCTGGCAAGCGATCGAGCGCCTTGCCGAGCGCAACCGCCTCCGGCAGCCCAACGCGATGGCTCGAGTGCACGAAGGCCGTTCGGGCAAAGGTCTCGTCATCGATCTCGGTAAAGACATGAATGCGGCCCGCATCCGGCTGCCCCTCGCCCAGCTGACCGATGGCATCGACCGCGATACAGGCCGGACGGCTCTCCCAAAGCTCCAGCAGGCCGCTGCCGTCTCCTTCGTGAGCGACGGCCGGCAGGCCGTGCCGTGCGAGGGCCTTGGCGACGTAGGGACCAACGCCGTCGTCCTGCCGTTCGGCATGGCCGACGCCGATGAGGATCCCGCCGCTGTTCCCACCCTCTTCAGGCGCGTTCGACATCCAGCTTGAGGAAATGGGTGGCGCAAGAGATGCAGGGGTCGTAGTTGCGGATCGCCTGCTCGCAGCGCCACTGCAGATCGTCGTCGTCCAGGTCGTGAAAGCGCTCGACGGTGCTGACCAGGTCCAGCTCGATCTGCCGCTGGTTCTGCGAGGTCGGCGGCACGATGGTGGCCGAGACGATGGCGCCGTCCTCCGCCACCTCATAGCGATGATAGCAGAGGCCGCGCGGCGCTTCGGTGATGCCGTGGCCGATGCCGGCCAAGAGAGGCGCGTCGATGAAGCTTGGCTCCGGCGGCACGTAGGCGCGGGCCAGACGCGCCGCCTCGCGGAAGGCATAGATCGTTTCGACCTGCCGGGCGAGCAGGCTCTTGAAGGGGTTGCGACAACCGGGCACGAGCCCGGCCCGTTCCGCCAAGGCGAGAATGTCCGCCGGCAGGCGGTTGGCGTTGAGGTTGAAGCGCGCCAGCGGGCCGACGAGATAAGGTTGGCCTTCGGCGGTGATACCCTGCAGCGCGTTGGAGTGCGGCACCTGCCGTTCGACAAAGTGCTCTGGGAACTCGGCGACGTCGATGTCCAAGCCGGATGAGGAGACGATGCGCCCTTCAGCGATGGGGTAGTCCGTTTCGTGCCGTAGCGCCACGAAGAGGTAGTTGACCTCCAGGTCCGGGAAGTCGAAGCCGGAGAAGGCATCGAGGGCGGCGATGGACTGCGCCTCGCCCCGCTCCAGATCAGGCAGCAAGGCCCGTATCGCCTCCTCCGCCGGAGCGCTATAAAAACCGCCAACCCGCGTGTTCACCGGATGCACGCTGCGACCGCCGATGACCTCCATCACCCGGTTGCCGGTCTTCTTGGCGCTGAGGCCGCTTTCCACCAGGCTGCGGTTGGACTTCGCCAGCTCGATCGAGTCCTGCAGGCCGAGGAAGTCGGGCGCATGCAGCAGGTGCGTGTGCAGCACGTGGCTTTGGATCCACTCGCCGCAGTAGATCAACCGCCTGAGATCGACGATGGGCTGCGGGATCTCCCAGCCCAGCGCATCCTCCATCGCTAGGCAGGCCCCCATGATGTAGGCGATCGGACAGATGCCGCAGATGCGCGAGGTCACGTCCGGCGCGTCGCGAAATGAACGGCCGCGCAGCAAGCCTTCGAAGTACCGCGGCGGCTCGAAAATGCTGAACTCCGAGTGGACGACCCTGTCGCCCTCCAGCTTGACCTTGAAGCGGCCTTCCCCCTCGACCCGCGCCAGGGCGTCGACCTGGATGATGCGCGTGCTATCCGTCATGACGTTTTCTCTCTTCCGCGAAGGCGGGCGCGCCGGCGGTAAAGCCACCGAAGAGATCTCTGATGGTGCGCTGCCCGGCACCGAGGGCGGCCAGTTCCGCCGCTAGAGCCTCGGTATTCGCGCCCTCCTTGGGGCCGAAGCAACCATAGCAGCCGCGGCCGATGCTGGGGCAGAGATTGCCGCAGCCGCCTTGCGTCACAGGCCCCAGGCAAGGGATGCCCTTGGTCACCATGACGCAAGCCGTGCCGGCCAGCTTGCATTCCGCGCACTGGCTGTAGTCGGGTAGCGTCGGCTTGCGGCCCTTGAGCAGGGCGGTGATCGCCTCGATCAGCTGATGCTTGTCGATGGGGCAGCCGCGCAGCTCGTAGTCCACCGGGACATGATCGGCGATTGGCGTTGAGGTCGCCAATGCGTCGATGAACTGCGGACTCGGATAGACGGAGGCGCGCAGGCTGTCGTGGTCTTGCGTATTGCGCAGCGCCTGAATGCCGCCGGCGGTGGCGCAGGCGCCGATGGTAATCAGCAGCCGGCTGTCGCGGCGGATCTCCCGGATGCGTTCCATCTCATGGGCCGTCGAGATCGAGCCCTCGACTAGGGAAATGTCGTAGGGGCCCTCTCGCTGCGTCCGCGTCGCTTCCAGGAAGTAGGCGATGTCAACGGCCTCGGCAATGTCGAGCAGCTCGTCCTCGCAGTCCAGCAAGGTGAGTTGACAGCCATCGCAGCTCGAGAACTTCCAAACTGCCAGTTTCGGTTTCATCGTCAGAGCTCCCAAACCGACATGAGATCGCGCACCGCCGGATAAGGAAAAACAGGCCCGTCGCGGCAGATCAGGTGCGGGCCGAGCTGGCAGTGGCCGCACCAGCCGATCCCACACTTCATGTTGCGCTCCATGGAGAGGAAGATCTCCTCGGCCGGGACACCGGCCGCCGCCAGTGCCTGTCCGGTGAAGCGCATCATGATCTCCGGCCCGCAGACCATGGCGACCGTTTCGGCCGGCTCCCGCAGCATGGATGGGATAAGATCGGTGACCACACCAACCTGACCGCGCCAATCCTGGTCGGCCAGATCGACGGTCATGCCGACCCGGAGACCGTCCGTCGTCGACAAGCCGAGCAACTGCGGGGCGAAGAGGATCTGGTCCGGCGCGCGGGTGCCGTAGACGATGTCGATGCTCTTCAAGCGGTCGCGATTGGCAAGCGCCCAATAGATGATCGGACGCACGGGCGCGAGCCCCAAGCCGCCGGCAACGATCATCAAGTGCTTGCCCACGGCGCGCTCGAGCGGCCAGCTATTGCCCAGCGGCCCCCGTACGCCGACCCTATCCCCTTCCGACAGTCCGCAGAGGGCTTGGGACACGGCGCCGACGGCGCGGATCGTATGGATCAAGCTGTCGGACACTGCCGGATCGCCGGAGATGCTGATCGCCACCTCGCCGACGCCGTGGACATAGAGCATGGTGAACTGCCCGGCCTCGAACGCGAGCGGTTCGCCGTCCAGCGCAGCAAGCTCCAAGGTCACGCAGTCCGACATTTCCTCTCGCCGCGAGCGCACCACAAAGGGCCGCGGCAGCATGCCGCTGTCGATCTGCAGCGGGCTGCGATCAAGCTGGCCGATGGCGTTCATAGCGCGCGGCCGACGTCTGCCGGCGGCGCGTAGAGGTCGAGCAGCCGCAGCCTCGTCGATTGCAGCCGCCCGGCCACAACCGGCAAGAAGCGCTTCAAAACTTGATAGCCCATGCTTGGGTCGTCGTCGCATTTCTTGCGCAGACAGGCGGCATCGATGCCCGTGGCCCGGACGTCACCCACGGCGCGCGCATCGAAACGCCAGCGATAGGGCGGCAGAATCCACGATGCCCCGACGGCATGACCTGGCCGTACCGTGTCCACCACCAGCTTTCCGCGGCCGGGCATGCTGAGCTCCAAGGCGACGTCGCCGGATCTCACGAGATAGAAGATGTCCGCCGGCTCTTCGGCCTTGAAGAGGTAAGTGCCGGCCGCGAAGTGCGCATTGCCGGCACAGCCGCCAAGCAGATCCGTGATCTCCTTGTCCAATCCCGCGAACAGCGGATGCTCGGCCAGGATGTCGGGCATTGACTTGATGTTGCCGTCGGTCATCGCCGCTCCTCCCCCTGTTGCCCCGAGCTGCTGTCGTTCGCTGCCAAGGCTGCCACCTCCGCCGTGAGGTCGATGCCGACCGGACACCATCCGATACAGCGGCCGCAGCCGACGCAGCCGGAGCTGCCGAATTGATCGTGCCAGTGGGCCAGCTTGTGCGTAATCCACTGACGATAGCGCGATGCCGTCTCTTTGCGCACGGAACCGCCGTGCAGATAACTGAAGTCGAGGGTGAAGCAGCTATCCCACCGCCGCCAGCGCTCCGCCTCGCTGCCGTCAAGAGAGCTTCGGTCCTCGACCGTGCCGCAGAAGCAGGTCGGGCAGACCATGGTGCAGTTGGTGCAGCTCAAGCAGCGCTCGGCCACCTCGGCCCAGTGCGGGTGGTCGTAGCTGCGCTTGAGCAGCTGCTCCGCCCCCTCGGCCATCCTGCGCGTTTGTGCTTCGGCGCAGGCCCGCGACCCATCGCGTGCCGCCTGGAGGTCTTCTTTACTCGCCGCTTCGCCATCGAGCCGGTCGAGGATCTCTTGCCCGCGCGCACTGCCGGCGGAAACGACGAACAGATGTCGCCCGTCCTCCAGCAACTCGTCCAATGCCAGGTCGAATCCAGCTTCGGCCCGGGGGCCGGTGTTCATGGAAGCGCAAAAACAGGTGCTGGCCGGGCGCATGCAGTTGACGGCGATCAGCAGCAGGGCTTCGCGCCTTTGACGAAAACGCGTGTCCCGAAATGGTCCCGACTCGAAGACGGTCGTGAGGGTTTCCATAGCCGCCAGGTCGCAGGGACGCACGCCGATTACTGCGATGGGGCGCGTTTCGACGGGGGTCTCTTCGATCAGCAAGTCCTCGCCCGTCACGAAAAGACGCTCTTCCGCCGGATAGACGAGGCGTTTTGCGCTTTGCATGGGGAGCGTATGATCGAAAAAGGCATCGCGCGGCCCTTCCACAAGGCGCACGCTGCCGCCCTCGGCCTGTTCGATACGGCCACGCGGAAGATCGTCGATAGAGGCAATCGGTCCTAAGACGAGGGCACCATCGCGCTCCCGCGCGCCCCAGACATCATAGCCGTCAGCTTCGAGAACGCTGATCAGCGCCTCTAGGCCGTTTGCTCCCATACTGATTGATTTAGCGGCTGCTTGGTCCAATTCGGACGAGCCTCCTTGTCTTTTGAGCAAGGAATTACCCATCCATCGCACGCGAAAGCCCGCACCGACTTGAGACAGATCAAGACTCAGCGTGTGTCAACATAAGTTTACAAAAAACGTGACAATGCCAGTTGACGCCCCAACTTTGGCAGCGCTAAGCTGTAGATGCTCGCGAAGTATTGTCGCGGGCAGCATCATGTCCGAGAGGAGAAAAAGCCTATGGCCCATGAGACTCAGACGGCCGACTTGGACGATCCAGATCGGATCTGGCCAACCGGACTGACGATCAGGGAATCGGAAGAGCTGCATAAGCACGTCATCGACGGCTCACGCGTCTTCTTCCTGATTGCGCTGATTGCTCACATTCTCGCGTTTCTTTTTACGCCTTGGGGCGGTTGAGAAAGGGAGTAAGTCATGAATCAGGGAAGAATCTGGTGCGTCGTGAAGCCGACGGTCGGTATGCCGCTGTTCCTCGGCGGCGTCGCCATCATCTCACTGCTGGTGCACGTCTCGCTTCTGACCAACACCACATGGTTTCCTGCCTTCTTCCAAGGCGGGGGCTGAGTCAGACCCTATAGGTCTCTTTGGAGACCGGCACGGCAGGGGTTGGGGCAATCGACCCGCTCCTGCCGGTTCGCCTTTTTAGCGTTACTTCGGTAGCGAGCATGGTGGGAGTGCGGTCATGACATCGAGAGTCGGGATTTACGAGTCGGAAGACGCGGCGCGAAACGCGGCCGCTAAGCTCACGGAAGCGGGCTTCATTCGGAATAGGGTGTTCCTCGCCAGTCAGCTTGCCGGCCGAGAAGAGGCCGTGCTGCGTTCGGCTGTCGATGAGGACTTTATGCCCGGCAGCCAAATCAAGGCCTGCGTTCGGCAATTGAAACAGGGCCGCTCGTTGGTCTCAGTGCAGCCGGCGTTCGGCAAGGCCTACGAGGCCACGGAAATCATGGAGAGCTGCGGGGCGGTCGGGCATGAAGTCTTGCGGCCCACCGAAATGAGAGATCCGTCACCGCTGTCAGATGCGCTTGGGCTGCCGACTCTGACCGAGTTCACACCGATGACCGATCTGGCAAGCTCTCATTGGTCTCTGTCCAAGGTGTTCGGGATGCGCTTACTCAGCAACAACCCGGCGCCGCTGTCGTCCATGTTCGGGATGAAGCTGCTCACGACAGAGAAGCACAAGACGTCGAGCTTCGGTATGCCGCTACTCAGCTCCAACCCAGCGCCGCTGTCATCGCTCTTTGGGATGAAGCTGCTGACGAGGAATAAGCACAAGACGTCAAGCTTCGGCTTTCCGTTGCTATCGCACAATCCGGCTCCGCTTTCGTCCTTGTTCAGCCTGCGTCTGCTGACCGACGAGGCCAAGAAGAAGTAGGCGTTCCTGCGGCCTTCGGCGGCGCGGATCTGCGTTTTTCCAGCTCCGCGCCCTCCTCGGGCCTGCTCGTCAGCCAGTGAGAGCGGATATGAGGCACCTCGCGCGAAAATTTGTATCGCTCTGGGCATCGCTTGGCCCGCGCTATATGCCCTTTGCCGACATCGCGACGCCTGACCTTCCGTTCAGCCGTCTCGTGCGGCTTTCCCTATTCCAGATCTCGGTCGGCATGACGCTGGTGCTGCTGGTCGGCACCCTCAACCGCGTGATGATCGTCGAGCTCGGCGTGCCGGCAACGATCGTCGCCATCATGATCGCTTTGCCACTTGTCTTCGCGCCGTTCCGCGCGCTGATCGGCCATCGCTCCGACACCCACCGCTGCGCGCTGGGTTGGCGGCGCGTCCCCTTCATCTGGAAGGGAACACTGCTGCAATTCGGCGGCTACGCTATTATGCCCTTCGCCCTGCTTGTGCTTGCCGGGAAAGGCGAATCGGGGGACGCGCCGATCTGGGTCGGCCACTCGGCGGCTGCTCTGGCGTTCCTGCTGGTCGGCGCCGGCGCGCACACGGTGCAGACCGCAGGCCTTGCGCTGGCAACCGACATCACGCCGCAGGAGTCCCATCCCAAGGTCGTCGGCCTGATGTATGTCACGCTGCTGATCGGCATGATCATCAGTGCCCTGATCTTTGGCGCGGCGTTGCAGGATTTCACGCCCGGCCGGCTGGTCCAGGTTATCCAGGGAGCCGCCGTCGCTTGCGTCGTGCTGAATGTCGTCGCCATGTGGAAGCAGGAGACCCGACGCCCGCTGCGCGGCGCAGCACCGGCGACTCCGGACCCGACCTTCCGCGAGTCCTGGGCGCAGTTCTGCCAGGGTGAAGATACCGTGCGTCGGCTGATCATCGTGGGCCTCGGCACCATGGCTTTCGGCTTGGCGGATGTGATACTCGAGCCCTACGGCGGCGAGGTGCTTAACTGGTCGGTCGCCGAAACAACCCAACTGACGGCCCTGCTCGCGCTCGGCGGCCTGCTCGGCTTCGCCTTTGCATCCCACGCGGTCGGCGAAGGCAGCGATCCCTATCGCATGACGCTCAATGGCGCCGTCATCGGCCTGCCGGCCTTCGCGCTGGTCATCTTTTCGGCGCCCTCCGGCCTGTCGGGCGCCTTTCTCGTCGGCAACTTTCTGATCGGCCTCGGTGCGGCCATCTTCGCACACGGCACCTTGACCGCGACCATGAACCGCGCGCCGAAGGAACAGGCAGGCCTGGCTCTGGGCGCGTGGGGTGCGGTGCAGGCCACGGCCGCCGGCATTGCCATGGCGCTCAGCGGTACGCTTCGCGATGTCGTCAACGCAACCCTTGACGCCTCAGCCTCGATCGGCGGCTACGTCCTGGGGGCGGCCGGCGGTTATCTCGCCGTCTACACGCTCGAGATCATCCTGCTGCTGATCACCATCGTCGCCACGGTGCCGCTCATCCAACGCGCCGCAAAGCGGCGCCCCTGCAAAGCGGCCGCCGTCTCGAAGCTGGCGCTCGACAGTCGGACGCCGTCCGTTGGTTCGGCTGGCAGCTCAGCATAGAGACACCTCATGGCACAGCGAGACATCCTGGAGTATCCCGACCCCCGCCTAAATCTCCCGACCAACCCGGTGACCCTGTTCGACGACGATTTGGGACAGCTGATCGACGATCTCTTGGAGACGCTCTACGCGACCAAAGCCGTCGGTCTCTCGGCGCCGCAGGTCAACGACCGACGCGCCGTTCTGGTGCTCGACCTGTCCGACGACGCCTCGGCCCCTCAGGTCTACATCAACCCGGAAATCCTGGCGAAGGCGGCCTGGGGGTTGGTTGAGGAAAGCTGCCTCTCGGTCCCGGGGATCGTCGGCAATGTCGTGCGCGCGACAGAGATTCGCGTGCGGGCACAAGATCGCACCGGGGAGACCTTCGAACGCGATCTCGCGGGCATGGATGCCGTCTGTCTGCAGCATGAGATGGACCATCTCGCCGGGAAGCTCTTCATCGAGCGCCTGTCGATCTTCCGGCGGCTTCGCATTCGTGCCGCCGCGGCAAGAGCCCGCCGCCGCAGCGCGGCCTAAGCCGATAACGTCCCTAGACGGCAAGTATCTGTTGAACTACAGCGCCGCACCTTAGCGGACCAAGTGACACCCAAAAATACTGTGAAATCAGTCGATTGGCTTTGAATAGCGTGCAACGACGCTATAGTGTCCGCAACAAACGAATGGGTGCTCAGCGAACCTTTCACATGTGGCTCAATAGACTGCCAAGCTGCTACGACCATGACTGACGTCATCAGCGGCTACATCTTTTACGAAATCGCCGCCCTCCTCGTCCTGGCGGCCGCCGTTGGCTTCGTTGGACTGCTGCTGCGCCAACCCTTGATCGTCAGCTTCATCGCGGTCGGCATTCTGGCCGGCCCGTCCGTTTTCGATATTGCCAAGTCCGACGAACACATCGATCTGCTGGCCGAGCTCGGCATCGCCGTTCTTCTGTTCCTGGTCGGCCTCAAGCTCGACCTGAAACTGATCAAGACGTTGGGCCCCGTCGCCTTGATGACAGGGCTCGGCCAGGTCGCCTTCACGACGATCTTCGGATTCCTGATCGGCTTGGCGTTGGGCCTCGATGTCACGACCAGCCTCTACGTCGCCATCGCGCTCACCTTCTCCTCCACGATCATCATCGTGAAGCTCTTGACCGATAAGCGCGAGATCGACTCGCTGCACGGACGGATCGCGCTCGGCTTCCTCATCGTACAGGACTTGGTTGTTGTCCTGGCGATGATCGTCCTCTCCGCCCTTGGGGTCGGGGCCGCCGGCGACTCAGGCTTCATCGACATTCTGCTGGTCTTCGGATACGGCGCAGGAATGCTGGTCGCCGTCGGCCTGTTCATCCGCTTCCTTGCCAATCCGCTGGTCGAGCGGCTTTCCCGCGCACCGGAGTTGCTGGTGTCCTTCGCCATCGGCTGGGCTGCCCTTCTCGCCGCGCTCGGGCACTACTTGGGCTTCGGCAAGGAGCTGGGCGGACTGCTCGCCGGCGTCTCCCTGGCTTCGACGCCGTTCCGCGAAGCCATTGCCGCGCGTCTCTCCTCCTTGCGCGACTTTCTTTTGCTCTTCTTCTTCATCGGGCTTGGCGCGTCGCTCGATCTCTCCATCCTCGGGGCGAGCGTGTTCGCAGCCGTGCTGTTCTCCCTCTTCGTGCTGATCGGCAATCCTCTGATCGTCCTCGCCATCATGGGGGCGATGGGCTATCGCAAGCGCACCGGCTTTCTCGCCGGACTTACGGTGGCGCAAATCAGTGAGTTCTCCCTGATCTTCATGGCCATGGGTGTCTCGCTTGGCCATGTCTCCGACGAGTCCCTTGGCCTGGTGACACTGGTCGGACTGATTACGATCGCCGCCTCGACCTACATGATCACCTATTCCCACCAGCTCTATGCGCAGGTCGAGCCGGTGCTTGGAGTCTTCGAGCGGAAGTCGGCCGGGCGGCAAGAAGATGCCGGGCATCTCAACAAGACGGCTTACGATGTCGTCGTCTTCGGCCTTGGCCGCTACGGCTCGGCCATTGCCCAAGAGCTGAGAAGCGCTGGGCGAAAGGTGCTCGGCGTCGACTTCAATCCCGTGGCGGTGCGCCACGCGAGGGCGCAGGGTTTCGATGTCATCTTCGGTGACGCGACGGACCCGGAGATGCTGGCCCAGCTGCCTTTGAAGCAGGTTGCTTGGGCCGTCTCTGCCGTGCCGGAGCATGACACGGGGATTACCCACGACGACCCCAGGCGATCCCTCATCGGCTCGTTGCGAGACCTCAAGTTCGAAGGCCGCATTGCCGTGTCGGCGCACAGCGAAGAGGCCGCGGAAAGGCTGGAGTCTGTCGGCGCCGATCTCGTGCTGATGCCGTTTCGCGACGCGGCAACACGCGCGGCAGCCCTGGTGTTGAGCGGCGCTGTGCCGCAGAACGCCGAAGCGGCTGACCCGGAAGGGCAGAAGGAGTTCGCCGCTTAGCGCTGGAGCGCTTCACGTCGCTGACCAGAACGTGGCGGAGATCAATTCGCGAGGTCAGACTCGTCGTCGCGCCTCTGCGCTAGCAGCTTTGATGGTGGCGGCGCAGGCCAAGCGAAGACCGCCGACCCGAGATGTCTAGACAACTTGGCCACGGTCCCGGCACCAGCCGGACATCCGCTGGACACACCACGTCGAAACATTAGCATGACATCCGGGCGTCTCACAGATAAGACCCATAATCACTTCGCGCGTCCTCGGAGAGCAGTCGGCGAGAGGACACAGAGTTCAAGCCGCTTGGCGGAACTTGCGTTGCCAGGGGGTCCTCGCAGTCTTGGCAGACAGGAAGAAAAACAGCGAAACCGTACACTCGGGGCTACGGTGGCCGACCGCCTATCAAGACATGCTACCCATCCTCAAAGAACGGTGGGGCATTCAAGGGAGCGTCTGCCTTAACCGCAAACTCAGTGGCGGGAAGTCGGGGGCGCTGGTCTATGCCGCAGACATCAACAGCGACCGGAGTAGTGGGCAAACCATCCTGAAGCTCGACAAAGCCCCGGACTCGCAATGGCAAGAAGAAAACGAAGCCGACCGTCACAATAAAGCCATCGCGGATGCACCGGAGTTCGCGAAAGAGCACCTGCCAAGGCTTATCCACTCGCTGCACTACAGCAACGAGATCGCGGCTCTCTATTCCATTGCCGGCGGGGGCTTGGAGTATGCGGAGCCGTGGCCGAGCTGCCCCTTCGATCAGCAGTTGCTGAGTGCTCGCCAGATTTCCAGGGGGCTGCTGGAAGAGTGGAATCGGGACTACACGCTGAGCGAAGGTTTGCACGCGCCTTCTGAGCTTCTCGGTCGCTGGCTCGACTATCGCCTCGACCCGGCCCAGGGTGGACGCATTCACGGGCTACTTCAGCAAGATGGCCAGCTAGCGCCGGAAGAACCGAGTCTTACCTTCGAAGGCCATTGGTACCCTAATCCACTCGCATTCGCGCTGAGCGGCGAAGAGCTTCCGGAGCAGCTTCGTCTTCGCGCCGTCACGGGCCACTGCCATGGCGATCTGCATGGCTTGAACATTCTTGTCGACCGTTCGCCGTCATCCGTGCCCGGCTACTACCTGATCGACCTTGCGGACTACCAAAGCGCCCAGTTTCTTTTCTTCGATCATGCCTACTTCGAGATTTCCTGCCTGCTGACATCCCGCGGGTCGGCGACCCCAGCGAATTGGGACGCGCTCCTCGCTCATCTGAACCGCTTTCGTCACCATGACGAGAAGCCCGGCCTACGTGCAGACGATCTCGGCCTTATCGAGATCGTCAAGACACTGCGCCAGGAAGTCGACGACTGGATCAACCGCCACGAAGGCGAACGCCGGTCGTATATGGAAAGCCAATACCTGCTGGCGCGCGTCGCCGCCGGCCTGAGCTTCGCCCATAAGAACATCTCCAAGGAAAGCCGCCGCATGGCGTTCATCTATGCGGCGGCCAACCTCAAGGACTACATGAAGCTCAATCGTCTCGACTGGCCCAAGCACGGCCCATCCTTCGTCTTCGGTAAAGACGAGCCTGCCATCCAAACTCTCGAACCGATCGACGCGACCGATGTTCTGGATGGTCGTTACAAGGCACCCTTAACCGCACCTCCGCTCAGCGCACCTGCAAACCGTCAGCCTTCTTCGCAGGACGACCAGGCAAGACACGGCACGCTCCTTGGCAGATTCGTCGCCGAGTTGCGGCGGCGCAATGTCATCAAGGTGGCCGGCGTCTACATCATCGTGTCCTGGCTGTGCCTCCAGGTGGCCAGCGCCTTGGAGACTGCGCTGCACTTGCCGCCTTGGACCGACACCCTCGTTGCCGTTCTTCTCGTGATCGGCCTTCCCATCGCCTGCGTCTTCGCCTGGGCGTTCGAAGTCAGCCCCGAGGGCCTGAAGCTGACTAGGCCGTCAGAAGACGGCAGGACCCACATGTCCCGGGAAAAGCGGGTCTTGGACTACATTGTCGTGGCCGGTGTCTTGGCGATCCTGGCGCTGACGGTGGAACGCGAAGGCTTCCAGCGCTTCGCTCAAGATCCTGTCGCGGTCAGCCAGAGTAACGAGCAGCAATCCATTGCCGTGCTTCCCTTCAGAGACCTTGATGGAGCCGGGGGAAGCGATCACTTCTCCGATGGACTGACCATCGAGATCATGAACACCCTGGCCCAGACCGGTCGATTTCGCATCCCCGGGCAGAGCTCTTCATTCAGCTACAAGAATCAGGCCGTCGACCTGCGAGCCGTCGGCAGCGATCTGGGGGTGCAGTATATTCTCGAGGGGAGCGTCCGGCGGTCGGGTGACCGGCTTCGCATCGAAGCGCAGCTCGTACAGGCCGACGATGGCTTTCTTATCTGGTCCGACGTCTACGACGAGGAGATGGAGGACGTCTTCTCCATCCAAGAGAGAATCGCCAATGCCATCGGCGCCGCACTGAAGGTTCCCATGGGGATTGAGGCCGAGATACTCGAGACCGATAGAACGGAAGATCCTGTCGCTTACGATCTGTTTCTGAAGGGCCTTTCCTTGTTGAAGCAGAGAGGACAGGACGTCAGCGAGGCTGCGAATCTACTTTCCGAGAGCGTAACGATCGACCCCGGCTTCGCCGCCGCCTGGGCCGCGCTGTCCCTCACCTACGATGTCCTCCCAGCTTACGTTGCAGAACGAGATGACCACCCGGTCTTGCCGGCAACATACTATCGGCGCGCCTATGAGGCCGCCTTGAAAGCCGAAAAACTCGACCCCGACCTTGCGATCGTGCTGCACGCGGTGGGCAATGCCTATCGGCGGCACCGCCAATGGGCTTTGGCGGAGGACCGCTATCGCCAAGCGCTGGCCCAGGAGCCGCAGAATCACGAAGTCATGGAGGACTATAGCGAGCTGCTTTCGCTCGTCGGGCACCATGCGCAGGCCGTCGCCATGGCCCAAGAAATGCTTCAGCTCGACCCGCTCAATCCCCTCTACCAGTATAGAGACGCGCAAGCCCACTGGCTGCTCGATCAAAACGAAAAGGACATGGATACCCTCATCGATTTGTTCAACAGGCATCCGGCCTATCAGACTCTGATCTCGCGCGCCTTGGCGGGATACATGTTTCAAACGGACCAGGTCGCCCGACTCGAAGAGCTTATCGAGAACTGCGCATCCTGCGATCCGGCATGGCGAGACCCCTTCCTGAAGATGATTGCCGATGCGCCGAGCGAGGCGCCCGAAGCGATATTCCTGATCTACAAGGACGAGCCCTTTATGGGCTACATGTTCTTAAATGCGATCGCAGGCCCGGATATGGTCCTTGAGGCTTTTCGCTACTACGTGCGCGTTCCGGGACGTCCGCTGCTCGTGTACTTGATGCCATGGAGCGCCATCGGGTCCATCGGCACGCGGGAGGAATTCAAGTTTCTGGTCGAAGAGCTCGGACTGGCGGACTACTGGCGAGACCGCGGCTGGCCCGACCGTTGCCAGCCGCTCGAGGGGCGAGATTTCGAGTGTAGGTGAGCCCCTCAACGGCCTGTTTAGCACAGGCATCTGACACGCGTCGCTCCAAAGCGTCCCTTGCCGCGCTTGGGAGTTGCATGCGCGATCGAGCTACAGAATCCTCATCCTTCGCGTCACGGGCTGCGCTCGACCGCAAGACTCGTGACCTTGTCGGCCGACACCGCATGCTTTTGCGGACGAAACGCTGCGGCGCTCTCGCGAAAGGGCTTGATCAGGATGTCACGCAGCGTGGGATAGGGCTGGGCAATCTTGCCACCCTTCCCATCGCCGATGCCGAAGACCAAAGCCTCATCGCGTTCGGGGATGTAGAGTGTGCCAAACATCCAGTCCCAAAGCGCGAAGATCTCGCCGAAGTTCTTGTCGAAGTGCTTCGGATCCGAGGAATGGTGAACTTGATGCTGAAGCGGCGAGATCAGAATGTGCTCGAGTACCCTGCCGTAGCTCAGCGGAATATGGCTGTGCCGCAGATGGCCACCGAACAGCATGTATCCCTGGAAGGCGATCGTGGTGGCTTGGACTACCCAGAGCTCGATCTGGCCGACGAAAAGAAAGAGAACCAGGGCCTGCACCACACCAATGAAGAGAGACATGAGAAGTTGCTGAATGGCATAGTAGACCGGGTGAGCGCGGTAGAACGTCACTGGGGTGAGCACGTCCGCCGAATGATGTACAGCGTGAAATGGCCAAAAGATGGGACTCTTGTGATGCAGGTAGTGCGTCACAAAGCGACAGAAGTCTTGGGTCAGAAACAGAAGAACGACGGCAAGACATCCTGCCGCAAAGCTTGGCGGCTCGGCTGCGCCGCCTCCCCAAAGCCCCTCGAGAGCCAACAGCAGACCGATGGTCACGATGGGCGCGACGTAGAAAATCGCAAAGAACCCGAGCGCATTCAGGCCGATGATGAGGGACGAGAGCATCAGATCTGTCCGCGTCGAGGGATGCCGATAGACCTCGCGCGGTGCAATGTAAGCGAAAAATCCGACCTTGCCCCTGCGCATCTTCCACACCAGGAAGGCGATGAGAACAGTCGTGAGAAAATAAAGAGGTGAAAAGAGAAAATCGAAACTAAAAAGATAAGTGACAATTTTCTCTATCATTGCTCCCATTTGGTCGACCATCCCACGCCCCCAAAGTCGTCGAGTTGAAGCAATTCAGTATTCGCTCACGCAGTTAGGAAAAGCCTAAGCGCGCAGGCTGTCGAGTTCGGCGATATGGCTAACGCAGAGCTACGGCCCGACCGCGAAACGCAAGGACCGTGGCGTCGTTGTGTGGTAATCAGAGAGAATTCCTATACCTCGCAGCTGTTCTTAGCAGCGCGCGCCGTTTAGTAGACTGACTGATAGGCGCGATGTACCTCGTCCTCATCCATACCCTCGAGGAAGCGCATCTCGCCTTCCTTGTGCTTGCGATACACCTTGGGGAAGTCCGCCGCGAACCAGCTATGCACCGTGGCGTTCTCGGCAAAGCGCGCAAGGGCGTCGGGGAGGCTGGTAGGCAGCCGGATATAGCCCCGTCGGTGAAGCTCGTCGGATGACAACAGCGCAAGGTCTTCCTCGGTCGCTTCCGGTGCCGCCAACCCCTCCTCGATCCCCTGGACACCGGCATGGACGATGGCCGCCAGATGCAAATAGGGACTGGCGCTCGCATCGCCGGCGCGGAACTCGATGTTGTATTGGCGCGCGGGCTCGATATCGCTCATCGTCGATACGGGGCAGATACGCACCGCCGCCTCACGGTCCTGAAGGCCGAGGTTGTTGAAGGCCGCGCTCCAGCGATGCGGAGTCAGCCGCCCGTAGGAGACGACGCTTGGTGCGGTCAGAGCCAGGATGCTGTCGAGATACTTCAGAATTCCGGCGACGAACTGCCCGGCCATTTTGGACAGCCTATAGCGTGAATGCGGGTCGAAGGCAGCCGGTGCGCCCCGGTCATCGAGCAGGCTGAAGTGGATGTGCACGCCATTGCCGACGCCCCCCGGCTCGCGGAGCGGCGTGAAGGTCACCGTCTCACCGCATGCGCGGGCGATCGAATGGACGAGTTGACGGAGAATGACGGCGTGGTCGGCCGACGTGACTCCCTCCGCGGGGTCCATGGTCACTTCCAGCTGCTCGGGAGCGTACTCCTTCATGATGGTATCGGGCCCGAGGCCCGCCGCCCGCATCGCGCCAATCAAACGCTCCGCGAAAAGTCGCCGGCTGCTGAGGCCTTGCAGGGTATAGGCTTGGCCGATGCCCATCGGATTGGAGGTGAACTGAAACTCATGCTCGAAGGCGCTCAAGAGACGCAGCCCGGCGACCTGATGCAACCGTTCGAGCGCCGACTTCAGAATCGAGCGGGTACACATCGACCAGGGGCTGCCATCGAGGTTGAGGATGTCCCCGAGGACGAAGTCTTCGGCGATATCCTGCTCCTCAGAGCGTAGCGATACACGCGTTGTCGGATCGGGGATCAACACCCGGTCGCCCAGCGCGCCGAATGGGGACTCGGCGATGAGATCAAAGCAGGTGAGCTGCGTGTTGGTCGGCGCCCAACCAATACCGCGCTTGAGCCGCTTCTCGAAATCGGTGGCCGGAAATCCTTTGCCCCGTACTTTCCCGGCGAAATCGCACGTGCAGGCATAGACCACGGCTTCAGGTGTCATTCGGGAATCCCTGTGCTGGAGAGGCGAACTTCGGCAATTGAGACACGCAACTTATCCGGCTCTGCGACACCACAGCAACAGCGGGGAACGGAGGTGGAAGTAACGCTTCATGCATCCAGACTTCGCAACGCCTCGGCGCTGTGCGAGGATTGGGTCTATGACCGACGACCTGACCCGCGAGGTGCCGCTCGTTCCGGAGCAATCGGCCCTCCTCTTCATCGACGTCCAGAACTTCTCGGCGCATCGCGATGGCGGCGAGTTCCGGCAGCTCTCCAAGGAGTCACAGCAGGGAGACTATGCTGCCTATTTCGACCACCTCGAGAAAGAGCTGATTCCCAAGTTGCAAAGGCTCCAGGCAGGATTCCGCGCCGCCGGTATCGAGGTGATGTACACGACGATCGAGAGCCTGACCAAGGACGGCCGCGACCGCAGCCTGGACTACAAGATCACCGGCTTCAACGTGCCGAAGGGCGCGTGGGACGGCAAGGTGATCGATGCAATCGCACCGGGCGACGACGAGATCGTGCTGCCGAAAACCTCGTCCAGCGTCTTCGTCTCTACCCACATCGACTACATCCTGCGCAATCTCGGCGTCCGTCAGCTGGTGCTCTGCGGACTCCTGACCGACCAGTGCGTCGAATCGGCCGTCCGGGATGCCTGTGATCTCGGCTATCTGGTGACACTCGTGACCGACGGTTGCGCGACCGTCACCCGAGAACGGCACGAGAATTCCCTGCGCGCGATCCGCGGCTACTGTCGACAGACCACGGTCGACGCGCTCTTGGCGGAGATCGCAGGATCAAGCTCGCGCTTCGGTACCTGACCAAAAACTGGTAGTCGCTTGCGCCAAAAACCGTCACCATCGCCGGAAGCTTGATGGGGGCTATGTTATGGAAGCCGAACGGCTCGACAGAGATACGGTAATCGGCCTTTTCGCAATGGCCGTGGGCATCCTCGTTGTTGCCAACGATTTCACCGCACTGTCCGTCGCGATCCCCGCGATCGAAAGAACGTTCAACTCAGATGTCACCACCGCGCAGTGGGTCGTCAACAGCTAC